>MNSZ01000048.1:40914-136429 GCA_001916715.1 Firmicutes bacterium CAG:24053_14
CCTTGCATCGGCCGCGTGCTCGACTCTCGATTCGATGCATATTGAAACTCTTGCCGGAACGCTTGCCGGCGACGATACCGCATTTTTGGCGATGAAGGATAATAAAGCGGCAGAGGATTTCTGCCATGAGATAGAAGAAATGTTCTGATAAAGAGGTCTCCTATGCTTACACAGCTGCATATTGAAAATATTGCTGTAATTGAAAAAGCGGATATTGAGTTCGGCAAGGGATTAACCGTTCTGACCGGCGAAACCGGTGCCGGTAAGTCGATCATTGTCGACTCGCTCGGTGCTGTGCTCGGCGCTCGCACAAGCCGCGAGCTTGTGCGCACCGGGGCCGAATACGGCGTTGTGTCGGCGGTTTTTGAAACCGACGCCGCCGCAAAATGGTTCGAGGATAATGATTTTGAGCCTGAGGACGAGATAATCATACGCCGCAAGATATCTGCCGATGGTAAGAATAATTGCCGTGTTTGCGGAAATCCCGTGACGGTTTCGCAGCTTCGGCAGCTCGGCTCGCTTCTTTTGGATATCCACGGTCAGAATGACGGCCGCCAGCTTATGGACGAAGATTCGCACCTTGCTTACCTCGACGGATTCGGCAAAACATCAAACGAGCTTGCGGCATTTAGTGAGGCTTACAGAGAATATACAGCCTGCAAGCGCGAGATGGACAAGCTGTCCATGGACGAAGCGGAAAAGGAGCGTTTGGCAGACAGTCTGCGTTATCGCATAGAAGAGCTTGAAAATGCTCAGCTCAAAGTGGGCGAGGAGGACGAGCTTATAGCTCGCCGCGACCTTTTGCGAAATTCCGAAAAGCTTACGGAAGCGCTCGACGGAGCATACAGCGCACTGTATGCCTGCGATGAAAACGCAGGCTCGCTTGTCGATGAAGCGTCGGCGCTCATAAGCAAGGCTGCGCTGATATCAGATGAGCTGCGCGAAACGGCCGAAATCATAGGCAACGCGTCGTCATTGATCTATGACGCTGCCGAGCGTATCCGCGACTTTCGCGACGGTCTGGAATTCTCGCCTGACGAGTATGACCGCATCGAAACGCGCACAAACCAACTCAGGCGTCTCGGCAGAAAGTATAACGCTGACGAGGAGGGAATGCTCAAGATACTTGACGATAGCAGGCGTGAGCTTGCTATGCTTGAGTACTCTGACGACATGCTCAAAAAGCTTGAGAAACAGCTTAATGAGCACAAGGATAATTGCACAAAAAAAGCTGCGGCGCTAACTGTATGCCGCAAAAAAGCTGCCGAAAAGCTTGAAGCGCGCATTTGCAGTGAGCTTCGTGATCTCAGCATGCCGTCTGTGAGGTTCAAGGTATCCGTTGAACCAATGGAATCCGTACTTGGGTTCGATAAAACAGGCGCCGACGAGGTCAGGTTTCTTATATCGGCAAATGCCGGCATGGAGCTTGGAAGAATATCAAAAATTGCATCCGGCGGCGAGCTTAGCCGAATAATGCTTGCAATGAAAACCGTATTTTCTGATAACGACCCTATCGAGACTATGGTGTTTGACGAAATTGACACCGGTGTTTCGGGTGTTGCCGCTCAGCGCGTAGGCGAAAAAATGAGCGATCTCTCGCGCGGCAAGCAGGTTCTGTGCATAACGCATCTGCCTCAGATCGCAGCCTTGGCCGACAGTCACGATAAGATCGAAAAGGCCGAAAAGGACGGAAAAACCTTCACTGTCGTAAAAGAGCTTGACCGTCAGGGCAGACGCATGGAGCTTGCAAGGCTCTACGGCGGCGACGTTATCACGGAAACGACCCTTGCCGGAGCCGAGGAGCAGCTTGCGGCAGCGGATAAATATAAGTTGACAAGAAACGATTAGTTTAGTATAATCTCACACGAAAACGCGTTGAAAAGCAGAAGTAATTCATTTTTTGCTGCACAGAGAGACCCTGTTTGCTGAAAAGGGGAGAGCGAGGATGAATGAATACGGCTTGGAGCGGCTCCCTGAAACTGTCAGTAGGCGATGACGGGTGCGCCCGATACAGCGCGTGAGTCATGCACTCACCGAGGCTTTATTCGTGAGAATGGAGCATATAGAGGTGGTACCGCGTTTACAACGCCCTCTGTCTTAGGACAGGGGGCTTTTTTACAGGAGGCAGCTATGGATATTGGACAACGAGCATTGGATTACCACAAAAGCGGTTATAACTGCGCACAGTCGGTTTTTGCCGCGTGCTGCGAGTATACCGGTATGGACGAGAAAACCGCGCTTGCACTTTCCGCAGGCTTTGGCGGCGGCGCGAGAAGCGGCGAGCTTTGCGGAGCGGTCACCGGCGCCATAATGGCCGAAGGACTCGTTTTCCCGTTTAACGACGGTCAGGATACCGAGGCAAAGGATAAGATCGCAGCTATTGCAAAGCAGTGTGTTGCCATTGCACGCGAAAAGTACGGCTATGTGCGCTGCGCAGATCTAAAGGGCAATATAAATTGCAGTGAAATAATTGCATTCATGGCCAAAACGGCCGAAGATATAATGAAAAAGGAGAAAAACTAATGGGTATTTACGAAGAATTGGTCGAAAGAGGGCTTATCGCGCAGGTAACCAATGAAGATCAGATAAAAGACATGATCAATAACGGCAAAGCCACGTTTTACATCGGCTTTGACTGCACCGCCGACTCTCTGCACGTCGGTCACTTCATGGCTCTGTGTCTTATGAAGCGCCTGCAGATGGCAGGAAACCGCCCTATCGCTCTTATAGGCGACGGTACTACGCTCATCGGTGATCCCTCCGGCAGAACCGATATGCGCCAGATGCTCACCGAGGAGACAATAGCACACAATGCCGAGTGCTTTAAGAAGCAGATGGAGAAATTCATTGACTTCTCCGAGGGCAAGGCTATAATGCTTCGCAACTCCGAATGGCTCAAGCCGCTTAACTACATTGAGCTTCTTCGCGAGGTCGGTGCATGCTTCTCGGTAAACAACATGCTTCGCGCCGAGTGCTACAAGCAGCGCATGGAAAAGGGCCTCAGCTTCCTTGAGTTTAACTACATGATAATGCAGAGCTACGACTTCTACTACATGTTCCAGCACTACGGCTGCAATATGCAGTTTGGCGGCAACGATCAGTGGTCGAATATGCTCGGCGGCACAGAGCTTATTCGCCGCAAGCTCGGCAAGGATGCTCACGCAATGACCATCACGCTTCTGCTCAACTCCGAGGGCAAAAAGATGGGCAAAACCGCGGCCGGCGCTGTATGGCTTGATCCCAACAAGACCTCGCCCTACGATTTCTATCAGTACTGGCGCAATGTTGACGATGCCGACGTTCTCAAGTGCCTGCGTATGCTGACCTTCCTGCCGCTCGAGCAGATCAACAAGATGGACAGCTGGGAAGGCTCTCAGCTTAACAAAGCAAAAGAAATTCTTGCATTCGAGCTTACCTCACTTGTTCACGGCGAAGAAGAGGCAAAGAAGGCCGAGGCTTCGGCAAAGGCTCTGTTCGGCTGCGGTGCGTCCGGCGAAATGCCGACGACCGAGCTTTCGGAAACAGATCTTGCAGACGGCGCTATTGATATCATGAGCGCGCTCGTTCTCACCGGCCTTTGCTCTTCAAAGTCGGAAGCTCGCCGCAATATCCAGCAGGGCGGCATTTCCGCAAATGACGAGAAGGTAAGCGATATCGGCCGCAGTTTCACGACAGACGACCTCAAAGCCGGCGTAGTTCTGAAGCGCGGCAAGAAAAACTTCAACAAAATTATTCTCAAGTAAGGTGGATCGGCATGTCCATAGAAAAAGGCAGAGCATATTTCAGACAGTTCGGAATGGAAGACAGAGTGCGTGAGTTCGATGTTTCAAGTGCAACGGTCGAGCTTGCAGCGCTTGCGCTCGGTGTTGAAGGCGCAAGGATTGCAAAGACACTCTCTTTCAAAAAGGATGATAGCTGTATCCTGATCCTCGCAGCAGGCGACGCAAGGATCGACAACCACAAGTTCAAGGATAAATTCCACATGAAGGCCAAAATGCTCGCACCCGAAGAGGTTCTTAGTATAGTCGGCCATCCTGTTGGCGGCGTGTGCCCATTTGGCATAAACGATGGTATCGACGTTTATCTTGACGAAAGCCTCAAGCGCTTTGAAACCGTGTTCCCGGCGGTCGGAAGCGCAAACAGCGCAATTGAGCTTGATCTTGATGAGCTGTATAAATACTCAAATGCCATCGAGTGGATCGATGTCTGTAAGCTCCCCGAATAGTAAATAATATTAATAGCAGAAGGAAATCACGGTTTCCCTCTGCTATTTTACTTTGTAGCTCTTGTAATTCATACAAAATTGCTGTATAATGTTTATAATTGTGCGCAGACCGGGGGCACCGCAGCGCCCCCGTATATAAAAGCGGCTGTGCGCACTTTACCGCTGCAACATTTTATGCCGCCTGCTTTTCCGAGGTTATTGATATGATAAAGATTGCGCCCTCGATCCTCTCTGCCGATTTCACGAAGCTCGGTGCCGAGATTGAAGATATACGTTCTGCCGGTGCGGAATATGTTCATTTTGATGTTATGGACGGATTTTTTGTCCCTAACATTTCAATCGGCATTCCCGTTTTGAAGTCTGTGCGGAAAATGACCGAGATGTTTCTCGACGTTCATCTGATGATCGATAAGCCTGTCAGATACGCAAAGGCTTTTTGCGATGCCGGCGCCGATCTTGTCATGTTCCATGTCGAGGCAGACTCTTATCAGAACATATCTGATGCTATTGATATCATTAAGGAAAACGGGAAAAAGGCCGGCCTTGCGCTCAAGCCGAGAACGCCTGCGAGCGTACTGTACCCGTTTATAGATCGACTCGATATGGCTCTGGTCATGACGGTAGAACCGGGCTTCGGTGGGCAGAGCTTTATGCATGATCAGCTGCCTAAGATAGCCGAGCTTAGACATGAGATAGATATAAGGGAGCTTGCCTGCGAGCTGGAGGTTGATGGCGGCGTTGATCCCGTGACGGCAAAGCTCGTAAAAGATGCCGGAGCCACTGTTCTTGTTGCCGGAAGCGCCGTTTTCGGAAAGCCGGACAGGAAAGCACAAATTGATGCGATCAGAAACGCATAAACACTTATTGGAGATAATATAAATGCCGTTTTTCCCTGCTTCACTTGAAAACCTGATAGATAAATTTGCATCTCTCCCCGGTATCGGCCGCAAAAGCGCGCAGAGACTTGCGTTCCACGTTCTTTCGTTGCCGGAGGGCGAGGGTGAAAGCTTTGCAAACGCGATTTTGGAAGCAAGGAAGAATGTATGCTGCTGCAAAATATGCCAGAACCTTACCGAGGGTGAGGTGTGTTCTGTTTGCTCAAGCACCAAGCGCGACAAAAGCATCGTATGCGTTGTCTCCGAGCCTCGCGACGTATTGTCAATCGAGCGCAGCCATGAGTATAATGGCGTGTATCATGTTCTGCACGGTGTTCTTTCGCCCATAAGTCATGTCGGTCCCGACGATATTCGCATAAGCGAGCTTATACATCGCGTCGCTGCCGATAACAGCGAGATCAAAGAGATAATCATGGCAACAAACCCCGACACGGAGGGCGAGGCTACCGCCATGTATATTTCGCGCCTTTTGAAGCCGTTTGACGTTAAGGTGACGCGTCTTGCATACGGTATCCCTGTCGGTTCAAATCTTGAGTTTGCCGATGATGCTACACTTCTTCGCGCCCTCGAGGGCAGAATTGAAATGTGATAAACAGGTTATAATTCCTGTACGATAAAAATTACTACATACCGAATATTAGAGGGGGAAAGCTTCACGGCACGCTGCGTATCGGGGCAGTTGTCGTGAGGGTCCCTTTACTTTGCGTTTTCGGAAATAATCACTCAAATGGAGGTTAATATATGACTCATAAGCTTAAAATCATTCCCCTTGGCGGTCTTGGAGAGATCGGCAAGAATATGACAGCCATTGAATTTGGCACGGATATAATCGTTGTTGACTGCGGACTTGGCTTTCCGGACGAGGATATGTACGGCATTGATATTGTTATTCCCGACATTTCTTATCTCAAAGCCAACGCCGAAAAGGTGCGCGGCATTGTTATAACCCACGGGCACGAGGATCACATCGGCGCAGTGCCTTACGTTATTCATGACCTGAACGTTCCCATATACGCGACTCCGCTCACTGCGGCGCTTATTGAGCTCAAGCTCGAAGAGCACGATCTGCTGTACAATACGCAGATATTCACCAAAAAAGCCGGCGATGTATTCCGCCTTGGCTGCTTCAGCGTTGAGTTTATTGCAGTTAACCACAGCATTGCAGACGCTGTTGCTCTTGCGATAAAAACGCCTATCGGAACGATCGTGCACACAGGCGACTTTAAGATAGACCTTACGCCGGTTCAGGGCAAGGTTATCGATCTGCCACGCTTCGGCCAGCTTGGAAACGAGGGTGTACTCGCACTGCTTAGCGACTCTACAAACGTGGAAAAGCCGGGTCTGTCCGCATCCGAGCGCAAGGTCGGCGAAACTTTCGATAAGCTGTTTAAAAACTGCGATCAGCGTATTATCATAACGACATTTGCGTCTAATGTTCACAGATTGCAGCAAATAATCGACGTTGCCGCAAAATATAAGCGCAAGGTTGCGATCACCGGGCGCAGTATGGAAAACATTCTTCGTGTCGCAACAGTTTTGGGATATCTCAACGCGCCGGAAAACGTGCTTGTTGACCTTGCTCAGATCAATAAGCTGCCCAAGGATAAGGTCGTAATAATCTCGACCGGCTCGCAGGGCGAGACTATGTCCGCTCTGTATCGCATGGCTTTTTCGGAGCACAGGCAGATAAACATTGCCCCCGGCGACAGGGTCATAATATCCGCATCCGCAATTCCGGGCAATGAAAACATGATCAGCAAGGTCATCGACGAGCTGTTCCACAAGGGCGCCGAGGTCATTTATGACCGCAACACCGCGCTTCACGTTTCCGGTCACGCCTCTCAGGAGGAGCAGAAGATGATGCTGGCGCTGGTTCGCCCGAAATTTTTTATCCCCGTTCACGGCGAATACCGCATGCTCGTAAAGCATGCCGAGCTTGGCCGCCTTATGGGCGTTGATCCGAAAAATGTTGTCATTGCCGAAAACGGCAAGATAATTGAGATTTCAAAGAAAAGCGTCAAGCTCAACGGCTCGGTCCAGTCCGGCGCCGTTATGGTTGACGGCATGGGCGTTGGCGACGTCGGCAGCGTCGTAATGCGCGACAGGCACAGACTTGCCGAGGACGGCATGGTCGTCATCGTTGTCACGCTTTCCTCCTGGGATAATGCAATGCTGTCCGATCCGGAAATACTCACTCGCGGCTTTGTCTATGTTAAGGAATCAGAAGACATGCTTGAGGAGCTAAAGCGCGTTACAAAGGAAACCGTTCTTGCATGTGAAGAGAGCGGAGTTAAAGATTGGTCCGCGATAAAAAGCAGGATAAAGAGCAACGTTTCGTCTTATCTTTATAAGACCACCAAGCGCAGTCCCATGATTCTGCCGCTTATTTCAGAGGTATAATGAGCGTTCCTGTTTTTGATTGTCACTGCGATACAGCCACGCACGCACTTGAAAAGGGCGAGATATTGCGCCGCAATAAAATGCAGCTTGATCTCGAACGGCTCGCGGCATACGCTCCGGCAGGTCAGGTATTCGCGATCTGCGCCGTTGACGATCCTGATCCCGTCGCCTTTGCAGACAGGTCGATTGCGTTTTTCCTGCGTCAGATAGAAAAAAATTCAGACATAGCAAAGCTGTGCCTGAATTTTCAGGATATAGTTGCGGCGGAGAACGATGGTAAGATTGCAGCGCTTATTTCAATAGAGGGTGCTGAGCAGATATCTGACATAGACTCTGCATATGACCACGGCGTGCGCATTGTTCATCTTACATGGAACCATGATAATTTGCTCTGCGGTGCTGCCATGGACGGAGGTACCGGGCTTACGAATAAAGGCCGGCAGTTTGTTATGCGAGCGCAGGAGCTTGGAATAATGCTCGATATGTCTCATATATCCGAACGCGGATTCTGGGATACGCTCGAGATAAGCACGCGCCCCGTTATTGCAGGGCATTCAAACTCAAAAGCAGTCTGCAACGTTCCGCGCAATCTCAGTGACGAGCAGTTTGCGGCATTGGTTCGCCGGGGCGGCGGAGCAGGGATCAACCTATATCCCGAATTTCTCGGCCTCGGACGCGATATTGACGCTGTTTTTGCGCATATCGATCACTTTATGTCCCTCGGCGGCGAAAGGTCTGTATTCCTCGGCTGTGACCTTGACGGTATTGAAGAAACGCCGCGCGGCATAAGCGGCGTTCAGGATCTCGGCAAAATATACGAAACGCTGCTCAGGCACAATTATTCCGAGCAGCTTGTTTGTGATATTTTCAGGAATAATATTCTTAAAGTTATGGAGAAGGCGCTGTGAATATTCAAATCTTCGGCAAAAGCAAATGCTTTGACACGAAAAAGGCCGAGCGCTATTTTAAAGAGCGCAGAATAAAATATCAGTTCGTTGATATCATGAAATTCGGCATGAGCAGGGGAGAGCTGAACTCCGTTAAAAATGCCGTCGGTCTTGATAATATGATAAATCAAAACGACGTGGACTATCCGCTTATTCAATACCTTGCATCAAACGACGCAAAGCTTGAAAAGTTATTTGAATGCCCGTGGCTCATCAAAACGCCGATCGTCCGCAACGGCAAGCAGGCGACCGTCGGCTACGCGCCGGATGTCTGGGCAAAGTGGGAATAAGAAAAAAACCGCCTGACACGGCGGTTTTTTCCGTATATTGAGCGAGTCTGTAAGCCGGGTTCTGTCTTAAACGACCATCTATCTAATCCTGCCGTTGCCGGCAGGCTCAAGCCGCCTCCCGAGGACGATCGGGCCAATCACATGTCCTCCCACGGCGTTGCTCCGGATAGAGTTTACAGCATCAACATGTCTCCATGCGACGAGTGAGCTCTTACCTCACTTTTCCACCCTTACCGATTGCTCGGCGGTATATTTCTGTTGCACTTGTCCGAGGGTCACCCCTGGCGGGCGTTACCCGCTATCCTTGCCCTATGGAGCCCGGACTTTCCTCATGTACTTCCTTTCGGAATGCACCCGCGGTCGTTCGGCCCACTCATTTGATTATTTTACCCATTATTCACGCTTTCGTCAATAGAAAATTCTTGTCTTTAAACGTTTGCCGCCGTATAATATATTAGTTAACAGGAGGCTATAAGCATGACTTTGAATGAATATATAGACAGAATAAAACACAAGCGCATTTGCGTTATCGGTATCGGTGTGAGCAACACGCCGCTAATTAAGAAGCTTCTTGCTTCGGGCTGCGACGTGACGGCCTGCGATAAGCGCACTGCCGAGCAGCTGGGGCAGGAGCACACGGAGCTTTCAAAGCTCGGCGCAAAGTTTTGCCTCGGCGAGGATTATCTTGAGCATCTCGACTTCGACATTATCTTCCGCACTCCCGGGCTTATGCCGTTTGACGGGCATCTTCAAAAAGCCGTTGAGCGAGGAGCGGAGCTGACGTCCGAGATGGAACTCTTCATGAAGCTCTGCCCGTGCAGGATCTTTGCCGTTACAGGCAGCGACGGAAAAACAACAACGACAACAATAATATCCGAGCTGTTAAAGGCTCAGGGCTACACTGTACACCTCGGCGGCAATATAGGCAGGCCGCTGCTTTGCGATGTTGACGATATGAAAGCAAGCGACGTTGCCGTTCTCGAGCTCAGCTCTTTTCAGCTGCACAGCATGGTATGCAAGCCTGATGTTGCCGTTATTACTAACATATCTCCCAATCATCTCGATAAGCACAAGGATTATCAGGACTATATCAATGCTAAAAGCTCGATATTTGCATATCAGGACGAGCATGACCGCCTTGTTCTTAATCACGAGAACGAATTTTCCGCTTACTATGCAGGTAAGGCAAAGTCGAGCATCTCGTATTTCAGTCGTGCCGTGAAGCCGGATAACGGTGTTTACTGTACAGGCGGCTATATCTACCGCGTTCATGACGGTTTATATAATAAGATCATGGCTGCCGACGATATTAAGCTGCCCGGAACGCATAATCTTGAAAACTATATGGCGGCTTTTGCCGCGACGGACGGATATGTTGACGATGACACCTGTATATCCGTTGCAAAGAGCTTTTCCGGCGTCGAGCACCGCCTCGAGCAGGTGAGGGTACTCAACGGAGTTACATTTATAAACGACTCCATCGGAACAAGCCCCACACGCACCGCAGCCGGACTTCACGCGCTCAAGCAAAAGCCGATACTCATAGCCGGAGGATATGATAAGCACATACCCTTCGACGAGCTTGGCGACGAGATATGTCTGCATGTTAAAAAACTGTATCTAACCGGTGCTACGACCGAAAAAATCTATGCTGCAGTTACTAAGTCGAAGTATTTTGACGGAAACTTGCCGATCGAGAAAATCGATGATTTTAAAGACGCCGTTCTTGCTGCCGCCGATTCAGCACAGGACGGAGATGTAGTGCTGCTCTCGCCGGCATGCGCCGCCTTTGATAAATTCAAGAATTTTATGGAACGCGGAAAATACTTTAAACAGATAGTTATGGAGCTTTAAAATGAACGTAAACGATATAAGACCCGAAGTATACGAGCTTGCTCGTCAGGCAGAAGAGGAGATAAGACCTCAGTTTGAGCGCGTTGACCGCATCGCAATGCTCAACACCCGGAAGGTGATGACCGCATTTCAGGACAACAAGGTATCCGACTCCTGCTTTGCCGGAACAACCGGCTACGGTTATGATGATCTGGGCAGGGAAGTGCTTGATAAGGTATACGCCCAGGTGTTCTGCACGGAAGCGGCTCTTGTGCGCATTGGATTTGTAAACGGCACGCACGCCCTCTCAGCAGCTCTTTTTGGAATACTCAAGCCGGGCGATACACTGCTTTCCGTCACGGGGCTTCCGTATGATACGCTCAGAAACGCTATCGGCATTGAGGGCGATTGCCACGGCTCACTAAAATTCTACGGCATTAACTACAAGCAGGTCGATCTCAAGAACGGAGAAGCCGATCTCGATGCTATAAAAGCCGCGCTCGCCGACCGCTCGATATCGGCGGTGCTAATTCAGCGCTCAAGAGGCTATGAAAACCGCAAGGCACTCTCGGCCGAAGAAATCGGCGAGATATGCAGCGCAGTCAAGAGCGTTGCGCCGAATGTCACCGTTATGGTCGATAACTGCTACGGTGAGTTCACCGGCGAGCATGAGCCTACCGAGTACGGCGTTGACATCATGGCCGGTTCGCTTATCAAAAACCCCGGCGGCGGACTTGCGCCGACGGGCGGATATATTGTCGGCCGAAAGGACCTCGTCGAAAACGCCGCAATGCGTTTGACAACGCCCGGAATAGGTGGCGAATGCGGAGCCTCGCTCGGCAATAACAGACTTCTTTTCCAGGGCTTTTTCATGGCGCCGCATATAGTGGCGCAAGCAATTAAGACTGTTACCTTCTGCTCTGCCATGATGAAAAAGATCGGTTTTGAATCATCCCCGGCTCCCGACGAGGCAAGAAACGATATAATTCAAATGGTAACGCTCAAAAATGCCGAGAATATGAAAAAATTCTGCCACGGAGTTCAGGCAGGCGCGCCCGTAGACTCATATGTTACGCCCGAGCCGTGGCAGATGCCCGGATACAATGTGCCAGTCATAATGGCGGCAGGGGCGTTTGTTCAGGGCTCGTCCATAGAATTATCGGCAGACGGCCCCATGCGTGAGCCGTACACACTGTATGTTCAGGGCGGCATAACATATGAATCCGGCAAGCTCGGAATTATGATGGCCGTTAATGAAATGCTGAGCTGAAAAGTGCATATAATACATGGGGTGGTCTCATGTATTTTCGTCGGTATCGCAATCCGATGTACGCAAGGCAGCGCCGGCACAGGTCTGCCGGAATATTCGTTTTCGCCGTCACTGTTTTTGGCCTGTGTGCCGCTGCCAGCTGGTTCCTTGGGAAGCTCTCAACGCAGATAGCTGTGTCAGACGCAACCGATATTGTTACCAAGGCTGTCAACGATTCGATAAATGAGGTCATAGGCCAGGGTATCTACGGGTTTGACTACTTTGTAAATCTCGATAAGGACTCCGACGGCAGCGTGACCGCGATAACAAGCAACATGGCGCACATAAACACATTGTCAACGGATATACTTAACTCTGTTATCGCATCCACCGACAACGGAGTAATCAATGTTAGTATTCCGTTCGGCAATCTTACAGGTCTTAATCTCATGCTGAACAAAGGTCCCGATGTAAATGTGCAGATAATAATGCTCACCTCGTCTCGGGTCGATTTTCGCAACGAGGTCGTTTCATGCGGCATTAATCAGGCAAAATATCAGCTTGTGCTTGAAGTCACGATAGACATCGACGTGCTGATCCCGTGGGGAACAGAAAGCGCAACAACCGTCACCGAGGTCATAGTTGCAGATACCGTTATAGTCGGCAAGGTACCGAATACATATTTAAACATGGAGAACTGAGCATGGACGCAAAAAAAGAGATCGAAAAGCTCCGCGAGGAAATTGAATATCACAACAGGCTGTACTACGTTAACGATGCGCCTGTTATATCCGATTATGACTACGACATGCTCATGGTGAGGCTTACAAAGCTTGAAGAGGAGCACCCGGAGCTTATAACCCCCACATCTCCCACGCAGAGGGTGGGTGGCAAGGCTCTTTCGCAGTTTACGCCTGTGCACCATCAGGTGCCGCTCGAAAGCCTGAGCGATGTGTTCTCGTTCGATGAGCTCGCTGCTTTCGGCGAACGCATGGATCAGGCGCTCGGCAAGAACAGAGAATTTTGCGTGGAACCGAAAATTGATGGTTTGTCGATGTCACTTGAGTATGAAAACGGATATTTTGTCCGTGGTGCAACACGCGGCGACGGCATTACCGGTGAGGACGTTACGGAAAACCTCCGAACAGTGCGCAGCCTTCCGATGCATTTGGTCGATGCACCGGAGCATTTGATTGTCCGCGGCGAGGTTTATATGTCTAAAGCCGTATTCAATGAGCTTAACGCCGAAAGAGAGCTGAACGGAGAGGCACTGCTTGCAAATCCGCGCAATGCGGCTGCCGGCTCTATACGTCAGCTCGACCCGAAGGTTGCGGCGGCGCGTAAGCTCGACATTGTGTGCTTTAATATGCAGTATACCGACGGCGAGCCGTATGGTACGCACGCCGAAACGCTTGACGCAATGAAGCACATGGGCTTTCCCGTTGTGCCGTATAAGCTGTGCAGTACGATAGGCCAATGCTGCGAACGAATCAATTGGATAGGTCAATCGCGCGGCGAATTTGCGTATGATATCGACGGAGCCGTCATAAAAATCAACTCCCTTGCGCAGCGTGCCTCTCTCGGCAGCACGGCAAAGTTTCCGCGCTGGGCAGTAGCCTACAAATATCCGCCCGAGAAAAAAGAAAGCCGCGTTATTGATATCGTCGTTCAGGTCGGCAGAACCGGCGTTTTAACTCCAAAAGCCGTCATTGAGCCGGTTCGTCTTGCCGGAACTACGGTCAGCAATGCAACGCTGCACAATCAGGATAATATAGACCGGCTTGACATAAGAATCGGCGATACCGTTCTTGTTCAGAAAGCCGGAGAGATCATCCCCGAAGTACTTGCGGTCAACAAAGATAAGCGCCCTAACGGAACTGAACCTTTCAAAATGCCAAACTTTTGCCCTGAATGCGGCGCACCTGTTATGCGTGACCCGGACGGAGTTGCACTCAGATGTACAAGTCCTGAGTGCCCGGCTCAACGTCTTCGCAATCTCGCTCACTTTGCATCGCGTGAGGCAATGGACATTGAAGGTCTCGGTATCTCGGTCTGTCAGGCGCTTATAAACAGTGGTCTAGCCGTTAGCCCTGCCGAGCTGTATTCGCTTGACGTGCAGTCTGTTGCCCAGCTCGACCGAATGGGCGAAAAATCGGCCGAAAACCTTATAAATGCCATTGAAAACAGTAAGAGCGCCGGCCTTGCACGGCTTATGTGTGCATTCGGCATAAGACAGGTAGGGCAGAAGGCCGCAAAGACTCTTGCCATGCATTTCGGCTCTCTCGATAAGCTTATGCAGGCCACGCAGCAGGAGCTTACAAACGTCCCGGATATCGGCGCGATCACGGCCGATTTTATCGTAGAGTGGTTCTCTCTTCCTCAATCACAGCATCAGATAAAGCTGCTGCGCGAAGCAGGCGTGTCATTCGACAGCACAGCTGCCGTTAAGGACAGCCGATTTTCCGGCATGACTTTTGTGCTCACAGGCGAGCTGAGCAGCTATAAGCGCGATGAGGCCGCGGCAATAATCGAAAGCTACGGCGGCAAAGCATCCTCGTCGGTTTCAAAAAAAACGACGTATGTTCTTGCCGGTGAAAATGCCGGAAGCAAGCTGAAAAAAGCCACAGACCTCGGAATTAATATTATAAACGAAGATCAGTTTATCGAAATGATCAAATAGCCAAAGCAGCGATCAGCGCACCGGGAATGCACCCGGTGCGTTTTTATTAACATTGTCGGCAGTGTCTCCATATAATGTGGTTGCAAAGGAGGACTGCACCAATGGATGATAACAAAAACTGCGGCTGCAAGGAAGGCACGCTTCCGGATTGCGCGCCGCTTGCTATGGCATATGTTCCGATGCAGCGGTCGGTAAAGCCTGTATACAGCACTGCGGAGGCTCTGAGCAGGGGAACACTGTTTCCAGGCCTTGACCTTCCGTTTATGAATATGGTCAACACCGGCGATCTGACCGGCACACCGTTAGGCGAGGTAATGGCTCTAGATTTCGTTGCGCAGGAGCTTGCGCTTTATCTTGATACGCACAGCGCCGATGAAGAAGCATTTGAATTATATAAAAGCATTCTCGCCCTGTCCAAGACGGCAAAGGAAAAGTATGTGAAGCTCTACGGTCCGCTGACGCACAGCGATCTTCTTCAGGCTCAGAGCTACACTTGGATTAAGAATCCCTGGCCATGGGATTACTGCGCAAAAACGGAGGGCTGAGTATGTTTATTTATCAGAAAAAGCTTCAATATCCCGTTAAGATATCTCGCCCCAATCCGGCGTTGGCAAAATTTATAATTAGCCAATATGGCGGCCCGGACGGCGAACTCGGCGCTTCGCTGCGGTATCTCAGCCAGCGCTACAGCATGCCGTATCCTGAGCTCAAAGGCCTCTTGACCGATATTGGCACCGAAGAACTCGGTCACCTTGAAATGATAGCGGCAATTGTCCACCAGCTGACGCGAAAGATGACTCCGGAGGAAATAAAAAAGGCCGGATTTGACGCATATTTCGTTGATCACACAGCCGGAGTTTATCCGCAATTTGCATCTGGTACACCGTGGACTGCAGCAACGATGCAGGTGAAGGGCGACGTCATAACGGATCTTAGTGAGGATATGGCAGCAGAGCAGAAAGCTCGCACAACCTACGACAACATTTTGAGGCTATCCGATGATCCCGATGTTAATGATGTCATAAAATTTTTGCGTGAGCGGGAGATCGTTCACTATCAGCGCTTCGGTGAAGGGCTGAGAAATGCGATCGAAAAGCTCGATTCGAAAAACTTCTATGCTGTAAATCCGGCTTTTGATTAAAAAAGCTCCCCCGCAGCCACGGGGGAGCATACATTATGCAAGTTTACTTTACTGCTTTTGCGGCCATTTTCCTGCGCTCGACCTTCGATACCCACATTGCCGCGGTAGCGTCACCGGTGATATTGAGCGTTGTACGGCCCATATCGAACAGCTTATCGACACCGGCAATTATCGCGATACCTTCAACAGGCAGGCCGACGGACATGAGAACCATCGACAGCATTATCATGCCTGCACCGGATACGCCGGCAGTACCGACGGATGCAAGTGTTGCCGTAAGAACGATCATTGCCATCTGGCCGAGGGTAAGGTCAACACCGTAGCAGCAGGCGATAAACACAGCGCAAACCGCCTGGTATATCGCTGTACCGTCCATGTTTATGGTCGCGCCAAGAGGCAGAACGAAAGAGCTTATCTCGGGCTCGGCGCCCATCTCATTGCAGCACTCAATGTTGATAGGCAAAGTTGCATTGGACGAGGTTGTGGTAAATGCTGTCAGCATTGCAGGGGCAAGACCCTTGAAAAAAGCTATCGGGCTCATGCCGGACAGGAATTTGATGCTGCATCCGTATACGATGATAACGTGCAGAATATAACCGATATAGGCGACACCGACAACTAGTGCAAGAGATCCGACGATCTTTGCACCGTTTACCGCAACAACGTCAGCCATCAGGCAGAATACGCCGATCGGGGTGAGCTTTATGATCATCATAAGGACTTTCATGGTGACTTCATTCATGCAATTGACAAGCTCGCCGATCTTCTTGCCCTTTTCACCGGCAGCAAGGATACCTGCGCCGAAGAATATTGCAATGCAGATTACGGGAAGCATGTTTGCATCAACCATGGGCTTAAGGATGTTATCCGGGAAGATGCCGACTATAACGTCCATGACTTTGGGAGCCTCGGCTGCCGTGTATTCAAGCGAATCGGTAACGCTTGAGTCAAGAACAGGGAAGAAGCCCTTGAAGCAGTTTACTACGACAAGGCCGATAACGACCGCAACAGCCGTTGTGCACATGTAGTAGATAAAAGTCCTTACGCCGACACTACCGACACGCTTGAGGTCATTGAGTGAAATTACGCCGTCCATAATTGAGAACAGGACGACCGGAACGACCATAAACTTAAGCAGATTTATGTATATCGTTCCGATGGGCTTAAGATAATCTGTTGTAAAAGTGCTTTTCGGCGCTACGAGCAGAAATACAAAGCCTACAAGGATACCGGCCAGCATGCATATGATTATCCAACCGGCCAAATTGATTTTACGTTTTTGCTGCATGACTATTCCTCCAAAAAATAATACTCGTATATTAGCATACGGGTAACTGCTTGGCTATAGTCCTGCGCAATTCTTAACGCGTTCTTTATGCTAAATTGCACAATTTTGAACCTTAAAACGCAAAATAATAGCCACTGTTTTGACCGCTTTGTCAAAACAGTGGCATTTTAATTAATTTTTCATTCAGTAGCTTCTTTCTCGCAGGGCTTTGCTTTGACCTTTTTCAGTCTCGCGTAGCGGGGTAGGGAATTGCTCTGAGGAATTCTTGGCTCGCCCTGTATTAGTGGGAGAACATAGTTAATAAATTCGTTTGTAACATAGTTGCCGTCTCTGGTTATCCATTCAAGGGGAACCTTTTTTTCGTAGTTAGCAACGCTGCTGAGTGAAAGAAGCGTAGGCTTGCAGGAGTACAGTCCCTGATTATCCTCACGTTCAAGTGCTACCATTTGTCCGGTAGCGCCATTTATCGCAGCTTCCACGGCATACTTGCCGACAGAGTATGCCTCATCAATGTCAACTGCCGAGGCGATGTGCGCTGCACTGCGCTGAAGAAGGCTGAGTTCAATGCCACGAACCTTTTTAAGTCCCATGCGCTCTTTCAGGTAATTTGCGAGTTTTACCGCCAAACCGCCGAGCTGAGCATGGCCAAATCCGTCAGTACCGGATGTCTTTGCCTCGGACACAAACGATCCGTCGGCGTAATGCAGTCCTTCCGAAACAGCAACAAGCACATTCCTTTTCTGCTTCATGATCTTGGTGACATCTTCCGTGAACTGATCAAGATCAAAGTCGCGCTCTGGAAGGTAAATAAGATCTGGACCGCAGCCGTTTCCGTATTCGGTCGCAAGTGCAGCCGATGCCGTGAGCCAGCCTGCATGTCGGCCCATTATTTCAATGACAGTGACCATATCCGTATTATAAACGTCGGTATCCTTGCCGACTTCCATGCATGATGTTGCGATAAACTTTGCTGCGCTGCCATAACCGGGGCAATGATCGGTTCCAAACAGATCATTGTCAATTGTTTTGGGAACACCCATGACCCGGCACTCATAGCCGACCTTCTCCATATATCTGCTTATTTTATTGCAGGTATCCATGGAATCGTTTCCGCCGTTATAGAAAAAGTACCTTACATCGTATTTTTTGAATATTTCAAGTATTCTTATATAGTCTGTGTCGTCCACTTCGGGATCTGCGATCTTATATCTGCATGACCCAAGCTCGGAGGAAGGAGTGTTAAGCAGGAGCTTAAGCTCATAATCTTCCTCTTCGGCCATGTCATAAAGCTCATCATTAAGTACACCTTTGATACCGTATGCAGCACCATATACATTTGTTATAACATCACTGTCGAGTGCTGTTCTGATAACGCCGTAAGCGCTCGCGTTGATAACCGCGGTGGGACCGCCCGACTGGCCAAATATGCATGCGCCAATCAGCGGCGGCTCAAAAAAATTATCCAAAACTACGCCTCCAATTCATAATGATTATTGATTATAACATGTTTTAGGTTTATAATAAATATGATTTTGAAAAAAATTGTGCAATATCACCATTTTTCTTACAGGAGGATCAATTATGCCACTCGTAACTACTACCGAAATGTTTGAAAAAGCCTATAATGGCGGATATGCCATCGGCGCATTCAATGTCAATAACATGGAGATCGTGCAGGGCATCACAGAGGCCGCCGCAGAGCACAAAGCTCCGGTCATCCTCCAGGTGTCCAAGGGCGCGCGCGCGTACGCAAACCACACCTATCTGATGAAGCTTGTTGAGGCTGCGGTCGAGGAGACTGGACTTCCCATAGCACTCCATCTTGACCACGGTGACAGCTATGAGCTTTGCAAATCCTGCATAGACGGCGGCTTCACCTCCGTCATGATCGACGCATCCTCCAAGTCCTTTGAGGATAACATTGCGCTCACCCGTAAGGTCGTTGAGTACGCTCACGATCACGGAGTTGTCGTCGAGGCAGAGCTTGGCACACTCGCCGGCATTGAGGACGAGGTAAATGTCTCCGCCGAGGATTCGTCCTACACCCGTCCCGAGGACGTTCAGGAATTTGTCGAGCGCACCGGCTGCGATTCTCTCGCTATCGCTATCGGCACCTCTCACGGCGCATATAAGTTCAAGCCCGGAACGAAGCCCCAGCTTCGCTTTGACATCCTCGAGGATGTCGAGCGCCGTCTGCCCGGCTTCCCGATAGTTTTGCACGGAGCATCCTCCGTACCGCAGGAGTTTGTAAAGCAGATCAACGAAAACGGCGGCAATATGCCCGGCGCGATCGGTGTTCCCGAGGCTCAGCTCCGCCAGGCAGCATCCATGGCAGTGTGCAAGATAAACATCGACTCCGATCTTCGCCTTGCAATGACCGCATCCATCCGCAGCTACCTGAACGCTCATCCCGATCATTTTGATCCGCGCCAGTACCTCAAGCCGGCACGTCAGGCAATAAAGGACATGGTCGCACACAAGATAGTCGATGTTCTCGGCTGCAACGGAAAGGCATAATCGTAAAATTATCATGGCAGGGAGGTGCTGCAATGGCTAAATCGCACTCATCAAAAAACAGTAAGGCAGGCAGAAGCTATGCTCAAGAAATTGTGACCATGATCAGAGCTGCTCTTTCTGCTGCGCTGCTCATAGCCGCGTATTCGGTAAATGCAGCATCCTTTATTTCGACGCTCATGCTTATCGCGGCGGCGCTCATATGCGGATTTGATATAATTCTTGCCGCCGTTGATAAGATAATTAAAAAGCGTGATTATCTCAACGATCAGCTGCTTGTTTGCTTATGCGCCATTGCATGCTTCTGTGTCGGGTGCTATACGGAGACGATAGTTATGCTTGTTGTCTACCAAATAGGACGCACCTGCCTGAACTTTGTTATCCGCAAAACCAAGCTTGGGTTTTACAGTGCCGTTTCGCCCGAAGATAGGGAAGGAAGTCTTAGACTCAGGAGCATACTTAACAGCCCCGGAAGCCTCAAAAACTCGGTTTTTGACAAGTACATGCCGTTTCTTGAGCTGTTTTCAAAAGCGGCATTTATCGTCGGAGTTTTGTTTGCAGTTGCCGTTCCGCTTATTACGGACATGACGTATGTGATGAGCATCCGCCGCGGCAGCATGCTAATTATTGCGGCGGTTCCGATATCGGCGCTGGCAGCGCTGCCGATGTATTCGCTCGCAGGCCTCAGCCGCGCGGCAGAATACGGAGTTTATATTAAAAACGCGGCTGCGCTTGAAAACACAGGCGAGCTTGCAGCTGTTATATATGATAAGGCTGACGTTTTCACAGACGGTACACCTAAGCTTGTTTCGGTCAATTCTCCGATACTTGATAACGAGAGCTTCCTTAAGCTTGCCGCATACACTGCATATTCATCCGAGCAGCGCTTCGCAGCACCAATAGTCAGTGCATACAGCGGAGATATAATTGCTTCATATATAGCCGATTTCAAAGATATTCAGGGCTGCGGAATGGAAATTTCGCTTCACGGAAGATCGGTTTTACTCGGAACAGGTGAACTGTTCGACGCAAAGGGAATATCAATCCCAGACGCGGAGAGAAAGAGCGGATATATTCTTTATCTTGCTATCGGCGAAAGGTATGCAGGAAGCCTCACACTTAAGGAAAAGCTCAACCCGTATGCCGAAAGTGTTATATCGGATTTTGCAGCTATGGGAGGCGTAAAGAGTGTATTGCTGACCGAGGACGGAAGGGACGTCAGCGAAAGGCTGGCAAAAGCTCTTAATGTGGATGAGCTGCATTACGAATGCGGTTTTACCGAGAAATCGGATATAATCCAAAAGTGCAAGGAACAGCTTGCGCCCGATGAAAAGCTTATGTACATAAGCGCCGAGAACCTTGAATACCACACTGCTGCTGATATCGACGCAAAAGTTGGAACGGAATTTGAAAACGCGGATATGCTTATGAGCAATATCGGCATATTCGGACTTCCTGTTGCATACACTGCGTCACATATGGCAAAGCGCCTTTCTGCCGAAAATCTCGCATTCACAGCGGTAATCAAGCTTGTACTTGTCGTCCTCGCACTCACCGGATGTGCAACGCTTTGGTTTATCGTCCTTCTTGATTTTGCAGCCTCGGTATTCGGCGTTTTGAACATTGTTCGCATGCCGTCTGCCGATACTTTGAGCGAAGATCCTGAGGATTAAATTTACAACAAAAAAGACTAACGGAAACATCCGTTAGTCTTTTTTGTTATCAGGCTCAAAGTTGGCGAGGGGATTGGCCTCAGCCGCAATTCGCAGCTCGGAATTATCAACGTGAGTATATATCTGCGTCGTGTTCAGATTATCATGCCCCAACAGCTCCTGAAGCGTGCGCACGTCAACTCCGTTTTGCAGCATAAGCGTTGCGGCTGTATGGCGCAGCTTGTGAGATGAATATTTCTCGGCATCAAGTCCTGCTCGGCGCAGTGAGTTCTTTACCATGCTGTGAACCGCCTCACGGCTCATTCTGGTGCGCCGGTTAGAAAGGAAAAGTGCATTTTTATCAATAGCTGCGATGCTTTTGCGAACGTCGAGATACTGATTGATCGCCTCAGCGCAGGCATCATTAATATAAATAATTCTCTCTTTGCTTCCTTTGCCGAACACTCGTATATGATCTTCGCGTATGTCAGAAAGGTTCAGTCCGACTATTTCGGATATTCGCAGGCCACAATTTAAAAATATACACAGTATACAGTAATCACGCTCTTTGTTTTTTCCGTCAACAGAGGAGAGGAGGGCCTGAGCTTCAGGCAAAGTAAGGTACCTCGGCAACTTATTCGGGATTTTCGGTACGTCGAGATCCTGCAAAGGATTAACGTCCAAAAGCTTAGCCTTTACGGTCAGATACTTATAGAAGCTTCGCAAGGTTGAAACCTTTCGAGCTCGGGTCGAGGCCATGGTACCATATTCGGCATCTCGGCTGTGCTGATTTTTGACTCGGTCGCGAGTCAAAAAAGCGAGATACTCATAAGCATCGGAAACGGTGATTGACTTAACAAAATCAAGATCAATATCATGTATGTCAATATCCTCAAGCTCGGTATCTCGCGAAACAAGGCCGCGGACGATCTTCATGTATCTGAAAAATGTTCGCAAGTCAAGATAATATTCCTCAACGGTTTTCGACGAGTGTCCTTTAATAGTCTCGTGATATATTAAAAAGCTTTTTATGATCTCAGGTGCTTCGGTTCTGTAGTCCATATTAAACGCTCCAATCATTTTCGTTGAATCTATTATAGCAGGGCAGCCGAGAGCATGTCTATTGACAAATTGACTAATAATTAAGCAAAATAAAGATTTTGTTCAATTTAGGGGAGATGAAAACGCAAATATGCGCAGCTAAGCCACCGGAAACAAGCTTACTGCGCATATTTTAAATTTCTTCAGTTATCGGTATTGCGCTGCCGATATCAAACATCGGCGCATTGGTCAAGTAAACCGGAGCTATATCGCGTTCATTTAAAAAGCGTTCAATGCGTGATCTTTCGCATACATCTGCAATCACACCCGTAAACGCCATTTTATTTCTGCTGATTTTAAATGATGCTCCGCCAATAAATCCGTGCTCAAATCCATCCAGAGCCGTAATCTTTTCGCTGACATGTAACACATCCATTCCGGTGGCTGACACAATTGCGGCAATTTTATTATCGGCAGTAATTATCGAGTTTTCGTCAACAACGCATATTGAGCATTTCGTATAGCCCTGTTTGCAGATTAGCTTCGTTCCTTCGAACTGCGATACGATCTGCATATTTGCGCTTTTTGGATTATAGATAAGCTTTTCATCGACTATGCAGATATTAAGCCCTGCATCATACGGATATTCCGGCCTTGAAGGATTTTCGGTGCAGATAAGCTCTATATTGTTAATTAATTTGCAATTGTCAGCAACGCTTGACTGTACAGCCAGCCGGTTTCCTCCAAGGTGCGCTGCCATAAGGTCGCAATGTCCGGAAAGACGCTCATCGACAAAATCATTATTTTTGAACCAAATTGGAGCTATATTTTGCTCGAAAAGTGCATTTTCAAGCACATTTTTATACTTTTCACCGATTATTATCTGCCTAACTTCGCCCTGCGGCAGATGCGGTTTTTCAACAAAGCGTATCATTATCAGCCAAGTGTTGCCTTAATTGCTTCACGAATGTCTTTAACGCTTATCAGCTCAAGGCCGTCGGGCTTTCTGATATCGTCCTTGACATGTGCCGGTATTACGCAGCGCTTAAAGCCGAGACGTGCTATCTCGGAAAGACGCGAATTGAGATTGCTCACGCTCCTTATCTCGCCGGAAAGTCCGACTTCGCCTACAGCAGCAAGATCGCGCCCGAGCGGCAGGTCTCTGAAGCTGCTGGCTATTGCAAGCAGAGTTGCAAGATCGGCTGCCGGTTCGTCAAGCTCAAGTCCGCCTATTACATTAATATAAGCATCACACGCCGAAACCGACATGCCGCCGCGCTTTTCAAGAACGGCAAGCAGCAGAGTGGCGCGGTTATAGTCAATCCCGTTTGAGCTGCGACGACCGGAGTTATATGCAGCCGGCGCGATGAGCGCCTGGATCTCGGCCAATATCGGGCGTGAGCCTTCGATGACGCATGTAACGCAGGTTCCCGGCGCGTTCTGCGGTCTGCCGGAAAGCAGTATCTCCGAGGGATTTTTCAGTTCTTTTAGTCCCCGGTCGTTCATCTCGAAAACACCGATCTCATTAGTGGACCCAAAACGATTTTTGCCGGCTCTGAGTATCCTGAACGAAGTGCTGCGCTCACCTTCAAAATACAGGACGCAATCGACCATATGCTCAAGAACCTTCGGCCCGGCTATGCTTCCCTCTTTATTGATATGCCCGATAACGAATGTTGTAAAGCCTTTTTCTTTTGTAAGACGCATTATCGACATTGTGCATTCGCGCACCTGGCTTATGCTGCCCGGAGCCGAACTGACATCGGCGTCAAACATGGTCTGTATTGAGTCAATTATCACAATATCCGGCGACAGAGCCTCAACGTTCTCCATCACCTCGGTAAGCCCTGTTTCCGCCAAAACGTATATCTCGCCTTTATCTACGCCGAGTCTTTGCGCGCGCATTTTGAGCTGGCGCTCGCTCTCCTCACCAGTTACGTAAAGTATTTTCTGACCGGCTTCGGTCAAACCGCAAAGCTGCAGCAGCAACGTTGATTTTCCGATTCCGGGAGCACCGCCGACCAAAACAAGCGAGCCTCTCACAGCTCCGCCGCCGAGAACTCTGTCAAATTCGCCGATGCCGGTTGAAAAGCGCATTTCAGCTTCTGTGTCAAGCTCCGAAATGAGCTTCGGTTTCTTGATAATGGCCGAGCGAGCGGCGTTTTTGGCACTGCCCTTCCCTCTTACATCGGCTTTCACCTCAACGAGGCTGTCCCATGCGCCGCAGGCAAGGCAGCGGCCGCTCCATTTTACCGTTTCATTTCCGCATTCCGAGCAGCAGAACACCGTCTTTTGTTTCATATACTCTACTCCTTAAAGCTGTCGGCAGCTAAATTGAATGTATGACGCAATAAGCGTCATAGCTATTTTTGTTTGATAATTCCCGTCTGCAAGGAGTCCGGCCTCCTGTGGATTTGACATGAAGCCGCACTCGGCCAATATGGCCGGGCAGTTGACGCTCGATGTAAGCAGAAGCTGACTCGGTGCACTGTGTGCAACCCGTCTGTTTTCCGGATCCAATGCCGAGACCATGTTGCTCTGCGTGATAACGCCAAGCTCCTTGCTTTCGGGCGTTTGGGCGTACATGATCTCTGCTCCTCTAACTATATCGCTTGGGTATTTATTCTGGTGCACACTTATAAGCACACATTTCGGTATCGAATTTGCCATTTGAGCGCGTGCAACAAGATCGTCGTGTTCACTGTAGCTTTCGCTTTCAAGGCATCCAACATCCGATTCGCGCGTCAATTGATGCCCAATACCGACAAGATCACATATCCCGGACATTCTTAGAGCAATTGCAAGGTTAACATCACTCTCTTTAAGTCCATCGGCCGATACCGCGCCGCCGTCAACGCCGCCGTGGCCTGCGTCAATAAGCAGCGTTCGGCAATTATACGGAGCCAAAACGCCGACGCTCTTACCCGGAAAAGCCAAAAATACAGCCGCAACAAATAAAACCGCTGCAAAAACAGCTATCGCCGGTTTTGCAAGGCTTCTGATTTTAACAGTAATAAACATAAAATCACCCCACTAACAAGCTATGTCAATGGGGTGATTTTTATATCAGGCTCGGATTAATTTTTGATATAATACCCATTTAGGCAATTATATCATTCGGTTACGAATTTTTCAAGGCGGTCAAGGCCTTTCTCGATGTTTTCCATCGAGGCGGCATAGGACCAGCGAACGAAATTCTTCATACCGAAGCCAGAGCACGGGACAACTGCAACGAGAGCCTTTTCAAGCAGCGCAACTGCGAAATCATCATCATTTTCAATGAGCTTTCCACCAAGTGTTTTGCCGATAAGCTGCTCTATGTTCATCATAACATAGAAAGCTCCGTTAGGAACTATGCAGCTGACGCCTGGGATTGAATTAATGCGCTTGACAATATAATCACGGCGCTCAAGGAAAGCAAGCCGCATTGCCTCAATGCCCTCCTGCGGGCCGGTAAGCGCTTCAACGGATGCCCACTGGCTGATAGTGGACGGAGCTCCAGTGGAGTGGCTCAGGAAGTTGGACATGATCTTTGCAAGAGTTTTGTTTGCAGCGCAGTATCCAACGCGCCAGCCAGTCATTGCATAGGACTTTGACACGCCGTTAACGAGCAGTGTGCGCTCTTTTACCTCATCGCCGAGGCTGGCTATGCTTGTGAACTCAATTCCATCATAAATAAGCTGATAGTATATCTCATCTGCAAGAATATAGAGATCGTGCTTCACGCAGACATCGGCAATGGCGCGCAGCTCATCTGCGGAATAGATCATGCCTGTGGGGTTCGAGGGGTTATTGAGCATAAGGCACTTGGTTTTTTCGGTAATGGCCGCCTCAAGCTGCTGTGCGGTAATTTTGAAATTCTGCTCCTCACCTGCTTCAACAATAACAGGTGTGCCGCCAACCATGCGAACCATTTCATAATAGCTGACCCAGAAAGGCGCCGGGATTATGATCTCGTCACCGGGGTTGGTTATCGCAGCAAGTGCAATGTAAACGCTGTGCTTTGCGCCGCTTGCGACTACGATCTGCGTGTAGTCATAATCAACGCCGCAATCCTCCTTAAGTCTATGGGCAATTGCCTTTCTCAGCGGAATTATGCCTGCTGCCGGAGTGTATTTAGTTTTGCCGTCGCATATAGCTCTGATACCGGCCATGTTGATGTTGTCAGGAGTATTAAAATCGGGCTCGCCCGTGCCAAAACCTACAACGTCAAGGCCGTCGGCTTTCATCTGCTTTGCAAGGCTGTCAACCGCAAGAGTAGTCGATGCTCTTACAGCTTCCGCTATTTTAGATACTGGTTTCATTATCTGTCACCTCCGTAATAATAAAAATATTATAGCTTCACTTAAATGCTTTTTCAATAATTAATTTATATAAATATTGACCGTATTTTAATTTAATTATGAGCAAATGGACATTTAAAAGCGAAGTGTGCAGTTTTGCACACTTCGCTTTGCAGTCACAGCAGTATACAGATCAGGGTTCCTCTGCCCTCATTTATTATTCTTTGCAGCGTCTCCTGAAGCTTAGCTCTTGCGTTCGGCGGAAGACTCATTAAGCGTTCGGATATCGCATTCTGCGCAATATCGTACAGCGGCTGGCCGAATATATTTGACTCCCAAAGCCTGCTCATGTCGCCGTCAAAGCCCTGAAGTAGGAAGCTGATTATCTCCTCTGATGCGCCGTCTCCGCCGATCGACGGCGTTACAACGGCCTCAACACCGGTTTTCAAAAGATGTATTGCCGGAGCGTGCGCCTTTAGCTTTACAGAATATTTTCCCCCCTGTTTGACCAACTGCGGTTCTTCGATTTGCAGCTGGTCCGGCTGAGGCATAACAACTCCGTAGCCTGTTTGGCGTACAGAGTCAAGCGCATCTTTGATTTTGTCATACTCCTGTTTTATTTGCCCAAGCTCGCGCAGAACTTTTACAAGACTGCCGTCATCATGTATATCTATTCCCGACTCAGAGCTTATAAGTCTGTAATACAGAGCTCGCGGCATATCTATTGCTATATTTATCGTTCCGCTCCCCATATCGCTGCTTTCAATATACGCCGCATCAACTATATCCAATTCAGATATACGCGTCAGCATTTGGCTCATGTCATTTACGTTTATTACGCAGTCGGATGCGCATATAAGCTGCCGGTAAAGCTCGCTTTTCATTTCGTTGCCGCAGTCAATGGCGCAGAACCAGTCGGGAAGGCGGATCGATATTTCGCAAAGCGGAAACTGTCCGAGAACCTTGCGCATGATCTCGCATATATCGCCCTCGGTAAGCGTTTGGCAGTTGACTCGGATGCACGGCGCTTCATACTCGTCGGCCAATTGCCGCTCAAGCTCTATTGCACGTTCGGAATCCGGCTGAGCACTGTTGAGAAGTATGACAAACGGTTTTCCTATGCTTTTAAGCTCCGATACCACTCTTCTTTCAGGCTCGATATAAGCCTCGCGATCAATATCGCATATACTGCTGTCGGTCGTTATGATAAGCCCGATCGTTGAGTGGTCGCATATGACTTTTCGCGTACCCGATTCGGCAGCCTCGGTCATTGTTACCTCGTGATCAAACCACGGCGTTGTAACAAGCCGTTCACTGCCGTCCTCGAATCGTCCGGAAGCCCCCTGAACCATATAGCCAACGCAGTCAACAAGGCGCACCATGCATGTGGTATCGTCACTAAGCCTGATCCGCACAGCGTCTTCGGGAACGAATTTCGGCTCTGCCGTCATAATGGTTCTGCCCGAGCCGCTCTGCGGCAGCTCGTCGCGAGCGCGCTCTCTGGCGTATTCATCCTCAATGTTCGGAATGACCAGCGTTTCCATAAAGCGCTTTATAAACGTTGATTTGCCGGTTCTGACAGGGCCGACAACGCCGATCATGACAGCACCGCCGGTTCTTGCCGATATATCTTTGTAAATATCTAAATTCGTCATATAAAAACCTCCGCAGCTTTCTCGTTTGTACGAGTTTATGAGCCGCGGAGGACAAATATAACTTTTCAGAAAAATTGAGCCGTTTGCTTGTGAACTGAAGATACGACAAAGCTTACATCTTCAAATCTGTCGGCAAGCTTATCCGCAAGCACCGGCACCACAACATTTTCGGTGCAGAAGTGATCGGCGTCAATAAGATTGATGCCAAGCTCCTTTGCGTCAAGGAAGCTGTTGTACTTAATATCGGACGTAACATATGTATCGCAGCCGGCAGCGATTGCATCCATGAGGCTTGAACCGCCTGCTCCACCCATAACTGCGAGTTTTTTCACCGGTTTGCCTGCATAATGATATCGAAGCCCGTTTGCATTAAGAGCAGTTTTGCAAAGCGTAAGAAAATCCTCAAATCGCATTGACGTTTCAAGCTCCCCCATTCTTCCGCATCCGACCGAAGTCCCGGCTGCATCTACGCCGCAGGCTTCTAAGCAGCCATATGTTTTTGCATTGAGCGCAGACATCAGCGCGTCGTTTACGCCGCCCTCGGCTATGTCAAGATTTGTGTGCATGCATATAGCAGATATATCGTTGCGGATCAGCGCTATTATCTTTCTTCCGACAAGATCATCGGCCGTAACGCTCTTTATCGCGCCGAAAATTATCGGATGGTGCGAAACTATAAGCTGAGTGCCGAGCCGAATTGCTTCTTCAATAACTTCATCCGTTATATCAAGTGCAACAAGGCACTTTTCAACTTTAGCTTCCGCATTACCCACCAGCAGCCCGACATTGTCAAAGTCCATTTTAAGCTCAACAGGGGCAAGCTCGTTTAAGTATTCAAATATCTGCCCAACTTCAGCCATGTTTAACTCCTTTCATCCGCTCAAGCTCACTTATCATATTCTCAATGAGCTTTTTCCACGCTTCAAGCGAAGCATCGCTTGCACTTTCAAGCCCTTTTGCTGCGGCCTTGAAGCGCTTTATGTGCTTATCTACTACTGCATCAAAGCACGGCTGATTTACGATGCGCTCAAACTTGCCGATATAAAGCTCTGAATCAATATATTTTTCGCTTTCTCCCGGCTCTGCACATATTATCTGATACAGTATGCCGTTATCCTCAACATAGGTCTCCCTGGTTATGCGAAAGCCATTATTAACGAGCCAATACCGAAGGATCTCCGGTTTTGTTACCGGATGAAGAATAAGCTTATAGTCGCTGCGCCCTGCCCATTCAGGCATGTCGTACAAGCTGCGGTCGAGTATCCCGGTTATTGTATCGCCGCCCATGCCCGCAACAACGATCGTATCGACCCTGCTGCCGTCAATGCCCTCCAGACCGTTGCAGAGTTTTAGCTCCACGTCATCTACTTCGGCTTCAAGAAGCCCTCTCTCGGCCTTTTTAAGTGGTCCTTCGTTGATATCCCCGGCAACGATATATCCGCTGTATCCATTGCGGCGCAGTATTATCGGCAAAATGGCGTGATCCGTACCGATGTCAGCAACTCCTCGACCTTGTGAGGCAAAGGACGCAATCAGTTCAAGTCTGCTGCTCATAAAAAATCTCCATATATGGCGAAAAGCCGGCATAACCGGCTTTTCACTTAGCACTTACTTACAGAGCCAACAGATATGCCTTGAGCTCAACGATGAACTCATCAGGATCAACGCCGTGTGCAGCACAGGCTTGTTCGAGGCTTTCGGCTGTTGCAAGTGCGCAGCCGAGGCAGTGCATACCAAGCTCCTGGAATTTAGGCATTGCTTCGGGGAAATTCGTCAGAATTTCCGAAATAATGGTTTCTCTGTTGATATCCATAATCTTAAGCATTTCCATTGTTGTATCTCCAATCATAAGATTTTACAAAATAAAGAACGGGACGTCGAGAGGACGTCCCACTCTATACCTGCGGATTATGTCCTCAGGCCTGTTCCTTCATCTTTGCAAAGCACTCGCTGCAATATACGGGACGGTCGGACTTGGGCTCAAAGGGAACCTTTGCCTCGCCGCCGCAAGCTGCGCAAACTGCGGTGAAGAACTCACGGGGACCACGAGCTGCATTCTTGCGAGCGTCGCGGCATGCCTTGCAGCGCTGGGGCTCGTTCTGGAAACCGCGCTCTGCGTAGAATTCCTGCTCACCTGCGGAGAACACGAACTCCTGACCACACTCTTTGCAAATTAAGGTCTTGTCTTCGTACATTGTAAATCCTCTCTTTGAAAATCTCGCCTGTCGGCTTTTATATGCGTCAGCTATTGCTGATATCGCCTGATTTAAGCATTTGCGCCGTCTTGCGCCTTATCCTCTGTATCGCATTGTCAACAGCTTTGTCGCCCTTGCCCGTCAGCTTTGCTATTTCTTTATAGCTAAGCCCTTCAAGGTAATATGTCAAAACAGCTTTTTCATATTTGGAAAGCATGCTGACCAGGGATAAATATAACTGTTCTGTGTACTTTTTATTCTCTCTTGCCAGAACCTGCTCTTCAGGAGATTTCTGAAATAATTCAGCACATGCAACTGCCTGGGTCTGGGATTCATCCGAGAGTATCGACTCTAAAGGTACGCGATTGTTAAGCGGATCATGTTTCAAGCTGGAAGCTGATTTTACGGCTGAGCGCAGCCGATTTCTTATGCACCATTCTGCAAAAGTCTTGAATGACGCATTATGCTCGTTATTATACTGCCTTACTGCCGAGAGCAGCCCGAACATTCCCTCCTGAATGAGGTCCTCGCTCTCTCCCCCTGCAAGAAACAGAGGCCGGGCGCAGATACGCACAAGGCGCATATATCGGGAGACAAGCTCTTCTTCGGCATAACTGTCGCCATCGGCGGCAAGCTTCTGCAAGGCACTATCTTCTAATTCGGCGTATTCGATCATATAAAACCACTATTACTTCCAACAATACTATTTTAGTATATATCAAATTTGTTGAAAGTCAATATAATACGAGCAAAAAATCGCTGAAATTTTATAAAAAATCTGATTTTATATGTCTATCTCCTGCTGGCCGAGCTGTTGAATGCCAAGGTGCTCGTAAGTTTTCCTCGTTACGCAGCGGCCGCGCGGAGTTCGAGTGAGAAATCCCTGCTGCAGAAGATACGGCTCGTACACGTCTTCAAGTGTAACAGAATCCTCATTTATCGTTGCTGCAAGTGTTTCAAGTCCGACAGGGCCGCCGTTATAGAACTCAATAATGCTTCGGAGCATTCGTCTGTCGAGCGCATCAAGGCCGCTTTTATCTACTTCGAGCCTTGACAGTGCCATATCGGCAACATCCTTTGTTATAACGCCGTCGGCTCTTACCTGTGCAAAATCTCGCACACGGCGAAGCATTCTGTTTGCAATTCTGGGCGTTCCTCTTGAGCGCGAAGCTATCTCAACAGCACCGTCGCGCTCGATATCAATTCCCAGAATATCCGCGGAGCGCTCAACTATGCGGCGAAGCTCATCAACGGTATATAGCTCCAATCTGAGCGTGACGCCGAATCTGTCGCGCAGCGGAGCTGTAAGCTGGCCAGAGCGCGTCGTTGCGCCAATGAGCGTAAACTTCGGCAGCTCAAGATGCAACGAGTTTGCCGACGGCCCCTTGCCGAGAATTATATCTATCGCGTAGTCCTCCATCGCCGGATAAAGTATCTCCTCATATGCGCGGTTCAAGCGGTGGATCTCGTCAACAAACAGGATATCGCCCTCGTTGAGATTTGTCAGCATGGCGACAAGATCTCCGGGCTTTTCAATTGCCGGGCCGGAGGTTATGCGCATGTTTACGCCCATCTCGTTTGCTATGACGGCCGCAAGTGTTGTTTTGCCAAGTCCCGGAGGGCCATGCAGCAAAACATGATCGAGTGGTTCATTGCGAAGGCGCGCGGCGTCAATGAAAACGCTCAGATTGTCCTTTGCTTTTTCCTGGCCGATATATTCGGTTATTGTTCTCGGCCTGAGGCTCCCCTCGCCCACATCCTCCGGCAAATGCGAAGATGTAGTCAATACAGGAGTTTCCTCCAGGCCTTCCGAAAAATTTATGCTCATTTATTGTTCCCTCACATAAGGTTTTTTAGCGCCGCTTTTACTATCTGCTCGGTTTCCATTGTGCCAATGTCCAAGCCCCTGAGCGCTGCGTTTATCTCCGCCGTACCGTAGCCGAGCACCATGAGCGCGGCAATGGCATCGCTTTTGCTCTTGCTGCCGGACGCAGTTTGCGTCATAACAGCCGGCATTTCTGATACCGATGAACCGCCCATTTCCTTGGAAACCTTGTCTTTAAGCTCAAGTATAACACGCTGGGCGATTTTTTTGCCTACGCCTTGCGCCGCCGTTATGGCCTTATCGTCGCCGTTCATTATGGCAAGGGCAAGTCCCTCGGGGGTAGCTGCACACAGTATTGCCTGAGCCGCCTTCGGCCCGATACCCGAAACCCCGAGAAGCATCTCAAAGCAGCGCTTTTCACTGAGCGTTGCAAAACCGTACAGGTCAAAGCTGTCCTCTTTTATACACTCCGAAATATACAGCTTTGCCCTGTCGTTAAGCTTGAGTCTTGAGAGCGTATTGGTCGTTGTATTGACGGCATACCCGACTCCGTTGCAGTCAATGACCGCAAGATTCAAATCAATATCCGAAACTATACCGTTTAAATGGTAGAACACAGTCCTTCATCTTCCTTTCGGCTAAGTAGTGAGGTGCTGCTGCGGGCATGACATATGGCAAGAGCCACAGCATCGGCCGCATCATCGGGCTTTGGCGCTGACGGCAGGTTTAGAATGCGCTTTACCATCTCAATAACCTGTTTCTTTTCGGCTCGGCCATATCCGACGACGGCCTGCTTGACCTGCAATGGCGTATACTCAAAAACACGCACTCCGGCACGGTAAGCCGCGAGCAAAATAACTCCGCGAGCGTGTGCAACGGATATGCCTGTCGTTATATTCGTGTTGAAAAACAACTCCTCTATAGACATCACATCCGGAGAAAATGTGCTTATAAGCTCGTTGAGATCGTCAAATATTCTATCCAGCCTACTCGAGAGAGAAGTGTGAGCTGGAGTGCTTATTATGCCGCAGGTAACGAGCTTCATTTTGGCTTTGTCCGCATCTATGATTGAAAATCCAACAGTTGCAAGTCCCGGATCAATGCCCAAGATACGCATATTTATCACATCCTAAGTATTGATTTTATCACAACGTCACTTTTATTACAACAAAAATGCATCTTCACACTTATTATTCATTCGATCAAAATAGGCAATGTAAAGTTTGTCTGAACAAAAATTGAAACTCTTGCCATACTGTACGAAATATAATATACTATTTGCATCATTTTTTACGGAGAGAGTTATGAAAAATTCCATCAAAGATAAGTTATTTAACTACATGTTCAACACGCTTTGCAAAGAGCGGCACAGCGACCTTATCCGCGCAGTTTCGGCTATGCAGTCAGGCGAAAAGCGCGGTAGCAAATCGACAGTGCTACGAAAATGGTTTAGAGAAACGACCGGAGAGACTCCGGAGCTTAGCTCAGAGCAGTTAAGCGACGTTCAAGATACTTGGAAGGATATTTGGGACACCGGTCTCGTTGATCCGCTTTGGGTTCAGGTTTACAGCGGCAAAACCGGAATATACAGCCCCGAATACGTCGGGAGCGACATTCACTATTATAACGTTGAGTGGAGCAAGATAGATTTTGATTACCTCAGAGCCTTCCTTGACAAAAACTATATGGATGTTATCCTTCCCTGCGTAAAGCATCCGACGACGCTTATCAGAAAAATCCACGGGCAGTATCTCGACGTCGGCTTTAACCCTATAACCAAGCAGCAGGCAGTTGAAAAGCTGTTTGAAAACCTTGATCCGGGCGTGGTGGTCAAGATAAGCCGCGCAAGCAGCGGCGGTAAGGGCGTGCGTTTTCTCGGCAAGGGCAGCACCAGGGATGATATATCGGATGCGCTCGATGTTGACCGCGACGTTGCCGTGCAGCTTGTGATGCAGCAGCACCCGGAAATGGCTAAGATGAACGCCTCCTCAGTTAACACAATACGCATAATCTGCATTATGCTTGACGGAGAATCAATACCGCTTTCCGCCGTTGTCAGGATCGGAAACAGCGGCAGCCGTGTTGATAACTTCAGCAGCGGCGGCGTTGGCTGCGGAGTGAAGCCCGACGGGCATCTTAACGACTGCGGATATACGCAAAAGGGCGAAAGATATGATGTTCATCCAAACGGCTTTGTTTTCAGCGAAGGCTTTGTGCCGAATTTCGACAAGGCTCTGGAGGCCGTCAAGCGCTGCCACATGCATGTGCCCATGTTCGGCGTTGCTTCGTGGGATATAGCTATCGACGCAGATGGTGAGCCTGTGCTTATCGAATACAATGTCGGCGGTGCCGGCATAGATATTCATCAGTATAACAACGGTCCGCTTTACGGAAAGTACAGAGAGCGTATTATAGCCGACGCATTCAAAAACTACGCCGAGCGCGGCGCAACACTTGATTTTAACTATTCAATAGCGCGCGGTGAGGCAACGCTGTCAAACGGCAGCAAAGATGTTCATAATCTCATCATTCCTGAATTAATAGACGGCAAGCCTGTTCGCACGATCGCAGCAAGCGCATTCAAAAACAGCGATAAGCTTGAAAGCGCTATAATTGAAGCCTCGCTCAGCGAGATAGGCTATCTGGCGTTTTACAATTGCTCAAAGCTTCAGCAAATTGAATTTAAAGCACCCGTCAAAACCATATCCCGTTCGGCATTCAACCGCTGCACTGAGCTCGAAAGCGTAGTTATTCCCTCGGGCTGCGAGAAAATATGCTCCTATGCTTTCAGAACCTGCAAAAAGCTGCGGCAGATAACGATCCCCGATTCGGTAACAACGATAGAGCCGGACGCATTCCTTGAATCGCCAAACGTTACGATATGCTGCAAAAAAGGCAGCGCAGCCGAAAGCTACGCAATAGAAAACGGCTTAAAACACAAAACCTAACCGACATTAAGCGCAGTCAATATAGCAAAACCTCGGCAATGAAAAATTGCCGAGGTTTTTGCGCAAATTGTGAAGCTATCAGCCGTTATGCGCTCTGGGATGAGCCTTGTTATAAACATCCTTGAGCTGCTTTTTAACAAGCTGGGAATATACCTGAGTCGAGGATATGTCCGAGTGTCCGAGCATTTCCTGAATGGAATGGAGATCTGCGCCGTTTTCAAGCAGATGCGCGGCAAACGAATGGCGCAGAGTATGCGGCGTGATGGTTTTTTCAATATGCGCTTTCTGCTGATACGATTTAATTATCTTCCAAAAGCCCTGACGTGACATGCGCTCACCGCTGACGTTGACAAACAGTGCCTGCTCGGTGGGCAGCGCGATCATCTGAGGTCTTACAAATTCTATGTACTCATTAAGTGCCTTGACCGCAGTTGAATACAGTGGGATAAGGCGCTCTTTTTCAGTGTTTGGCGCGCACCTTACAACGCCGGCAGACGTGTTGACATCGCTTATATTCAGGGCAATAAGCTCGCTGACTCTGATGCCGGTTGCGTAAAGCAGCTCAAGCATGGCCCTGTCTCGATAGCCCTTTGCATCGGTGCACGAGGGCTGCTCAAGCAGAAGATCAACTTCCTTGCTCGTCAGTATCTGCGGAAGCTTATGCTGGCTTTTTTCAGGAGCGAGCTTAACGGTTGGATTTTCGCTGACATATCCGTCTTCGCAGAGCACCCCGTACATGCATTTGAGCGATGCAATGGCGCGCGACACAGTTGCAACCGATTTTCCGTTGCCCTTGAGCCAGTCAATATACTCGGAAAGCTCGTCCTTCGTTGCGCTGACTATATCCTCCGTCGTGTGCGTTTGCATGTAGTCGCCAAACTGGCGGACATCACGCATATAGGAGCTGAGGGTATTTGTGGAACACTTTTTGACCTCAACAAGATACTTATTGAAAACTTCGAGGCACTCAGAATTAAGCATCCGGCAACCCCCTTTCTTGGATATCACAGAATAAACAGCGCCACAGAAACGATCGCGGCAAGCATAAGTGCGGCAAACACCGCGCAAAACAGATTAAGCTCATATCGCAGCCTGCGGTCGGCACGAATAAATGCTCTCAGCTTAGGTGAAAGCGTAAAAGCTCTGTCACATGCATACACGGCTGCCGCCGAAAAAGCAAAAACGACCCCGCACAAAGCAAAAAACTCAGGTGAAAAAAGCGCAAATTTGGAATAACTGTACGAGATAAGCACAGCGTCGGCACCTGATAAAACAGCTAAAACCGCCGTCAGCACGCAAGCGCACGGCATTATAATGCACAGCGCTTGGGCAAGAACCAGCAGTGCAAAGCAGAGCCATAGATTCGTTACATCATACGTCGAGATAGACATAACGCCGCTCGAATCGCTTCTTAAAAGCAGCGTCAAAGAAGCTGCGCCAAGCGCAAACGCCGCAGATACGAGCGCTGTTCCAAGAGGAAAGGCACGCGATGCCCCGGATTTTTTGCGCAAATCAATATTATCCATCAGTTCCTCCTCACATTTACGAAAATCAGCGGAGAATAACTCATGGATTTACATAACTTCTGTGTAAACACAATATAATACAATTTTTCAATGTAATCAAGCGTTTTCTAAAAATATTATCAATTTTGTTAATTATGTCGATATATTATGTTAACATCATTATGTAAACCACATTACCGCCATCTGCTGTAACTCAGCCCTCTCAGGGTTTCAATCGCAATATTTAGGCCGCATATCCTGCACTTTTCACTACATATAGGTTATCAGCCTAAATTATGTCAACCGTTTTTGATATATACAAATAGTTATCTAAATTTTCTTTTTGCGATTTTTATGAAAGCTTTTGTTACTTTTGACTAAATTGATACTTCCGCCTATCGTTCCGCTCACCGCCGCTATGGCAATAATTCTGACGATCTTCAGCCAATCTACCTCAGTCGGATACGCAAGAAGAGGCACGGAAACAACGACAAATGCATATATGATACCTACCGCAAGACCGGATACGCCTCTCCTCCCCTGCCTTGGATTTGACAGCAGTGCACCTATAAATACTGCCAGAGCAATTGACGCGCTTATAATGATTTCCGAATATGCATCCGTTAGTTTTCCGTTTTTAACGAGCAGCGCGTACACGCCGCACATTAAAGCAGTCAACGCTATTGCAATTATCGTTCCGGTCACAACGCAGCTTTTTGATTTGCTTTTGCTTGCAGACATAAAAATACCTCCGGCAAGATGATGTTTGTACATCATATTTGTCCGAAGGTATTTTTATGCCGCAAAGCAGCCTGTTTACTTTTTCTCTTTCTCTTTTGCTTCAGCCGCGTCGGCTCTGACATTACTGCTGACAGCCCACTTCTTAAACTGAACGCGAACCTTGTCTTCACCGGTCTCGATGGTGATGTCATCCTCGGTGACATGGACAATAGTGCCCATAATGCCGCCGATAGTGACGATCTCATCGCCGACGCTCAGTGCGCTGCGCATTGCTTCTATCTTCTTCTGCTTTTTCTTCTCGGGTCTGATCATGAAGAACCACATCAGAACGAAGAACAGAAGAAGAATGATGATCATGGAACTGGAGCTGCCTGCTCCGGTAGCTGCTGCTAAAAACATATTTTGCTCCTTATATTAAAAAATTTTTTCGCTTTATGCTGATATCTAATTAATTATACATAGTAATGCCGAGTATTTCAAGTGTTTTATATCCTTGTATCCAACATTTTTGTATATTTTGATCGGAACTGTTCGAAATTATCGTTATCCAGACTCATGCGTATCTTTTCCATGAGCTTATTATAGAAATAAAGATTATGCATTACCGCAAAGCGCATGGCAAGCATTTCGTTTGCCTTGAACAGATGGCGGACATAAGCCCTGCTGTAGCGCTTGCACACGGGGCAATCACACTCGGGATCTATCGGCTGCTCATCGCGCATATACTTTTCGTTTTTTATGTTTATAATTCCGTTCCAGGTAAACAAATGCCCATGCCTGCCGTTTCGCGCCGGCATAACACAGTCAAAAAAGTCAACGCCGCGCGCAACGCCTTCGATTATATTGCCCGGAGTTCCTACACCCATGAGATATCTGGGCTTGTCCTTCGGCATATATTCCTCAACGGCCTGGATAGTATCGTACATTTCCTGATGAGTCTCGCCGACGGCCAGACCTCCGATCGCATAACCCGGAAGGTCAAGCTCGGCGATTTTCTTCATGTGCTCTATACGAACATCCGCGAAGGTGGCGCCCTGGTTTATTCCGAACAGCATCTGTCCGGGATTTACTGCATCCTCGCGGCTGTTATATTCCGAGAGCGCGGCTTTGCATCTGACGAGCCAACGATAGGTGCGATCGCAGGATTTTTCAACATATTCGCGCGGCGATGGGATCTTTATGCATTCATCGAACGCCATTGCGATATCCGAGCCGAGGTTTGCCTGAATGCGCATGCTCTCCTCCGGACCCATGAATATATGCCGACCGTCAATATGCGAATTAAACTTCACGCCCTCTTCGCTTATTTTGCGCAGACTCGCGAGTGAAAAAATCTGAAATCCGCCGCTGTCGGTCAGGATAGGGCTATCCCAGGTCATAAACTTATGCAGTCCGCCCATATCCCGCACCAGCTCGTCACCTGGGCGGAGATGAAGATGATATGTGTTTGACAGCTCGACCTGGCATCCGATGATCTTGAGGTCGGCAGCGGATAACGCGCCTTTAATTGCGGCCGCCGTACCGACGTTCATGAACACCGGCGTCTGAACTGTTCCGTGCGGAGTTTCAAGCTCGCCGCGGCGAGCATTGCCTTCCTGCTTTTTAAGTTTGTACATTGGTCCCCTCCCCTATTCGACGATCATAGCGTCGCCAAAAGAAAAGAATCTGTATTCTTCCTCGACAGCTACGGAATATGCATGCAGAACATTCTCTCTTCCGGCAAGCGCAGATACAAGCATGATAAGCGTACTTTCGGGCAGATGGAAATTGGTTATAAGCGCGTCAATGCATTTGAACGTATAGCCCGGATAGATGAAAATATTTGTCCACCCGGAGCTTGCCTCCATTGTTCCGTCTGCTTTTGCAAAGCTTTCGAGCGTGCGGCATGAAGTTGTTCCGACAACAATAACTCTGCCGCCGTTTTTCTTGGTTTCGTTAATTATATCTGCCGTTTCCTGCGGAACGATGCAGAACTCCGAGTGCATCTCGTGCTCCTCGATCTTCTCGGCCTTGACCGGTCTGAATGTTCCGAGGCCGACATGGAGCGTGACAAAGCACGTTTTCACGCCCATATCCTCTATCTCTTTAAGCAGCTCCTTTGTAAAATGCAAACCGGCAGTCGGCGCGGCTGCGCTTCCAAGCTCGCGAGAATAAACGGTCTGATAGCGCTCCGAGTCCTGAAGCTCTTCTTTTATATAGGGCGGCAGCGGCATTTTGCCGAGCTTTTCGAGCTTTTCGATAAATATGCCCTCAAAGTGGAATTTGACGATCCTGTTTCCTCCCACGGCAACATCCATCACCGTTGCCGTAAGCTCGCCGTCACCGAATGTAAGCTCGGTTCCGGGCTTAGTCTTTCTTCCCGGACGGCTGAGGCATTCCCAGCATCCGTCGCCAAGATCGCGCAGCAGCACAAGCTCAACAAGTCCTCCGCTGAGACGGGAGCCGATCAGCCTCGCCGGCAGAACTCTGGAGTCGTTCATAACAAGGCAGTCACCTTTTTTCAGATACTTCGTTATATCGTGAAAGTGCCCATGCTCTATCGCACCCGTTTTTTTATCCAGGTGCAGCAGGCGCGAGGAATCGCGCTTTTCAAGCGGCGTTTGAGCGATCAGCCTCTCAGGCAGGTAAAAATCAAAATCCGATTTATTCATTGCAAAAATGCTCCGTTTTTATAATGTACAATTGCATGAGCTTATATTATAATACAAAACTCCGAATAATTCAACAAGTCATATGTGTGCAAGCGCAGTCATAATATTTAAGAGTACCATGATGGGGGGTATCTTATGTTTAAAACTCCGATATTCAAAGGATCATGCACCGCAATCGTAACTCCGTTTAACGAAAACGGCATTGACTATGACAAAATGGCTGAGCTAATTGACTTTCAATACGATAACGGAACATCTGCAATCGTTGTTTGCGGAACTACGGGCGAGAATGCAACGATGAGCCGCTATGAGCATGAAGAGCTTATTGAATTTACCTGCAGGCACAACGACGGGCGCATGAAAATAATCGCCGGCATAGGCAGCAACGACACCGCAAAGGCTTTGGGATTTGCGCGCTGCGCTCTGCGCTGCGACGCCGACGGTGTGCTCATGGTGACGCCATACTACAACAAAGCAACGCAAGTCGGCTTGATAAAGCATTTTACATATGTTGCCGACAGAGTTGATATTCCGATGATCGTGTATAACGTACCGTCAAGAACGAGCGTCGGAATAAAGCTCGACACCTACATTGAGCTTTCAAAGCACCCTAACATAAACGGAGTTAAGGAAGCCTCCGGCGATTTCAGCCTTTTTGCCGCAACAAGAGCCGAGTGCGGCAACGACCTGTTCATATGGAGCGGAAACGACGACAACACCGTGCCGATGATGGCGCTTGGGGCTTTGGGTGTTATTTCGGTTGCATCAAACGTTGTTCCGGCCGCTGTTGCGAAGCTGTGTGAGCTTTGCCTCGACGGAAATTTTCTTCAGGCGCAGCAGCTTTATTACAAATATTCTCGGCTGTTTTCCGATCTGTTTATAGAAACAAACCCCATCCCGGTAAAGGCGGCAATGAAAATGATAGGCTTTGATTGCGGAAAGCTCAGGCTTCCGTTAACGGAGATATCCCCGGAGCATATGCAGCGGCTGGCCGAAAGCATGCGCGGCTGCGGCATTGGGATCAGAAGCGCAGATTAGGAAAAAACAAGGCATTGGCCCAAGTCCAATGCCTTGAAAGTTTTATTCGGGATAATGCGCCCTTACTCCGCCTATGAGCTTCGGCCGCGTGTAAGCCGCCGTTACAAGTGCATCGCCTATCTTCTTAACCGACAGACGCAGAGGAACGGCAACATCTTTAAGGTGCATGCCGATAAGCGTGCAGCCGATATCCATGCCGGCATGAGCTTTGACATGCTCAACCATAACCGGGTCGCTCATTCTGTCATACACGGCGGTTGCAAATGATCCGCCGGCCTTGGGCATGGGTCTTACGCAGACCTCATCAAGCATATATTTCTCGGCGGCGGCGCGCTCAACAACAAGTGCTCTGTTGAGATGCTCGCAGCACTGCGCTGCAAGATATATGCCGTTTTCGTTCAGCACCTTGAGTATAGCCTCGGCTACGACTACGCCGGTCTCGGGTGACGAGCCCTTGCCGATATGCTCGCCGAGTATCTCGCTGGACGAGCAGCCAACTACAACAAGTGAACCCTTCTTGAGCTTTGACTTTTCAACAAGCTCTCTTACTGCGTTTTCAGTTTCTATTTTTATCTGTTCGTACATTGCAATCATCTCCTACATAAATACTAACACATTTCCGGCCGTTTGACAATATGCCCTGCAAATAGTATAATTAATTAGCCATATTTCCAAGCAAATCTACAAAATGTGAGGTGTTTTAATTTGAAGAGAATACTGGCATTCGTTCTTTCGGTTCTTATGGTGCTATGCCTGTTTGCAGGCTGCGGCAAGGATGAAGAAAAGTCCCCCAACGCGCCCGATGTCAACGGTGACGGACTGAACAAGAACGAAGTAGTGAGCGGTCCTATCAATCCACTGACGGGCGAAAAGGTCAGCGAGGACAAGAGCGATCTGCGTCCGTACTGTGTTATGATAAACAACCACCCCGACGCACGTCCCTCTGTCGGCCTGTCGCAGGCTTCGATCATCTATGAAGCGCTTGCAGAAGGCGGCATTACCCGTATGATGGCTGTGTTTAATGACGTTGACGGAATAACCGTCGGCTCGCTGCGCAGTGCAAGACCGTATTACATCAGCATGGCTCAGGCTTATGACGCGATCTACATTCACGCCGGCGGAAGCGAGCAGGCATATTCGGACATAAAGACACTCGGCATTGACAACATGGACGGTGTACGCGGCGCTCGTTCCGGTGAAGCTTCCAGCTACTACCGCGATCAGACTCGTCTCAGCCAGGGCAAGAACGTTGAGCACACCCTGTTTGCCGACGGCAGCAAGCTTGCCTCCTTCTGCAAGAACAATTACGAGCTCAAGCACGACAGCAGCTATGACAACACCTACGGTCTCAGCTTTGCAGAGGATGCCGTTTCCCAGTGCACAAGCTCTTCGGCCGACTTCACCGTTTACTACTCTTATTACAATACGACCTTTAAGTATGACGCGGACAAGAAATGCTACCATGCATTTATAAGCGGAGATGAGTATATAGACGGCGGAAATAACAGCTCGATAGACCTTGCAAATGTCATAGTCCTCAATATTCCCACCAAGACCATTGACAGCTACGGCCGTCAGGCCATGGAGCTCACAGGCTCCGGCACCGGATATTTCTTCACCGGCGGAAAATATGTTGAGATCAACTGGACTCGCGCCGACCGTGCGGATAACTTCCACTACACGCTCAAGGACGGCACTCCCCTTAACCTGAGCGTCGGTAAGACCTGGATCAGCATTGCTCCGCTTGACAGCACCAAGGGAATAGTTTTCAACGGATAATTTTACATTATTTAAGCGCTGCGAAAAACTCGCAGCGCTTATTTTTATTTTATTCGTTCAAAATACTCTCTTGTTGTTTGGGCATCACTCTTTATCTGGGCTGCAAGTTCGTTGACATCGTCAAACTTTCGCTCGGGGCGAAGGAATTTATAGAAATCAATGCGCGCACGGTGGCCGTAAAGATTTCCACAGAAATCAAGCAAAAAGCTCTCTACATTCACGTTGCCCGAATCACTGACGGTGGGGCGAATGCCGACGTTTGTGACTGACATATACTCCTGCCCGTCAATATATGCCTTTGCGGCATACACTCCGTGGCGAGGAATTATAACTCCCTGCGGAAAGCTCATATTTATTGTCGGCGTACCCATCTTCGTTCCGAGGTGATAGCCTGTGCGTATAACATCGGTGAGCGTATGCGGATGGCCGAGGTATTCATTGGCTTTTTCCATCTCTCCGGTTTCGATGAGCTGCCGTATAAGCGTTGAGCTTACAACAACACCGTCGCGGCAGACAGCCGGTATAATATCGCATCCGACACCGCGCTCTGCGCAGTAAGCTTTAAGCTTTTCGGCCGTACCGAGGCCTTTGTATCCAAAGCAGAAATCGTGCCCCACGACGATCCATCGGAGATTCATCTCGTCAATAAGCTCGTCAATGAAATCCTGCCAATCCATATGCATGACGCGCTGGTTAAAGTGGATAACAACAACATCATCTATGCCAAAGCAGCGGCTGAGTATGTTCTCTCTGTCTTCGGCGCTGTTGATAAGCGGCACGGTTTTTTTGAAAACAAGGTTATCGGGGTGAACATCAAATGTAAGCACGGCAGGCTCTGCGCCCGTCTCTTCCGCGCGCTGCTTTATCTTGTTGATAAGCGCTGCGTGTCCGACATGTATGCCGTCAAAAAAGCCCAGCGCCATTACTTTCTGTTTTGTCATTGGCTAACCTCAAAAAAGCTTTTTATTGTTTTTAGTTTTCCGTTTTCGGCCTTGCCTACCAGCAGAAATTCGCCTGATTCGGAATACACTCTGTAGTCACAGTCATGTGCGGAGATTTTTATTATATTGCCGGTTTTCAGACGCTTTGCTGCGCTCTCAGGCACTTTAAGCTCAGGCAAAGCAGAAAAAAGAGTGTCCACAGGCAGCATTATGTCAACCATCCGTCCATCATTTGCAGCATTTTCGACTTCGTCGATGCTGTGCGCATCTTCAATTGAAAACGCGCCGGCGCTTATCCTTCTAAGGCTGCTCATGCATGCGCCGCAGCCGAGAGAAGCACCGATATCATTGCACAAAGTGCGCACATATGTTCCCTTTGAGCAGGCGATTTTTAATAGATAATCGCCGCCTTCTCTGCCGATGATCTCGATCGACGAGACTGTAATTTTTCTGGGGGTGCGCTCAACGCTTTGGCCTTTGCGCGCAAGCTCATACAGCTTTTTGCCGCCGATCTTGACTGCCGAATACATCGGAGGTATCTGCTCAATATCCCCAACAAAGCCGTTTACGGCCCTGTACACAGCTTCTTCATCCGGTAGGTCACTGCATTCAGAGATAACATTTCCGCTTATGTCCTGCGTATCCGTACTCAGCCCAAGGCGAAGTCCGGCGATATACTCCTTACTGTCGGCCTCGGCAAATTCCACTGCTCTGGTCGCTCTGCCGACAAAAACAACGAGCAGCCCAGTTGCAAGCGGGTCAAGCGTTCCTGAGTGTCCGATGCGCCGCTCATGCAGTATGCCGCGCAGCTTTGCAACAACATCATGGCTCGTCCAACCCTGCGGCTTATCGATGAGGATGATCCCGTTCATCAAAGCACCTCGCCTATGGCGGAGATGAGCATATCAAGCGTTTTTTCGGGAGATGCTTCTATCGTACAGCCTGAGGCCATTTTATGTCCGCCGCCGCCAAAATGGGCGCAGAGCGCGCTGCTGTCGAAAACTTTTTGCGATCGAACAGACACCTTGCACTTTTTATCTCCCATTTCGCGTATAACAAGGCTGACAACGCATCCTTCAACCTTGCCCGGTATACCTGCAATATCATCGCAGTCGTTTTCCGTTGCCCCGGCATCGCTCATCATTTTGCGCGTCACCGTTGCGGCAACAACTTCCCCATCAAAGAAGTATTTCAGTCCCGAAAGTATGCTGCCCTCAAGCGTCATTCTCGCCCGTGAGACCTGCCTGAAAAGATCAAAATTAAGCTTCTGCACCTCAGCGCCGTACTGCAAAATCTCGCTTGCCGCCGCAAACGTTTCGCTCGTTACATTTGCATAGCGGAAGCAACCACAATCGGTTGACACTGCCATGTACAAAAGGCTTGCCTCCTGCGCCGTAACATCGCCGCAGAGCGCTTTTATGACCTCAAGTACGATCTCGCCGCACGAGGCTTTGCTGCCGTCAAGCAGAAGCTTTTCGGCATAATGCGAGTTTGACGGGTGGTGGTCAATGCATACGTCAACCGTTCCGGTAAAGCCCGTCGGCAGCATATGCGCTTCGGCAACATCCACCGCCAGAGTGCATGCAAAATCAAAATTATCGGACACGAAGTACTTTACATATTTAAAATACTTCGGTGTAATATCCGGATTATTAAAAAGCGCGGCATTTTTGCCCGTTCTGCGCAGCGCCGAGCACAGCGCCGCGGCGCCGCCGAGCGTATCGCCATCCGGGCGGATATGGGTCAGGATGAGAATGTCATCATGTTCATTAAGCCACGCGGCACATTCTTTGATATTCATTCTTCGTCCTCATCGTGTTTAATATCAAGGCTGCTTATGATCTCGTTGATATGCGCGCCGTATTCGATGCTGTGATCGATCTCAAATACAGGTTCCGGGGTATTTCGAAGCTTGAGCGAGTTTCCAAGCTCACGTCTAAGCCAGCCCGACGCAGATTTGAGTCCCTTCTTGAACTCTTTTTCGTTTTTCAATCCCATTACGGAAAGCCATATCTTGCAATAGCGCATATCGCCCGTTGTTTCAACGCGCGTTACACTTATCATGCCCTGATTCACCCGCGGATCCTTGATCTCGCGCAGAAGCTTGCTCATAATGAGTTGAATATCATCGTTTGTTCTTGCTAATTTATTTGAGGGCATATTTCTCCTCCTGTATCTATGCGTTGGGCGGCCTGAACGACCGCCCAAAACTATTTATCAGACTTTTACCTGCTCCATAACGAAGCACTCAATAATGTCGCCGACCTTGATGTCGTTGAATTTTTCGACCTGCATGCCGCATTCGTATCCGCTGGCAACTTCCTTGACATCGTCCTTAAAGCGGCGCAGAGATGCAAGCTCGCCCTCATGGATAACGATGTTATCACGCAATACACGAACCGAACAGCCACGCTGGATCTTACCGTCAAGGACATAGCATCCGGTGACTGTGCCGACCTTGGAGACCTTATAAGTCTCGCGAACCTCGGCATGGCCGATTATGACTTCCTCAAACTTCGGCGCGAGCATGCCCTTCATTGCTGCCTCGATCTCATTAATGCAGTCGTAAATTACGCGATACATGCGCATATCGACATTCGCTCTTGCGGCACTGTCGCGTGCGGCATTGTCCGGACGAACATTGAAGCCGACGATTATTGCGCCGGATGTGGCAGCGAGCATAACATCGGATTCATTGATTGCGCCGACGCCGCTGTGGATGACCTTAACGCACACTTCGTCGTTTGTGATTTTTTCAAGCGATGCTTTAACGGCCTCGGCAGAACCCTGAACATCGGCCTTAACGATGATGTTGAGAGTTTTCATCTCACCGGCCTGGATCTGGCTGAACAGATCCTCAAGGCTTACCTTCTTGCTGCTTCCGAACGCAGCGTTCTTCTGCTGAGTCTTTCGCTCTTCAACAAGCTCGCGAGCCATGCGCTCATCGGCAACGGCATTAAATGTATCACCTGCACTGGGGACCTCGGACATGCCGGATATCTCAACTGGAACCGAGGGGCCTGCCTCGGTGATGCGAACGCCCTTATCGTTTATCATCGTGCGCACACGGCCGACGGCGGTACCGGCAATGATGATATCGCCGAGCTTAAGCGTACCGTTCTGGACAAGAACGGTCATGATCGGGCCGCGGCCCTTATCAAGTCTCGCCTCGATGACGGCGCCCTTTGCGGCGCGGTTGGGGTTGGCCTTGAGTTCCTGAACCTCTGCAAGTATAACGAGGTTTTCGAGCAGATTATCTATGCCCTCGCCGGTTTTGGCCGATATCGGGCACACGATCGTTTCACCGCCCCATTCTTCGGGAACTATATCATATTCGGTAAGCTGCTGCTTAATACGCTCGGGGTTTGCGCCGACCGTGTCCATCTTGTTGATAGCGACAACAAGCGGAATGCCGGCTGCCTTGGCGTGGTTAATGCTCTCAATGGTCTGCGGCATAATGCCGTCGTCGGCAGCAACAACGAGTATTGCGATATCGGTGACCATTGCGCCGCGCGCACGCATGGATGTAAATGCCTCATGGCCCGGAGTATCCAGGAAGGTTATGGGACTGCCGTTGATTTCAACGGTATATGCGCCGATATGCTGGGTTATGCCGCCCGCCTCACCGGATGCAACGTTTGCATGGCGGATATAGTCAAGCAGTGAGGTCTTGCCGTGGTCGACGTGACCCATAACAACAACGACCGGAGCACGGCCGACGAGCTCGTCTGCGCTGTCTTCATGATCGTCTATAAGCTTCTCTTCGACGGTCACAACGACTTCCTTTTCGACCTTGCAGCCGAATTCCATTGCAACCAGTGCCGCAGTGTCGTAATCGACAACGTCGGAAACGGATGCAAAAACACCGAGCTTTATAAGGCGCTTTATGACCTCGCCGGCAGATTTCTTCATTCTTGCAGCCAGCTCACCGACGTTGATCTCGTCCGGTATCATTACCTTGAGCTGCTGCTTCTTAGCGATCTCAAGCTGGAGCTTCTGCATCTTATCGCGCTCTTCCTGACGGCGCTTTGCCGATGCTGCCTGACCCTGCTGGCGCTGCTTTGCCTTGTTGACGATCTTCTCCTTGCCGCCTTTGCGGTCGCGGTCACGGTTGCGGCTCTTGTCGCCGGCCATGTTGTCGAACTTCTCGTCATACTTGGCTATGTTCACCGCTGCACTGCCTCGGGTATCGACAACGCGCTTCTCCGCTACCTGGCGCGGAACATGCGGCTTATTCTCTTTTTCCTTCTTTTCGGGAGCCGGCTGCTGCGCGGTGTGTGCTTTCTCGGCAGGCTTTGCAGCAGCGGTCTTTTCCTGCTTTTTCTCGGCAGGCTTTGCCTCTCCGGCCTTCGGCGCGGACGCAAATATATCCGCAAGACTTTCGGCCTGATTATGCTGGGTCAGATATTCAAATATAACGTCAAGCTCGTTGTTTTCAAGAACCTGCATGTGGTTTTTAGGAGTCGTAGCATAATCCGTTAATATCTGAGTTATCACCTTGGATGTGGTGTTAAAGTCTTTTGCTACCTCGTGTACTCTGTATTTAATCATGCTCATGCATTAGTCCTCCTTTTACCTGTACTCTTGTTTTTCTGCCGAACGTCGTCTTTGCGCTTTTTGCTTTCCTGCGCTCGCCTTTGTATGATCTGTGCCGCTTCATCGTATTCCTGGGGAGATATATCGCACAGTCTCTGCATAAGTGCGTCGGCAAAGCCGATATCGCACACAGCAGCCATTGAGCAGCCCGGCTTGCCGACATGCTCGGATATCTCTTCCTTTGTAAACGGAACCGTTATCAGCGGCGCTTTGCTGCCGTACATGTATCCCGATGCACGCTTTCGCGCATTGGGCGATGCGTCGGACGCAAGCAAAACGAGCTTTGCCTCGTGCTCTCTGACAGCGGCGCCCGTTTCCTCCTCGCCGATGCGCAGAGCGTTTGCCTTGCGCATAAGGCCAAGCAGATTCAAGGCTTTCTCTCTCATTGGTTCGCCTCCATCTGCTTTTCGAGAGCGTCGTATATCTCCGCCGGGATCTGCGTTGAGAAAGCTCTTTCAAGCGCTTTTGAATTCATTGCTTTTTTCAGGCACTCCCCGTTAGAGCACAGATACGCACCTCTGCCGGGCATTTTGCCCTTAAAATCAAGGCTCACTTCCCCGTCCGGCGACTTGACCGCACGGATAAGCTCGCGCTTCGGTTTCATTTCTCGGCAGCCTAAACACTGCCTCATCGGTATTTTCTTCTGCACTGCGGCTGCCTCCTTTCGTTTATGCCTCCGACTCGGGCTTTATGTCGATCTTAAATCCCGTCAGGCGTGCTGCGAGACGTGCGTTCTGGCCTTCCTTGCCGATTGCGAGAGAAAGCTGACTGTCGGGAACGATCACGCGGCAGCTCTTGCCGTCTTCAAGCATGGTAACGCTGACGACCTCACTGGGAGCGAGAGCAGCGGCAATGTATTCCTCGGGGATCTCGCTGTATTTAATAATGTCTATCTTCTCGCCGCCAAGCTCATCGACTATGCGGGCAACGCGGCCGCCCTTCGGACCAACGCAAGAACCAATGGGATCGACGTCGGGATCGGTTGACCACACCGCCATCTTGGTACGGCTTCCGGCTTCGCGAGCGATGGACTTTATCTCTACCGTTCCGTCAAATATTTCGGGAACTTCAAGCTCAAACAGTCGCTTGACAAGTCCGGGATGAGTGCGGCTTATGAGAACCTGCGGACCCTTGGTTGAATTTCTGACTTCAACGACATAGACCTTTATGCGGTCGCCTTCCTTCAAAGGCTCGGTCTTGATCCGCTCATTAGGAGAAAGCATCGCCTCGGTATATTCGCTATTGGAGCTGATGCGGATCGAAACGCTGCCGGTTCTCGGCTCGATGCGAGAAACAACACCGGTGAGTATCTCATGCTCTTTGGATGTAAACTCCTCATACACTATGCCTCGCTCGGCCTCACGGATGCCCTGGATGATCACCTGCTTTGCAGCCTGAGCCGCAATACGTCCGAATTTTTTAGTCTCAACCGGGATCTTTATTGTATCACCAAGCTTTGCGCGCTTGGTGATCTTCTTTGCTGCCTCAAGATCTATCTCAAGCGCAGGCTCCTCGACCTGCTCGACAGCCACCTTGTTTACATACATTTCGATGCGCTTTCTGTCCTCGTCAAGCAGAATATCGACATTATCCGCACACTCGGGATTGTCGCGCCGGAACGCAGCAAGCATAGCCTGCTTGATTTTATCATACATATATTCTCTGGGTATTCCCTTTTCTTTTTCAAGATCTTCGATTGCAGAGAAAAATTCAGCATTCATTTTCAATTTACCTCTTCTTTATTATATGGTTACATGCAGCCTGACCTGCGCAATTTGTTCCTTTTTAAGCTCAACGCCCGAAACGGTGATATTTCCGTCATTGTATTCCTCGAGCGTTCCGACGAGAGTTTTTCTGCCCTCATAGGGCTGATATAGCTTAACTTCGACATCCGAGCCGATAAACTGCTCAAAATCGGACGTACGCTTAAGCTCGCGCTCCGCTCCTGCCGAGCCGACCTCGAACACATAGCTTTCCGGAATGGGATCGGCCTCATCAAGTATCGGGTCAAGCCTGCGGCTTATCGCTTCACAGTCGGCAATGCCGACGCCGCCGTCTTTATCAATGAAAATACGCAAATACCACGTTCCGGCTTCTTTAATATACTCAACACTCCACAGCTTGCAGCCCTCTTCCTCAACGACCGGGCGCGCAAGCGCTTCGACTTTATCACTGATCTTGCTCATAACAAAGCTCCTGTTTTTATAATCCGCAAAATGCTCAACAAAAAGAGTGGGCTGGAACCCACTCTCGCATACTAACTAACTTACCTTATTATAATACCACCTATATATCGTGATTGCAAGCATTTTTTGCATACTCACACACAATTTATCGGTTATTTATAGTGCGCAGCAAATTCTTCAAGGCACATTCCGTTTTTCATGATAAACTCAGCCACTTCTTTGCCCACATACCTGTAGTGCCATGGCTCATCCCAACCGGTGACGCTTTTCTTATTGCTCGGGTAGCGCTTTATAAAGCCAAACTGAGCGCAGTTTGCGTCGAGCCAATCAAAAAACTTTGAATCCATCTTGCTGTAATCTAGCACTTCATACTCTTTGTCGAGAATATCTACGGCAAGACCGGTCTGATGATCGCTTGTGCCCGGCTTTGCAACTATCTCTGCAGCTATCTGCTGGGCTTCTTCATATGTATACACTCCGTTTTGGCTCAGCTCCGATGCCTTTTCATTAAATAGCTGCTGCTGATCGGCATATGACCTGTATCCGACGCTGATATACGGCTCAAATCCTGCTTCCTTCGCCGCATCAATAAGCGCGGACAAGCTGTCGATTATGCGTTTATCAACATACGGTCCGTCAGAGCCGAACTGCCTGACAGAGGGCGCGTATGACTTGATAGGCGTATCTTTATTAATAAGCACATACTGCCACTCGGTTATGGTGATCGCCGGGAACTCAAGATCCGCGTATTTTTCAAGAGACGCTTTGCTTGAGTTTTCGTACTCGGCCATCGGGTCGGTCAGCGCATTGGTTTTGACAAATACGGAGTCTGCCCCACCGACAACGACTTCAGAAGTGAGCTGAACGCGCGAGTTAATTATCAGCACCAAAGTTGCCGCCATTATAAGCATGAAAAACGTCCACACAGTTTTCTTAATACGCACCCGAGCTCACCTCCCTGAGTTTTTCACGTTATTCTATCACAAAAGCTCGGCCTGCACAAGATAATTATATGTATGCGTCATCGCCAAGCTCGGATCTGAGTTTTTCGAGCGCTTTCTTTTCAAGTCTGCTGACGTAGGATCTGCTTATACTGCACACTTTTGCGGTTTCACGCTGAGTCATCGGAGCCGCGCCGGCAAGGCCGTACCTCAAGCGTATTATTCTTGCTTCGCGCTCGTTTAAGACACTGTCAACAAGTCCGCGCAGCCGGCCGCAAAGCTCAATATCGCCGATTTTTTCGCTCATTTCATCGTCCTGAGCCAGAACATCCATAAGAGATAAGTTGTTCCCTTCTCCGTCGGTATCCAGCACATCAGAAAGGCTGACGTCACCCATAGTCTTCTTAAGGCTGCGAAAATGCATTAGTATCTCATTTTCTATGCACCGTGAAGCGTAGGTGGCAAGGCGGATGCCTTTATCGGACTTATAGGTATTTATCCCCTTTATAAGCCCTATAGTTCCGATAGATATAAGGTCTTCGATATCGTTTGTCTGCGTATAATATTTTTTAATGATGTGAGCAACAAGGCGGAGATTGTGCTCAACAAGGACGTTGCGAGCGGAGATATCTCCATTTTGCCACTGCGTGAGATATTTTTTCTCCTCTTCCTGCGAAAGCGGACTCGGGAACGACCCTCCCGGCGAAAGTCTGAGCATCAGCAGCGCACTGCCGACAAGCATGGCCAGCGATATTCCAAGCATTGAATCACCTCAGGATATTGTATTCCGCCATTGCATGTACAAATCATATAAATTTTGCGCACATTTTTCCTAAAACATTGACAAATCAGTTAAACGTGATATTCTTAACGCAAGAGTGTTTGTACATGATGTGCATTAAAGTAAAGGAAGGAGCAACACTATGGCATTCAGACCTAAAATTCTTGCGCTTGCAAACAAGATCACGCTCGAAGCACGAACCGGCATACCAAACGTTCCCGGTGATCCGGAGTACAGGATTCTGGCCGAGGTAGTGACCGACGAGCAGGCAGACGTAGCCCTTGCGTGCAAGGTGCGGCACAGTCTTACGCTTGACGAGATCGCTAAACGCTGCGGCAAGCCGCCGGAGGTTACAAAAAAGCTTCTGTGGGAGCTTGCAAACGAGGGCATTGTCGTCACTTACACGAGCCCCGATGACGGCCGCGACTACTACACCCTGCCCTGCTGGGTTCCTGGCATAATGGAAATGATGGTAGGAAACAAGGAGCAGGTCGAAGCTCACCCCGAGATAGCCAGGTGCTTTGACGAATACACGCTGAAAAACATGAAGCTCATGACTCCGAACCTGCCGCGCGGTATGGGCGTTATGCGTGTAATTCCGGTGCAGAAGGCAATCGACCTCAATCGTCACGCAGTTTCATCCGATCAGCTGAGCAAATACATAGATAACGCGTGGAAGATCGCCGTTACCGCATGCTCGTGCCGACGCACTCGCAGGATAATGGGCGAGGGCTGCGGACACCTTGAAGAGGATATGTGCATCATGCTCAACAAGGCGGCCGACTTCCACGTTAAAACCGGCCACGGCAGAGAAATAAGCAAAGAAGAAGCTTATGCAATACTTAAAAGAGCCGAAGAAAACGGACTTATACACGAGCTTTCAAACACGGACGGCACCGGCGAGGTATCCGGCATATGTAATTGCTGCGAGTGCTCCTGCCTGTCGCTGCGCGGCGGACGTCTTTTCAACGATCCGACGATCATGAAATCCAACTACCGCGCGCAAGTGGACAAAGAAAAGTGCGTTGCCTGCGGCCAGTGTGTTGAAAACTGCCAGATGAACGCGCTGCGCCTCGGCCAGAAGCTTTGCTCAACGCAGCCGCTTAATATCAGGAAATCCGAAACTCCGGACGATAAGATCTGGACAAAGGAGCACTGGAACGAGGACTGGCGCGAAAATCGCGAAAACGTCGTCGAGACCGGCACGGCGCCGTGCAAGACAAACTGCCCGGCCCACATCGCCGTTCAGGGATACATAAAGCTCGCCGCCCTGGGCAGATATCAGGAGGCGCTTGAGCTTATAAAAAAGGAAAACCCCTTCCCTGCCATATGCGGTCGAGTGTGCCCGAAATTCTGCGAGGACGCCTGCACTCGCGGCGATATTGACGATCCGATAGCGATAGACGATATAAAAAAATTCATTGCCGAGCAGGACATGAAAGCCGAGCACAGATTTGTTCCCAAGATGGTCAACCAGATCGGCAAAATGTATCCGCAGAAGATTGCAATCATCGGAGCCGGTCCTGCCGGACTGAGCTGCGCGTATTACCTCGCGGTAAAGGGCTATCCCGTGACAGTTTTCGAGAAAGAAAACACTCTCGGCGGCATGATGACCATGGGCATCCCGACATTCAGGCTTGAAAAGGACGTTGTTCTGTCCGAGATCGAGGTTTTAAAGGAGCTGGGAGTTGAGTTTAAAACCGGCATTGAGGTCGGCAGAGACATAAGCCTCAACGAGCTGAGGGTTCAGGGGTACAAAGCGTTTTACATGGCTATCGGTGCACAGAAAAGCGCTCCGATCGGCATTCCCGGCGAGGAGCTTGACGGCGTTTACGGCGGCATTGATTTTCTGCGCTCAACGCTTACCGGCAAGCACGTTAAGCTCGGCGAGCGTGTTGCCGTGATCGGCGGCGGCAACGTTTCGGTTGACGTTGCGCGCAGTGCGATAAGGCTGGGCGCAAAGGAAGTCACGCTCATTTACAGGCGCGGAAGAGACGAGCTCAAGGCAGATCCCGAGGAGATCGAGGACGCACTAAACGAGGGCGTGAAGCTTCATCTTCTCGCCTCTCCTGTCGAGATAATCGGAAAAGACGGAGCCGTCACGGCGCTGAAGCTTGAAAAAATGAAGCTTGGCGCTCCGGACGCCTCCGGCAGGCGTTCGCCGGTTTCGACGGGCGAATTTGAGACTATGGACGTTGATAACGTTATCGGGGCGATCGGCCAGATCATCGACTGGGGCGGCATCGAAAAAGGCTCAATGCAGCTTGACAGAAAAGGCTGCGTAACGGTCAATGAGCTTTCGTACCAAACCGGCGAGCCGGACGTGTTCGCAGGCGGCGATGTTGTTACAGGGCCGGCGTTCGTTATCCACGCCATTGCCGCCGGCAAGGAGGGCGCAGTTTCGATACACAGGTACGTTCACCCCGGTCAGACGCAGAATCTCGGCCGTGACAGGCGCATTTTCACCTCGCTGGATAAAACCAAGGCGGCGCTCGCCATCGGCGGATATGATACCGCACCTCGTCAGAAGGCCGCCGTCGCCGGAGCCGACAAGGCAAGAAAAACGATGGACGATCTGCGCGGAACGTTCACCGAGGAGCAGATGAAAAAAGAGACCGAACGCTGCCTCGGCTGCGGCGCGGTCGTACTCGACGAATACCGCTGCGTCGGCTGCGGAATATGCACAACAAAGTGCAAATTCGACGCAATAAAGCTCGTTTGGGTGGACGAATTCGTATCTCCCAAGGTTGAGAAGATCGCTCCGCATCTGATCGCAGGAATGGCAAAGCGCGGCGGCAAAATCGCCATAAAGGCGCTTAAAGATAAAGTTGACAAACTCTAATGCAAAAAATTTGCCGGGCAGCAGTGCTGCCCGGCTATTTTGCATTTCTGTCTATTGCTTTTTCTTGGTTATTGAAGTATTATTATAAAAACACTTCAGTAAACGGAGGCACTTCAATGCACAGACCAGACGAGGGATTTTACCACGATCACGGAGACGGTATAATCCACTGCCATGAGGCCAAGCCTTGCGACGACATAAGCGAGCACGAGGAACATGAGCATCCTCATCACAATCATTCGCACTCCCACACGCAGAGCAAGGCCGTGATAAACCGGCTCTCGCGCGCTATCGGGCATCTTGAGTCGGTAAAGCGCATGGTCGAGGATGAGCGTGACTGCACCGACGTTCTTATACAGCTGGCTGCCGTCCGTTCGGCGCTGAGCAGCACTGCGCGCGTTATACTCAAAGATCACCTCGAGCACTGCATAAGCGACGCCGTTGAGACCGGCGACGATACCTTCATCGAAGAGCTTAACACTGCCATTGACAAATATATTAACTGAACAGCTTTGCTTCAAGCAAAAAACCGGCTGAGGAATTATCCTCAGCCGGTTTTTCATATTCTCTTAGTTGTTTGCGTTAAAGATTTTGAAGATGCTGTCAAAGGGATCTTCCTCGCCGGAAGCCTTAGCAGGCTCTTCGGGCTTCTTTTCGGCAGCCTTTTCGCTTGCTGCAGTGAACATGCCCTGCTGCTTATCGAAAGCAGGCTCGGCCTTCTTTGCCTGAGCAGACTGTGCAGGCTGCTTTGCTGTGGGAGCCTCTTCAAAGCCGGTAGCGATGACGGTAACGCGGATCTCATCCTGCATGGACTCGTCAAAGGTTGCACCGAAGATTATGTTTGCATCGGGATGAGCAGCCTCCTGAACGAGGTTTGCGGCTGCTTCTACATCCTCAAGGCCCATATCCTCGGAGCCTGTGATATTGATAAGCACGCCGTGTGCGCCGTTTATCGAGGTCTCCATAAGTGGGCTTGCGACTGCCATACGGGCTGCATCCTCTGCCTTGCCCTTGCCTGCCGCGCGGCCGACGCCCATGTGAGCAAAGCCGGCATTTTTCATGATGCAGGTAACGTCTGCAAAGTCGAGGTTGATGAATCCGGTGTTCTTAATAAGGTCGGAAATACTGGTGACGGCCTGGCGCAGGACATCGTCGGCAATTTCAAACGCGTTTGCGAGAGTGACCTTCTGATCGGTAGCGTACTTCAGGCGATCATTGGGGATGATAAGCAGGGAATCGACCTTGCCGAGCATCTCTTTAATGCCGTCGTTTGCCTGATCCATGCGGCGTTTACCCTCGAACTTGAAGGGCTTGGTAACGACGCCGACGGTGAGTATGCCGGCCTCGCGAGCGATATCGGCAACCGTGGGAGCAGCGCCTGTGCCAGTTCCGCCGCCCATGCCTGCGGTGATGAACACCATATCGGCATCTTCGACTGCTTTTGCAATGTTATTGCGGCTTTCCTCGGCGCTCTTCTTGCCGACTTCGGGATCCGAGCCTGCGCCCTGACCGTGGGTCAGCTTCTCGCCTATCTGGATCTTCTGATCCGCGCTGGACACGGCAAGTGCCTGCTTATCGGTGTTGACCGCTATGAACTCAACGCCCTGAGTTCCGGACTTGACCATTCTATTTACGACGTTGTTACCGGCGCCGCCGATACCAACGACCTTTATAGTTACAACATTTTCAGGGCCTACTTCGGCTTTGAAATCCATTTTGTTTCCTCCAGTACTGTTATTTAGAAGACGCGGCAGATGCCGCAATCATTATTCGCGATATGTAACATTTTATAACTTTTTGGCCGCAAGGTCAATAGCTTTTTCCCCTGCTATGTAAACAAAGTATTAATTCGGGTTGAAAACGACCTTATCGCCCGTGGATAAGTCAAGCGTTCCGGCATCGTCGGCCGTAAGCTGCGAAACCGCCGAAAGCATCTTGCCGAATTTATATTCCGTGTTGTCGAGCGCGCCGAGCTTTACAAGAAATCTGCCGTCATATTCAAAGGTCGGATTTGCAGCATCGCTCATATCAATGGCCGTTACCTTGCCGACAAGACCGCGCGCCTGGACCTGATAAAGTATGTCCGTCAAATAGGCAAGTTTATTCTCTTCACCGGCGGCGGATTTAATATGCTCTCCCGTTGCAGCTTCGCTCACGCTTATTCCGCTAATCATTGCGATATGCTCGCTGTCGCTGGCGCTTATGCTGCTCAGGAATTTTCCGCTGCTGCTGACAGACCACAGCTCGTCCCCGACATTCAGGCAGCCGACGGCCTTACTCTCGGTCACAACGATGGTCACGAGGTTCGGCAGGCCGCGGTTTATCTGCACGGAGTCCACATACGGAAGCTTAACGGCAACGCGGCTTCCGGCAGCGATACCGTTAATGAAAAACAGGTTATCGCCGGTTTCGATGCCGGAAGCTTTTATCACTTCGTCAGTCGTATAAATCGAATTTCCCTTAACCTCTATGCGCGAGACCTTGAAAAACACGCTCATTATAAAAACAAGCGCAACTATGACAAGAAAAAAAGTAAGCGGACGATTCACGTTCCTTGTGAATTTCGGCTTATACGGATCCTCGCGCTTTTGGTAATAATCATTAGTATTCGGCATTTTACAACTCCAAAAATATATCTGCTCCGAGAGAGCGGAGCTTATGGTCAAGATGCTCGTAGCCTCGGGCAATATGCCCCGGATCCACGATAAGGCTTTCACCCTCGGCAGAAAGAGCGGCAATTATCATTGCTGCGCCGCCGCGCAGATCGCCTGCGCTGACAACAGCACCCCTGAGATCGCGCACACCCCACACAGACGCCTGCCTCCCCTCAACGGAGATATCAGCACCGAAGCGGCTAAGCTGCTTTGCGTGGCCGAAGCGCGAGTCAAAGACGTTTTCGATAAAATCGGTTCGCCCTACGGCTTTGAGAAGCGCCGCCATAAGCAGCGGCTGCATATCCGTAGGAAATTCGGGATACGGCCCGGTCGAAACGCGTCCGACAGCGTTCAGCTTACCGTCGGATATTAACCTCACGCTCCTGCGCGACGATATTATATCACAGCCGGCTCGCTTTAGGAAGTGCTCAAGGCGCGAAAATTGCCTTAAATCAACTCCGCGCAGCTCGATATCGCCGCCGGTTGCGGCAGCGGCGCACAAAAACGTTGCCGATACGATCCTATCCGGAATGATGCGGTGGCCGACATGGCTTTCGCGCTCAAAGCCCGAGATTTTCACCGTGCTCGTTCCGGCTCCGGATATATACGCGCCGGCTTTGCGTAGGTACTCCTGAAGATCCTCGATCTCCGGCTCCTTTGCCGCGCCCGTTATGACAGTCTCCCCTTCCGCGCCGCATGCGGCTATCATGGCATTTTCCGTTGCGCCGACGCTCGGATACGGAAGCCTTATGTGTGCGCCTTTAAGCTTTTCGGCTCTGCATACTATCTCGCATCCGGATTCCTCAACGCTTGCGCCGAGAGCTTTCATTGCATCAAGGTGCATATCTATCGGCCTTGCGCCGAGTCTGCATCCGCCGGGCAACGTAAGATGTACCTCTCCGCAGCGTGCCAAAAGCGCGCCCATGAACAGTACCGAAGATCGCATACTTTCCATCATGCTCTGAGGTATGACGTTTGAGCTTAATGCACGCGAGTCTATGTAAACGTCGTTTTCCTGCTGCTGAGCCGTACACCCCAGGCTGCGCAGTATTCTCAGCGACATTTCAACATCGCTCAGCTGCGGAACATTCAGCAGGTCTGTTTCTGTCGGACATACGACCGAAGCCGCAAGGATCGGCAGGACCGCATTCTTCGCGCCCTGCACAAAGCATGCTCCCTCAAGGCATTTTTCTCCGCTGCAATGCCATATTGCCATATAATAAAACCTCGCAGAAAGAACTAAAATCATGCCATTCTATGCTGCGAGGTGCATTTTTGCTATTTTCGGTTTTCCGCGAGGAGCGAGAATATTCTGTCGCAGATCATATCGGTAGCCTCGGGCTTTGCAAGCTTTGCCATGGCCGCCGACATTTTTTCGAGCTTATCATCCGATGACAGGATATCGTTCACCGCTTTGAGCAGCTCCTTCGGCTCAAACCAGCCCTCCTCGAATATCAGCGCGCCGCCGGCATCCTCAACTACCTTTGCATTTTTGAACTGGTGATTATTCGTGACAAACGGAGACGGAACGAATATCGTGGGCTTATGCATATATGTAAGCTCGGATATGGTTGAAGCTCCGGCGCGGCACAAAACAAGATCGGCCGCCGCCATAACGCGCGGCATGTCGTATATATACTCGCGCACGTCCATACCGTTTTTCTCGTAGTTTGGAACGGTTCTGCGAAGGTGCTCGACCATTTTCTCGTATCCCTCGATGCCTGCCGAGTGGACGAGCGTAAATCCCGGCTTTTTGCCTGCAAGCTCGATGAACCTGCACATGACCTCGTTCATATTCTCGGCCCCGAGCGACCCCCACACGGACACAACGAGCGGCTTATCAAGCGGCAGACCAAGCTCGGCTTTCGCCGCCTGCTTTGAGTATGACGAAAACTCGCCACGCACCGGCGTTCCGGTCACTACGGTCTTTTCGGGATTTTTATAAAACTTCCGGCTTTCCTCAAAGCCGAGCATTATGGTGTCAACTATGCCGGAGAGCATTCGGGTGGTAAGCCCCGGGTCTGCATTGCTCTCGTGCACGGCGGTCGGTATGCCGAGCATTGAGGCGGCCTTCAAAACCGGAAAGCACACATATCCGCCGGTCCCGACAACGACATCGGGCTTAAAGCGTTTTATGATCTTCCTTGCCTTTATGGTGGAGCGGACAAGATGCCACGCCGCGCTTATGTTGTGGAAAAAGCCGCCGAGCGTCTTTTCCCTGCTCAGGCCTCTGACCCTAACAGTCTCTATCCTATAGCCTGCACGCGGAACAAGATCGGACTCCATCTGGCCGACGGCTCCGATGAACAGAAACTCACTGTCCGGCATAAGCTCCTTTATCCGGCCGGCAACGGCAAGCGCCGGGTTTATATGTCCGGCAGTGCCTCCGCAGGCAAAAATTATTCTCATATACTATCCTCCCACACGTCCTGCAGGCAAATCTCTGGATATGCTCAGAACTATACCCATTTCGGCCATCTGCATCAGCAGCGCCGTGCCGCCATAGCTGAAAAACGGCAGCGAAATACCCGTGCAGGGCACAAGATTGGTAACAACGGCTACGTTTAATATGACCTGTATCGCAAGCAGCGTGGTTATTCCGGCCGCGACCAGAAAGCTGTATCTGTCGGTGCTGTGCAGCGCTATCCAGTAGCCGCGAATTATAAGAAGCGCAAAAAGCGTGAGTATCAGCAGTGCTCCAATAAAACCAAGCTCCTCGCACACGACAGAAAATATGAAGTCATTATGCTCCTCGGGCAGATACAAATATTTTTGCCTGCTCTGCCCCAGTCCGAGACCCGTAAGTCCGCCGGAGCCGATCGAATACAATGACTGAACAATCTGATACCCCTCGTCCGAGGTGGATGCAAACGGATCGCGCCACGTCGTTATTCGCGTTGAAGCATACGGGAACATCGTCAAAAGCACGGCTATGCCGCCTCCGGCGGCAACGGCAGCTGCAATGAACCATACAAGACGTGCTCCGCCCAAAAACAGCATAACTCCGCCTATAGCAACAATTATGATAGACGCCGAAAAATGCGGCTCCAAAACCAAAAGGCCGACTATCGCGGCAAGTATCGCGGCAAACGGCAGTATGCCGTATCGGAAGCTTTTCATTCTCCCCCGACGGGCGCAGATCATTGATGCAAAGGCAAGTATTATGCCGATCTTTGCAATTTCCGACGGCTGGATCGTAAATGCCCCAAGGCCGATCCAGCGCTTTGCTCCGTTTGCGTTCGTTCCGATTATCGGAACAAGCATGAGCAGGATGACGGCAGCTATGAGTACCGGCATCGAAAATCGCTTGTAAAAGCCGACAGGCAGTCGCGAGCATATTATCATTGCCGCAACGCCGAGAGCGGCGAAAATAAACTGCCTTATAAAATAATAGGTCGCCTTCCCCTTTGTCACTCCGCCCGGATCAAAATATGCCCTTGCAAAGCTTGCGGACAGCACCATTGTAACTCCAATGGCCAAAAGTATCACAACAAGCGCGAGGAACGATATGTCCATTCCTGCGCGCTTTGTTTTATCTTTCGTTTCCTTTATCCTGAGCTCGGCACTGCCGTACTGCATGGGCGACCCCTCCGTTATCAGAGCTGGAAACGATTATATATTCCTATGAATGAAATAATTGCAAAAACAAGGGACACGGAAGTAAAAAGTGCAAAAAGCTCTTTCTCTTTCCACTTTTTGCCCGTCCAACCGCCCATTTCAAGGTGGTGGTGGAACGGAGCCATCTTAAACACTCGCTTGCCGTGGGTGAGCTTGAAATAAGTCACCTGGATTATATCCGACAGAGTTTCGATGATATACACGATGCCGAGTGTTATGAGTATAAGCGGCATATCGTAAGCAAAGGCAAGCGCCGCGATGGCGCCGCCGAGAAACAGCGAGCCGGTATCTCCCATGAACACCTTGGCAGGGTTGAAGTTATAGACAAGAAAGCCCATAAGTCCGCCGAGGAGAGCCGAGGCAAATATGCCGAGCGCCATGTATTTATCTCCCCAAAGGAAGCTGACTGCCGCAAAGAAGAGACATACAGGTATGCTCGTTCCGCTTGCAAGTCCGTCTACGCCGTCGGTAATGTTGACTGCATTGACCGTGCCGACGATTATAAATGCGGCAAGAATAAAATATATCACTTCTGGGATATAGACCTCAACATTCCAAAACGGAATGTAGAGCTTTGTCGAAATATAGCCCATCTTGCGCAGCAGCAGCACAAAAACGAGCGCCGCAACAAGCTGGAGCAGGAACTTTGCCTTTGCGCTCAGGCCGAGATTCTGCTTCTTGCGCAGCTTTTCCCAATCGTCGAGGAATCCTATGGCGCCGAAAACAAGTGCAAACAGCAGGACGAATATATGCGTAAAATCTCCGCTGCGCATTGATTCAAAACCGACAGTCAGACACACAAGTGTGCACGCGCTTATGAAGATGACGCCGCCCATAGTCGGCGTTCCTGACTTTGACATGTGCCATGTCGGGCCGTTTTCCTTTATCTCCTGCCCCGCTTTCATTTTTCTTAGCCAGGGTACATAAAACTTGCCCACTATAACTGCGGTTATAAAAGCCATAACCAATGCAAGGGTCAGTTTAAGAGTCATTTTTTGCTCCTCTTCTCTATATGTTCTGCGACTATCTCGCGCTCATCCATGTGATGCTTTTCATGTCCGACGACCTGATAGTCCTCGTGGCCTTTGCCGGCAAGCAATATTACATCATTTGCCCTATGGTTGTCAATCGCCCATTTAATTGCCTCGGCACGGTCACATATGGCAATGTGCTCAGTTTTCTTACCCTCAAGGCCAACAAGTATCTCATCGATTATCGACTGCGGCTGCTCCGTGCGCGGATTATCGCTCGTTACGATGACAAAATCTGCATTATCGGCGGCAATGGCGCCCATTATCGGACGCTTCGTTCTGTCACGATCTCCTCCGCAGCCAAAGAGCGCGACAAGTCTGCCGTTGTGATCGGCCCGCAGTGCCTTCAGCGCGTTTTCAAGCGCGTCGGGCGTGTGGGCATAGTCAATGACTATCGTATAGTCACCGTCGGTCGGAACAAGCTCCATCCGGCCCTTTACACCGTGAGCGGTTTTCATTGCCTTTGCGCAGTCATCAAGGCTTATTCCCAGAGCCAAACCGACAGCAATGGTGTTAAGTGCGTTATACACCGAAAATTTTCCCGGTATGGCAAGGCTCACATCGGCGCGCTTTCCGTCGCAGGATGCCGTAAAGCTCACGCCCTTTGCGGAAAGCTTTATATTCTCCGCTACAAGAGATGCCTCTTTTCCGTCGGCAGAATAAGTGAGCAATCTGCATGGGGCGTTCTTCATCATGTTGTCCGCCCATTTATCGTCAATGTTTATGCAGCCGACACGGCAGGCGGAGAACAGCAGCGCCTTTGCGGCGGCATACTCCTCCATAGTGTGGTGAAAATCAAGATGATCCTGCGTAAGATTCGTAAACGCACCGACCGCAAAATCAATGCCGGCAACGCGGCTGAGTACAAGCGAATGCGATGACACTTCCATGACTACATGCGTACATCCGGCGCTCTTCATTTCAGCAAAAAGCTGCTGAAGCTCAAAGCTTTCCGGCGTTGTACGCTCGGTGTGGATAAACTCACTGCCTATCATATTGCCGTTTGTGCCTATAAGTCCGACCTTGGCGCCGATAGTATCCTCAAGCAGATGCTTGAGAAGATATGTCGTTGTAGTCTTTCCGTTTGTTCCGGTAATGCCGATTATCTGCATTTCTCCGGCAGGATCACCGAAAAAGTTGCGGCTTAAAAGCGCAAGCGCCCTTCGGCAGTCGCGAACCAGAACGTAAGGGATATCTACCTGCGGCACTCTGTCGCTTATAACAACGGCCGCCCCTTTTTCGACTGCCGACGGGATGTATTTATATCCGTCGGTTTCAAAGCCCGAGATCGCCACGAAGGCATCTCCCGGCTTTACCTTGCGCGAATCGTAGCTCACGCCGCCGATCTCGCACTCGGAGGGCGCAGCGAGCGTTAAAACGTCTGTGTCTTTTAAAAGCTCAGATAATTTCATATGTGCATCATCCTCATATCTATCTATTAATATCGACCGAGAATACTCTCGTCATCAGAAACGAGCGTTACCTCGACGACGGTTCCGTGCTTTATGTCAGCTCCTGCTTTCACGCTCTGCGTCAGTACCTTTTGGTTCTCCGCATCGCGCACAACGGTGTTGCTTCTTGCAAAAACTCCGTATTTGCCGAGTTCCTTCACCGCGTCGGCATAGCTCAGGCCCTTAATTCCTGGCATGGTTTCCAGTGCAACCGACGGGCTTGCATCGGCATAGATAATCACCGTACTGCCCTCCGCAATGACGCAGCCCGTAAGCGGAAGCTGCGCCGTAACGGTCGTGCCGGAGCCTATAAGGCGGCAGTTAAAGCCGTTTTCAGAAAGCTTTTCCTTTGCCTCATCGACGCTCAGGCCGTTTAGCCCGGGAACAGGCTTATCAGCCTTCTCGGAGCTTTCATCGTACTGTGGCTCAATGCCCATATACGGCAGGATATCTGCAAACATTTTGCCAACGGTCGGTGCCGCCATCTGGCCGCCCGAGACATAAACTCCCGAACCGCTTCCGGGCGAATCGAGCATGACCAAAAGCGCTATCTGCGGATCGTCGGCAGGCGCAAAGCCGATAAAGGACACGATGTACTCTTTTTTGCCTGTCTGCGCCTCATAGCTCACCTTTTCCGAAGTGCCGGTCTTGCCGCCGATACGATAACCTGCAACAGCCGCATTACGGCCCGTGCCCTCATTAGGGTCGCCGACGACCTGTTCGAGAATAGAACACACGGTTTTGCTGGTTTCCTCACTTATAACGCGGCGCACAACTTTCGGCTTATGATTATACACCGTCAAGCCGTCTTCGTCCAGTAAACTTTCCACTACATACGGCTGCATTAAATATCCGCCGTTTACACAGGCGCTGACGGCGGTTATAAGCTGCAGCGGAGTTATGGTAAAGGTCTGACCGAACGAGGCAGCCGCGAGCTGTGATTTGTTCTTTTCGCTGTAGAAGGTATCCTCGCTCCACCATATGCTGCCGCTCTCGCCGCCGAGGTCAATGCCGGTCTTGGCGGTGAGCTGCTGCGAGCTGTCGCCTGTAAGCCCAAGGAAGCCGAAGGCATCGCAGTATTTATAAAAAGCCTGCGCGCCGACGCGCATTCCGATATTGACGAACGCCGCGTTGCACGAATGCTGCACGGCCTGTGTAAGGCTCTGCGAGCCGTGGCCGCTTGTTTTCCAGCAGCGAACAGGATTTGTTCTGCCCTGCACCTGCACGCTTCCTCCGCAGAAGAAACTGTCGTCAAGACTCACTTTACCCTCTTCAAGTGCCATGGACAGTGTTATTATTTTGAACGTAGAGCCCGGCTCGTATGTATCTGAAAGGGTTTTATTACGCCATTGCAAACGCTGTGCATCGGCAAGAATTTGATCCTTCTCCTCCTGCGTCGGAGCTTCGTTTATGGCGTTTTTAGCCTCGTCGCTGACGTCGAGGAAATTATTAAGGTCATATCCGCCTATAGACGCCATTGCAAGTATCTTCCCCGTTTTTACATCCATTGCGATAGCGCCCGCACCGTTTTGAATGTCATAATCCTCAACAGCCTGATACAGCGACTTTTCAACATAGTGCTGTATCGTAAGATCGATCGTTGTTACAAGATCAAGGCCGTTTTCGGCGCCTGTGTAACCTTCGTATTGATCAAACAGGAGATCGGTGCCGTAGGCATTGGCAAGGCGCATATATTTCCCCGACGTTCCGGAGAGAGCGGAATCGTACTGTGCCTCCACCCCGTCAAGGCCGTAGTTATCGGTTCCGACAAAGCCTATCACATGGCAGGCAAGAGAAGAATACGGATAATATCTTTTCGTATCGCTCTCCAAACGAACGCCCTTGAGCTTATACTCGTTTTTAAACTCGCGCACCTTGTCGGCAGTCTCCTTTTCGACCTTGCGCGCAACGGTAACATACCAAGAGCCGTTATTCTCAGTCTTTTTAAGGATGTCCTCCCTGTCGAGACCGAGGATCTCGGAGAGCTTATCGGCAATAAGCTCCCTGTCTTCGCCGTACATGGCGATCTCCGCAGGGCTCAGATATACGTTATCGACATTTGCGCTCATTGCGAGAACGTTCATATTGCAGTCGTATATCGTTCCGCGCTCAGCAGATGATCCGGTTTCGCGAAGCTGCTGACTTATGGCAAGCTCCTCATATTTGTCATGATCGCGCACCTGCAGGATATAAAGCCGCACTGCAAGCACCGAAAACGCAAGTATGCCGCACACTGCCATCAGAAATAGTGTGCGGCGCACCATTGTCCTGTTAGGACTGCTTACCTGTTTTTTGCTCACGGTTTTGCGCATAGCTGCTCCTTCCGGACAAAATTTATTAGTTAATACTATAATTTTGCCGCGTAAAATATGCAGCTTATCCGTTATCTGCTATGTATGCTCTATCTTCGGGTGAAGTGTCAATAGTCTCGGTGCGGCGCTGAAGCTCGCTCTGCATGCCAAGTCTCGATTTTGCATCCTTTTCGAGTGCATCAAGATCCTGCGAGAACTCATACTCAATGCGCAGACGGCGGTTTTCTTCATGAAGACTCTGTGCCTGTCGGCTCAGCTCAACATTTTTGTCGTTTATCTCTGTAAGCTCAACGCGCACGAAAAGTGACAGGACGAGCATAACAGCCGCCGCTATCGCAAGCGCTGCCATGAGCGCTGTGCGCATTGCTCCTCCGAGCTTTTTATCCTGCCGGGCGTTAACCCGGCGCTTTGCGCTTTTGGAGCCGTATTGATATTCGCTGCCGGAGCTTTTCAAAAACCTCTACACCCTTTCGGCAACGCGGAGCTTTGCGCTTCTCGCGCGCGGATTGAAGTTCAGCTCATCCTCATCCGGCACTATCGGTTTTCTGTGTACGCTCCTGAGTGTCTGCTTAAAGCCGCAGACGCATATCGGCGCTTCTCTCGGGCAGGTGCAGCCGTTTTCCCTCGCGGCTATGCCCGTTTTAACAATTCTGTCCTCAAGCGAGTGGAAGCTAATAACGCACAGTCGGCCGCCTGTTTTTAGTCTGTCGGGCGCTGTTTTCATCATTCTGTCCACTGCGCCGAGCTCATCGTTAACGGCAATTCTTATTGCCTGAAAGCTGCGCTTTGCAGGATGCTGCTTCTCGCGCAGAGCGGCTGCCGGCATTGCCGAGCGGATGATATCCACAAGCTCAAGCGTTGTTTCTATCTTTTTCTGTTCGCGGCGTTCAACTATGCGCGAAGCTATTCTTCTTGCATAGCGCTCTTCGCCGAAATCGCGGAGAATGCGAACAAGCTCCGCCTCATCCCAATCGTTTACGACGTTCGACGCGGTAAGTGCGCTTGTGTTATCCATGCGCATGTCAAGCGGCGCATCGTTCATGTACGAAAAGCCGCGTTCGGCCTCGTCAAGCTGCGGTGACGAAACGCCGAGGTCAAACAGCATCCCGTCAACGGCGTCAACTCCGAGTTCGTCGAGGATCTGTGAAACGTCGCAAAAGTTTCCGTGCACAAGTGTCATTTTATCGGCATACTGTGCAAGGCGCTCGCCGGTGCGCCTTATGGCGCTCTCGTCGCGGTCAATTCCGATAAGTCTGCCGGTGTCGAGGCGCTTCAGTATCTGCTCGGAGTGCCCACCGAGTCCAAGAGTACCATCAACGTATATGCCGTCCGGATTTATGTTCAAATTTTCAATACATTCGTTTAACAGCACTGATATGTGCTTTGCTTCATTCGACATATCAAAACTCCAGTTCATCCATTACGGAAGCAATATTTTCGGGTGTTATCTCACTCTCGGAAAGCTTCTGCCAGCGCTCGTCATCCCATATTTCAGCATGATTATTGCAGCCGATCACGGCAACGTTCTTGCTAAGATGCGCATACTCGCGCAAATGCGCCGGTATGAGCGTTCTGCCCTGATTATCAAGCTCGCACTTTGCCGCATATGCAAACAGAGGGCGCATTTTCCGCTGCTTTATATAGCTCATTGCATTTACTTTATCGGAAAATTCCTTCCAGCTTTCCGCGCTGTAAACAGAAAGGCAATCGTCCATCGAAAGAGTTATATAAAACACGTCGCCAAGCTCGTCCCTGAGCTTTGCCGGGATAAACAGCCTGCCCTTATTGTCAATGCTGTGTTTATATTCGCCTGTCAACGCGCTCACCTCCGTCTTTCGAGCATTTTCGATGCACTTTTCACCACTTTGCTCCACTTTATTCTGATTATAGAGATTGTCGGGCAAAAAATCAAGAACATTTTGGTAACATATAAAAATAGCAGGACGTTTTTCATCCTGCTATTTTCATATGAGTATTAAGTTATTTTAAGGCAGAGTTTATAACAGAGTTTGAAACGATTATCTTGCAAATCTCAGTGGTTCCCTCGGCAATGGTCAGCATCTGAGCATCTCGGAAGCAGCGATCGACCTCAAAATCGGACGAAAGACCGTTTGCGCCGTGGATCTGGCGCGCGCTTTTGCACACCTGGCATGCAAGCTCCGTGCTCATAAGCTTTGTCGCCGCAACATCGATCGCCGACTGCCGTTCCTTTGCATCGTACTGCTCGGCAGAGCAATAGAGCATGCATCTTGACGCAGCAAGCTTTGTGTACATCTCGGCAAGCATGAACGCTATGCCCTGATAGGATGACAGATTGCGCCCGTATTTTCCAGTTGTCGTCGAATAATTATTTGCAAGCTCGAGCGCGCGTCCGGCTATGCCTGTGGCTATTGCCGAAACGGCGAGTCTGCCGAGCTGCAAAGTCGGCTTCAAAAGGGTATACCCCTGATTTTCGCTGCCGATTATATTCCCGAGCGGTATTCTGCAGTTTGTGAATGTGATGTGTCCGGTCGGGCAGCTATTAAGCCCGATCATGTGCGAACCGATGTCGGCTTCCAGCCCTTCTGTGGATGCATCGATATAGAAAAGGCTTATATCGCGGCTGCGGCTGTTAAGCGAGGTACGGGCGGCTATCAGATAGCCGTCGGCTTTGCCGGATGCCGTTATCCATGATTTTGAACCGTTAATTACCCATTCGTCGCCAAGCTGTGTTGCCGTTGTGTTAATGCTCAAAACATCCGAACCGCCGCTTTCCTCGCTGATCGCATACGCAATAAGCTTATTTAGTGCAAATGCAGGCTCCATAATATTGGCTTTAAGCTCGGGCGATGCGGCCGTGTTCATTATGTCGCAGGCAAGGTAATGCGGAGTCAGCGCAAGCGCAAGCGACGCATTGCCGCGCGCAAGCTCTTCAAATATAACGCACATCTCTGACGCTCTGTAGTGACCGTCGGTCATAAGCTCGGGTGCGACAAATCCCAGCTCGCCGCAGCGCTTTATGAGCTGCGTCGGGAAAATTCCGTTTTTGTCAAGCTCCTGAGCTACGGGCATTACCTCTTTGCGAACGAAGCTGCCGACCTTATCTTTAAGCGCCTTCTGGCTTTCATTAAACATATACATTATTTATTCTCCTTGCTTTGCCGTGAACATGAGTATCGCCTTTGTGTATGAGCAGCTGTCGTCAAATATCTCCTCTTCAAGCGTGCAGCCCTGATCGCCGCGCCGGGTGAGCTTGCTTGACAGCATGAGGCTTTCGTGCGCGTCAATGGTTTTGGATGCGAAAAATGTTCCGCTTTCGATAACGCAGCCCTCGCCGAGAATTTCGCCGGCATGCCTCATGGCAGCCGTCAGGACGACAGGCAGCGTAAACTCCGACGGATCGGCAACTCCCCTGTTCGGTATGCGGATATTGTAATACTTCTCATCCTCCGTATCGGACACATCCGTCGCTTCAAGGAAGGACTCGAACATCGGAGCGCTGCCGTTTCGGCCGGAAAACATAAAGTAGCGCATGATATCGCTCGAATCCAGAACGCCGCTGAACTTATCGCCGTCGGTAACGGCGGCTATGCTGTTGCCGGAAAGCAGCATGCGTTTCGCAATCAAAGTGCATACACTGATTTTCCGGGCGCAGGATACCCGATATGCGCTGCGACGGGTTTGCCGCGAAGGCCTTAGGCACATCGAGCGCGCCGCAGAGCATAAGATTCTCGTCAACTACGGGATAGGTCTGAATCGCAATGTCCTCGCACAGCTTGTGCCAGTCGGCGACAACGTCATTGCTGTACAGGTACTTCGGCATTTTCATCCACGACTGCGCATCATCCGTGCTCTCAATTGCCGGCGAGTGAAGCTTTTCAAGCAGCATCATTATCGTTCGGCTGTCCTGCAAAGCACTTATAACGGCAAGGCCGCTGCGCTCGGCCTGAATAAGCGTAAGCGGCTGCGCGCTTGCACCGCCCGTAAGCATAAGGTTTGCTCCAAGCTCTATAACGAGCGCCTGCATATCCGCCCTGTCGCCTACAAGGCAGAGAACATTAACATTATCCTTAGGTTCATCAGACAGTGCTCGGCGCAGCTGCTTCTCGCTGCCGTCGCATATGACAACGCGCCTGAGCATTCGCTCGGCATCGGCAGGCTCTATTATCATAGTAAGCCCCAAAAACTTCGCCGCACGCTTCAGGCTTACTGGCTCCGCCTCACCGATAACTCCGGAATCGATTTTAAACGTTCCGGATTTGGGCTTTGTCACGACAAGTCCCTGCGCCTCGGCGGCTTTAATAGCTTTGTAAACTGTCCCAACGCTGACATTCAATATCTCAGACAGACGCCGAACTGATATCTTCGTTCCTGCATCAAGTTCTTTTATATAAGATAGTATAAGCTCATTTTTTATTGACATCTCTGTTTTCCCACTGTTTTAAACTGTATCTGTTTAGTCATTATACAGATACACAAGGCCGGCCGCAAGCTTTTTTTCTATATTTGTTCACAATTTTAACGCCAAGATTATAACAGAATAAAACACACCACATTTGTTAACCCTAATTTTGAGAAAAACTGTTGTATAAGATTGGATGTATTTTGTGAATTTCTGTATGTAAATATGTCAGAAAGCCGAAAACGATCAATTTCGCTTGTTTTGTGTTGACACACTGTTGCAGTCATGTTATTATTTTCACAGCAAGAGGGCTGATTTTAAAGAAAGTCAATCTCAGTAGCAGTTACAGAAGTGTAACAGTTGCAATTTAGTTATTTCTCAAAGTGTATTCTGTTATGTAACACACCAAAAATTTTGTTTGAAAAGGAGCCAGAAGAAAATGTTCAAGTTCACAGAAGAGCAGGTCATGATCCGCGACATGGTAAGAGAGTTTACCAAAAATGAGGTTGAGCCTCGCGACAAATGGATGGACGAAAACGGCTTTGACTGGGAAGTCCACAAGAAGCTGTGCGAGGCCGGCCTGATGGGTATCCATCTTCCCGAGCAGTACGGCGGTGGCGGCGGCGACGCAGTCATGAGCGAGATCGTCATCAACGAGATCGCAAAGGGCAGCGCAAGTGTCGCTCTGTTCCTGGATGCCGACTGGCTCGCAGCCGATATGATCTATGTTCACGGCAGCGAAGAGCAGAAGAATCACTACCTCCCCCTCGCAGCAGAAGGCAAGATCTTCGCATTCGGCCTGACCGAATCCAACGCCGGTTCCGACGCGGCAGCGATCAAGTCCATTGCAGTTAAGCAGCCCGACGGCAGCTACGTTCTCAACGGCGGCAAGGCATGGATCACCAACTCCGGTGTTGCCGACTACTACCTGATCATGGCGAAGACCGATCCCGAAGCAGGCGCAAAGGGCATCAGCGTTTTCATCGTTCCCAAGGACGCAGAGGGTCTGACCGTCGGTAAGTTCGAGCACAAGATGGGCATGTGCGGCAGCGCGACCTGCGAGCTGAGCTTCGACAACATCAAGCTTCCCGCAGACGCACTCGTCGGCAAGGAAGGCGCAGGCTTCAAGATTGCAATGATGGCTCTTGACGGCGCACGCATCTCGATCGGTGCTATCGCTTCCGGCCTTGCACAGCACGCAATGGAAGTTGCAAAGAACTACGCAAACGAGCGCGTCACCTTCGGCAAGCCCATAGCAAAGTATCAGGGCGTTGCATTCAAGTTTGCAGACATGGCGGCAAAGATCCGCGCTATCGACCTGATGGTATGGGATACCGCTCAGATGAAGAGCGAAGGCCAGCGTCACACCGTTGAAGCGGCAGAGCTTAAGCTCATGAGCTCCAGGTGGTGCTGCGAGATCTGCGACGAGTGCATCCAGGTTCTCGGCGGCAACGGCTACAGCCGCGAGTTCCACGTTGAGCGCTTCTACCGCGACGCAAAGCTCCTCGAGATCGGCGAAGGCACCAGCGAGATCCAGCGCATGGTCATCAGCGGCGCAGTCCTTGCAAAATAATCTAAGCAAAGCGGAGAGATGGAAATGAAAATATTAGTTTTTGTTAAGCAGGTTCCCGATACGGACGACGTTAAGCTCGATCCCAAGACCGGCAACCTCAAGCGTGAGGGCGTGCAGAGCATGATAAACCCCCTCGACGCAAACGCAATAGAGGCTGCGGTGCAGCTTAAAGAAAAGTACGGCGGCACCGTCGCTGCGATCAGCATGGGACCTCCCCAGGCCGAGGATATGCTCAAGAAGGCTCTTGCTCTCGGCTGCGATGAGGCATATCTGCTGTCCGACCGCGCATTCGGCGGCGCAGATACCCTCGCTACCGCTTACACCCTCGCAAAGGCTGCAGAGAAGATCGGCGATTACGATCTGCTGTTGTTCGGCCGCCACGCGGTCGACGGCGACACGGCCCAAACCGGCCCTGCAACTGCTGCATACCTCAACGTTCCTCAGATCACACTCGCGACGAGCATAGACGTTCAGGACGGCTGGGTCATTTGCGACCGCAACCTCGAGGACTGCACTCAGCGCGTAAAGGCAAAGCTGCCTGCACTCGTTACCGTTTGCGGCGAGATAAACACTCCGCGCTACGCAACCCCCATCAACATCATGAAGGCTCTCAAGAAGCCCAGAACCGTTTGGGATGCGGCAGCCTTGGAGGCCGACACTGCGCGCACCGGTATTCCCGGCTCGCCTTCCTCTACCAAGAAGGTATTTGAGCCTGAAAAGCGCAATACCGACACCAAGTACTTTGAAGGCTCTGCCGAGGATATGGCAGTTCAGTTCGTTGATATGCTCGCAAACGAGCATCTTGTCTGAGGAGGTGCTGACATGGCAAAAGAAGATTACAAAGGCATATGGATATTTGCCGAGCAGCAGAACGGCGTTCTCAACTCCGTAACGCTTGAGCTTCTCGCAAAGGCACATGAGCTTAAAGCTCACAACGGCGAGGATATATACGCCATTCTCCTTGGCAGCGACGTTAAGGCGCTTGCCCCCACCCTCATCGCACACGGCGCAGACAAGGTCATCGTTGCAGAGGACGCAGCACTTGCATCCTACAGCGCACGTCCCTACCAGCAGACTATGACTCAGCTTGCCGAAAAGTACAAGCCCTCGATCATCCTTTACGGTGCCACCAGCCTCGGCCGTGACTTTGCTCCGCGCGTGATGGTCTCTCTCAAGACCGGCCTTACCGCAGACGCTATCGACCTCGGCTACGACGAGGACGACGTGTTCTATCAGACCACGCCTGCTTACGGCGGCAGCATCCTCGCTCACATTGTTATTCTCGAGTGCCGTCCCCAGATGGCAACCGTTCGTCCGAAGATGTTCGTTCCCCTCGAGGCTGACGAAAGCCGCAAGGGTGAGATCATCACCGAGACCGTGAGCGTTGACGCAGAGGACAGCTATGAGGTACTCGATGTCACCCAGAAGATCAGCGACCACGAGCCTATCGATAAGGCTTCCCTGCTCGTTTGCGGCGGACGCGGCATAAAGAGCGAAGAGGATCTTAAGATGCTTGGCGAGCTTGCAGAGCTTCTCGGCGGTCAAGTAGCCGCTTCCCGTCCTATTGTTGACAACGGCTGGCTGCCTCACGAGGAACAGATCGGTCAGTCCGGCGCGACCGTCAAGCCCGATCACATTATCAACATTGCAATTTCCGGCTCTGTTCAGTATCAGGTCGGCATGCAGAACTCCAAGTGCATCATCAGCATCAACCACACCGCTGGAGTTCCAATCTTCGATATTTCCCACTACGGCGCTGTTGCGGATTACCGCAGCCTCGTTCCGGCAATAATCGAAGAGATCAAGAAAAGAAAGTAAAATACCATCACAAATTTATTAAAAAGGAGCTAATTTAAAATGAGCGAACGTAAATCTCTTATTCCCGAGTACGGTCCTTTCGCAGGAATGCGCATTATTGACACTGGCTCTCTGGTAGCAATGCCTTTTGCAGCAACTCTGCTTGCAGACTTCGGCGCAGAGGTCATTCATATCGAGCGTCCCGGCGTAGGCGACACTCTGCGTGTCCTCGCTCCCTTCGCAAAGGAGGACGGCAAGACCGTCAGCACCTCCTGGGCACAGGACGGCCGCAACAAGCTCTCCCTTTCTCTCGAGCTTAATCTTAAGCACCCCGAAGTCAAGGAGCTGTTCTACGGTCTCATCAAGGAAGCCGACGTATTCATGGAGAACATGGTATGGCTCGAAAAGCTCGGCATCCGCGACGAGGATCTGCTTGCAGTCAACCCCCGTCTGATCATCGCTCACATCAGCGGCTACGGCAACCCGGCATTCGGCGGTCTGCCCGAGTACTGCGACAGAGCATCCTACGACATGATCGGCCAGGCATTCTCAGGCTGGATGGGTCTCAACGGCGAAAAGGACGGCGACCCCGTCGTCGGCAAGCCCTGGCTCAACGACTTTACCTCCGCATACGCTGCCGTATTCGGCGTCCTCGCAGCATATATCAACGTTCTCAAGACCGGCAAGGGCCAGGTAGTTGACATTGCTCAGTTCGAGGTTCAGGCAAGCTACTGCTGCGATCTGTACACCTCCTACACCATGGCAGGACGTGAGAACACCCGTTCCGGCAACAAGTCCGCCGCATTCCAGCCTTACGGCCTGTTTAAGTCCAAGGACGGCTACGACGTCGCTATCGGCGCATTCGGTCCCGGCGTTTACAAGAGAGCTATTCAGGCACTCGGTTTTGACCTTGACTACTTCAACTACAAAGACTGCTCCTCCGGACTTGAGGCAGTTGCTTCCGAAAAGGGCCGCGAGCTCGACGCAAAGGTCATCGACTGGTGCGCTGCTCACACCGCGCAGGAGATTGAGGACGCAATGGCAAAGTTCAAGGTTCCCTGCAGCCGTGTAATGGGACCCAAGGACTGCCTGGAGAATCCTCACTATCAGAGCCGCGGAGACTTCATCGAATACCGCGACCAGACTCTCGACAAGGATATCACCGCTTTCGGTATCGTTCCGAAGCTGTCCGGCACTCCGGGCAAGGTATGGCGCGGTGCTCCGAGACTCGGTCAGGATACCGACGATATCCTCAAGGGTATTCTGGGCTACGACGACGCTAAGATAGCTGATCTCCGCGAGAAGAAGCTCATCTGATCAAATCGCTGTTTCTCATAATCCTCTTACCCCCCCCATATTTTCCGGAAGTCCGGTTTCAGATGCACCGGACTTCCGGAACCCCCAAGAAAGCATCTCTTAAATTTACCAAATCATTATTCTCCTTCCTTATTTCTTTTTATTGATTCCTTCCCCAAAGAAAATCAGGAGTCCGAACGGACTCCTGATTTTTTACTATATTCATTTAAATAAAGCTCAAGACTCACTCGGTGTCGTCATCGTCATCCTGCGTTACCGGCTGAGCCGGCGCTGCCGAGCCTGCGAGGCTGCGGAAGCTTGCACGCGACTGATTGATCGATTTGAGCGCCGAGCCGACCGTTTCTTCCGTGCGGCGGAGAATCTCATCGACATACTCGTTTGCAACTCTGCGCAGTTCCTTTGACTTATACTCGGCATTGGACACAAGCTCTGCGCTGTGCTGCTTTGCAACGCGCACTATCTCCTGCTCCTCGAGCATTGCGCGAGCCTTATCCTCGGCATTCTTGCGGATAGACTCCGCCTCGCGCTTTGCGTTGCCGATGAACTCATCCCTCGCGGAAACAAGGCGCTTTGCCTCGGCAAGCTCCACGGGGATGCGCGTTTTTATCTCATTGAGTATCTCAAGGACATTTTCTCTCTCGACGATGCACTTATCGTTTCCGAGGGGAACGCCCCATGCTTCGGTCACCATACTGTAGAGAGTTTCGATAAGCTCCATTACCTCAACGTTTTTCTCGCTCATATTACTGCTGCCTCCATAACTTAGCCTTTTCTTCTATCTCGGCCACTATCTCGCGCGGCACAAAGCGCGTAAGATCGGCGCCGTATGACGCGACCTCGCGTACGACGGATGAGCTCAGAAAAGTATATTTTTCGTTTGCCGTAAGAAACATAGTTTCCAGCTCGGGGTTTATCTTTTTATTGATATGGTTCATCTGAAATTCATACTCAAAATCAGATGCGGCCCTCAAGCCCTTTACAATAACCGCGCCGTCAAACTGCTTTGCATATTCGGCAAGCAGACCGGCGGAAGTATCGACTCTGACGTTCGGAAAACACTCGACGACTTTTTTGACCATCTCGACACGCTCACTTATCGTAAACATGGGCTTGGTCTTATTAGAGTTGAACATAATGCAAACGATGACGTTGGATCACATCAAGATGGCCGAGCGTGATCGGATCAAAGCTGCCGGGGCATATAGCAAGACTCATTTATCTGTCTCCCTGCTGTAGGTAGTAAGCTTAACTTTGCCGTAGTTATACTCCTTACACTTAAAGTAAGGCATATTCATCTCCGGCATGGGCTTTTCGCGCCCACTTTCGCACACAATTATACCACTTTCCGTCAAGATGTCAACGGAATTGATGATTTGCAGCGCTTTATCTATGAGATTTGTCGCATAAGGCGGATCAAGCAGTATCAGATCGAACTTTGCGCCGCGCTCGAGAAAGGAAATTGAGTCGCTCTGCACAACGCGCGCTTCAAAGCCGCAGCTTTTAAGGTTCTGCTTAACGATTGCTATGGCTTCCCTGCTCTGGTCAACAAATGTGACCTCCTTTGCGCCGCGGCTGAGGCACTCGATGCCGAGCTGACCCGTTCCGGCAAAAAGGTCGAGCGCTCGCCTGCCCTCGATATCAAACTGAACGATATTGAACATTGACTCCTTGACCATATCGGTCGTCGGGCGTATATCGTAATTATCCGGCTCTTTGAGCTTCTTTCCACGCTTTGTTCCGCTTATTATTCTCATTTCTTTTCCTCGTCCTTATGATAATATTCAAAAACCGCTTTGGCCGTATTTTTCGGAACAACTGCACTCAGTTCATCCAATCCGGCGTTTTTTATTGCCTTGATCGTTTTAAAGCTGCACAGCAGCTCGTTTTTCCTGACGCTGCCCACTCCGGGTATGGCGCTCAGCTCCGAACCGAAGCTCTCGTTTCGCAGCGAGCGCTGATACTCTATCGCAAAGCGGTGGGTCTCCTCCTGGATATTGCCTATGAGCGCAAACGCTGCTGGATTTCCGTTTATGCATATCTCACGGCCTGTACTCGTAACGAGCGCCCTCGTCCGATGACGATCATCCTTTACCATGCCGAATACCGGCACGCTTATACCAAGCTCGCCGAGCGCACGCTCTGCCGCTGCGGCGTGTGTTATACCTCCGTCAATAAGCAGCAGCTGCGGCGCTTCCGAAAAACCGCTGTCGCCGTTTTTTAAATGAGCAAACCGACGGTAAACAGCCTGGGTCATGCTCGCATAGTCATCGCGTATATCCAGATCGCGTATTCTGAACTTTCGGTAGTCCTTTTTATAAGGCTTACCGTCCTTATGCACCGTCATTGCCGCCACAATGCCCGTGTCGCCGAGGTTTGATACGTCGAATGCTTCGATACGTTCCGGATACTCGGGCAGCTCAAGCGACTTTTGAAGCCATATAAGCGTATTTGTTCTGCGCTGCTGAACGGTCGTCGCACGCAGTATCTCCTCGGATGCGTTCATCTCAGCGCGCTCGACAAGGCGAAGTCTTTCTCCGCGCTGCGGAACCTCAATGCTGACCTTGCGGCCGCAAAGCTGATTAAACAGTGCGCTCAAGGCTTCTGCATCCTCGGGCATTTCACGCAGGAGAATATTTTTCGGCATTATGCCGCGCGATGAATAATACTGACGCATGTAGGCCGATATGGCCTCGGCATCGCTCTCGAGCGGCTCGGAGACGAGTTCGAAGTCCTTGCCTGTGAGCGAACCGTCGTTAAAATGCAGCACAACAAAGCAGCTTTTTGCTCCGCGCGCAAAGCCAATTGCATCGGTATCGGAAAAAGCCGTGGCTATGACCTTCTGTTTGTTGGACACGCTCTTTATCGCCTTTATCCTGTCGCGCAGCTCGGCGGCGGCTTCAAACCTAAGCTGCTCGGAAGCTTCAAGCATTTTGTCCGTAAGCTCCTCGATAAGCTCTCCGGTTTTCCCGCCGAGAATAAGGCAGACCTGCTCCACGGCGAGGCGGTATTCCTCCTGCGAAAGCTCTCCCCTGCACCAGCCGCGGCAATTGCCCATGTGGTAGTTAAGGCAGGGTCTGTCCTTCCCAATATCACGCGGAAAATGCTTTGAGCAGGTCGACAGTCCCACCGCCTTTGAGGCAGCGTCGATTATGTCGCGCGTTACGCTTCGTCCGCCGAATGGGCCAAAGTATGACGCTCCGTCCTTTTTAGCGCTGCCGACGATCGTAAATCGCGGATACGGCGCTTTTTTATCAAGCCTTATAAACGGATAGCCCTTATCATCCTTGAGCAGGATGTTATAGTGCGGCTGATGCTGCTTAATGAGCGAATTTTCAAGAATAAGCGACTCAAACTCAGAGTTGACGACAATAACGTTAAAGTCGTTTACCTTCTGTACCATCGCCTCGACCTTTGGCAGGTGCGAGCCGCGAAAATAGCTCGTGACACGGTTTTTCAGTTTTTTTGCCTTGCCGACATATATGACCTGCCCCGATGCATCGAGCATGATGTAAACGCCCGGAAGCATCGGCAGCTTATTTGCTTTTTCAAGCAGCTTCTCGCGCATCTGTCGCCTCACTGTCCTTACTTCCCGCAATGCACCAGACGGTTACGGAAACGATAACGATAACGCCGCCTATAAGCGCGAACAGGCCGGGCTTTTCACCGTCGAATATCAGCACCCAAAGCGGGTTCAAAAGCGGCTCTACGGCGCCGAGAAGGCTGCACGCAAGCGGCGGACAATACTCCGACGCTCTGCCATAGAGAATATACGGTATACCAAGCTGCAAAACGCCGAGAATGACTATATACAAAACAGGCAGCGCGGATATCTCGGGCTTTGTGGTTATTATAAACGGCAGGCCGAATATAAAAGCGGTTGCCTGCCCTATGAGCATTGCCGAAAAGCGTTCCTCGGTATCAGCCTTGCCCATGGCTATGAACATTCCGCCGAGGCAGGCTCCTGCAAATATGGCAACGAAGTTTCCGAGCAGATATCCGCCCTCGAGTTGATCGAGGAAGAACATCGCAATGCCTATGAACGTAAAAATGACCGCAACAAAATCGCGCTTTTTAAAGCGCTGGCCGAAAAACAGCGCCGAGAAAATGACGATGAATATAGGGTCGGTAAATTGCAGGACTATCGCGTTTGCGGCGGTCGTGAGCTTATTGGCCGCTACAAAGGCGATATAAACAAGCCCCAGCAGCAGTCCGGCAACTATCGTGCGGCGGTTTATGCTTATTCTGTAGCCTTTTATGCGTATGTATGCAAGCACCGTCAGTCCCGCAAAAAAGCTGCGCAGAGCCGATATAACAAACGAATTCCAAGGTATGAGCTTTATAAATATTCCTGCAATGCTCCAAAGTGCCGCGCACATTAGCATTTCAAGAATTGCTTTGTTTTCTTTTTTCATCTATTTCTCCGTATATAGCGAATAAGGGCGTGTTAAAAACACGCCCTTAGCTTCGTTTTTTAATATCACTCGGTAAAGTCGGATGCGATAAGCTCTGAAAGCGTATCGACAGCAGTTGCCTCGTCAGCACCGTCGGCAATGAGGTTGACAGCAGTGCCCTTAACGATGCCCAAAGAGAGAACGCCGAGCAGGCTCTTGGCATTGACACGTCTGTCTTCCTTCTCGATCCAGATGCTGCTTTTGAACTCGTTAGCTTTCTGAATAAAGAAAGTAGCAGGTCTTGCGTGCAGGCCCACCTGATTGTTAATAACTACTTCTTTGGTTACCATTCTCGCCACTCCTCTTGATCACAAAAGATTAATCCTACTTTAGCAAATTATTTAAAAAAGGTCAACTGATTTTGTTCATTTCGTAGATTTACACATTATTAATAAATTTTATCGATTGCTTTTATTTCAATTCGACTATTGTCACACCGCTTTCGCCCTCGCCGAATCGACCTAATCTGTAGCTTTTCACGGCCTTATTTCGTTTGAGCATCTGCTGCACGGCAGCTCTGAGGGCGCCGGTCCCCTTGCCGTGGATGATCGTCACGGTCTTGAGTTTACCCATAACCGCGCTGTCAATATACTGCTCGGCAGCATTCACCGCCTCAATACTCTCCATTCCCCGAAGGTCGATCTCCGGACTTACAGCCGCGCGAGGCGCCGTGCTGCCTGCAAGAGTTACGCTCTGCTTCTTCTGCTTAGCTGCATGCCCCTCTATAAGATACACATCGTCGGGCTTGAGCTTAACGTTCATGATTCCGGCGCGCAGATTGAGCGTTCCGTCCGGATTTACATCAATGACCTCGGCCTTGACACCCATGGACTTTATCTCCACCGTATCGCCTGCTCTTACATCGCGCGCCGATTTTTTCTCTTCCTTCGGCTGCTCGGGTGCCTTTGCTTTAAGTTTGCCCTGAGATTCATTGAGCTTGCGCCTGAGCTCGCTGCGTGCATGATTTATCTCCTGCGTCTGCTCATCATCATTCATTTTGCGGCGCATTTCATCAAGCTCTGCAAAGGTGTTCTCGGCCGTTTGACGCGCTTCCGCAATTATGCGCTCAGCATCGCGTTTGGCCTTCTCGTCGGCTTTTTCAAGCCTTACGGAAAGCTCGGCACGCAGAAAAGCCGCTTTTTTTGCGCTCTCCTCGGCCTCACGCAATTTTTTGGCAGTCTCCGCTCTATCGCGCTCCAAAAGTGCGCGTGTCTGCTCGAGTTTTTCTATTGTCGCTTCAAAGCTTGCGTTCTGAACTCCGATGCGGGCCTTTGCATCATCAATAATTTCTTTGCTAAGTCCCAAACGTTCGGATATTGCAAACGCATTGGACTTGCCCGGAACGCCGACAAGCAGCCTGTAGGTCGGGCTGAGCGTTTCAACGTCAAATTCGCAGGAGGCATTCTGAATGCCATTTTCATTCGTTGCATAAACCTTAAGCTCTGCATAATGCGTCGTCGCGGCAACGTTCGCACCCATTTTGCGCGCATGCTCAATAACGGCTATTGCAAGCGCCGCGCCCTCGGTGGGGTCTGTTCCGGCTCCAAGCTCGTCAAACAGCAGAAGCGAATCTGCGTCGCACTCACCTAAAATATGCACAATGTTCGTCATGTGTGCCGAGAAGGTGGAGAGATTTTGCTCTATCGACTGCTCATCTCCGATATCCGCAAGCACATGCCTGTAAATCGGCACTCCGCTGCCGTCATCTGCCGGTATGTGCAGGCCGCACTGCGCCATAACGTTTAAAAGTCCGATGGTCTTGAGAGTTACGGTTTTGCCGCCGGTGTTTGGGCCTGTTATGATAAGCGTATCAAAGTCCTCGCCAAGCTCGAGGCTTATCGGCACCGCCTTATCCTTCGGCAGCAGCGGATGCCGCGCGCGGCGCAGAACAACGCCCTTTTCCCTCAGCTCCGGCTCAATGCCGTTGAGCTTATATGAAAGCTTTGCGCGCGCAAATATACCGTCGAGGGTAATAAGATAGGAATAGTCCGACGCGATATCCTCGGCATGGGCGGCGCAGTCTGCCGAAAGCTCGGCAAGGATGCGCTCGATCTCCGTTTTTTCCTTAGCAGCAAGCTCACGAAGCTCGTTATTTGCCTTAACGGCTGCCATGGGCTCAATAAAAAGCGTAGCTCCGGAGGCCGATATATCGTGAACGAGGCCCGGGATAGCGCCTTTGCACTCGGCCTTTACCGGAACGACAAAGCGATCCGAGCGCATGGTTATGATAGGCTCCTGAAGCACCTTTGCGTATGACGGTGAGGATATTATTTTTTGCAGGCAGTCACGCACACGGGCGCTCGCGGCGCGGATCTTGCGGCGGATGTTTGCAAGCTCGCTCGACGCGCTGTCGGCAATCTCGTCCTCCCCTACTATCGAGCCGGTTATTTTCTCCTCAAGGAATCTGTTCGCGTGCAGCGCGGCAAACAGATGGTCGATACAGCTTTTGCCGAGCTTATCATCGGATGTGTAGCCCTTAACAAGGCGCGCGCACTGCAAAACTCGGGCAATGTTAAGAAGCTCTATCGTATTGAGGCTTCCGCCGAGGTCGGCACGACTCAGCGACGGGCGGATATCCTTGATGCCCGAAAGCGAAGGACTGCCGCGCACGACCATCATTTCCTTGGCCGCACTCGTTTCGGCCAGACGATTTTTTACCTCTAGCCTGTCCGAGCTTGGTCGGAGGCTGCGGCACGCTTCCTTTCCGCCGTCGGTAACGGCCTCGGCGGCCAGCATATCCAGCACGACAGGCAGCTCAAGTATGTTAAGTGATTTTTCGTAGAAATCCATTATTTTATCTGTCTCCAGTAATCAAGTGTTGAAAACTTTCTCTCTGTCTGCGCAAGAAGATATGCCTCGGATGCTTTTGCCGCGCGCGAGAGCGCATCATCGTCGATTTTAAACGAGAGCATTTTACGCGCAGACGCGTAAACTATATACCTCAGCGCCTGAAGCGACGCCGGACACAGCTCATAATTTGCCTGTATCTGCGCATTGTTGCACTCGCGGCAACAGATAACGCCGTTTCGAGGACTGAAGCGCGGCAGCTCCGGATCGGACGCACCGCACACGCAGCAGCTCACCAGGTTCGGCTCATAGCCTGCGAGCGACATAAGGCGCATCTCGAACGCGGTTTTTATATGCATCTGCGAATACAAGTCGTTTGACAGTGCAAAAAGGCAGTTCAGTATAAGCTGCAAAAGCAGCGGATCGGGGTTTCCCTCGTCGGACAGCGCCTCGATGCACTCGGCAAAATAGCTTGCAAGCGAAAGCGCCGTTATATCACCGCGAAGTCCCTTGAATTCTTCGATCGTCGAGCCTTCGCTCACCGTCCAGAAGCCGTTGCGTTCGAGCATCGTAAGCTCGGAAAACACAAGAAACTGCGTAGCCGCGGCGATCTTGCTGCCCTTGCGCAGCGCACCGCGCGCCTTGACGGTCATTTTGCCCATATCCTCCGTCAGAACGGTCAGTATCCTGTCGGCTTCCTTGTATCGAACCTCGCGCAGAACAAGGCCCCTTGTCGTTTTAAACATATGTACACTATCAGCTCTGCGGCGAAGGAGTCTCCTCCGCCGGCTTGTTACTTTTATTCTTCTCCGAAGCTCTGTACATGAGCCAGCCCATCGGATCGCCTGTATCGGCAAACATCTGCCAGAGAATTTCATCACTCATTCGGCTACCTCCGCTGATGTTAGTATCAGTTAGGCAGCGGCGGCATATGCGTGGTAATTATTCCGTGAAGCCGAAGTTGCGAAGCTGCGCTGTGCTGTCGCGCCAATTCTCCTTGACCTTCACCCAAGTCTGCAAGAAGACCTTTGTTCCCATAAAGGCTTCGATGTCCGCTCTGGCAAGCTCGCCGATCTTCTTGAGCATTGCGCCCTGCTTGCCGATGATGATCCCCTTATGGCTCGCTTTTTCACAGTAGATAGTAACGTCAAGGTCGATTATGCCGTTTTCCCGCTCGGAAAAGCGCGTTACCTCGACAGCCGTTCCGTGCGGTATCTCTTTATCAAGGCACAGCAGAAGCTTTTCGCGCACAAGCTCTGCGCATATCTGCTTTTCGGGCTGATCGCATATCATATCGTCCGGGAAAAGCTGCGGGCCTTCCTGAGCGTACTTTTCAAGCTCTGCAAGAAGCTCGTCTATTCCCTCGCCGTTTTTGGCCGACATCGGGATTATCGCATCAAAGTCATGCGCTGCGGAATACAGCGCCATGACCTCCAAAAGCTCGGTTTTTTCAACGGTATCGATCTTATTTATAACAAGGATCGCCGGAACTCCGGTTTCCTTTATGCGAGCTATAAGCTCTTCCTCCTGCCTGCCGATATTCGCTATCGGCTCAACGAGCAGCATAACGGCGTCAACGTCGGCAACGCTCTCCTTTACGACGTTTACCATATAGTCGCCAAGGCGCGTTCTCGGCTTGTGGAAGCCCGGAGTGTCGATTATGACAAACTGTGTGTCGCCGCGGTTGACAACGGCGCTGATGCGGTTGCGCGTGGTCTGCGGCTTATTTGAAACTATGGCAATCTTCTCGCCGACAAGCGCGTTTGTGAGCGTTGACTTGCCGACATTAGGACGGCCGCATATCGTTATCATTGCAGTTTTGCTTATCATATCATATGTCTCCCATTATTTCTTTTTCTCTTGTGCGCATCTGCTTTTTCATCTCGCCCTCATCGACGTGATCATAGCCGAGCAGATGCAGAACACTGTGTACCGTGAGGTAGCTGACCTCTCTGTCAAAGCCGTGGCCGAATTCCTCTCCCTGCTGTGCGCACCTTTCGAGCGATATCATCATATCGCCGAGCATGACGGCTCCCGTATACGGGTCGGTATCGCAAAGGGCTGCGTCAAATTCGCCCGGTGTCAGCTCGTTGAGTGGAAAAGACAGGACGTCCGTTGCAGCATCAATGCCGCGAAAATCCCGATTTGTTTCACGGATACCCCCGTTATCGGTGAGCATAACGCTTATAAGGCAGGGCCTGTCCACGCCTTCGGCGTCCAGCGCCATAGCTGCGGCTTTTTTAATAAGCGCTGCCGCATTATTGTGTCCCATGCCGCTTTTTTCGCGGCTTACATATATCTCATGCTTTATCATTGCTTTTTCCTCCTATACGGGCCGGACTTTGCGGCAGGCTCGGGCGGATTTTTCTTATCGTAGACCTCATATGCCTCGATTATCTTCTGAACGAGCTGGTGGCGCACAACGTCGGCGCCGGTGAGCTTGCAGATGGATATATCATCAATGCCGTCAAGAACCTTCATTGCAATTTTCAGGCCGCTGACCTTGTCCTCCGGCAGGTCGATCTGCGTAATGTCGCCCGTTATAACGACCTTTGAACCGAAGCCTATTCGGGTAAGGAACATTTTCATCTGCTCGCGCGAGGTGTTCTGAGCCTCATCGAGGATTATGAAGCTGTCGTCAAGCGTACGGCCGCGCATGTAGGCAAGCGGCGCGACCTCAATGTTTCCGCGCTCGAGATATTTCTGATATGTGTCGGCTCCGAGCATGTCAAACAGCGCGTCATAAAGCGGCCTGAGATACGGATCGACCTTGCTTTGCAGATCGCCGGGGAGAAAGCCGAGGCGCTCGCCGGCTTCGACGGCAGGACGGGTCAGGATTATGCGGTTTACCTCCTCGGCTCTGAACGCCGCGACCGCGGCGGCAACGGCAAGATAGGTCTTGCCCGTTCCGGCAGGGCCGATGCCGAGAGTTATCGTATTATTTGCTATTGCGTCGCAATAGGTTTTCTGGCCGAGGGTTTTTGCCTTGACCGGCTTGCCCTTTGCCGTTATGCACACAACGTCGCTTGCAAGCTCGTTTATCTTCGATTCCCTGCCCTCGGCAACGAGCTTGAGGATATATCTCACACTCTGCGCGTCGATATTCTCGCCGCGCGCGGCAAGCGTCAGCAGACCGTTTATCGCCTTCTCGGCGAGCATGACGCTCTCCTCCTCGCCGCAGATGTGTATCTTATTCTCGCGGTCAAGGACTTTAACGCCAAGCTCCGATTCAATTATGCTCAGGTTTCGGTCGAACGAGCCGAACACGCTTATTACATGCTCCATTCTTTCGACTTCTATCGTTCTTTCAATCATAGTCTGCCTCCTTGGCAATATTCTCTGTGCACTGAGCGCGCAGCGTGACCGTCATGACATTATCGGTCTTGGACACGGAATACTCCGCTGATACTATCTGCCCGTCGCCGATGCGGCGCTGAAGCTCATTTTTGAGGGTTTCCTTCATGCGCCCGACTGCCTTATCCTCGTCTATGGGCAAAAGGCTCGTTTCATACTGCGTTGTGCGCTCGACGGCATATCCGATCGGCAAAACAAAAACGTCGCCGAGGGATATGTACTTTAATTTATTTATTTTATCACAACTATCGTATTTATTTCTACTGTCGGAGAAAAAATTTATCCGCTTTTTCCCGATAACGAGCGAAAAAGCCGTGTTTCGGCCGCTCTTTTCGGTTTTTCGCTCTTCAAGCAGCGGCGTTTGGGCGCTTATCTCATACCATGTGTCGGCAATCACCTGCGCCATTGAGTGGACATAGCGCTCATCCCCCGTTTCGCTGCTCATAAGTCCGCGCACCAGAACATCGCCCTTTGCCACCGCATTACCAACGATCGCCGCGCTCTCGCCCTCGAGGACGGACATTTTCCTGATCACGCCGCTTTTTGAAGCGATTATATCGCAGGGCGCTTTTTCGTTGACGATATCGGGCTTATCAATGCGCTCGTGAACTAAGATCTCGGCCTTTGACGAGCGAACGTTCAGGCTAAGCCATGCTATTTCCGGCATCTCTGCCACTATGCGGCTGCGTATCTCATCGGACGACAGCGCCGGCCAATACGCGCCGTAGTCAACGCCGCATTCTGAAAGCTTGCGCAAGATCTCGGCGTCGCTGAGCTTATCGTTTCCGCTTATCTCGATCCTCCACAAAAACAGCGACGATACGGCAGCAAGCGAAACACAAAAAACGAAAGCAAGCAAAAACACGGCTCGTCTTTTTGCGCCGAGCATAAGCTTCCTGCCGCCGGCTTCGGAAATGAGCTTTACGTCAAGTCCGTTTTTGCCGCTCTGCGCAAGCAGGCTATCGACATCGGATGCATGTACGCAAAAGGTGATCGAAAAATCCCGGCACGGGCTTGCGTTCCAAAACTCGATCCCGTTTTCGGCGCAGTAATTTAGTATGCGCTCGGGCTGCGCGCCGGAGACTTCAAGCTCAGCCACTCCGCGCGCAAGATCGTAAAGCTTTCTCATTATTCAAACTCCAATGCAATAATTCTGCCGCATATGAACATATCGCTGCCGCTCATCGCTTCAAGGCGCAGAGCGTCGCCGCGCACCGCGAGCTTAACGCTGCCGCAGTCGATCTCAATAAGGTTATCGTTATATGTGATTATTCCACGGTGGTTTTCAACAAGCAGGCGGCTTCTTCCGCAGAGGCTGAGCTTAACGCTGCCGAGAGCATCGGCCGGGATATCGAGCTTATCGGCAAGAAGCTCGGCTCTGTCGCGTTTTGTTTTCATTTACGCTCACCTCCGCAGTCTAAACCTATGCCGCAAAGCATAGCTTAATACATGGACAAGGAGTTGATAGGATGAAAAAGGCTCTGTATATCTTTGCATCATTCGGCATATTCGCCGCGCTGCTCATTTTCCCGAAGGCCGCTGCCGAGGCGGTGAAAGCAGGGCTTATAATGTGCGCGCAGATGATCATACCGTCGCTGTTTCCGTTTTTCATTGCGGCCAATCTTTTAAACGAGCTTGGCGCATCAAAGCTCATGTCAAACGCGCTTGCGCCGCTTGGAGCACGGCTCGGTATGTCCGGCCACGGAGTTTCGGCATTCATCATTGGCGTCACCGGAGGATATCCGCTGGGCGCTGCATACATAGCACGGCTGAGAGCGCAGGGGCTTGTAAGCCGTGACGACGCATCTCGGCTCATAGTTTTCTGCAATAACTCCGGGCCTGCATTTATCATCGGTGCCGCCGGGGTCGGCGTTTTCGGCTCTGCTTCAGCAGGCTTTTTTCTGTATGCCGTGCATATTTTGGCAGCGCTCATTTTCGGCGTTATTATCTGCCCGAAGGCTCCGTGCGATATCTGCTATGACGAGGATATATTCTCCCCGGTGAGCTTCTCGGCGGCGTTCACGGCGTCGGTTAAGCGCGCTGCCGATTCGATGATAGGTGTCTGCGCCTTTGTGGTTGCTTTTTCGGCGATAAACGGCGTTCTCGACGCTATGGATATAACGCGAAGCATTGCCGGCGAGCTTTCATACATGCTCGGAGCCGAGCTTAGCTGGTGCGCAGCGCTGCTTGCCGGCATTCTCGAGCTTGGAAACGGCATAGGCAGCATGACAGGGCTTGCAATAAGCCCAATTAATCTCGCCCTTGCTGCGTTTATTCTCTCCTGGGGCGGCCTTTCGGTTCACTTCCAGACCTTTTCCATGATAGCCGGAACGGATATAAAAACCGCCCGATACATGATCGGACGGTTTTTGACGGCGCTTATCGCAGCTGCACTTGCCCTGCTAGGTGCGGCAGTAATTTTTTAAAACACAAGTATGCCGACTACGGCAGATGCCGCGATGTAGAATATCGGGTGCAGATCCTTCGTTTTCTTTATGAGATTTGTGAACACCCATATTACAGCCGCAAGCGCAAGTCCCTTCCAGGAAAACAGGTCAAGGATATTTCCGCTTGCCTTAAACGCATCTTCGCGGACGAGCGCAAGCACGACAACGGAAAAGCCTGCTGCGGCAATCAATCCGGCAGAAGCCGGCCTCAGACCGTAAAATGCGTGGTCAACAAAGCGGTTTTCCCTGAACTTTTTCAGGCAGGACGCAATGATGAGTATGATAATTATCGCCGGAGTCACAAGGCCGAGCGTTGCAACGATCGCTCCGGGCAAGCCGCCTGTTATATAGCCGACGTAGGTCGCCGTATTGACGCCTATCGGGCCGGGCGTTGACTCGGACACGGCTATCATATCGGCTATCTGCTGATAGGTAAACCAGCCCATGCGGTCGGATATGTCATAGATAAACGGGAGCGTTGCCAGTCCGCCGCCGACGGCGAACAGGCCGGTTTTGAAAAACTCCCAGAAAAGGCGCAGATATATCATGATTTACGCGCCTCCAATTCCTTGACGATGATTCCGGCTATCGCGGCGGCGAGGACATATATCACCGGCGAAATGCTCAAAAACACGCTGCATGCAAACACCGCGATGAATATAAGCAGCGTTTTCCAGTCAATGACGGACTTTTTCCACAGCTTCACGACTGCATTGAGAATAAGCACGCACACGCACACGCGGATGCCGGCAAACGCGCTCTGCACCGCAGGAAGATGCGCGAAATTCTGAATAAACGCGGCAATTATCGTTATTATCACAAGCGACGGAAACACAACGCCGAGAGTGGCGAATATCCCACCGAGCACGCCTGCCTGCTTCTGACCGACAAAGGTGGCTGTGTTAACGGCGATAATGCCGGGCGTGCACTAGCCGATGGCGTACCAGTCCATGACCTCTTCATCCGTTGCCCAGCGGCGCTTTTCGACGACCTCGCGCTGAAGCGCCGGCAGCATCGCATAGCCTCCGCCGAAGGTCGTTACTCCGACCACGGCGAAGGTTATAAACAGCCCTCCGAGCTGTTTAAGTTTATCTTTCATTTTCTCAGGCCTTCCGCATATTCGGAATATTTTGCGATCTTAGCGTCGCATTCGGCTTTATCCGCACCCTTGCAGAGGATATAGACCTTGACCTTCGGCTCCGTGCCGGACGGGCGGACGATGAAGCTCGTTCCGTCGGCAAGCTCGAAATACAGAACGTTCGAGCCCTTTATCGGGGTCTGACCCATAACGCCAAGCTCGGGAACCTTTATGCTGCCGTCGGAATAGTCGCGCAGCCTGAACACCTCGACGCCGGCGATCTGCTTCGGCGGATTGCCGCGAAGCTTAGCCATAAGATCTTTCATCTTAACTATGCCGTCAAGTCCGGGCATAACAAGATTGAGCGTCTTTTCGGCGTAGCGGCCGTACTTTTCGTACAGGCTTTCCATTGCCTGGCTGAGATTCATGCCCTTATCGTGATAGTAAGCGGCCATTTCGGCTACCATCATCGACGCTGTTACTGCGTCCTTATCGCGGACATAGTCACCCATCATATAGCCGTAGCTTTCCTCATAGGCGAAGATATATTTATAGCTTCCGGCCTTTTCCCACTGCGCGATACGCTCGGCCATAAATTTAAAGCCGGTGAAGGTATCCTCAAAGTGAACTCCGTTGGTCTCGGCAACGGCCTTTGCCATCTCGGTGGTTACGATACTCTTTACAGCGCCTGCATTCTCCGGCAGAGTTCCGGCTGCCTTGCGCGCATTTATGACATAGTCGAGCAGCAGAACGCCGAGCTGGTTGCCGGTGATGGAGATATAATCCCCACCTGAGCGCACCATAACGCCTATGCGGTCAGAATCGGGATCGGTTCCGATTATAAGATCGCTGCCGACCTTCTTTGCAAGATCGACCGCAAGATAAAAGCCCTCGGGATTTTCGGGGTTCGGGCTTTCGACCGTGGGGAAGTTTCCGTCAATGACCATCTGCTCGGGTACGGGGTACAGCTGAGTTATGCCCAGTCTGCGCAGAGCCTCGGGAACGAGCTTATAGCCTGCGCCGTGGAACGGAGTGTAGACTATCTTAAGCTCCGGAGCTACCTTAGCTACGAGGGGCTTGTTTATAGCCTGTCCGAGCACACACTCGAGATATGCCTCGTCGGTCTCGGTTCCTATAAGCTCAATCTTACCCTGAGACACGGCTTCGTCAAAGTCGCAGCTGACAAAGTCATCGAATATATCGATCTTGCTCATCTGCTCGGCGATCGCCTCAGCGTGCTGCGGCGGAAGCTGAGCGCCGTCCGACCAATATACCTTGTAGCCGTTATACTCCTTGGGGTTGTGAGATGCGGTTATATTAAGACCGGCAGTGGTTCCGTAGTAGCGCACGGCGAAGCTCAGCTCAGGAGTCGGACGCAGAGCGTCAAAAATGCGCACATGGATGCCGTTTGCGGCCATAACGCATGCAGCCTCATGAGCAAAAAGCTCGCTGTTGTTGCGGCAGTCAAAGCAGATGGCTATGCCCTTTTTCATTGCCTCCTCGCCCTCGGCCTTGATGACGTTTGCAAACGCCTGGGTGGCGTGGCGGATGATGTGGACATTCATCTGATGCAGACCGAGCTTCATTGTTCCGCGCAGTCCGGCAGTGCCGAACTCGAGCGGCGCAAAAAAGCGGCTCTCGATTTCTTTTTCGTCGTTTGCTATTGAGTTGAGCTCCTCCCATTCGGACTCGCTCAGTGCGGGGCTGTCCAGCCAGCGCTGGTACTCTTCCTTATAATTCCTCGTCATATTCTGCGCTCCCTTCGCTTAAATTGACAGCGTCCTCATACATTGTCTTAGGTACATATATTTCAACACCCGTGCCGCTTGTCCCGAGGATCAGGCGGCCGAAATCGCCGTCGTTCGGATACTGTCTTATGCACGGAATGCCATATGCCTCAAGTAAGTTTACTATCATCTCGTCGCTGATGTCAAGACACTTGCAATGTGTAAGGAAAACAGGCTCTATAGGCTCGCCGTTTTCGTCCTTCGGCCACTTTTTGAGAAGATCGCCGGTGAGCTTTCTTCCCCATTCGAGCTTAACTTTTTCGTCCATTACTGCCCTCCGTTATTTATGATATCTCGATCCTTCGAGGATTTTGAAGCTGCGGTAGATCTGCTCGGCGAGCATAACTCGCGCAAGATGGTGCGGAAAGGTCATTTCGCTCATGCCAAGGCGCATGTCCGCGCGCTGCTTAATTTTAGGCGACAGGCCGAACGAGCCGCCGACGACAAAGCACAGCCTTCCCCTTCCGGAAACGGCAAGTTCGTTTATCCTCCGCGCAAAATCCTCGCTTTTAAGCTGCCTGCCCTCGACGCACATTGCAATAACGTAAGCGTCCTTACCTATTGCACGCTCAATATCTCCGGCTTCCTTATCCAGCGCCGCGGCTATCTCCTTATCTGACGGAGAAGCACCCAACTTTGTTTCATTCAGCTCAATACATTCAAATTTACAGTAGGCCGACAGGCGCTTGGAATACTCGGCGAATGCATCAACATAAAACTGCTCTCTGAGCTTGCCGACGCATATGAGTCTTATGCTAAGCATTTTAACCTCTCTCCCGCCTCGACTGCAAGCATATTATTTGCCGTAGCAACACTTATTTGCACGTTTTTAACGGAAACGGCGGTGCTGACAGTGCCGTACGCAAGCTCAGGCGTATTGTTATCGCGGCTCAAGTGCCCTAATATTATATGCTTTGTTCCGTGTTTTGCAAGATGTTCAGCTAAAATTCCGCTGTCGTCATTTGACAAATGCCCTGTGGGCGCAAGTATTCTGCGCTTCAAAAAATACGGATACGCTCCGTTTTTGAGCATTGCAATATCATGATTTGCCTCAATAAGCGCAGTATCCGCGCCTTCAAGCCCGGCAATAAGCTCATCGTTTATGCTGCCGGTATCGGTTGCAAAGCCTAAGGTTTCCTCGCCTTCAAAGCGATAGCCGACGCTGTAAGCGGCATCGTGCATGGTTCTAAAGCAGCTGACCTCAACGCCGCCGAGGGAGAGCCTATCATCTTCGGGTATGTAGTTTAAATTGCTTTTTATCTCCGGTTTTACCCGGCAAAGCTCCTCACATAGGGGCTTTGGAGCAAATATACTCAGGTCGTGATGCTTAATGAGCATAGAAAGCCCGGAAATGTGATCGGAGTGCTCATGTGTTATGAGCACTCCGCACAGATCCTGCGGAGCAAGTCCGAGCTGCGCAAGAGCCGCAACGGTCCTGCGCATGGATATCCCCGCATCTATAAGTATATTCGCTTTGCCCTCAGAAACGAGGCTGCAATTGCCTGAAGAACCGCTGGCGAAAGTTACTATACGCATATTTTATCCTATCGAAATCACTTTATCATGCAGCTCAGGCTCGTCGGGGTAATCGACGATGCTGATATCTGCTCCGAGCTTTCTGAGCTTGCCTACGAAATTCTCATAGCCGCGCTCAATGAAATGTATATCCTCAATTTCGGTCTTTCCGCTTGCGCACAGGCCGGCAATGACCATTGCAGCGCCTGCTCTCAAATCGCAGGCCATAACCGGCGCACCGGTGAGCTTTGCGCCGCCTTCAAATATCGCAATGCGGCCGTCAACCTGAATATCGGCGCCCATTTTGCGCAGCTCATTGACGTATTTGAAGCGGTTATCGTAAATTCCCTCGGTTATGACGCTCGTTCCGTTCGCCATACAAAGCAGAGCGCCCATCTGCGGCTGCATATCGGTCGGAAATCCGGGATAAGGCAGAGTCTTGACGTTTGCCTTGCGCAGGTGGCCGTTGCCCTTTACGAGAACGCAGTCCTCGTATTCCTGAACGATCGTGCCTGTTTCGCGCAGCTTTGCCGAAATGCACTCAAGGTGCTTGGGAATGACGTTCTTGACAAGAACCTCGCCGCCGGTAGCTGCTGCGGCTACCATATATGTTCCGGCCTCAATCTGGTCGGGAATGATTGAATAGCTGCCGCCGTGGAGCCTGTCAACTCCGTTGACCTTCACGGTATCCGTGCCTGCTCCGCGGACATCCGCGCCCATGGAGTTTAAGAAGTTTGCAAGGTCAACAATATGCGGCTCTCTTGCCGCGTTTTCGATTATCGTCCTGCCGCTTGCCATGGTGGCCGCAAGGATGATATTCATCGTTGCGCCGACAGATACTTTATCAAGATATATCTTTGCTCCGTGAAGTCTGCCGTCGGTCGCCTCGGCATAAACGAAGCCGTTGCGGACATCGACATCCGCACCAAGGGCGTTCATGCCCTTTATATGCTGGTCGATGGGGCGAACGCCGAAGTTGCATCCGCCGGGCATAGTTGTTTTTGCGCTGCCGAATCTGCCGAGCATTGCGCCGATGAGATAATAAGATGCGCGGATCTTGCGCATAAGCTCAAAGGGAGCGTCGCAAAATCTTACGTTGCGGCTGTCTATCTCTATAGTGCCGGGACAGATCATTCTGACCTCGGCGCCGAGCTGGGTCAATATTGTAAGGAGCATGTCGGTATCGCTGATCTGCGGCATATTTTCTATGCGGCAGATGCCGTCAACCATCAGTGCGGCCGGAATTATCGCGACCGCCGCGTTTTTTGCTCCACTTATATCAACCTCGCCCTGAAGCGGTTTTCCACCGTTTATGACGTACTTTTCCATATGTTACACCTTTCATAGGTACTGACGTACCGGTTTGTTATTATAGCATAGCGCATATGCAAAGGCAATTAGCAATGTAAACAAATCGTAACTATTTCTCGCTCTCAAGCAGGCGTTTTGCCTTGAGAACGGCGATGATGGTTTTGCCGTCGGCGATCTTTCCGTCCATGACAAGCTGCACAAGCTCATCGATGTGGTGCTTTTCGACGCTCAGAAACTCGCCCTCGTCAAGATGGCTCTTGCCGCGGTGAAGTCCGCGCGCGAGATATATGTGCAGCGTTTCGGTCGAAAATCCGGGCGACGAATAGTCCTGGCCGAGACTTATGATCTCATCGGCGGTAAAGCCCGTTTCCTCAGAGAGCTCACGCACCGCGCACTCGTACGGATCCTCGCCGTATTCGAGCTTGCCGGCAGGCGCTTCAAGCAGCTCCTTCTGGAACGGATAACGAAACTGCCTTACGCAATAGCAATAGCCCTCGTCGTCGATCGGCAGTATAGTCGCGCCGCCCGGATGCTCAACTACCTCGCGCTTTACGATGCTTCCGTCGCACAGCTCGGCGTGGTCAAGACGAACATTCACAATGACGCCGCGATACTTTTCTTCACTATCTATTTTCTTCTCAATATAGCTCATAATGCGCCTCGGGAAAAATAATTATCTGCTTTACATAATGCTAAAATAGTATAGCACCTTCTTTGTGATATTTCCATAATTTTTGTATAGAAAATCAAAAAAAATTCCGCTAAACTATGCTTTGTTAACGAAATTTTGTGAGCTGTTATTCAATTTGATTGAGTTTTGTTCCCAAAACGTAAATTTGTTAAATTCAGGAGCGAGATATTATGTTATCTGATGAAGCTGCTGCGCTTCTTTTTAATGATAAGGAGCTTACAAACGAGGAGATATCAGGCCTTTTTGACGATTGTTCGGGCGGCATTGAGGCCGACGTTTTTACATATGGTGGGCGCACTCTTATACTCGCACACGCGGGCGAACCGCTGCGCAGCAGGTTCTCTGCGCAAATGCGCGTCAAAAGAAAAAGCCGCACACGATAAAGTGTGCGGCTAAATCATATGTTTCAGACCGTTACTTCCTGTGAAGCGTAGATCTTTTTGAGCTTTGCATATCTGGGCAGACCGTCCTCATAAACGGCATCGCTCTCGCCCTGGATAAGCGGCAGAGCATAGTTTATGAAGTCCTCGGTCACGAAGTTGCCCTCGGCGTTTATCCACTCTGTCGGAACGGTTTTTTCGCGGTTTGCAACAGCCTCAAGGTCAATGAGGGTCGGCACGCAGCGATACTGTCCGCCCTCGGTGTCTCTGCCGAAGGCAGCCATCTTTCCGCTTACGCCGCTCAGCGCCGATTCAACGGCAAAGCGACCGGCCATTTCGGCCTCGGCAATATCGGTGGCGGAAGCCTGATGCGCCGCTGCTCTCTGCAAAAGGCTAAGCTCAATGCCGCGGACTTTAACTCCGATGCGCTGGTGGAGAACCGATGCGAGCATTACAGCAAGGCCGCCGAGCTGCACATGCCCAAAGCCGTCGTTTGACGAGGTCTTGGCCTCGGAAA
>MNSZ01000078.1 GCA_001916715.1 Firmicutes bacterium CAG:24053_14
GCAAAACGCGAGTGTTCGCTATATCCAGCAGGTCATCGAATTTTCCGGCTGTGAAGAACCGATGGTCGTCATCGGTATCGCGCCGCCCTACTATCCCGCCGTCTGCAACGCATACCTTGAAAAGAACGGGAGCGAGATCATCGAAAAGGTCCGCGATATCGTTGAGGGGACGTATCACACGCCGCTTTCTGTGATTCCATATTTCACTGGCATCGGCGACGGAAGCTATATGACCTGCACCGCCCCCGCACAGGAGCGGGCACTGCTGACCGACCTGATGACGCTGCCTGCCTCCATTTATGACATTCCCTTTGAGGCGTCGGCCCAGCTCAACGCGCCTGTGTTCTATCTCGGCCCGCGCTGCCGAGCGATCCATCAGTGGTGCGAGCGCGTTTATCTGCCAGACCTTGAACACACCATCCCCGATATCATCGGCCATATTCTCGGTGCAGAATCATAATAAAATTTTCCTTACTCTTCCCGTCCATAAAGCAGCAGGAGCGGAATACCAAAACCTGGTATTCCGCTCCTGCTGCTTTATGATGAAGGCAGATCCTTGATGATACTAGGCCGTTTGAAAGTAAGCGTAAAACCTAGGCACGTAAAAAGGACGCCATCTCGAGGAGAGCTACTGCTCACCGAGATGGAGGTTTTCTATTATTACGTCATATAGCATTCTTCCGGGACGTTCGCGGGCAGCAGCTTTTCAGACCACATTTTATATGTTTCGCTCAGGCCCGGCGCATTTCGCAGGACCCAAAGCAGGTATCGGTATGGATCCAAGCCATTTTCCTTCGTCGTTTCAATCAAACTGTAGATCACGACGCTGGCTTGCGCGCCACCGGCTGTATTGGCATAGCCAGTTTTTCCTACCCATCACAAAGGGCTTAATGCTGCGTTCGGCACGATTGTTGCTCAACCCCAGACGACCATGATGGTGAGAGAGTAGACATTGATAATACGCTTTTATCTGAGAAAGAACATGAGTTGACAGGCTGGGTATAGGCACGTATATTAATTGTGCAATTAAAAAGCGGTTTTATATGGGCGGCGTTACGAACGTAGCCCTGTTTTTTACGGGAAGACGAGTTGGAAGCTTACTGAACGAGATCTCAATTGAGGTGGAGATGAAGCCGTGGTGATTACTGCAACCGAACTGAAAAGGAATCTCGGGGAATACCTCCAGTTGGCAGCAAAGGAGGACATTTTCATTACACGCAGTGGCAAGGTTATCGTCAGGCTCTCAAATCCGCAACGGGACCGCATAGATATTGCAAAGCCCCTGTTTGGAATCATCCCTTCTGATGTAACCTTAGCGGAGACAAAGGAAGATCGGCTGAACCAGATATGAAAGCATTGCCAACTTATCCCATGCTCGATATAATAGTGACGCAGCAGAGATATCCATGCATGAGAAGATGTTCGTTTATGGAGGGGCGAGATATGGGAAATAGCAGAGGAAACGTAATCTGTTTTCACAACAATAATGAAGAGAATGGATACCTTAGCAACTGGTATCCCTCCACATTTACGCTTGATGGCGTCACATTTTCCTCGATGGAGCAGTATATGATGTACCGCAAGGCGCTTTCCTTTGGCGATGATAAGATTGCCGCACAGATCCTGGCTACGGATAGTGCTGCCGAGATAAAGGCTCTTGGGCGGCTTGTATCCGGCTATGATGAGAGCCTATGGAATGGTATTCGACAAATCGTTGTCTATGAAGGGCTTTTCGCAAAATTCTCGCAGAACCCCGAGCTGAAAGAGCAGTTGAAAAATACGGGGAAGGCATTTCTTGCAGAGTGCGCGGTGAATGATCGGATTTGGGGTATTGGTCTATCGATGCGTGATCCAAACCGACTTGATCGGGCAAAATGGCAGGGACAAAACCTGCTTGGTTATGCCCTTATGATGGTACGGAATAAACTCTGAGCCACGTATTTGCAGAAACGGCGGAAGGTGTCTTTGTGTCTTATTTTGAGGTTCTTTGGTTGATAAAGTAGACTATTTTGGTGAAGAACCTAACCCATAAAGTATATTGCACTTTTGAAATCGTTCAAAACTCATCCGTGGAGTTTTGAAATGCATTTTTCATGCGTCACTAGCAAAGAACACGATGTGTCAAAAAGTATGCCTTTTGATAGGCTTGGTTTTACATGAAAGATTGCCTTAAAAGCACGCTAAAATACCGGCCGAATATGCCCAGTAAGGTGATATCAAGAGTCTATTTTCAATTCAATCGGTGGATTATATTGTCAGTATTGCTTGAAACCGCAGACAAGTCAAAAATCTTACTTGTCTGCGGTTTTCTACTTGTGTGTATCACCCGTGCGCTGCCCTTATTGACCAAGTGCCATGCTTCCAAAATCTTTTCACTCTGCATTGTGTCCGCCAAGCCATTGGACCAGGCTAACATAAAGCGCCTCTGCATCATCCTCCGCTTCTTTCGCATTGATCAGTTCGGCAAGGATATCCCGTTCCGTCGGGGAATCAAAGCGGCGGATCACAAAGTCGGCAACCGCGGAAACAAAGCGCTCGGGATCCGCAAGACGGCGCTGCCCGCTGCGGATACGGGAGAGGTAGGAGGCGTCATAATTGGTGCTGCGCGCCAGTTCGGAGTTGCTGATGGAAAAGGTCGTGAACAGGCTGTTGAGGTTGTCGCGCAAATGCTCTGCGTCAACGCTCTCCTCGGAGAAAAAGAGACGGAGAGCAGCTGACACGGTTTCCTGCGACAGCGCGGGTATGCCCCGTGCGGCGGCAAGCCGAACAATACCGCCGATGAGCTTTGCCCGCTCCGCCTCGCTTTCCGGTTTACGCTCGCCGCTGCGGTAGCGGCTGACGGTGGCGGGAGACAGACCGCTGACCTCGGCCAGCTCCCGGCCGGAACAGCCGAGCTGCACCATATATTCGTTGAGCTGATCTTTGAACATTCAAGGTCTCCTCCTTGCGCGCGCGGCGGTGCTTTCAATACTTCTATTATAAAAGCTATTCTGCAAAAAGAAAAGAGTTTCCCGCAGAGTCCGTGACAAACCTACATTCCCGCAGAGTCCGTGACAAAGCGGAAAGTCCAGATGAATTTTGCTTTTTCATCTGGTATAATTTATAATAAAGTAAATATTGGATATGCCAAATTGATAGAAAGTGAGGAATTATTATGAAAAGACGAATCGTAAGTATTGTGTTCGCCCTGTGCCTGTGTCTGGCATTGCTGCCAAGCACAGCGCTCGCGGCAGAGTCTGCAACGGAAACGGCGGACTTCACCGCTTCCGACGGCGGTGCGGCGGCGATCGCGCTGCTCAACGCGGCGAAATGGGACAATGCAGAGAACTCCACATGGGACAGCGCCACCAAAACGCTGACATTGAAAGGCGTCAACTTCCAAACTACGGCGGGCACCGCGGTGAAGCTGCCCGCGGGGAGCATCATCGTGCTGGCGGATAGGACGCGTAACAACATTTACGGCGGCGACGCAGAGGTAAATGTGACCGGGAGCTATCATACCAAGATCTCCATTTACGGCATTTACGCCGAGGGCACGCTGACCATTCGGGGAACGGGCAGCCTCAACGTAGAATCCGGCAAACACACGAACACCGGCAATGCCTGGACCTACTCCACGGCGCTTTACGCAAAGGGACTCGTCACGGTCGAGGGCGGCAAGGTAGAGTTGACCGGCGGCGAGACGAAGAACGGCGACTGCGCCTTTTCCACCGGCCTTGAGCTGCCGGAGGGCAGCGGCCTTTCCGTGACCGGCGGCGAGGTGACCGCCAAGGGCGGAAAGTCCACCGATACGGAAGACGGTAAGGCAAATAGCTCCTTTTCCCGCGGCATTGACGCATACGGGGCAAGCGTTTCCGTCTCCGGCAGCGGTGAGCTGACGGGCGATGCGGCGGATAAGCATGGCGGCCTTTCGTGGGGCGTTTACATCTCCGGCGGCGATCTGACGGTTTCGGACAGCGCCAAGGTCTTTGCGTACGTCCATACCGGGATCGAGGTGTCCAGCGGCAATCTGATCCAGACCGGCGGCAAGATCGAAGCCGGTACCGTGGCGGGCGGCTATTACGGACTTCTTGTTGAAAGGAACACCTTCGATGCCGGCAAAACTGTCGGCAACGCCACCGTCAGCGGCGGAACGCTGGATGTTTCTCTCGGCGAGATCTATTTTTCAGCCTATGACGCGACCGAGAATCAGGGGAACTTCACCGTGTCCGGGGAAGGAACGAAGGTTTACGCAAAGTCCGTCGACGGTGTGCGCGCCCTTGCAATCACAGATGCCACTATGCGCAGCGGGAGCATTAGAGCCAAGAAGCTGACGCTCCAGAGCGGCAGCCTTACCGTAAAGGAGAGTGTGAGGGAGTATAACGGCAAGCTCTACACCGACCCTGCGCTCAGACTTCAGGAGCTCACCGTTAACAGCGGTACACTGGATGTTGCCTGGGATTGGGGGGAGATCGAGCCCTCTGTGTTCCCCGTGAACACAGAGGACGGCTTTCCCACACCGCTGGTAAAAATATGGGGCGACGGTTATGAGGCGACCTTCAACGGAGGCGTCTCCACCTTTGACACCGGCTGCGCCGGGAATATTGCGCTGAAACTGACACAGTTCAATCTGGGAGACGGTATGGAGATTACCGGCGCTGACATAGACCGATGCCAGCTGCGCAGTGATACGCCCGTTAAGGTTGCGGCGGCTGCCACCCCCGCCATTCAGCTCATCGTTACAGGCATTACCGCGCAGGATAAGGTCTATGACGGCACCACGGCGGCCACCCTCACCGGCGGCACGCTCAGAGACGTGGCGGAGGGCGACGAAGTGACCCTGGACCTTTCCGGCGTGACGGCAGTCTTCGACGATAAGGACGCCGGGACCGGCAAGACCGTCACCGTCACCGGCCAGTTCAAGCTGAAGGGCGATGACGCTTATAAATATGACCTCAAGCAGCCCACAGACTTGAACCTCACGGCGCGCATCACCGCCTGCGAAACCTTCACCGACACCACCGACAAGACCCAGACCATCTATGTAGGCGAGAGCAGCTTTGCAGCGCCCAGGTTCACCGGCGTGACCGTGAACGGTACCCCCGAAGCGGTCACCGGCAGCGCGGTCTATACGCTAAACAATGAATCCAAGACCGCGACGGAGATCGGTGAAGCCCTCAAGGTGCTGAAGGCTGGGGAGAAGCTGGACATCGGCTACACCTTTACCGCCGACGGCAACTACAGCGGTAAAAAGACAGGCACCATCACCGTCACGGCACAGGAGCGTCCGTCCTACGGAGGCGGCGGCAGCCACACATCCGGCTATCCGGTGACCGTGCCCAGTCAGACCGAACACGGCTCCGTGACCGTCAATCCGAAGAGCGCATGCAAGGGTGACACCGTGACCATCACCGTCAAGCCCGACAGCGGCTATGTGCTGGAAACGCTCACGGCCATGGATAAGAGCGGCAGCGAACGCAAGCTCACCGACAAGGGCGGCGGCAAGTACACCTTCACCATGCCGGGCAGCAGGGTCGAGGTCAGGGCAACTTTCATGGAGGACAACAGCCTGCTGAACTTCTTTGTGGATGTGCCCAACAGCAGCTACTATTACGAAGCAGTAAAATGGGCGGCGGAAAAGGGTATCACCAACGGCACCGACCCGCTGCATTTCAATCCCGATATGCCCTGCACCCGTGCCCAGATCGTCACCTTCCTGTGGCGTGCCGCAGGCAGTCCGGAGCCCAGGAATTCCGGCAGTTTCTCTGATGTACCCGCAAGCGCCTACTATGCGAAGGCGGTTGCCTGGGCAGTCGAGAACGGGATCACAACCGGTACGGGCGATGGAATGTTCTCTCCTGATGCCGTCTGTACGAGGGCGCAGGCTGTGACCTTCCTCTGGCGTTATGAGAAGGCCCCCGTGGCGAGCCGCAGCAATCCGTTCACGGATGTTGCCGCCGATTCCTACTATGCCGACGCAGTTCTGTGGGCAGTCAAGGAGGACATCACCAAGGGAACCGCCAACACGACATTCAGCCCCGGCGCGGATTGCACCAGAGCGCAGATCGTGGCTTTCCTCTGGCGATGCAAGAAGTGACTGATATGCGGCCAAGCAGCAAAAGCCGCTGTCTTGCCCCATAAGCGAACATCGGACAGCGCAGTGGACAGGCTTTTCGCCTTGACGCTGCGCTGTTCTCTTCTCACTACAGGAAACAAATCTATAGTATCGTTCTGACCTTTTCTACCTGTTGCTGGAGGCATGATATAGCCGATACCGCCAGTCAGCGGCTGGTGGTATCGGCGAAGTGCTGGCTGAATGCGGACATTGGCAATTTCACTTTTCGAAGAGAAATCAATTGTGCAAAAATACGGGGTTAAGTGGCGGCCCCAGACCCATTTAATTTGCTACTTCATTTTTCATTGAAACTGTGGTATGCTTATTCAGAGGAGGGCTGACGATGGAAGAAGCGAAGTGGTACTTTACCCACGAAACGGAAGAGGACAGACTGTGGTATCGCACTTTTTTTGCAATGTGTCGTAAATTCGGCGTGTCATGGTCGAAAGCCAGTGAAGAGCAAAAGGCTTTTATTGAAGAAATTACTAGAATCAATTATGAAAGAGAAGAAGCGAAGCGAGGCATGACAGTAAAACCTGTCCGTGGCTTCTTTGATGCTGAGGTATCCGCATGACTCGCGCAGCATAGCTGTGACTAAGAGACAAGGATAACTCATACTATCGCCCATGTTTATTTCATTCAAGAAAAAACAAAACCACATCAAGGAGAAAAACTATGAATAAGACTGAATTGATTGCCACAATGGCTGAAGCGAGTGGCCTTTCCAAGAAGGATTGCGAGACTGCTCTCGCTGCATTTATCACGACTACTGAAAAAGCTCTGAAGGCTGGCAAGAAAGTGCAGCTGGTGGGCTTCGGTGCTTTTGAGGTCAAAGAACGTGCTGCCCGTACTGGCAAAAATCCTGCCACGGGTGAGCAGATTGAGATTTCTGCTTCCAAGGCACCTGCATTCAAACCCGGAAAGGCTTTTAAGAACGCCATCCAGTAATTTGTAAACTCATAGAACAGCACTTACGGCATTGAGCTGTAAGTGCTGCTTTTTTGAGCTAACCTCATAACGCCCCAACGCAACCTGTCATCTAACTGCGGCTGATTCGCCATAATTAAAAAGCAGTTTCTGCTTTCTATTGCTGATAATTTGTACGAACCTGTTGTTGGTTACCAAACCTCCTCGTAAGTATTGATATAGATTACTTCACAGGAGGAATGCAAAATGAAAAGTTGCCAGTATAAGAGTTCCGATGAGCTCCCCCTTATCCTCAATGTTCAAGAGGTGTCCAATTTCCTCGGCCTCGGGCTGTCTCAGGTCTATGAGCTTGTGAAGCGCATCGACTTTCCTGCCTTCAAAGTTGGAAGTCGTATCTTCGTGCCGAAAGACAAATTCCTTACCTGGCTAAATGTGCAAACAGAAGAGAAGGACTCTCTCTTCTATACGGAGTGACAAGGATGGACGATAGTAAGATGCCGCGAATCCGGCGCAAAGAAGATCTTCCGGATGTGATGACGATGCCGCTCGTTGCAAAGACCCTCGGATGCAGTCTTACGGTTGCATATAGACTTCTAAAGAGAGATGACTTTCCCCATACGGTAAGTGGTCAAAGGGTCTATATTGACAAAGGAAAATTTCTCTCGTGGCTTGATGCTCAGACGCAAATGGAAAAGAGAGATCATTATGGCTGGTAGGCAAAGAGCGAATGGCGAAGGCAGCATTCGAGAGAGATACCCCGGCTGTTGGGAAGGTCGATATACTGCCGGCTACGATATTCTAACGGGAAAGCGTATTCAAAAGGGCGTTTTTGCTAAGACACGAAAAGAATGCGCAGCGAAGCTGGCACGAGCCATCCAACAGGATACAGGGCCTTATTATCGCAAGGGCAAAGGATATGATTCACAGCCCCTTTCTACATGGATTCGGCTTTGGTTTGATTCCTACACAAAGCCAAATCTTCGCCCCAGCTCAGCAGATGGTTATAGGAGCATGATCGAGAACCACATCATCCCGGTTTTGGG
>MNSZ01000001.1 GCA_001916715.1 Firmicutes bacterium CAG:24053_14
ATCGCCTGCGGTATCAGGTAGAATGCTTCAATGAAGCGCTTCCCTATGAGGCAGGTCAGTCCTATGGAGATCGTGCGGCTTCGCAAGTCCGTGTGATCTACCGAATTTCATAAGGAGGTCTATCACATGAACTACTTCATTGGAGACCTCCATCTCTTCAACCGGAACCAGACGGGTGAGGGTGTAAACTATGATGGGAGACCGTTTGCCACCGTTGATGAAATGCACCGGTATATCCTCGAGCATTGGAACGCTAAGATCACCAACGGAGATACCGTTTATATCCTTGGGGATATGGCCATGCGGGGAAGAAATGAAGCACTCATCGCATTGGTCGCACAGCTCAAGGGGAGGAAGATCCTCTTTCGAGGGAATCATGATGATCTGTCTGATTATCGGTATCAGAAGCTTTTCGCAGACATCACCGATTATCGCGAGATCAGCGAAAGTTTCGACGGGCGATCGTATAAGCTCTGCTTGATGCACTATCCCATTTTGATGTGGAATGGGCAGCATCGTGGATCGATCCTTCTCTATGCCCATACTCACAATACTGTGGAAGAGGCATTCTTCCAGAAATGCATCAAAGAGCTCAACGAGAATAAGAAACTGGATGTTCAGGGAGGAAAGCCTATTCGCGCCATCAATGTCGGCTGCATGATGCCATATATGAATTACGAGCCAAGAACACTCAAGGAAATTCTCTCCGCACAGGACGCGAGAAAGGAATAATGCCTATGTTACCGAAAGAGCTATTTCTCAGCACGATAGAGAAGATCCAAAAGCAAGAAGCTCGGATTGACGAGTTTAATACCGCCCTCTCAAAGATCTGCGATGGGTTCCCTGTGTTTGATTCGGAGAATCAATACTTGATCGCGCTCCGGGAGCTGCTGAAGTACACAATGCAAGATCAATATGATTACATCGGCTGGTGGCTATATGAAGCACCGGATGCTGGATACACGATCTGGTGGAATGATGAGGACGGTAAAGAAATCCGCGTGGACTTGACAGAACCCGGTGCGCTCTATGACTATCTAGTGGAGTATGCCGCGCCGGAAGAAGTTCAGGAGGATGAGCCGTGAGCACACAATACTCTGTTGTTAATATGCGGATCACCGAAGAAGTCGCCGAATTTCAGAAAAAGGTTTCAGGAATCCAAACAGAATGTCTCCAAATGATGCGTGAGATCCCTGTATCCGCCGACTTGCAGGAGGCCAAAGAGGCTCTCATAGACAAGCTTTCTGACCATGCGCTATTCGCTGTTGAGGACCCAGAAGGGACAGCCATTGTGATTGGAACGGCAAGAGCGGGCCATTTTTCATGGCGCACTGAGAATGGCTTCCATGACCTTGACTCAGTCATGCGTTGGCTCCAGTCACACCCGGAGTTTACGATTCGCGATGAGTATGGTATAATAATAAGCAAAGAAGAGTTCAAACGGATATTGGACTGGTGTAGGACAAAAGATTATTCGGTTGGGTTATCTTAATCAGATAACTGGAAAAAACACTATAAAAGGAATCTTGAAATGGAGGATATGCTATGAAAGTGATCGAGTATATTTGCTGTATCGAAAACACAGACCCGTACACTCTGGAATTGCAGACTGCAGGACTGATGTGGTATGTCAAGAAGCAGCGTTATACGGTGGTAGAAACGCAGATCGACAGTATCCCAACCTTTGATTTTCGCAGGGACAATCTTAATATCATTCTTTATAGGGAAAGCAATCCGTGTGATACTGTGTTGGTGTTCGACAAGAACCTTATTCCCGAAAGTCTTCTGCCGCAGTTTGAAAAGAAAAATCTCAAACTGGTCGAGGTCCCCCGTGAAGTACGGGAAAGTCCTGAGTTTCAGAATGCATTCCTCGAACTGAAAGCCAAGGTGGAAGAATGTGAGCGACAGGAACGAGCAAAAAAAATAGCTCTGGGCCGTAAATGAGCTGCGGAGAGAAAGTTGGGCGCTCAATAACACTGACCATTGGAGAGAGCTGAATTGTCAGCATTGAACTAAACAGCAGTTTGCCTTATTTTATACTCCAGGAGGAACGTGGATGGATAACTGGTCCAATTTTGTACTCAATACGGCAGGGCGGCAAAAAAAGCAACGGAAATCAGACCTCTACACCTTGAGTGAACAAGCTAGCGTATTCTTTTAGGATGAAGCCCCACAGTACGGATTTGAAATGCGTGAAGGGCATCAGGATATGTCCTTTGAAATTGTGGATGCCCTCATAAACGACCAGCACTTTGCGATTGAAGCTGGCGTGGGTATCGGCAAGTCCTTCGGATATCTTGTACCGGTATTACTCTACAGCGAACGTATGCACAAACCAGTTATCATTGCAACCTCGACCATCGCGCTCCAGGAGCAGCTCTGGCGTGATGTCCGCATGCTAATGCCTCTTCTCGGGCTGAACAAAGATGTCATCCTTGCAAAAGGACAGAGTCATTACCTCTGCAATAAGCGCGCAAATGAATTCATATGTGATTCACAAGCAGCCGTGCCGGATATCCTCAAAGAGGGACTAAGTAATGGCCATGAGGAACGCAAGGATTTCCCGGAGGGCTTGCCTCAATGCGTATGGGACAAGGTAAACGTGCAGCGGTTCAGCATGAAAAATTGCAGTTCCTGCGATAACAAATGCAAGTATTACAATATCCGCGTTGCGTTAAGATACACGTATGGTGTTGTTCTGTGCAATCAGGATTTTCTTACTCAGCATCTAATGAAGCTCAGACGCGGTCAGGGGGGATTAATTAACTCTGACGCTGATCTGCTTGTCGTGGATGAAGCGCATAACCTGGATGATAAAGTACGGAGTGCCACAACGGAACGTTTAGGGCAGGGTATGCTCTTTGGACTAATCAACCGTGCATTCCGTGAACTGCGTTCCTCCGACCAAAACAACGTATTCGGTGAGAGGCGAGAAGCTGAAAGCTCTATTATCGCATTTTATAACTGCCTGAAAGCACAGGTTCAAAAGCAAATCAACGAGGCTGATCAGGATATACGTTATGCTGACCGCTTTTTCTTTGACCAGAGCAGCAGTGCAATTGAACTGCTCAAAAAGATGAACTCCGCCATACATAACCTTTCGTCCAGCATTCAGATTTACTCCAGTATGGATTTCAAAAGCTCCCGCTCCGCAGCTGCCTCTGATGATCTAGATGCCGTCACTGACTCTCTTTCGGAGTTACTCAGCCAGATTGACGACATGCTAATCTGGATAGAGCAGCACGGCAGCAACGTGGAACTCGTCTATTGCCCCAAGAATACAAGGGAGATTGTGAGTCGCCTTTACTTCAACGGGGATAAGCGAACAATCCTGACATCTGCAACTTTGACAAACGCAACGGGTGGGACTTTGGAAGAGCAGTACTCTTACTTTATCAGCAATACCGGCTTTCCGACCGGAGAGCGTGGCTGTTTATCCGAGCCAAAGCCTTCCCCATATCCATACGATGAACACGCCATGATCTACTACTGCGATGATCTCCCCCACCCGACCAGAGAACATGAAGCTTTCTTCTTGAGGTTCTGAGCATTTCCAACGGGAAAGCACTTGTGCTGTTCACAGCAAAGACCGATATGGAAGAGGTATATTCCATTCTCAGCACGAAGAATCTTCCGTACAAGGTTTTAATTCAGCAGCCGGGATCATCGCAGGACAAGGTTCTGAATGAGTTTAAGGAAGATACGAACTCCGTGCTCCTAGGAACTGGTGCATATTGGGAAGGTATCAGTATTGAAGGAAAAAGCCTTTCTAACGTCGTCATCTTCCGGCTCCCCTTCCCTGTTCCCGATCCGATTATTGAGTATAAGTGTTCCATTGCCAAAGACTCCCTGATGGATGTCCGCGTCCCTGAAATGATCATCAAGCTCAAGCAGGGCATCGGACGGTTGATCCGCAATTTCACCGATACCGGTATTGTCTGCATCATCGACCGAAGGCTTCGGGACAATCCGCCTGAACGCTATCATGACATCACATGGGATTCGCTGCCCATAAAGAATCGGACAAGCAGTCTGGATGAGCTGAGAAGGTTCTATGAAAGTCTCCCCTCTTCCAAAGGATGACGGTGCAAACGTCAGTCCGATAGGTGAGCAGACTGAGATCGGTCAAATTGACTGGGAACTGGCAGCTTACAATCTGTTGTCATTTCTTCATAACTGCAACGCGTACCCCATCTTGGAGTACACAAAAAAGCAAGTGGGTATTCTCTTCATTGAGATCCCCACTTGCTTTTATTATAGTTAGCGTAAAATCCAGACATGTAAAAGGCCGCCATCTTAAGGAGCTACTGCTCACCGAGATGGCGGTCTTTTATACGTGTCAAGTCTTACAGTTACGCCTAGTACCGCGGTATGTTCGTTCTCAGCCCATTCTCCCCGACAGCGCGCGGTGAGCGCTGTATGGCAGCAGATAGAGCTTTTCCCCCTTTTGATGGAAGCTGAATCCAATGTTGTTCCCGGCGTCTATGCTGGGTCCGCAGATTTCCTTTTTATCGATGACGATACCCGTTTCTGCCGCCATTTTCAGGAAATACTGCAGCGAGAAATTGTTGTCGCTACACTTAGGATACTGGCTCAGCAGTTTCTGCATGGAGCGCCAGCCGTTTTCAAAGTAGAAATAGGTCCCGATCACCCGCGCGCCCGGCTTGAGCAGCGGTGCCAGCTCCTCATAGAAAAAGCTCCTGCGGTAGAAGTTGTGTTCATTCGCCGCAAAGAAATCGATATTGACATCAACACAGCCGGGACACAGCGGCAGATTCAGCGTACTGTCGGCAATGTAGAGAATCGGAAGGTGGTAATTCTCCCGCTCCATCAGCGCCTTATACATTGCCAGCGTCTCCGGGTATTTATCGACGATGATATAGCGCTCATTGGGGTCGAAGATGCCCTGATGCGTATACAGAAAGAACCACGCGTTGATGTAGCTCTCCATCACGACCTTTCCGCTCAGGCTGACCCCGTCAAGCTGCCGCTTCATGAAATTGTACGCGCTCTGAAAAAGGCTGATCATCCCAGCGGGCAAATCCTTATACATCAGGCGATGGACATCCGGTGTATCGTCATTTCCCTCATAGCGGTTCGGTGTGAGCAGGATACCATCGCGCACATCTGCGTGATACCCGCACTGGCAATCCATGTCCGCTTCGAAAATATACTCAGTATCCATCGTCACATTGCTGATGGCCAGCGGCTTTTTGCAATGCGGGCACTGGATAAGGCCGAGCATGCTCAATGGCAGCCCTGTCCGCCGATACTCCGACGTGTCCACGGTGGAGAGCTTCTCAATCTTTTGTGACAGAACGCCGGATATTTTCTCAAGATGTGCGATCTCCTCTTGACAGCCGCGGCGCCGCTCGGCATAGATGAGGCGCAATTCCTCCCGAAAGCCGGTCTTCTCCATGTCAGAAATGCGAAAGAGTGAAAGGATATGATGGATTTCCGCGAGCGTAAAGCCGAGCTCCTTCAGTTCAAGGATGCGCTCAAGATCGCTCAGTGTCTCGTCGTCAAACACATACTGCTTGTCCATCCGCGGCGGGACGAGCAAACCATAGTTGATGTAGTAATAAAGGTTGTCCCTTGAAATACCGTAGCGCTGTGCCACTTGTCCAATCTTCATGTCCTTGCCGTGAATCGGCTTCCCCCACTTTCCGCAATTTTTCTTAGTATAGCAAAAAGTTGGAGTGTGCTCAACACTTTTTGCTGATTTGGCAAAAACAGTAGATTGACATGGAGCATACTTGACCGTTTATTCTGTAAACAACCTAAGTGCAGGATGCTTAAGACCGGTCACCGCACAAAGAAAATTTGATTGCAAGGAGGATATCTTTATGAGCACACCCCAAAATGAAACGCTGAAACGCACGCTTGGTATGCGCGAAGCCGTTACCATTACAGTCGGCACTGTCGTCGGCGTCGGTCTGTTCACAACCGGCGCACAGATTGTCGGCTCTATGGGTTCCGCCGTCATCCTCGCAACCTTTATGGCCATGGTCATCAGCGTATATCCCTCTCACCTTTATGCGGAGATGAGCGCGGCCCTCCCGTTCGCGGGCGGCACATACAAATATGCGCAGCTCGGACTCGGAAAGGCCGCCGGTATGCTGGCGGGCTGGAACTTTATCGCATCGCTCGTCGCCGTCACCTCCGGCGAGGCGCTGGCATTTTCTTTCTACTTCAAAACGCTGTTCCGGGCATTCGGCGTGGAGCTGCCAATCAGCGATGTGCTGCTTGCAGCCATCCCCATCGTCCTTTTCATCGTCACGAACATCCGAGGCACGGAAATGACGGGCCGCCTCCAAAACGGCTTCATGTTCTTCTTCTGGGGCGTTGCCATTATCTGGGCGCTGATGATGATACCCAACATCCACCTTCCCTCTTATGTGGTGCTGCCCGAGAGCATGAACAATCTCTCCGGCTGGAGCTTTATTGGCATGGTTGCCATGATCTGGTGGTGCTTCGCGGGCTTTGAGACCTGCTGCGCGCTGGGCGAGGAGATCAAGCACCCGCGCATCAACCTGCCGCGCGCACTAAAGCTCTCCCCTTTCATCGTCTTCGCAGTCAATGCCATCTTCCAGTGGTTTCTTGTCGGCATCGTCCCGCCCGAGCATCTCGGTGAGCTGGCGGATGCCTCCGCCCCGTTCGCCGACGGCATGGCTATGGCCGGCATTCTCGGTCTACCGATGGCGTTTCTCGCTGCGGGTATCGCTTTCGGCGGCGACTTCTCTACGCTGAACTCCAGCATCGCCGTCCCGCCGCGCTACCTCTTCGCTATGGCGCGCGAGGGTTCAATGCCCAAGGTATTCGCCAAACTTCACCCCCGTTATCAGACGCCGTGGGTGTCCATTCTGTTCCTCGGCGCGCTCTCGCTCGTTCTCGTGTTCTATCCCATCACATTTGTCGCCTCAGTCAGTCTGTTTGCTGACCTTTTCTACTACATCATCGGTATCGCTGCCGCGCTCGGTCTGCGCAAGCGTCACCCCGAACTGGACCGTCCGTACAAGGCGCCGCTCATTGAAGTCGGTGTGCCTGTCAGCATCCTCATCTACGCGATCATGCTCATCCAGCTTGACCGTTATGCCATCATCTCCGGCATCATCTGGTGCGTGGCCGGCCTTGTGGTCTACTACATCTGCCACGCCAAATATGGTGACAGCAGCATCCTGAACATTAACGACTCCGTCACTGATGAAGCGCCTCCCACCCCAGAGGAACGCGCAAAGATGGACAAGGAATACCATCTATGGAAATCCATTGTGGCTGCGTTCTGCATCATCGCGGTTCTGCTGTACATCATCCCCCTCATCTTCTGACCACCGCCAACAAACCTGCAAATCGTAAAAGGAGCATATTATGAAACATATCAAAACCGGTAAAGAACGCACGAAGGAAGACCTCAGCGCACTGCGCAAAACCGTTTCCGAAATCATTGAAGACGTCGTCGCCAACGGTGATGCGGCACTTCGTTCCTACAGCGAAAAGTTCGACGGTTTTGCCCGTCCTGTATTCCGCGTGAGTCGCGAGGAGATCAACGATGCCTATTCCCACGTAAGCGAACAGGAACTCAACGATATGAAGTCTGCGCTCGCTAACATCCGCGCATTCGCTGAGGCGCAGCGAGCGACCATCCATGACCTGCCTGAATTCCAGCCGCGCCCTGGCATCTCACTCGGCCATCGCGTCATCCCCGTGCAGTCTTGCTGCTGCTATGTCCCCGGCGGGCGCTTCCCGCTCTACTCCTCGGCCATGATGCTCATCACTCCTGCCAAGGTTGCGGGAGTCAAGCGTATCGTGACTTGTTCGCCGGTCGCGCACGGCACCGGAACGATCAACGACAAAACACTTGTCGCCATGGATCTCGCCGGCGCGGATGAAGTCTACGCTCTCGGTGGCGTGCAGGCCATTGCAGCGTTCTCCTATGGTACCGAGAGCATTCTTCCGGTCGACGTGATTGTCGGTCCCGGCAACCAGTATGTCGCTGAGGCCAAGCGCCAGTGCTACGGACAGGTTGGCATCGACTTTGTTGCCGGTCCCAGTGAAGTACTGGTCATCGCCGACGAGAACGCCGACCCGAAGACACTCGCAGCTGATCTTCTCGCTCAATGTGAGCATGATCCCAACGCGAAGGCTATTCTTCTCTCAACAAATGAGGCCTCCGCAAACGCGGTTATCCGTGCGGTGGAGGATGAGCTCTCCTGGTTGCCGACGGCACAGATCGCCCGCCAGTCTTGGGACACCTTCGGTGAGGTCATCCTGCTCGACAGTCTGGATGAGGCTATTGACATGGCTAACCGCTATGCCCCAGAGCACCTTGAGATCAATCTGGCAGACAATGAACGTGTCATTGAACGACTGTATAACTACGGCTCACTCTTTATCGGTGGAAACACAGCGGAGGTCTTTGGCGACTACGCCTCCGGGACGAACCATACTCTGCCGACCGTAAAGGCCGCGCGCTACACGGGCGGCGTCTATGTTGGAACCTTCCTCAAGACCTGCACGCACCAGAGCATGACGGATGAGGCTTCCCACCTCATCGCTCCCCTTGTTAACAGGATGGCGCACGGCGAAGGGCTCGAAGGGCACGCCTTTGCCGCCGAGTGTCGCTTCTGAAAATAACAGCATTGATCCTATACCTCTCTCATCAGGGTGGTGCAGCGAAAGCCCTTTTGGCTTTCGCCGCACCACCCTGCATTGTTGAAGGCAGACAACAGCATGCGAAAAGCTAGAGCCTCGCGTTCATCACGAATGTTGATATCACTGTCGGCGAGAACATCCTTGATAAGATTCAGGCAGCACTCAATAAGGAGCAGACCTTCAGAGGCGAAACCTCGACCTTCTTCAAAGTTTGGGAAGTAAAGAATGCTGACCAGATTGCTGACGCCATCAAGGGGTATCACGCAGATATCGACAGAATCTATAAAAATACCGATGGCCATCCCGAAATCACCGGCAATGACCTGATCTTCACCGTTGACTCTCCGAGCGGTGTCCACATCAACTATCTCCCGAACACCTATACCGTCACCTTTGATGCCAACGGCGGCGATGGCACGATGGATTCGCAGACCTTCACCTATGATGCAGCGCAGGCTCTGAACGAAAATACGTTCACCAAGCCCGGCTACACGTTTGTGGAGTGGAACACCGAGGCAGACGGCTCCGGAACAGCTTATGCTGATAAGGAAGAAGCCTCGAACCTTGCAACCGAGGGCACGGTAAATCTCTATGCGCAGTGGGAAGCCAATCCGTTCCTGCTCATCTATCACAGCAATTACAATGTAGAGGGCATGAAGGAAACAACCAGTCAGTCTCCACAGTGGAAGACTGACGATTACGAGACCCTGAAGCACATTGAATCTGCTGGCTTCGCAAAGCTCGGCTATACCTTCGCAGGCTGGAACACCAAGGCCGACGGCAGTGGCAAGCTCTTCACGGAGACCGGCTCCGCACACAAGGTGCAGTTTACTGCCGCCGATATTGATGAAAATGACGAAGCGCACCTGTATGCACAGTGGGCAGCAAACACCTACACTGTGGAGTTCAACGGCAATGGTGAGACGAGCGGCGAGATGCTCGACCAGACCTTCACCTATGATAGGGCGCAGGACCTGCCCAAGAACGCTTTTGCCAAGGCTGGATATACGTTCGCCGGTTGGAGTACCGTGAAGAACGGTGATGTTGTCTACACGGACGGTCAGGAAGTGAACAATCTGTCTGCTGTGAACGGCGATGTGATTACCCTTTATGCCAAGTGGACGGCCAACACTTATACCGTGAAGTTCGATGGCAACGGCGCAACAAGCGGTACGATGGACGACCAGACCTTCATCTACGATGAAGCGAAGAACCTGGCCAAGAACGCTTTTGCCAAGACTGGCTATACGTTTGCCGGTTGGAGCACCACGGAAGATGGTTCTGTTGCCTATAAAGATGGTGCGAAAGTCAAAAACCTGTCCGCTGTGAACGACGATGAGATTATCCTCTACGCCCAGTGGAAGGCTGATCCCATTGAGGTGGACATCGGCCAGTATGTGTATAAGCAGTACGTCCAGAAGTACAACCGCGCAGATACGAGCGGCGCGACCTTTACTTTTGAGGCTGAGATCGATCAGGTAACGGCGAATTCCGGTTCCACCGCCGTTTATGCGGCTGCACCGCTCGATTTGCCAATCAATCTGACCGGTACGGCGACGCTGAGCACGGGCGAGACGAAGAATGTCACGTTTACCGTGAACGGAACAGACAGCAAGACCGTTACACTCGATGAGGGCCTGTACCGCATCATCGTGAAGGAATTTGACAGCAAGAACAGTTATATTGACTATGATAAGAGTGAATATGTACTGTACCTCGAGGTTTCCGACGATCATACGAGCGGACTTACGGTAGAGGTGGCCAGCGTTTTTAAGGATACCGTTCCCACAAGCGATACTACGGTGACGTTCGTCAACACCTACACCCGTGCTTATTATTCTTCTGTCACCACCCCCAGCAAACCCACATTGAACACGGGCGATCATTTCGCTTATGTCATGGGTTATCCCGACGGCACGGTGCGCCCGAACGGCAGTATCACCCGCGCCGAGGTCTCGACCATCCTCTTCCGCCTGCTCTCCGACAAGACGCGCGATGAGTATTTCACGACCGAGAGCAGCTTCACCGATGTCAAGGCCGGCGCGTGGTACAACAACAGTATTGCGACCCTTGAAAAGGCCGGCGTGATCGTTGACACTCCCAAGGGCGGCGCATTCCGTCCCGACGAGGCCATCACCCGTGCCGAGCTTGCCGCGATGCTCGCGCAGTTCGCCGATGCCAAGCCTGTTGCGGGCGTGAAGTTCAGCGACGTGTCCGCCGATCACCGGGCGTATGACGCCATCGCCATCGCCGCGAAGATGGGCTGGATCGCGGGCTATCCCGACGGCACGTTCCGTCCCGACGCCACCATCACCCGCGCCGAGATGATGACGCTTGTGAACCGTGCGCTCGAGCGCGTGCCCTCTAAGGAGGACCACCTGCTGTCTGAGCGTGTGATGCTGACCTTCCCCGACTGCAAGAGCGGCGACTGGTTCTACATCGCCGTGCAGGAGGCCGCGAACAGCCACACCTACGAGCGCGCCGTGACCGAGAAGAACGGCGACGAGCAGTGGACCGCCCTGCGCGTGAACCGCGACTGGACGCTGCTCGAAAAGTGAGCAACAATCGCCGCATGTAAAGATGCACATCGCATCATACAACTTACAAAGCAGGCGCCCAATTTTGAAGTGACCCCAAAAAGTTAGACAATATTCTGAAGTAAAAATTGTTCAAGCAGCCGAAAGGGCTTGC
>MNSZ01000002.1:0-1882 GCA_001916715.1 Firmicutes bacterium CAG:24053_14
ACACTGTGTCGACGGTCTGCCTGTTCGAAAAGCGGATATTCTGTGCGCTTCCCGTACCCAATATTATGATACACGCTGCGCACAGCATCGCCAGAGCATACAGCGCCATACCGAAATAGTCCATCAGCTTATCCCTGTCTCCTTCGCGCATCAGCCGGACCGCGAAAACTATGAAATATAAAATAAGCGCCGACCATGTCGTCATGCTGAAGCTCGTTTTCACAATATAGTCCGAATCCGTATACGGCAGCTCGATGCACTGCGGATCTGTCATAACATACAGCGTCGTCAACAGCGAAAATGAAACCAGCCCCAGCAGCGCTTTCTCCCACGCGCTTTTTCTGCGGCCGCACACTGCCGGTATCATCGGCAGCAGCGAGAAACCGATCCACAAAGCAAACGCGGCACCTACGCCAAAACCTCCAAGACCGTGCAGCGCGCGCAGGCCGAGTCCGATCTGCTCAAACGGGAAGTTGTAAATGGCCGAAAATGTCTCCTGCATCTGCGCAGTGAGCACATAAAGCGCGATTATAGCTACACTCTCTGCCGCAAGAATTGCAAAAAGTTTTTTCCTACTCACGATATCATCCTCCCAAAATTATCGTTTTTCGATAATTACACTATACCTGCAAAATTATCGTTTGTCAATAATTTTTCGCGGTATTAATAAAATTCATACCTACTTGAATTTCACTAATTTCCCTTTTTAGCTTTGCTGCGTTAAAATGAAAAAGTCCGCTCATGCGGAGGATAATAAGGGAGAGAGTTTACTTATGAAAAAAACGAAGAATTTTGCGAGCCGCTGGGGATTTATCCTTGCATCCGTCGGCTCTGCCGTCGGTATGGCAAACGTCTGGGGATTTCCGAATAAGCTCGGCTCAAACGGCGGCGGAGCGTTTTTGCTGATATATCTGCTGTTTGTGTTCATATTCAGCTATGTCGGCCTGCCGGCCGAGTTTGCAATGGGCAGACGCGCACGCACCGGTACGCTCGGGACATATGAAAGCGCATGGGCAACGCGCGGCAAGGGCTTTGGCAAGGCCGGCGGCATTCTCGGCTGGCTTCCGCTTGCCGGATCGCTGTGCATCGCCATCGGCTATGCCGTTATCGTGACGTACATCCTCCATGGTTCGGCGAGTTCTCGTCGACGCCGATGTCGGTCGTTCCGTACCACATAATCGTCGTTGCCGGAACGCTTCTGACGCTGTATCTCGGCGCGCACAGCATTGAAAAGACCAACAAGATCATGATGCCGCTGTTTTTCCTCATATTTATCGTGCTCGCGGTCAGGGTCGCGTTCCTGCCCGACGCCGCGGAGGGCTACAAGTTCATGTTCACACCGCGCTGGGAAGCGCTTACCGACCCGATGATTTGGATATGGGCAATGGGGCAGGCATTTTTCTCGCTGTCGGTGACCGGCAGCGGCATGATCGTGTACGGCGCGTATCTTTCCGATGAGGAGGACGTTGTCGGAGTTGCGCAGCACACCGCGATGTTTGACACTATCGCCGCCGTTGTTGCCGCGCTTGTCATCATCCCGGCCTGCTTTGCCTACGGCCAGGATGTCGGTGCAGGCCCGAGTCTTCTGTTCGTTACTCTGCCGACTATTTTGCAGGATCTGCCCCTGGGCAGACTGTTTGCCATAATCCTATACGTTGCTATGATCTTCGCCGGAGTAAGCTCGCTGCAGAACATGTTTGAGGCTGTGGCCGAATCGCTGATGCACAAGTTCCCCAAGCTCAGCCGCACCGCCGTGCTTGCGATTTTGTGCGTTCTGTGCCTCGGCTTCGGCATCGGTATGGAGCCGATCTCAAAATGGGGTCCGTGGATGGATCTTGTTTCTATCTACATCATTCCTATCGGCGCAACGCTAGGCGCGATC
>MNSZ01000002.1:1923-9505 GCA_001916715.1 Firmicutes bacterium CAG:24053_14
GAGCTGCTCAACGCAGTGAACACCGGCAGCACAAAGCAGCGCGGCAAGCTGTGGTACAGCGTCGGGCGCTACGTTTACGTTCCGCTGGCTCTGATCCTCTGCTGCGTGGCACTGTTCATGCAGGTCGCGTTTTAATTCAATATGCAAAAGAGACGGCCTTTGTCAAGGTCGTCTCTTTTTAAGCGTCTCAAAAAAGTCTGTGACTTTTTTGCCCGCTTAAAAAACGCCACATTTTTTGTGAAAACGAGTTTTCACGAAAAATCTCGCTACGCTCGTCAAAAAGTCCGTACCGGACATTTTTGATGGCTATTAATCTAATCACGAGTGGGGCCTTTGCCCCCTCGCGCTCCCCTGCTACTCAATTTTCTTTATCTATAGCATATTTTTTGCCAGTCTGCAAAAGAGACGGCCTTTGTCAAGGTCGTCTCTTTTTTATAAGCTGCCGTGCATTTTTGCATCGGTGCCGCCTTTGTGGGCAAGCAGCGCCTGTATACGATACACGGCATTTTATAAGCATTTATGCTTCCTTTGAAAACTCGCCGCCGAGCGCAAACGCATGGTTCATCGGTCCGCGTCCTCTGCCCAGGTCGAGCATTGCGGCAAGCGCGCCTGATATATATTCCTTCGCGCGGCGAACCGATGTCTTCAGATCATAGCCCTTGGCAAGGTTCGACGCGATCGCGCTTGAAAGAGTGCAGCCCGTGCCGTGGGTGTTGGGGTTATCTATGCGCTTGCCCTCAAACCAGCGGCACTCACCGTCGGAATACAGAAGGTCGTTTGCGTCGTTTACGCTGTGGCCGCCCTTGAGCAGCACCGCACAGCCGTGCTCGCGCCCTATCTTCTCGGCAGCCTTGAGCATATCTTCTTCGTTTTCTATTTTCATGCCGGAAAGGATCTCACCCTCGGGGATATTCGGCGTTATCACCGTGCTTATGGGGAAAAGCTCGTCCGCAAGAGTCTGCACGGCGTCGGTTTTCATAAGCGCCGAGCCGCTCGTTGCGACCATGACAGGGTCAACTACGATGTTTTTAGCGTCATAATGCCTGAGTCTGTCGGCTATGACGCGGATAAGCTCCGAGGACGATACCATGCCGATCTTAACGGCATCGGGATATATATCCTCGAACACGGCGTCGAGCTGCCGGCGCAAAAACTCGGGCGAGGCTTCTTCGATCGCCGAAACGCCGGTCGTGTTCTGCGCTGTGAGCGCAGTTATAGCGCTCATGGCAAAAACGCCGTTCATGGTCATTGTCTTGATATCCGCCTGAATACCGGCTCCGCCGCTGGAGTCGCTTCCTGCGATGGTGAGTGCTGTTTTCATGTTGTGCTCCTTTCAGTCCGATGCAAAGCAACGGAATGTTTCCGGCTTGCAAAAGTCGGTTATATAACAGTCGCTGAGCGCTTTAAGCTCCTCGGCCCGTTTTTCGCTTTTATCGTATACTCCGACAATAACGAATCCGTCGCGCTTTGCCGTCCGCGCCGCGTGGATCGCGTCCTCAAAAACAGCCGTTTCGCTTTTGGCTGTACCAAGTGCGTTCAGGCAGGCGCGGAAGATTTCCGGCTCGTCCTTGCCGCTGCCGACCTCGGCGCAGGTGAGTATACCGTCAAAATACTTTTCCATATCGCAGCGGCGCAGCGCGGCCAGAACATGGTCGTGCTCGCTTGCCGTTGCAACGGCCCTTTTTACGCCATTGCATTGAAGCAAATCGAGAAATTCACGCACACCGGGCTTGGGCTGCACAAGGTCATAGTAAAAATGCCTGACCATTTTGTTTATGCCTTCCTCGATCTCAGCGGTCGTCATTTCAAGGTCATACTCGCTCTTAAAATATGACGCTGTCTGGCTCAGACTCAGCGCGCAAACGGCTTCATTCACGCCGGGTCTCGGAGTGACGCCGATCGAGGCGAGGTAGGTTTCCCCGGCGGTGTCCCATATATACATTGAGTCAAACAGCGTCCCGTCAAAATCGAATATCGCGCCCTTTATCCTCATGCGCGCACCATTTTTTCGGACAGTGCCCTGAGCGTTCTGCACTCGCCCTCGATATCTTCCGCTCCGAAAATGGCGCTGACGAGCGCAACTCCGTCAACGCCCGTGCCGGAAAGCTGCAGGATATTGCTCTCGGATATGCCGCCGATGGCGACGACCGGGATATCGACAGCCGCGCAGATATCACGCAAAGTCTCCTTTGGCAGAACATCGGCATCCGCCTTAGTGGAGGTCGAGAACATTGCGCCGACACCGAGGCAATCCGCGCCGCTTTTCACGGCCTCAAGAGCTTCCTCGACCGTGTGAACGGAAACGCCGAGCATCATGTCGCCGCCTATCTTCTCGCGCACCTTGCTTGCCGTCATATCCTCCTGGCCGACGTGAACGCCGTCGGCGTGGCACTTTATCGCAACGTCAACGTTGTCGTTGACGAAAAACGGCACGGAGTATTTTCTGCACAGCGCGCCGATCTCGACAGCTTCGGCGAGAAACTCATCGTCGTTAAGCTCCTTTTCGCGAAGCTGCACACAGGTAGCGCCGCCCTTGAGCGCGGATTCTACCTGCTCGTAAAGGCTTTGCTTTCCGACCCACGATCTGTCCGTCACGGCGTACAGGAGCATGTATTTTTTATCGCACTTCATATTTTGCACCTTCCTCAAGCTGCTCGGGAGTAAGATTATAAATTGCATCAATGATGTAGTTTCTGTAAGAAGAATTGCCGTCCATGGAGCTGAGTCTGTCATGCGCTATCTCGCCGGCAAGCCCCATCGCGCACACCGCCGCTGCCGCTGCCTCAAGCACATTATCCGGATTTGCGGTGACAAATGCCGCCGTCATTGCTGAAAGCTGGCAGCCGGTGCCGGTTATGGACGACATCATGGCGTTGCCGTTGCGGATGCAGAAGGCTCTGTAGGCATCGGCAACAATGTCGATAGCGCCGGTTATCGCGATAACGGCTCCGGTCTCGCGAGCGAATGCCTTTGCGAATTTAACGGCATCCGCAAGGTTTGCCTCGGTCACCTTATCGGCAACGTCGGCATCGACGCCCTTGGTCGTTCCGCTGCCGGAGGCAATTGTTTTTATCTCGGAAATGTTTCCGCGGATGACGGAAAGCTTCACCTCGCGCACAAGGCCGAGCGCCGTTTCCGTGCGCAGGCTCGACGCGCCGGCGCCGACGGGGTCGAGAACGACGGGGTGTCTCAGCTCGTTTGCCCTTTTGCCTGCAATGTGCATCGACTCTATCGTGCGGCTGTTGAGCGTCCCGATGTTAATATTAAGGCCTGCGCACACGCTTGTTATCTCCGCGACCTCGGCCTTATCGTCGGCCATGATCGGCGACGCGCCGCACGCGAGCACGATATTCGCGCAGTCGTTGACCGTGACGTAATTTGTGATATTATGAATAAGAGGGCATTTTGCTCTTACGTTTTCAAGCATTTTTCCAAGCATTTCGGTTTCCTCCTCACTGGGCCAGCGAAAGCTGCATACGGCCGAGAGCTCCGGCCTTTTTAAGGCTGTATATCAAGACTGCGGATATCGCCGCGCCGCCTGCCGTTGATACGAAAAACGGGATGATGTATGCGTAAAACGCGATGGCCGCGGCCGACTGCCCCATAAAGTATATCGCCACGGGGTAAGCGCACAGGCCGCCGAGGATCGCCGTTCCGAACACCTCGCCGACAAGCGTTGCCGCAATGTTTCCGGTTTTTTCATAGACAAGACCGCACAGCAGTGCGCCGAACATGCTTCCGGGGAAAGCCATGAGACTGCCCAGGCCGAGCAGATTGCGGATAAGCGAGGCGACAAACGCCGCACCCACGCCATACGCCGGGCCGAGCAGCACCGCGCATATGATGTTCACCATATGCTGCACCGGCGCGCACTTGCTGCCGAACACGGGAAAGGAAAACAGACTTCCCACGACTGCAACGGCGCACAGGATGCTCGCCGTCGCAAGCTTCTTGGTATTGACTTTTTTCATTTTTATTTCTCCTTTGAAATCAGAAAGCGGCTGTGCGGCTGTATTTATACCTGTATGCAGCGGCGCTTCCATGCGTAAAATTCAGCCCGTCGATCCCGGCTGTCTGGAAGTTCGGTCGATGCTTGCTGGCATCCTCTCACGCCGGAACACGGCTTCCCATCGCTGTCATACAGAACTCAGGGCGCTCCCCCTCAGTCCGCTTCTCCTTTCCAAAAGATAAAAAAACGAAGGCTCCCGATCCGGTGCCTCCGTTAAAAAATCGTTGATGACTTCCTCCGGCGGCATTATCCGCATCAGGTTAAAGGGTCGAAGGTATGTCCTTCCTCTCAGCCTGTCAGCACAAGCTCCCCTGTTTTTTCATCCCGATTATACTACCGCCTGCACAAAATTGCAATAGGTCTTATTGCCCTGCGCAAGGCATTTTATCTGCCGGCGGCACACAATTGAATTTGCTGCCGGGCATGTCATCAAATTTCCCGTGCAGCTTTATGGCTGTACGGCTATGATCATTTGCTTTTTGCACCCATATCCAAAACAAAGACATACTGCTTCTTCAGATACATTATCACCACGCCGGGCAGGCAGTCAATTATCGTGGCTATATAGATGGCCTCTGAATATAGGCAGCGGAAAATCCGCACAGCGCCTCGGAATATGGTGCTCCGAGAATAAAGGCTATGGTATATATATCACCGCTATCAGAAGCGCAAGCAGCATTACAACAAATATTGTAACGGAAAAAATCGCGGTCAATGCCCTTATGATCTTTTCTTTCATTTTTCGTTTTTCTCCTTAGCTTAAAGCTCCAAACATACCATCGGTTAACAAGGGCAAATACGCCTGACAGCGTGCCTTTTCGGTGCTTTTTGCCCTTTTCGCCTTGACGGGCGCCAGCCCGCCTGCACCTCAAAAAGCAAAAATCACTCGAAAATTCATCGCTGACAAGCTCAATGCAGCCGTTAATAAGGATAGGTTAAAGAACGACTAAATGGGGTGAATTTATGACAGACTGGAAAAAATCATTTTTAGAGTCTTCTGTATTGGGACGAGCAACAAACAAGGACCGCCCATCGGAAGTGTTAAAAAGGTGCATTGAATTGGCATACTCGGATATGATGACGGCAGGTCGTTATTACAGCGCTTCTTTTCTGAATAACAAAGATGAAATTTGCTTAGCTACAAACAGAGCTATTATTGAATCAAATTTTGTGTTTTCAAGAAAAATTATTGAAGATATTTCGCTGTTGTTTTGTGATAATACTATAGGCAATGACAACCATTATGTAACCGGGTTTGGGCTCGCTCAAAAACTTATAAATATGACTTTCAAATATCTATATGTTTTTAGCGATTTGATATTTATAGACAAACCTATTCCTAATTTTTCATCGTGTGACTGCCCTCTTGACAGTATCATTATTAAAAAGGCGCATATTAATGATTGTGTTTGGAGCAAACTTACTGAGCAACAGTATCTAGAATGCCAAGCAAAAATAACAGAACTACTAAATGCAAATTCTTTAGATTTAGAGTTATCAAAGCTTGGCAATCTAGCCTATGACTTTGTTAATTGGTAATCGGCAATAATTCACGATAAAACAAAAGAGCTATCAGACTTTCAAAAAATCTGGTAGCTCTTTACTTTGCCGTTTTGTAGCCAGCTATTTTATACGTACTAACCGTTCGCAACGACTTTCTTTGAATGATTTGCGGCAGATTTCGATATGATTCCCGCCAATAATCACCCGGAAATTGACCGCCTGATTCACCTCAAAAAACATCTTGGAGGTATGACCATGAGCAAACTTATATCCATATACATGCTTCCTTCACCGGACATATCAGAGGGCTGTCCGGTCATTTCCTTCTCGTCCGTTTTCTGCGACATATTTTTCTGCCCGGCAGTACAGCCGCTCAGCAGCAGTACCGCGGTGAGCAGAAGCGGCAATACGCTCCGATACATGGTGTATCCCTCCTTCCTGAGGAGATAAATCCGTTTGTCAGCCCATATCGGCGGCAAGGGCCTGGTTGATGAGCTTTTGCAGCGTCTCAGCCTGCTTCTTTTCCGTGATGGCGCCTACGATGGGGTCACCCACGATATTGCCGTTTCGGTCAACCACATAGGTGGTGGGATAGGCGAAGACATTCTCCACAAACTTACCGGCATCGCCGCCGGAGCCAAAATAGATGTTTTGATAGGTCGCGCCCTTCTTGGCAAGCACCTCCTTCGCCTCGGCGATGGCCTTCTCGTCGCCGTCGAGCGTAAAGGAGTTGATGCCGATCAGCGCGCCGCCCTTCTTCGCAAGCTCCTTGTTCAGTGCGTCCAGCTCGGAAAGCTCGCCCACGCAGGGATTGCAGGTGGTGAACCAGAAATTCACCACGGTGACGGCATTGCCGGAAAACAGCTCCTTGCTCTTCACCGTGTTGCCATCCAGGTCCTTGCCCTCAAAGGTGGGGAATTTCTGCATGCTGCCGTCATCAGGCGGCGTGGTCATGTCGCTGCCTGCGGGCACGCTCATAGCGCCATCCTTAGATTGCTGTGCCGCCTCGGGGTACTTTTTCTCAATCATTGTCCGCTTATTTTCAATCTCGCGGATCTTCTCCGCCGCCTCCTTGAGCAGCTTCAGCTCATCCTCCGTAAACTGATCTTTGGAACCTTCGATGGTGTCCAACAAGAAATCACCATAGTTTTTGCCGTCCTCCTGCATGGTCATGCCCTTGTCGGCCGCCATGAAGACCTTTTCCCAAAGCTCGGTGTTTTTTCCAAGAATCGCGTTTTCCTGCTCCATCAGTTCCTTGTACATGGCGGCCGCCTCCTCGGCGTTTTTCGGCTCGCCGTCCTTTTTATCGCCGCCCGCCGCACCGCAGGCTGCCAGAGAGAGGACCAGCACAGCGGCCAGCAGCAAGGTTACCAGTTTTTTGACGTTCATTTTTGTTCCTCCTGATTCATGTCGTTGTTTTTCTGCGGCGCTTTGGCCGCAAGGGTTTGCTTATCTTGACCGTCTCCAAAGCCGTAGCGGAAGCAAACGGCACCTGTCGGACAGGCGCGTATGCACATCCCACAGCGGATGCACTCGGTATGGTTGGGTGTTTTTGTCACGTCCACATCCATCTTGCAGGCTCTGGCACATTTCCCACAGGAGACGCACTTGCTCTTGTCCACCTTCATCTGGAAGAGGGACACCCTGTTAAACAGCGCATAGAACGCGCCAAGCGGGCACAGCCACTTGCAGAAGGGACGGTAAAATACGATACTCAGCACGATCACCGACAGCAGAATGCTGAATTTCCAGGTAAACAGGCTGCCCAGCGCCGCCCGGATGCCGGAATTGGCAAGGGACAGCGGGATGGCTCCCTCCAGCACACCCTGGGGGCAGAGGTACTTGCAGAAGAACGGGTCGCCCATGCCCACGTCATTCACAAGGAACGCCGGCAGGAGAACGACCATCACCAGCAGGACAGCGTATTTGAGGTATGTCAGGGGCTTGAGCTTCTTTGTGGAGAGCTTCTTGGTCGGGATCTTATGCAGCAGTTCCTGAAACCAGCCGAAGGGACAGAGGAAGCCGCAGATAAAGCGCCCCAGCAGCACGCCCAGCAGAATGAGAAAGCCT
>MNSZ01000003.1:0-7340 GCA_001916715.1 Firmicutes bacterium CAG:24053_14
CTGCGCGGCATAGTAGTTTTCTATCGTCAGCGGCGCATTGTAGAGCGCCGCCAGTAAGTATTGCTTGATGTTTCGGATGCGGGGCGGGTTGTCCTTGAGGCAATCCAGAACATACTGGATATGTTCTGCGTTCAGCTTGAGAAATCTGGATTTTACTACCTCTGCAGGCATATTTTCGCCAGCGATACGGATAGCAGCCCGTTTGGAACAAACCACATCCAGCATCAACTCCACCAGTTCATCCAATCGCATCGTATCCATCGGGTTATTCTGCGCCAAAATCGGATACTCGATGTTTTTCAGCAGCAGGGCGCGGTAGTCTGCCCGCTGGCCCGCCGCGCGGATAGGATTCGATACGTTATTTGTTTCTTCTTTATTTATTTTTTTAGTATTTAATTGTGCAGGATTTTCCTGTACAGATTTTTCCCGTTTAGGCTCTGCCTGTTTTGGTTGGGCGCACTTAGGCGTTGCTTCTTCGGGGCCCTGTTTCGGCGGCTGCGGCTGCTCTAAAACCGTGTACTCCATGCCGCGCATCTGACCGTTCTTGTCGCGGACACGGCGGCGGATGATGTACCCGGCGTTTTCCAGTTCCCGAACCGTTGCCCGGATCCCGTCAACACCCTCTTTGCAGATGGATGCCAGCCCGCGCGTGGTATAATCCCAATCTTCGGGCAGAGACAGCATCAAAGATAAAAGCCCCTTCGCCTTAAGCGAAAGAGCCTTGTTGCGCAGATGGTGGTTGGACATGATGGTATAATTTTGAGTCTTTTGTACACGGAACACTGCCATAACAGATACCTCCTATGCGCCCGCAGTGGGCGAACGATTTCTAACTTTCATGTTGATTTCTCTCTATCGGCAAGCCTCCGCGCGGTGGGCGGCAGTTCTTGCAATCAGGTTGTTTTTTGCCATATCAGCGTAATCTCCATTCTCGATGCCAGGCGGCAGGTCGCAAACTTGATACTTTTCTCGGTAAAGGTTCTGAATGTTGACACTCGCCATGCGCCCTTTGGCGTCGTTGTCCAGCCGCAGTTCTATCGTGGTGATTTCCGGGTGTTGGCGCAGAAATTCCTGCAAGGCCAGCGGCTCCTTGCCGGAGGACGAGATCCCGCCCAGCGACAGACGGTATTTGTCCGCAGCATCCCCGCAGAGCGTCATCTCTGCCATGGCATCTATAGCGGCTTCAAACACCGCCACGGTGGTGCCGGGCTGCATCGGCGGGATGCAGAATCCGTACTGTTTCTGACTGCCGGGGGCCTCGCGCTTGAACGGTTTCCCATAGTCATAAATACCGCGCAGCGCCGCATATTTCGGCACACCCTGCGGGCCTTTGCCCAAGAAAACACAGTTGTGATATTCTGCACTTTCGTACAGAATTTTTCTCGCAATACAGTAGCGAATCGTGGGCAGTGAGATGCCGCGCCCCAGCAAATACCGCGTTACGCGGTCATTGGTGGGTGCTTTTCGGGGGAGTTTAAACTGTGGGCGCTCGCGCTCCACCGCTTCATGCTGCACTGGGATGTACGTCGGACTTTCCTCACACAGCAGCTGCACCGCCTCTACAAACGGTACACCTTCCACATAAATCAAATATTTCAGCGCCGACTTGCCGCCGATGTCGCGGCTTTTCCAGTGCCACACACTGGATTCGCCGTTTATCTTGAAGCTGTCATGCTCCGCAAGCTGGTACTCGCCCCGCGCACTGCTTTTCACCAGTGAACCGGGTCTATACCGCCGCAGAAATTCTATCGCCGTCATCCGGTTGGCGGCATCAATTTGTTCTTTACTGACGCGCGGCAATTACACAATGTAAGCGGCGAGGTCGCTCATATGTTCGATATTTTCCCACGGAAAATCCTCGCGCCCGAAATGACCGCCCGCCGCCGTGCGGCTGTACATGGGGTTCAGCAGGTTCAACTGCTTGATGATGCCCGCAGGGGTCAGGTCATACGCCTTGCGCACAGCGGCCGACAGGCAATCATCCTCGCAGGGGCCACCTGTGCCAAACGTATTCACATCCACCATGACAGGCTCTTTCTCCCCGATGGCGTAGGCCAGCGTGACCTGACAGCGCTGGGCAAAGCCTGCCGCGACGATATTTTTGGCAATGTACCGCGCCATATATGCGCCGCTGCGGTCTACCTTGGTGGCATCCTTGCCGCTGAACGCACCGCCGCCGTGGGGTGCAAATGTGCCGTAGCTGTCCACCATGAGCTTGCGCCCGGTCAAGCCGGTATCGGCATCCGGGCCGCCCTGCACAAACTTACCGCTGGGGTTCAGGATGATTTCCGCGTCGTCGGCGGGCATACCGTCAAAGGCCAGCGGGAACACATACTCGTCCAGCAAATCTGCCAGCTTGTCCATATCGGTATCCTCTTTGTGCTGCACAGAGACGACCACCGTGGTGATGCGCACGGGGGTATCGCCGTCGTACTCCATTGTGACCTGCACCTTGCCGTCCGGGCCGATGTCGGGGATAACGCCGGTCATGCGGGAGATTTCCAACAGCGTTACAAGGCGCTGGGCGGCAACCACAGGCATCGGCAGGTATTCGGGTGTTTCGTTACAGGCGTAGCCGACCATAACGCCCTGATCGCCCGCACCGAGGGTGTCCTCGTCCTCTCCCTCAACCAATTCCGGCTCGACAGCGCCCGCAATGTCGGGACTCTGGTCGTGGATGTAGCAGTCGATCTGGTACGCCTTCGGGTCATAGCCGACATCGCGCAGGGTGTCGCGGACGATGTTGAACACGTCCGGTTTAGCGTTGGTCGTGATTTCGCCCGCCACAATAATGTGACCGTGTGTTGCCATGACCTCACAGGCTACACGGCTGGCGGGGTCATGTTTTAAGCACTCGTCCAGCACACTGTCGGCAATGAGGTCGCACAGCTTGTCGGGATGCCCGCGCATAACGGATTCTGCGGTGTAAAAACGGGGATGCTCGTTTTCCTGCATGGTTTCGGTATTTTCAAAAATGTCGTTCATAAGTTCTTCTCCTTGCTTGTTGGATGGTTTCGGACAAAGAAAAAAGCCCGCAGGCGGGCTGCGGGCTAGGATAGTAGTATTCATATCAGCGCTCCTGTTCTTGGTGCGGGGGCTGCCTTGTTGCCTGCATGAATTGAGCGTAGCCTTCCGGCGTAGTGTGTTCCACACACAGGGTCTTGCCCAGCAGGAAAAACAGCTGCGGGTCGTGGTACAGTTCCTCGTAGTGTTTCATCTGCTGCGGCGTAAGGTCGGTAAAGTCATCGCGGGTCAGACCGCAGACGAAAAATGTGCCGTGGATGATGTCATAGTCGCCCAGCATACGGTTCAGCGGCAGGTTTTCTGCAATGCCGTTGTCATTGCAGACGTTATGTGGTGCACCACATAACGTCTGTAATGAGTAGTTCCTACAAATGAGTAGTAATTGAGCAAAATGCCCAGAATCCCGGGCGTTTAAGCATAATTTACTACACATAATCAGAAAGTTTTCTTTCCAAATTGTGTTAACCATTGCAATAAATCTTCATCCTCCTCCCAAGGCATTGTGGTATTGGGTGTGTAATTCGGCACTTTCTCCTCAAATACTTTTCGCTTCATCTCTGCATCGATGCGAGCGTAAACCTCTGTTGTAGAGATGTCTGCATGCCCAAGAAAATCTCGAATATATATCATGTTAACACCAGCTCGCAGCAAGTGCATGGCTTTGGTGTGGCGTAATACATGAGGAGATATATTCTGTGGTTCAAGTACCGGAGATGCCTTTGCCGCATACTTCTTCAGAATATAGGTGACTCCATAGCGAGATAAAGCCTGCTTTTTTGCATTATAAAATAGCGGAATCATCTGAGACTGAGAATCGGAATGAAAGCTGCGGATATATCTGTCCAACAGTTTGCAGGTATCCTTCATCAGGGGAACCTGACGAACTTTTCGTCCTTTTCCAGTTAGAATAACCATTGGGGGGTGTGTTAGACGGACATCTTTCAGCCTAAGATCCACCAATTCCTGTACCCGTGCGCCAGAGTCATACAGTAGTGCAAGAAGTGTCAAATCTCGGAGCCCTTGTCGGGTAGATGCATCTGGTTGGGACAGAAGAAGTGACAGATCATCCTCCGTCAAAAACGGTATCAATGCCTTTTCGTACTTTTTGGGTCGCAGATTAATAATGTCAACGCAGTTTTCTATGTTTTCCGGAAACTTGTACTGTACAAAATGAGCAAAGGCCTTTATGGCGGCAAGTCGCTGGTTTCTTGTTGTAACCGCAATATGGCGGGATGTTTCTAACCAATCCAGAAATTCAGAAACAAGTTCCATATTCAGATAGCGCAATTCTATATAATTTGCGGAGATGCCTTTCTTTTCTTGAAAAAATAGAAGGAGTTGCTTGAAAGTATCTCTGTATGAATTGGTGGTATTGGGACTCACCCCGCATGTAGTAGGCAGATAGATTGAGAAATACTCGGTCAGTGCTTTGGTAAAGTCAGTTTTCCTCATCCGTCTCACCTCCAACCGGAATAATGCCGACAAATGCTCTGTCAAGTTTTTGGGAAAGTTCCGGGAACGAAGCAACCGTCAGGTGAATATACCAACAGGTTTCACGGTAACTCTTATGTCCCAAATACGCGGCAAGGCGAGGAACGATTACCATGGGATCATACCCATCAGAAAGTTGTTTTTCCAGTGTATGAACTGCGAATGTATGCCGAAAATCATGCACACGAGGGCCATTGCCGGTGTGAGGAATATTGCATGCGAATAGCAGCTCGCGAAAATTATCATAGATTGTTTTAATAGAATAATGGCCACAAGCAGATGGAAAGAACCATTCTCTTTCATCTGGTAACTGAGCAGAGTAGCTTCGGAGATACTCTATTACGCTATTGTGGACAGGGACAAGTCTATCCTTACCTCCTTTCCCGTTGTGTACAGTAATAATGCCTGTATCCAAATCGACATCCTTCACTCTTAGCCGGAGCACCTCACCTATACGAAAACCACAGCAATATAAAAGCCGGATAACAGCAGGTATGACCAGATGCCTTGTTGGCGCATTATTCCTGACCGGCAGATTATCTGCTGCATATAATAATCGCCGTATTTCTTCAACAGTAAATATATGCGGGGTAAAAGTCGAACTGTTCTTTAGTTTGCTGGTATCCGGGACATAGGAGATTCCGTCCTGCGTGTATGCAAATTTTGCAAAAGCGCGTATCGCATTATGTCTGACTATTTTCGAACGGTTTGAAAGATATGGCTTTAATAAATCCCATGCGTCAATAAGCTCTTTTGTCACCACGGGGGCATCCGAGAGTTCCTTTGAAAGGCAGTCCAGTTCCTGCATATAATAGCCGCAATGCACGGAGGTATATCCCTCATTTTGTCGAGATTCCAGATATTTCCATATTATTGGCGCAAGCTGGCTTGTGAAAGTAAATTGTTTCATAGTAATCCCTCCAAACTCAGCGAACATAACCGCATATGTTCAATATCGACCCGCAAGTAGGTTTCTGTTACACTGATGTTACTGTGACCGAGGATTTGGGACACATCCTGCACCGGAGTGCCTTTTCTCAGCATATTTGTGGCAAACGAATGGCGGATAGTGTGTACGCCTGTGTGCCTCTTTGTTGGGATAGCAATCCCTGCTCTGCGTAAATACTTATGAAATTCCGGATTGAAATTGTTATGCTCACCCAATGGCTGAAACGGTGCGTTATGGCTCAGAAAGATAAAAGCCGAGGAGGACTGTGGGCGGCCATCTTGCAAATAAGAAATAATCGCCATACCTAGCTCTTTGCTGAGTGGCAGACTCAAGGCGTTCCCTGTCTTCTGCTGAGAAAGTGAAATGCAGTTTTCCTTCCAGTTAATATTTGAAAATTTGAGTCCCAAAACGTCGCTTATCCTTAACCCTGTTCTTGCAAGAAGCAGAAAAATCGCGTAATTCCGCCTTCCAACTGGATTGGCAGTATCGATGACTGCAAGAATCTTGTCGATTTCTTCAGGACTCCATACCTGTGGAATCTGGGGTGCAGTGCGTTTGAAGTTTGGGAGTTGAAGGGAATAATCCAAATCCGTATATTTGTGGTCATAAAGCCAGTGCAGGTAAGCACCAACTTGTCGGCATCTTGCTCTACGAACATTCATGCATATTTCTGAAGCATTGCTCATAGCCGTGGAAAAACAGTTGATAGTCTCCGCATTTATGCTTTTGATGTTCTGTGTGTTTGATGAATGAACAGCAAGCAAGAAAAGCCTCAATGCTGCTATTGTGTTGTCCATCCACGATCTCGAAAAATTCTGCATTTTGCAATAACTCAAGTAGTCGGAAAAAAACTTATCGAAACAATCGTCATCAATAGAAGCAACGCCATAAACTTTACGGCGGCACACTGTTCCCGTGCGAAAAATCTCGTCCAATGCATTCATGTGACGCCGTGCATGGCGCATTCGACCGTCAAGAGTCTGATCTATAGCGTGGACATCGACTCCGAAGTATTGAAGCAAAAACTGCTCTGCAGTTTCACGGCTATAAGCGGGAGAGGCTGAATACGAAAGAAATCTGTTCCATGTAGCTCTATAAAACCCAAGAGTACTTTTCTTGTAACCCTGACCGAGTAGCCATTGCTCGGTCTTTTCCATCAATTCCTTGATTGGTATTGTTGCTTCAGACATTATAAAACCTCCTGATGTTATTTGCAGAGCATTGTGTCTCTACATTATGTAGAGTATCACAAAAAGCTACCGGCTAAAATACAAATGAAATCAGGAGGTACGAAAGGAGATGTCAATTATGCTACACATAACATATAACTACGCATTACAAACGATACAGGCGCTATCCCGCCAAGGGTACACTGCCTCGATGGTGCCGCCGACAACTGCCTGCTCGGCTTCAAGGGTGTGTTCAATGTCGGCTTCGCGGGGGTATTTTCCGGGTTCAACGATCAGAACTTTCATCGGCATCCTCCTCATCAGAAGTTTTTTTCAGCGCATTTTTCTGCTTAACGGTCAGCAGCACGATACCTGTTGCGGACACAAGGGAAACGACCACAATAGCCAGCAGCGGGAAACCATCTCCTGTCTGCGGGAGGGTCTGCACCTTATGCGGCGTAGGCGCAGGTGTAGGCGCAGGGGTTGCAGCGGGAGTCGGCTGCGGTGTGGGTGCCGGGGTCGGTGTGGGCGTGTCCTCGCGGGGCGTAGCTTCGTCTATCATCTGAATCAGGCGTTTGTCGGCGCGCACCCATTCGGCATCCGCATTTTCGCGGACGAAAAGAGAAATCCCGTCATCAACGGTTTCCAACTTGAACTGCACCGAGTTTGCAATTTCAAAGCCGGCCGGGGCTGCATCTTCGGTCAGG
>MNSZ01000003.1:7430-11816 GCA_001916715.1 Firmicutes bacterium CAG:24053_14
AAGTGTCGACGACCTCATCATTCGCATCACGGATCGTCAGCGTAGCACCCGGCAGCAGATTACCCGCAATGTCCGTTTTGTCTATGTCAAGTACAGGTGCGTCCTGCATAATGACGGTGGCCTCATCGAGTTTTGTCCAATCATCGTTGGATTTCACATAGACCTTATTGACCTGCTCTGTACCTTCCTGCACCAGCTTGAACACGATGCTTTCGGCTTCGGCATAGCCGTCCGGGGCACGAGTTTCGGTCAGGGTGTACGCTTTTTCCAGCTCCAGACCTCGCACGGTGTGCGGCGTTTTTGTGGAAGTCCAGCCCTCTACCAAATTGCCGTCTGCATCGCGGATTTCCAGCTTTGCACCGGGCAGTTCCTTGCCGTTAGTGATATCCTGCTTGGATATGTCCACACCGGTGCGCAGGTTGGTGTTTGTACCATCTACGATTTGCCATGCAATCTGCTGACCTTCATAGGTGAACTCTACATCCACAGGGGTGCTGTCCAGCAGATACCCGGCAGGAGCTTTGACCTCGACAATGCGGTATCTGCCGCTGTTGCCGGAATCCGGATAAGTTTTTGCGCGGATGGGAATGTCCACATCAAACCAAGTAAAGCCGCTGGCATTGGTGGCGCTGCTGGTGGCCAGCTTTGTACCGGCGTCCAACAGCTTTGTACCGTCTGCGGAATAGATGTCATCCACGGTGTAGAGTTCATACACCGCACCGGGCAGATAGGTCAGCACCTCACGGTCCTGCTTGTAAATGCCTACACCGACTTTGCCGACCTTATCGCCGGGCTTTTCGGGAACAGGCAGCACACGGGCATTTTCAAACACAAGTGTCTGCCCATTCTTGTGGGCATCCGAGGCATCCTTGACATTCACAATGCTGTACGAACATTCCTTGTCGCCGTCCTGCTCGTGGCCGACAATAGTTTTTGCCAGCACAATGTCATTTTTCTGGTTATCCCAGCCGAATTCCACGGTGTAGCTCTGCTGGGTCAGCACAAAACCATACGGCGCTTGAACCTCGGCAATGGTGTACTTGCCCAGCGGCAGGGTCACGGTTACTTCGCCTTTGGTGCCATCATGGGTGATTTTCAAGAAATCATAGGTAGCCTGTGTGCGGGTGGGTCGTCCACCTGCCCCTCCGCACCAGTGGTAACGGTGGCAACGAGGTCACCGTCTTTGTACCAGTAGGTGCCTTGGCGGTCGGGTGTGGCAATGTCGGCTGCAGCGTGAATTTCGTACACCGCGCCTGCGAGATTGTCCTGCGTGTAGATGAACTGTCCATCTTGGTAGTCGGTCAGCACATTGCCCAGCTTACGAATGGTAAGCTGACCGAGCGTTTCGTGGTTGCAGTATTTCTCCGTGATGATGTACTCATCCATGTCGTTGGTGGCATTACCCACGACCTGCCAGACGCGGTCAGACTTGATTTCAAACTCCACCGAGTAGGCAGGATCGTTATAGTACCCCTCCGGGCCTTGCAATTCTTCAATCAAATATCTGCCAAGCGGAAGTTTTTCGGGTGTTTTCATAAGACCGTCTGCATCGGTGTAGAACACATCCGTTTTCTTTGTGGCGTTGCCGCTGGCGGGGTCGATCATGGAAATGCGGGTCTTATTACCCTTGTCATCTAATTTGTACAAGGCAAAAGAGGTGTTGGCGATTTTGACCGCTTTGCCGGTTTCTGTATCGGTCAAGTAACCCTCTAATTCTTCGTCCAGAATGTTGTAGGTCATGTAGTCGTTGCTGGCGGTGGTGACGCTGCCCGCAGGAATCGTGAATCGGCTCTGCGGGCTGTTGGCGTCCACTGTCACGATGAACGGATCACACTGGAACACATCCTTGGGGATGGTGGTTTCTACTACCAGATATTGCCCATAGGGCAAGCCTTCCACGCGGAAAATGCCCTCATCGTTCGTGAACATTTCTCCCAGCCTATACTCGGCAGGCCGATCCGTGGGCATCCAGCCGTTGCCCCTGCCGTTGGCGTAGTCGCCGTCTGCGGTCAAGGTCGCGTTATAGGCGTTGACCGTATCGGTGTTGCTCTCGAACATATTGGCGATGGCCTGTCCTTCATGGGTGAAATCGTACTTGAGCGTCAAATTATCGTAGTTATCCTTGCGGTAAGCGTCCAAAATACTTTGTGCATCGTAGCTGCCGTCCGGGTTCTGCTTGAACTGCGCCGCCTTGCTCAGTTTGGAGATGCGATAAACGGTAAAGCCCGCACCTTCCAATTTCAAAGCAGGACTAGGCTGTCCAGTGGTGGAAACAAGTTTTTGCAAACTAAAGCCGGATTTGAGGACTTCGTCTTGGCTTTCCTGCTCGGCGTGGATGTGGTAGGCGGACTCATCTGCGTAGGTCAGCGTTTTGTAGTGGTTGACCTCATCGCAGAGGTAACCTTTCGCGTAGGAAAGATAATAGCCATCCCACGCCTTGCTGCCGTTCAGCTTGCGGCTCTCGGCTACGGCGGAATACTGGTTTTTGTAGATGTAGTCGGTGTACTCGCCGCCCTTGGTGGCAAGGCTGCTGTACTTGCCGGTGCGTTCCAGCTTCTTGTTTAGTTGCGGATACTTTCCGGTAATGTACAGCTTTCCGTTTCCGTCAATGGGCAGTACCAGCCCGGTGGCACGCTCGACCAGATAGTAGCGGCCCATGTACAGGTTGGCAAAAGCCAGCTTGCCGTCTGTGATTTTGGCAGAGGCTACCAGCCGGTCTTTCTGCAAAATGGGCAGGTAATCGGTATCCCAGCCGCCATTGGTGAGGACAGTGGTGTGCCAAAGGGGCGTGCCGTTGGCATCGGTGATTTTGGAGTAATCTACGACACCCGAAACACCGTCCGGGTGTTCAATCGTGTTAGCGGCGTACAGATCGTATACCGCGCCTTCCAGCGTAGTATCGCCGTTGCTGCCCGCCATCAGATACCGCGCGGCGTCCAAATCAACTTTTGTCAGCAGGATATTGCCGAGAACGCGGTCGTTCTGCATCTTGTCGGCATTGGCGTGCATGGTGTAGGAATCTTCGTTGTTGGCAATGCCCGTGGGGTCTGTGGCGTAGGTCTTATCTGCATTGCGGATGCCAAAGGTGATAGTAACGATGCCCTCGCCGGTGTCGATGAGCGTGCCGCCGCTGTTGGTCGTGGTGATGTCGGCGTTATAATCCGCGTTGCCCAGCCAAATCGTCTGACCGTCCAACGCTTTCGTGATTTCAAAGGCATACGCCCGCTTGCCCAGCACAGAGCCTGCCGTGCCGGGTTTGGTCACATCCGTCCAATCGCCGTAGTACCCGCTGGGCGCGCGGCTTTCCACGATGACAAACTTGCCCTCATTGCGCTGGGTGTAGAATAAATCATCCGAACCGCCCGCATAGTCGCTGTGGTTGATGACCTTATAAGTGCCGCCACTCTGGCGTTCAACTTTGTATTGGTTATATCCGCCTGTCGGGATATAGCACTGCCGAACCACATCCCACTCAAAAATCTTAAACTCGGCGTCGCCCTTGATGCGTTGCTTGGTTTCGCTGTCGATTTTGTCGATGCTGACCTTTACCGACCATTCATCGTTCTGCATTTTATAGTCATTGGAACTATTAGCCGGAACAGTAATAGTCTGGTGGCTGCCCAGCGCACCGGGCGTGGAATCAAAGCCGTGCGGGATGGTGACCTCGTCATAGCTGAATGTAATATTGGCAAGCTGCGCCCGCGCCGAGGCAATAGCGGCATCTACCATGCCCTGCGCTTCGTTCTGCAGCTGCCCAATGGCCGCGTTCTTGGCAGCTTCGGCAGCAGCGTCTGCTTCGGCTTGGCTGGTGAACGGTCCTTCCTGCCCGCTGAGTGTGCTGGTGCTGGTTTTTGATACCTCGTAGTGAACCGTCCATGTGGCAGAATCATCGCCGCCGTTGAGGTGAAAACTATCATCCTGCGTGGACGGTAATGACCGCCCCGTCCACCTTTTCCAGCGTGTTTAGCTGAACCTTGTCGGTGTTGACAGTGAATGTCAGATCAAAGCTGCTGCCGGCACTTTGCGCAGGAGCTGTCCATGCAGCGGAATAATATTTCGGTTCCGGAACACTCGGCACGTCCGGGATCTCAGTGCCGCCCGTAATTTCTTCACCGACCAGTGCCACAACCTGCCACGCATACCCTGCGGGCGGGTTATAGATGTAGGTGTAGTAGCCGTTTTCCCCGGACTGTGCATCTGTACCGTTTATGAGTTCTTCTGCAGCAGCAATATAGGTCTGCGCTGCGTAGCTGTCGGGATAGTTTTCCATGATCCACTGCTGGGTTTCATCGTAAAGACTGCCAAGGATGTCCGGCTGTTCTTCGCCGCCTTCAGGATCATCTTCAAGGCTTGCCACAACAGGACGGTCATCCAGCATATCCAGAC
>MNSZ01000004.1 GCA_001916715.1 Firmicutes bacterium CAG:24053_14
CTGCTTCATAATGGTTGCGCTCATAATATCCACAATGGCATTTGCGCTCTGTACCTGCTTGACTGCCGTTCCGTTCACATAGATTTCAAGGTCAGCCATCAGCCGGGGGAAATCCGGGTGTACCGCCAGCTCACACAAGAGGGAAGTATCCACCCGCCCACTTTTCAATAGTTCAATCATATCATCACTCAAGCGCAGGTCTGCAAGATCGGCGTTTGGGTGATTTTTTGTTTTAGAGCGTCCCAGCAGGTAATCAACGGTCACTTCATAAACCTTTGCCAGCTGGATAAGGGCATGGTGGCTGATGTCTTTGAGATTGTCTCCCTCATAACTGCCTAAAGCAGATTTGGAAAGATGAGTTTCCTCCGCAAGCTGTTCCAGCGTCAGCCCTCGTTCCACACGCAGGTCTTTCAATCGTTCCTGTATGGATAGTTCCATGCTCCCCCTCCTTGTCTGCTTGATAGTCAAAAATATTTTTAATTTTCTCGCAGATAATTCACTAACTCTTTTTCTAACAATTCATACATGGTATTCCGCAAAAATTTTACTTTGTCTTGCTCATGGGCATAGTACCAGACAGTTTCTTCGCCGGGGCGAAGTAGGAGTAAATCTCCGTCAGCCTCTTTCCAAAATTCGCCTAGTACACAATAATGCTCCTCGTGAATAGTTAGATTAAAGAGCTGGGATAAGCTGATACTCAAACCTGTAGATACATTAACTCCCTCAGTTATGAGAAAAAATTCCCGAACTTGTGTTGGGAGAATAAATCCTAATTTCTTTTCTATCTCTACAATCTTCTCCACAGTTGCAGCAGATTTTATTTCATCAGAGGAGTCCAAGACTTTTGCCAACATTTTTGAGAACTTAGGGTATTGAGTAAACCATTCGGGGTGCTGTGCCTTGAATTTCTTTTGCTTTTCCCGTTGTACTCGTTTCTGTTCCTTACAGTAAGCGTCCAATTCCTCCAGATACCGTTCTTGATAGAGATTGCTAATTTCAAACGCTATTCCGTTCTTCTCCAGAATAGTGATGGCTCCCTTTTGGCTACCAAATACTGGTACCCAAGAAAATCCATGCGACCGGGGTTTTAACTTCAAAAACTCGCCGTGGTTCAATAGTTTTTCCACTTCGGATTCGTGTTCGTTCCACCAACCCCACCAACTCTCAGGATTTTCCCTGCCCTCTACTAAATTTAAGCACTTTGAAAATAACTCCAACTTATCCATCTCTATCACCTCGCATTATTCTTTTTCTATTCTACCACAATTCCGAGAGCGTGGAAATAGGCAGTTTTTTGGGCGGATTTCCTACCTTTCGGATATACGGGACGGGCGGTCATTTAGGTGTAGACTTACCCTGCGGCCTGCTCCGCCTCCGCTTTGGCGGCGCGGATGCCCTTTTGAGCGGAGAGCCACCGACCGTAAGCCCCGCCATACAAGTCCCTTTTCAGCTTCCGCAGCGCGGCCTTATATGCCTTCTCCGCTCCGCTGGGGCCGTTGTAGTGGAGATAGATCGCCAGCTCCTGAAAGGTCATGCCAATCTCGTCCGGCTGACCGATGCCAAGGTAGCTCCGCACCAGATTCAGCTCTCTGGGCGTCAGCACCTCCTCCATCCGCTGCATCAGCAGCGTCCGGTATTCTTTTATCAACGCCCCAGCTACCTTGGCAGATACATTCAGTTCTCCGCACACCACCTTGACCAACTCAGCATCAGATGAGTCCCATCCCTCGGCACAGAGGTATGCCACCCTGCGCAGTTGATTGTACCGGCTGATGGGAATGGACAGAGAGGAAGAATCCCGCGCGGCATAGTCCATCATCGCCGCTTCCATCACGGGCGCCGCATAGGTCAGCAGCTTTGTTCCGTAGGCGGGATCAAAGCGCCTCGCCGCGTCCAGCAGCGCCAGCGCTGCCTCCTGCTTCAAGTCCTCCAACTCACACCACGGTGTGTACGCCCGCGTCAGTTCGGTGAGGTAGCCCTCGTTCTGTGAGATAAGCCGCTCCGCGGCGTTTTTGTCTCCGGCTTGTATCCGCAAAGCCAGCGCTTCATTGCAGGGGCCGTCCCCGGCAACGGTGTACATATTCTTCGCCACAGGAACGCCCCCCCTCCTCATTTCAGCCGTTTTTCCGCCTCCGCGTAAATGTGTTCCAATTCCATATCCCGCGCATATCCGTCAGCGGCGTAGTCATTGTTCATCAGCGCCTTGTCCCGGTAGTTCCCCGCCAGACAAAGCGCCTCCTGTCTTAGTTCGTCGGAGATCTTTCCCCGCCAGTGATGCTTGCGGATGGTATCGGTGCGGGTATTGAACAGGCGGTAGACCGGGTGCTGCTTGTTCTGCTCCTTCTGGTGCATCATCGCGCCATACTGCCGGCAGGTATAGCGGCTGTCCTGCGGGGCAATGCCGTCGCAGTATTTTGGGATGTGGCCGTTGATGGTCAGAAAGTATCTCCCGCAGCCTTGGCACTGGCTGGGTGCGTGGCCGTGGTGCAATCCGTTCATCAGGTCGAACACATAAAAGTCAATGGCACGCTTGCAAATCACACGCTGCGCGGTTTTCCATTTTTCCTCATCGTTCTCATCCTGAAAATATTTGAATCCTGTGATAACTCTCGGATAAGAGAAAAATTCCTCTACCCCGCCAAACGGCATTTGCTCCAGCAGGATCAGAAAGCTGTCATCCTCATCAAAGCACTCATGCACCGCCTTTGCGAAGGCGTCTGCATTACGCCGCTTCGCTCTGCGCAGATATTTCTTTTCGAATGCGCGGATGAACAGGCAAAAATTATAGATCGCCACCAGGATTCTCAGGATCGGCTCGCAAAAGGAAAGCGCCAAGTGCGGAAGATGTGCCTCCTCTTCCTCATAGTCCCGATCGAGCCGCTCCTCGCTCAAGGCATGTTCAAGAGCCTCATACGCGCGTTGCTCTTCGCAATAGCAAAACGGAGGGCAAGTATACAGCCAGGAAACCGTGTCATGCAGCAGCGGTTTCAGCTGTGCCGCAATATCATGGCGCTTGTTCTTTTCGTCTGTGCTCAAATCGTCCACAAGCGCTGTCAGCACAGTGATACGCTCCAGAAGCGGATCGTGGATCACACCGGCAAAATTCAAGATCTCCGCTGCAAACTGTCCTGCCGGAAACTCCTTTCCCTCGTAGTACACACGGTCATTCCAGCAGTCCATTGTCATGGTGTCAAACGTGTTATACTGATCCGTCCCGATCTTCAAAAGCCCGCCTCCTGTCCTATATCTGTTTTGCGGCTGTCCGGTGATATTCTCATTCTATCAAAAAATACAGAATAATCAAGTGAAAGGGTTAGAGCCTCGACTGCAGCGAGGTCTCTGCCCTTATCTTTTTATCCGGAGGTTTTTTTATGTCTCAAATCAACCGACTGCAAACCATTGACGCGGACACGCTGCAAAGCACCGCTTACGAGCCGGTCTCCTTCGTGGTCGACGATCTGCTCCCGCAAGGGCTGCACCTGCTGGCAGGCGCGCCGAAGATCGGCAAATCGTGGCTGGCGCTGTGGCTGGCCGTCATGGTGGCGAAGGGTGATCCCATCTGGGGCATGGGTGTGAAGCAGGGCACCACGCTCTACCTCTGCTTGGAGGACTCCACCCTCCGCATCCAGAACCGCCTGTTCGAGATCACGGATAACGCCCCCGCCAGCGTCCACTTCACCACCAACAGTGACACTCTCGGCAAGGGTCTGGAGGAACAGCTCTGCGCGTTCCTCGCGGAGCATCCCGACACGGTGCTGGTCATCATCGACACACTGCAAATGATCCGCGGCACCGGTTATGACAACACCTACGCAAATGACTACCGTGACCTCTCCGTACTGAAGCGTATTGCGGACGCCCACGGCATTGCCATTCTGCTGATCCACCATCTGCGGAAGGAGCTTGCCGACGATGTGTTCAGCCGCATCTCTGGCACAACAGCCATCAGCGGCGCGGTGGATTCCAGCTTCACGCTCATCGAGGACAAGCGCGGCAGCGGCAAGGCGACGCTCTCCTGCATCGGGCGTGACATTGAATATCGTGAGCTGACGCTGGAGCGCAACGTGGAAAATGTGTGGGAGCTGGTGTCGGACAGCCGGACGCAGCCGGAGCTGCTGGGCGGCCGGATCGTCATTCTTCTCTCTGAGTTGATGCGTGACCGCACGGAATTTATCGGCACTCCCACGGAGCTGTCCGCGCAGATCGACCCTGTGGGCAGCGAGGGCATCACGCCGAAAAAGGTATCCCGTCTGATCCTGCAAAGCGTTGCCGCACTAAGCCAAATTGGCATTTCCGCCGTGGTGCGCCGCAGCAACGGAAAGCGGCTTATCGAACTGCGCCGTGCCGAAAGTGACGATGCACAGGGTACCCAAGCTGTTGACCCTATCGACCCTGCCGATGTCTCAGGCGGTGAAAACGCCCCGTGTTTCGGCGTGTGAGCCGCTGTGTGCGCGGTTAGGGGCTGGGGTGGCGTGTATGCCCGACGAGGGGATATTCTGCCCGCACAGGGCGAGCACCGCAGTGGCATAAAAACGGCAAATAAGCCGCCGTGACCCGCGGGCGTCCAGCGTTTCAACAGTATGAAGCGCACGCCGAGGGTAGTGATACCACCCCCACACAGAAGTGCCGAAAAAATGCAAAACGGGAGTTTTTATCACCGCCCCCAACAGGGCTCCCACCGAAACCCAGCAAAGCGGTTTCGGCGGGAAGAGGACGAGCGACAGAGAGAGCGAGTCCTGCCGCTTGCGGCGGGACGAGGGATTCGTCGTCCGCTCGGACGACAGCCAGCATCGCATTTGTCTGGTCTGCGGCGAAGCCGCTGCCCTGCCAAATGCACTGGGCGGGGCATGGCCCCACACCCCCAAGCTGCGGGCAGAAGCCCACACCCACTCAAAGCTACGAGCGTTTCTGCGGAAACGCTTTTACCCGCCTCCGGCGGCGCAGCTTCAAAGGGGGACCAGTCCCCCTTTGAGGAACCCCCAGCTCTCCGAGGGGACGAGAGAAATCATTTCAGAAAGGTCACTGATTATGAAAAAAGATATCAAATTCAGCACGCGCATGGCATCCACCGACCGTGAGAAGATCAGGGCACTGGCGGCGAAGGCCCACATGTCCATGAGCGACTACGTCACCGTCTGCTGTCTCGGCAAGCGGATCATCGTCATCGACGAGCAGAAGGAACTGCTCCGCCAGCTCAAGGGCATCGGCAGCAACATCAACCGCCTCACCGTCCTTGCCAACATGGGCAAGGTGCAGGTCATCGGTCTCGACAAGGCCGCGCAGGAACTGTCCGAGGTCAGCGCCGCCCTGCGGTCAGTCATGGAAGGGCGGTGAGCCGTATGGCCATCGTGCATTTCGTGAACTACAAGCGGGGCACACAGTCCCGCGCCGCCATGCGCGGCGTGATGCTCTACGTCATGCAGGAAAAGAAAACCGCATGGGAGGGCGGGCCGCTCGTCAGCGGCATCAACTGTCAGCCGCAGAGCGTCTATGACGATTTCCTGAACACGAAGCTGCTCTACCACAAGGACGGCGGCGTGATGTTCTACCACATGGTGCAGAGCTTTCCGAAGGGCGAAGCCGTCGATCCCCGGCAGGCCCATGAAGCCGCACGGCGGCTGGCGAAATACTTCGACGGCTGTGAGGTGCTGGTCTGCACCCACGTTGACCGAGAGCATATCCACTCCCACTGCGTCATTAACTCCGTCAACTTTGAGACAGGCAAAAAGCTACACATGGCGAAGGAACAACTGCAAGAGTTGATGCGGCGCAACGACGCGATCTGTCAGGAGATGGGTCTGCCGGTCTTTGATGCGCCAACGCAGCAGGCCCGCGGCATGAGCGGCGCGGAATACCACACGGCACTGAAAGGCCAAAGCTGGAAGCTGCGGCTCATGAACACCATTGATGCGTGCATGAAATACGCCGCCGGCAAGGACGCCTTCGTTTCCCTGATGGCATCCGAGGGCTATCAGGTGAGGTGGGAGAGCACCCGCAAATACATCACCTACACCACGTCGGACGGACTAAAGTGCCGCGACAGCAAACTACACGAAGAAAAGTATTGCAAGGAGGCCATGGAGCATGAATTCAGAATACGCGCAGAACGCATCAAGAGAAAATTCCATCGAGCAGCGGAAATCGATGGAGGAATTGAAGCGGATGAACCAGCCGAACAGCGCGCCGCAGCCGCAACCGATCCAGCCCATCGTGATCCAGTGCGATCTGCCGCAGGCGATGAGCAAGCTGGCGGAGCAGGCAGACGGAATAAACTGGGAGCTGGAGGAAATTCGGAAGACCCTGCCAGAATTGAAAACACGCATCGACCTGACGCCGGTGCAGCAGTCTCTGGCGGAGATGCAGAGATCGCTGACAGAGATGAACAAACTGCTGGAACGGGTTGGGAACCTGAGCGAGAGGTATTCCTCCAAGTGGATCGACTGGCTCCCGGATTTCAGCCTGCTGGTGGCCCTCAAGTGGATCATGCTGGCGCTGATCCTTGGCACGGCGGCACTGGCGGGTTGGTATGGCGCGGCGGCGATCCGCGGCCTGTTCCTCTGATTCCCGCCGTGGCAGGACTGTCTGCCGTAGGAACACTGCTGGGTGAGGACGAGGACGCCGAGGAAAAGCGGCGGCACATGGAGGCGAAAATCGCCGCTGAAAACTTCGGCGCGGTGATCGGCTTCGCCGCGGGCGCGGCTATGGCTGTGAAAGAAAAATTGGACGAGCAGTCTGCGCAAGAAGAACAAAACAAGCGACAGCATGAGCAAACCATGGGAGGATTGTAATGAAACAGGATTGGGAAATTTATCGTGACACGGGCATCCTCGGCGCCTACCGGCCGGAGCAGGTCATCCTGCGCCGCTCCGAGGACGGCGGCGTGGAAACGTTGTTCCGTGACAGCACAGCCAAATGGGGGAGGGCGATGACCTCACCCGTCAACGGGCGATGCTGGTCGGTGGGAAGTGCTTCCTTGTGACCTCCGTATTCCCCGGCGGCGCATCGGCAACACCCACAGACAAGCTCCTGCAGCTCATCGACACGAAGTTAGAGCGGGAGCATCATGAGCAGTAAAATTCCGGTAGACTTGCGAGAGCCGGTGCGGTATACTTCGTGTTACCGTACCGGCCTGCCCCAACGAAAAGGAGGTAACTATGGCAGGTCAAGAAAATCAGCAATACACCGTACTCTACG
>MNSZ01000005.1 GCA_001916715.1 Firmicutes bacterium CAG:24053_14
CTTTATCGGATTTTGGGTCGGCGTGCTGTTTTTGCTCCTGCTTGACCGTTTGATTCCCCATCTTCATGTGGGAAGTGAACAGGCCGAGGGTCCGAAAAGTAAGCTCGGGCGCACTACCATGATGGTGCTGGCTGTTACCTTGCATAATATCCCGGAGGGAATGGCAGTCGGCGTGGTGTATGCAGGCTTCCTCGCGGGAAATACGCAAATTACGGCGGCAAGCGCGCTTGTTCTGTCCCTTGGCATCGCCATTCAGAATTTTCCCGAGGGGGCAATCATCTCCATGCCGCTCCGGGCGGAGGGCGAGAGCAAGGGCAAGGCGTTTCTCGGCGGCGTGCTTTCCGGCGTTGTCGAGCCTATCGGCGCGGTGCTGACGATTCTTGCGGCGCAGCTGGTGATCCCGGCGCTGCCGTATTTTCTGAGCTTTGCGGCGGGCGCCATGCTCTATGTGCATCGGCACGGTTTTCTTTGCCGCGGGCTTTAGCGTCATGATGACGCTGGATGTGGCGCTGGGATAGCCAAGGCCGGTGTCTGACCAAGGCGGATTCAAGGCAGACTACTCATAAAATAGTCTGCCGTTTCTTCTGCCAATTAGTTAAAATGCGCTAACTAAAAGCGAGACGGCAGAAACCTGGAGGTTGAACAAAGAAAAGGAGGGGAAGCCCCGATAAACGGCTTCGGCGCTTGCCGGGCGGGGATTGGCGCGACATCTATCGCTTTGTGGCGTGGATGATTACGGGCTCCCTGTGCAGCATAGGCTTTACGGCGTGCCGGCACGGGACATATATGGACACAAACAGGGAAAAGACGCGGATGAAGGAGAAAAAGCACGATGAAGGAGAAAAGCATATGGTAACATTGACCGAAACAACAGAGATCGCCGCCCCTTTTGAAAAGCTGGAGTGGTGGGTGGACCATTTTGAGGAGGAGTTCGTCAAGTGGAGTCCGCTGCATTTGGAATGCGAACTGCTCAGCGGCGGCATTCAAGCCGGAGATAAAGTGCGCTTTCATGAAATCGTCATGGGCATGGATTATGACGTCACCGGCACGATCATTCGGGCGGAAAGGGACAAGGATCATTTTTCCTTTGCCTTCGAGAGCGATAAAAAAACTGCCGTCATCTCATTTGAGGGAGAGCGGACCGATACGGGCTGCCGCTTTCGCCATACGGAGAGCTTTGGCGTGCAGGCGCCGGTCATAGGGCCGGTGGTGAATTTTCTGATTTTCAAGATTCTTTACAGGAAAAAAGCGAATTGGCAGCTCATTCGGGACGATATGATCCTGGATAATCAGTACCTGACCGGTATTCTGGAAAAGGGCAGATATCCGGCGCGCATCCCGCCGGAGCAGATCAGAAGTGTTTCCCCAAGGGAATTGATGAAAGGAATCACCACTTGCTAAAGCGGGGACAAAAGAAGATTTGGGATATCTATGCGCCGCTCTCTGAGCGAGCGATACGAGGAAGCAATGAAGCAAATGGAAACCTTTCTCGGCATGCTGATTCCCTTCTTGGGTACAACACTGGGCGCGGCCTGCGTGTTCTTTATGAAAAAATCCCTTGGCGATCTGGTGCAGCGTGCCCTTGCCGGCTTTGCCGCCGTTGTGATGGTGGCGGCGTCGATTTGGAGCCTGCTGATCCCCTCCATAGAGCAGTCGGAGGGCATGGGCAAGCTGTCCTTCCTCCCGGCCTTTATCGGCTTCTGGGTCGGCGTGCTGTTTTTGCTCCTGCTTGACCGGCTGATTCCCCACCTTCATGTGGGCAGCAATCAGGCGGAGGGACCGAAAAGCAGGCTCGGCCGCACCACCATGATGGTGCTGGCGGTGACACTGCATAACATCCCGGAGGGCATGGCGGTGGGCGTGATGTACGCGGGCTTCCTCGCGGGGAACGCACAGATCACGGCGGCAAGCGCGCTTGTCCTGTCCCTTGGCATCGCCATTCAGAATTTTCCCGAGGGAGCGATCATCTCCATGCCGCTCTGGGCGGAGGGCGAGAGCAAGGGTAAGGCATTTCTCGGCGGCATGCTCTCCGGCGTGGTGGAGCCTATCGGCGCGGTGCTGACGATTCTTGCGGCGCAGCTGGTGATCCCGGCGCTGCCGTATTTTCTGAGCTTTGCGGCGGGCGCCATGCTCTATGTGCTTTGCCGCGGGCTTCAGCGTCATGATGACGCTGGATGTGGCGCTGGGATAGGCGCGGAGGTGCCGCTGCTTTTGCGACAGCTATGACATCAGCTGCGCCGGTCTGCATCCGAAGCTCATCTGGCATCGAACGAAAACGCTGGGACACGGCGACGACCACTGAGATTTTTGCATGAAGACCGTTAGAAAAGAAAGGAGTCCCAAGAATGAAGCCTGACTACAAAAACTGGATCCCCAAGGGAATGCTGTTTTCACTCATCGCGGGAACGATGCTGTCCCTTGCACTGCTGCTTGCTTTCGGCATATTCGGCATCGGTGTGGGCGGAAAGCTGCGCGTCGTGTTGAGCGTGGTGTTCGGCATTGCCTTTGTCGTTTGTGCAAAGTACAGCGAGTGGTGCATATATGCCTATCGGAGCTTTTCCTATGACGGCGAGCGCAAGCTCTCAAAGCAGATCATTGACGGTACGGCGGAGCAGATCACCCCAGGGGAAAATGGTCGGCATTGACCGCTGGGGCAAGGAATATGCCTCCTTCAGTCTGCCGCTGTGCGAAAAAAACGCGGCTGCGGAGGGCGTGAAAAATGCTTCGTTCCGGCGCGGAAACGCCGTGAAGCTGGATTTCCCCGACGAGAGCTTCGACGCGGTGACCAGCAACTATGTCTATCACAATATCACGGGGAAGGACAAGCAGCAGCTTCTGCTGGAGACGCTGCGTGTGCTGAAAAAGGGCGGGACATTTGCCATTCATGACCTGATGTCGCCCCGTAGATACGGCGATATGCAGGCATTTGTCCAAAAGCTCAGGGACATGGGATATGAGCGCGTGGAGCTGCTCGACACGACCGACGGCAGCTTCATGATGTCGAAGGAGGCCAAACGCCTGATGCTTCGCGGCTCAACATTGCTGGTGGGAAGAAAGTAAAGCGTCGATGACATCAGCAATGCTGGTCTGCATCTGAGGCTTACTTGGATGAGAACCATGGCATTGGGGCGCGGCGGCAGGCGGTGATCCTCTCTCAGGAGCCGCTGGACGAAAAAGCCTTTCGCGCTGTCATTGACGCCACCGGTTATGCCACGGGGGATATCCAAACGAAGATATGCGAAAAGAAGGAGCCGTTCCCGTTCTTGAAGAAGTAGTCGGTGATCTTTGAAGAGCCGCCTTCGGGCGGCTTCTCAAGGACTATATGGTTAGAGCATGCTAACCAATAAACATTCAAAGGAGGCGAGAGCAAATGTCCGAAGAAATACTAGTCAGGCAGGGCGCGCCCACGCTGGCGGACATCAAGACGGGGAGCTTGTTTCCCTGCCCCTGCGAGAACCGCGAGGCGCTGCTCGCCGACATCCGGCAGCTGAACCGGCGGCTGTCGCCCAAGGGGCCGTGCCTGCTGCCGCTCCACTTTCTGCTGGGGCAGGCGCTCCTTTTACCTATACCGCCCCGCCGGACTGCGGCGGAATTTACGGAATGTGCAGGCGTCCGAGCTGCTGCAATGCCGTGCCAGAGCTAAAAGAGGTATCTCCCGGTCATCTTGTGCGCTGTATCAGCATACCGGAGGTGCATCTATGAGCGAAATTCTGCTTGAGGCCAAGGGGCTGGCAAAGGAGTTCACTCTGAAAAACAGAAAAAAAGTACACGCCGTTTCCGACGTGTCACTTGAGATATTCAAGGGTGAAACTCTTGCCCTCGTGGGTGAGTCCGGCTGCGGCAAATCGACACTTGGACGAGCGCTTATCCGGCTCATAAAGGCGACGTCTGGAGAGATAACGTTCGGCGGAACTAATATCACCGCGCTTAGTGAGAATGACTTCGGCCCATACCGTCGTCGTATGCAGCTCATATTTCAGGATCCCTACGCCTCCCTTAATCCGCGCATGACCGTGCGCGACATTGTGGCGGACCGCTGAAAACGCACAAGCTCTGCCACACAAGGGAGGAAATGACCGAACGCGTGCCCTCGCTTCTGCGCGACGTCGGTATCCCGGAGGAGTTCCTCTTCCGCTACCTCCACAAGTTCTCCGGCGGGCAACGCCAGAGGATAGGTATTGCCTGCGCCATCGCCCTCGACCCAGCACTCATTGTCTGCGATGAGCCGGTTTCCGCGCTTGATGTTTCGGTTCAGAATCAGATACGCTCCTGTTATTGATATTTTTATATTTTTTCGAAAAAATTGAGCACCTACCTACGCAAGCAACGTAGAGAGGTGCCCAATTCCGTAGGGAGAGAAAAAATGGCCATTCTAATCACAAACTCTTTTCCATCTCGATTAGGTTGTCCTCACCGCCACTGTTTCGATAGCCGAAGCGGTAAGTATAGCCCATCTTTTCATAGAATGGCGTGGCGGTCACAGAAGATGTGAGCCATACGCGACCTGCAATTGTGCATAGTTCATCACTTTCCAACACTTCAAAAAGCTTCCGTCCGTACCCCCGCCCTATATACTCTGGAAGCAAGAACGCGGCAACGATCTCTGGCGTATTCTCATCAGGAACTACCGAGCCGCAACCGATAATCTTACCATCATGCCAAAGCACATAGGTATGACCCGCTTTTGCGATTTCTGCAATCGTATCAGGTTCATATTTGCCATAGAGATACGCGATCTCATGAGAAGGGCAGTCTGTAGCATTTACCTCCACCAGTGTACGGCGGATGAGGGAAGAAATCGGATGCTCGTTGCCGCTACAAAAAAGCTTTATCTCCACACACAACATCAGGTGTTGGGATAGGGCTCTAAAAATGCGTGGAAGTGACGCATAGGCAGGTTCGTGCCCCAAACAATACGCATATTGGGGATACTCTCACGATCCTCATAGAGTGCCTTTACAGCAGCAATGACATAGTCCAGATGCTCCTTGGTCAGACGGCTGCGGTCGATGGCGAAACGTACCACGTTGGCTACCTCTGCCTGTTGCTCGGGCGTCTTGAGGTCGTACTCCATGGAGTAGTCACCCAGCTCGGAGGTGCGGATACCGTAGCGGCGGATCAGCTCGACGGAGAAGCCCTGACCGGCAAAGGTGTCGTGACCGCGCTTGCCATCGAAGAACTCATCCATATTGATATAGACGGCATGGCCGCCAGCGGGCAGCACCACGCCTTTGACGCCGGCATCGTAGAAGCCCTCAGCCAGATAGTTGCACTGTGCCACGCGCTCTTCCATGTAGTTGAAGTCGCAGCTTTCGTACATACCAACAGCCAGCGCCATAATGTCACGGCCGGACATGCCGCCATAGGAGTCGTTGCCATAGCAGGAGATCTGCTTGACCTTCAGGCGAACGCCCACGTCCATCTTCGTGGTCCCGTCTTCATTGAAGTCGGAGAAGTTCTTCCAGAATAGGCCCTTGTCGCGGAAGGCCAGCATACCGCCCATGTTGGCGTGGCCGTCCTTTTTGGCGGACATGCAGAAGCCGTCGCAGTAGGAGAACATCTCGGTAGCGATCTCGGCGATGGATTTGTCGGCATATCCATCTTCGAACTTCTTGATGAAATACGCGTTCTCAGCCCAGCGGGCAGCATCCAGAATGTAGGGGATGTTGTTCTTATGCGCGATCTCGCTGACTGCACGCAGGTTGGCCATGGACACGGCCTGACCACAGACGGGGTTGTTTGTGATACAGGAGAAAATCAGCGGGACATTATCTACACCAACAGCATCAATGAGCTCCTGGAGTTTATCCAAGTCCATATTGCCCTTAAAGGGATTTTTCTCATAGCGGCCGTCCTCGGGAACCTCATACAACAGTTGCTTATTGTACAGATTGCGAGGGATAGAGCCCATTTGCTTGATGTTGCCCTCAGTGGTGTCAAAGTGACCGTTGGAGGGGATGGTGAAGATCTTACCGGGATAACGCTCGGCGAGAATCTTCTTCACGATTTCCATCAGCACAGATTCGGCAGCACGGCCTTGCTGAATGATGAAAGTATTGGGGCGCTCCATCTGGGCAGCACCACCATTAAAGAGACCACCCTCATACTCACGGAGATAGACTTCTTCTATCATCTTCTCCACATCGCGGCAGTCGGTACGGACCAGATCCAGAATCTTCTTCCAGTTCTTCTCGCCGCCGCGCTCAAAGATGTCGCGAAATGTATCCAGCAGCACATAATAGCCGGTATTGCGGCCATAGGCTTCATCGCCCATAAAGAGAGCTGCCCATTGGTGGTTGGTCATGGCAGTGGTACCGGAGTCGGAGAGCATGTCCACCGTCAGCATGCCAGCGGGGAAAGCAAACTCATTGTAGTGCAGTGCTTTCAGCACACGTTCACGCTGTTCTACCGTCACATCGGGGATGTCGCGGACAGCAAAAGAAAAATGATGGGGCGCAGGAACGGGTAATGTGTACTTGTTATTCATGATACTGACCTCCATGATTGATGCCGCATTGCGGCGTGAATTTAGAGGATACCCCGGTCGGTGTTATAAAACACTTGGCGGACAGCATCGCAGATATAATCGCGTAAAGAGAGGGGCCTGCCCCGAAGTTAGAGGTAGCAAGAACAGGGCAGGACCCCTAGAAATGAACGATGCAAGTTAGAGAGTAATTACTTGCTCTTTGCCAAAACAGCACAGAGCAGTCGATAGGTACGCTCTGTGGAGGCAATGCTCAGGTGCTCATTAGGAGTATGAACATCACCCATGTTGGGGCCGATGGATACACAGTCCAGATTCGGGATACTGTCAGAGAACAGGCCGCATTCGATGCCGGCGTGTACAGCATCCACGGTGGCTTCCTTGCCGAACAGTTCCTTATAGCATACCAGTACGGTATCCTTCACCACGGAATGGGGGTTGTAAGCCCAGCCGGGATAGTTGCCGTCCACTGTCACTTCTCCGCCGGCCAGTTCCACAATGGCGCGCACCTTGCGGACGATCCATTCTTTCTGGGTAGTCATGGAACTGCGGGTCGTGGTGGAGAAGGTCATGTCACTATCAGTCAGCTTCATCAGACCAAGGTTGGTGGAAGTCTGGACGAGGCCAGGCATGTCCACGCTCATTTCCTGTACGCTGTCGGGCAGAGCCACCAGCATTTTGGCAACCTTTTTCGTGTCGGCACAGGTCAATGCAGATACTGTTCTGGTATCACCAGCAGCGGCATCAACGACCATATTGGGCTCGGTGGTAGCATATTCCTTGGCGAACACGGCACCTAGCTCCAAGACCTTCTGTACCACTGCAGCGGCATCATCAGCCAGTATCACGCAGGAAGCAATAGGGGCAATAGCCGTTTCACGGGCGCCACCCTCCAGAGCGACCAGCTTGTAGCAGGTGCTCTCGCTCAACTCAGTCAGCAGACGGCCCATAAGTACATTGGCATTGGCACGGCACTTGTCGATCTCAACGCCGGAGTGACCGCTGGTAAGGCCCTTGATCTGAACGGTCACAGCAGTTCCCGTAGCCTCCTTAAAGGAGACAGGCAGCTTGCCGCGCACATTCACACCACCAGCGCAACTGCACATCAGTACACCCTCATACTCAGAGTCCAGATTGATCAGCTTGTGACCGGTCAGCTTGGTGCAGTCAAGAGCAAACGCGCCAAGCATTCCGATTTCCTCGTCGGCAGTGATAAGGGCTTCAATAGGAGGATGTGCCAAAGAGTCATCGCTCAGGATCGCAAGGATCATTGCCACAGCAATACCGTTATCGCCGCCCAGTGTTGTACCCTTGGCTCGGATGTCATCGCCGTCCACATAAATCTGGATACCGTCGGTGAGGAAGTCGAAGTCCACGCCTTCGTTCTTCTCGCAGACCATATCGTGATGGCCCTGCAGAATAATCGTATCAGCGTTTTCGTACCCTGCACTGGCGGGCTTGCGGATAATCACATTATTTGCCGCATCCCGGTAGCTCTCCAGTCCGTGCTCTTTAGCAAAACTGATCAGGTAGGATGCTATGCCGTCTGTGTTGCCTGATCCGCGGGGAATAGTGCAGAGCTTCTCAAAATATGAGAACACGCTTTTTGGCTCGTAATTAGCAAGCACACTCATGTTTTTTTCCTCCTGTTACTTTCGTTCCGGTGGGGTCATGTACGTCAAACGGCTCTGCCGCAACCCCATTTTGGCGTATACCTCACACAGCTTTAAAGCAGACTGCGCTGCCTCCAGGACGGGAACATCGTAGCCCTCAGCCAACAGATCATGCTTGATGCGTTCGGCCACATCTACAATACCTGTGCAGCCCATAACGATCGCCTGTGCGCCATCCTCGCGGATAGCAAGAAGAGACTGTTCGGCCAGTGCCTTACAGAGCTTTTCATGATCTTGCAGTTCCTCTACTGGGATGTTTACATTGCGGATGCTGACAATGCGGCCATTCAACCGGGCCTTAGATACATTCCCCTCCACATTGGGTACCACATTCGGCAACACCGTCACGATGGAAATACTATCGGCAAGTCCCAGTGCAATATGTGTTGCTGGCTCAAAGCCGCCAAAAACAGGAATGTCCACATACTCACGTGCTGCCTTTACCGCAGGATCGCCAAAGCAGTTGATAAAGATTGCATGGAAGCCGTCTTCCTCTCCCTGTTTGGCCAACCTCAGAACATCCGGCGCAGCCAAAGCCTCATCATACTCACATTCGATAGAGGGAGGCCCGGAAGTGATCTGATACGTCTGTACTTCCGTATCAGGCTCCAAATATTTGCGCATATACTTGAACATTTCCGGTGTAAACACATCCCCCGTGACGGGAAGCAGATTCAGGATCTTGACACTCATTGCAATTCATTCCTCTCTAGAAGACTGTGCAAGTTTAAGCTTCATTACATAAATAGGGTTGATCTTCTCGCTCTTGATGAGCAGCGCGCCAAGGCAGTAAACAACTATTGCCACCACAATGCCCATCAGCGTGGGGACAAAGAACGTACCCCACTTGCCAACGGCAGCGCCGACAAGCCACGCCACCACACCGATCCAGTTCACGCCATCAAACGGCTCCCACAGGTCGGGACGTCCCCTGCCCATGATCCAGTAGTCCGCGATGGCCACGCCCGCCACCGCCGGGACCAGCGCCGCGATGATGTTCAGGAAGTTATTGAAGGCATCCGCGAAGCCAAGCAGGCTCAGGAGTGTACCGATCACGCCCGCCAGCAGCGTCATCCATGAGCGCATGTTGTCCTTCAGGGAGAACATATTGCAGATGGCAATGCCGGAGTTATAGGCGTTGCCGGTGTTGGTGGTCCATGTGGCCAGAATCAGTACCAGCATACCCACGATGGGCAGACCAAAGCTGGAGAACACCAGCCGATCAGCAGCGCACCGATACCGGCGGGCAGTACACCCACCACGCTGGAAAGGATCGTGTCTTTGCGGCTCTTGCAGTAGCGGGTGTAGTCGCCGCAGCAGATAGCGCCGGAGGCAAAGCCAGCCACTGCGAGGGTGATCCCGTAGGTCCAGCCGAGGAATGCCGGCGGCTCATACGCCGACACCGTGGCGACGGCGCCCTTCATCAGGCAGGAAATCACGCCCCAGATCAGCATAACAAACAGCGCGGGGACGGATACCTTATTCAGGAACTCAATGAGCTTCACGCCGTAGACGGAGGTAATGAACATCAGGCAGCCCCAGATGATGACAGACAGCCATAGGGGGAAGTTTACATGGAAGTAGACGCTCATAATGTTGCAGAAGGAGCTGGCACACAGGCTGGTCTGCGCCGCGAACCAGCCGATCATGCACACGGCGATGACCAGCGAGACGAGGAACGACGAGCCGCGTTTGCCGTAGGCTCTTGAGATTGCCACAGTGGCGGGCAGACCAAGATCGGAGCTTTGAATGCCCATCAGACACATATAGAAGACCACCAGCACATAGCCGATGACCATGCACAGCGCCGACTGTTTGAAGTTCATACCGGCGGAGATCAGGCTGCCTACCAGCAGCGCCGGAATGCAGATCACAGAGCCTGCCCAAATAAAGGCGATGCTGGGCCATGATTTGCGTTGGTCGGCAGGAACGCTTGTCAAGGTGATTTTTTCCACCAGGGAGGTTTTCTTCTCGTCCATTATGTATTCCCTTCTTTCATTTTAATAGTTTGCGGGGTAGAGAGGGGAGGTGCCGAGAGAATGGACACCTCCCCGAAGAATGGCAGCTTAGTAACGAACTTGGTCGCCCTTCATGCCGACCTTCTTCAGCTCAGGCAGCCAGCAGGTATAGGCCTTGTGATCCTCATCCCACCAGTTGGGATGTGCGGGGGTCATGGTCACCAACACACGCATACCTTCCTTTGTATCGGCGTTGGTCAGGGGGAAGCAGTTGTTTAGATCGATCATGCCGATGCCTTCGGGAGCGGTCATGATGGTATCGCCCTTCTCATCACGCAGGATGAGGTTCTCGTTCTTGAAGTCGATGTAGTAGGTATGACCATCGTCGCCCTTGATCACCGTGGTGCCAAAGTCGAAACCACCTTCAGCGCGCAGATCCAGCTTCTCGATGGTGCCGCGGCAGAACTCGCGAACCTCAAAGGCCTTCTTCAGTTCATCCATAACATCACTGCCGGTCTCCTTGGCGGTCAGGATCGCTTTACCGATCTTCTGAGCCTTGGTAACGCAGCCCACGTCCAGAATGTTGGTGATTTCTTCCTTGTTCATGCCCCATGTGGCAAAGCCGATACGCATATTGTAAAGCATGCACATCTGACGGGCGATCTGCTCACCGGAATGGTCGGTGGTGGGATAGACGATGATCTCATCACCGTAGAGGCTGCCCATGCCCATGGGCTTGGGGGGATGATCATAGAACGCGTTAATGGTGGTGTTCAGTTCGGGAACAGCGCGACCGTTGCCATCGGCATCCACGAACTTGATGCGCTTGGCAGGATCCTTATCGGACAGGATCGCCACCAACATGGGGGTGAAAGTGTTAAAACCGCCCATCTCGCCGGAATAGAGGTACTCCAGCTTCTTGCCCTCGGCGGCAAATGCCTTCTGGAATGCGCGGTAGGCAAACACGGCATCGGGGCCAAAGCGGGGCATATCGGGATCGAGCATTGCCACGGGAGAGCCCAAGCCCGCCACCATGACGGCGTATGCGTCATCTCTCATCTCACTGACATCCAGCAGATCCAGCTCGATCTGCTCACCGTCATCCTTCAGACCCTGGATCATATCCAGGCCCTGCTTCAGGGAACCGCCGCCTCCTGCGCCCAGCAGGGTCGCACCATACAGAATCTCAATAATGTCCTGTTCATAAAGCTTTCTCATTTTGAAAATCTCCTTTTCCCTGTAAATTATTTCTGGGTGCAATATGCACTACAGCTTAATAACTATTATAAGTCCAGTTGCGTACGATTGTATTTATCATAAGGGCAAAAGAAAAGAGCGGCGGGGTGTATCCTATCCTATCAAACCCCCCCCCTCTTTTTTTTTTTTTTTTTTTTTAACTTTCTTCCGCTTTGTTGCTGCGTCTGCTGGTTTAGACGGGGAATAGCCTGTGTTGTCGCGGATAGCATTTAATCGATATTTTATCGTATTGATGTGGCAGCAAAGTGCTTTTGCGGTATTTGCCATGCTGCTCTCATAGTCTAGCAAATATGCGGTCAAGGTTGTCAGCAACTCAGGCGTTGTTTCAATGTCTTCTATGATTTTTAGATAGCGAATCTGAGTTTCCCTGCAAGCACTTTCCTTTGCGCATATTTGGGCAAAGGAAACATCCGATGGACGTAAGACGCGCTTTTGCGGGTAGATGCTTCTGGCAAAAGAAGCGTACTGCATGACATCAAAGTATGCGTTATGGGCATCATTGGTCGTATTGAGGCAATCACAGCAAACCACTACGTAGTTACTATAAGAATCCGCCGACTCGTTAATGAAATCTTGCACGATAGAATCTCGTTCACCTGCCGTTTGGGGAGCGTGGGCAAAAATCACCATATTGGATTCATAGAAACCGACCAAAACCGTTTTGTATATTCCGGAAAAGTACTCTGTGCATTTCCTCAGCAATTTCAAATCCGGCTCTGAAGAATCAACAGAAGCAAACACCCACATTTGATTCAGCTCCGCAACATTAATTTGGAACAAGTCTGCTAATCGCCTCATTTTCAAGGGGTCATCGTCAATGATGGCTCGAACCAGCTCTGATGTTACAAGTTTTCCCAGATCCTTATTCCAAATATGGCTATATAGCTGGACAAATTCACTCGCCTGCCACAGATCTTCTCTTGATAGTAATTCATTGTACTTAAAAGTATATAAATCGAAACCTTCTTTGCCCTCCAAAAGTGTTGGGCAGTGTTGCAAATAATTTGCACCATCATCATAAGAGATCTTGACCGCTTGTTCACCCTGCATTTTTTGCAGTTGTTTTTTTAGTTCCTTGCTTAATAGCTCCGATAGCGATTGCGGCCAGCACGCGATATTGCTGATTGATTTTTTGTAATCTGTTAGAATAATTGATGCCTGCAAGTGGTTGCTGAGCATACGAAGTAATGTGCTTGTGTTGCGCTGCTCTGCAGGAAGATTAGAAAACCGGCGAATAAGTGTACTTACATAATTTGAACCTGCCTGTTGATCCTTGAAAATCGCATGATATATGTCGCCAATCACGTCACTATATTTATGGGTCCTTATATCCTCGGGCATGGTAATCAATACTAAATCAAGTTCATTGCAGCAGGCAATAACCCGATCATCCACGCTTGGAAGGATCAACCCGATGTAAAAAAGGATAAACCCAACGCTCCCCATTGCTTGATATCTACGGATGTTTTCGCACTGTGCCTCAACATTGTCTGCAATTGTGGCAAACGAGGTAATAATCAGATCATTCCCTTGAAACTCGGTTTTGGAAAATAATTCATCCAACGTGTTGGTAATCCACCCATACTCCAAAACGGTAACTGATTCAACAGGGTTTGACATTCCGGCATGGCCTGCGAGAATAGTTGCGCCATACATAGATGGTAGTTTCATGACATCCGCGACCGTGATCATTCGCATCACCTCCTACAGTAATTAAATACAGGGTTGAGCAAAACTCCGATTTGCTCAAGAAGAAATACAATAAACGGTTCCGCTTAACTTACTCGAACACTATATATTGTGTATCGGTTTTGCAAAACTCACGTTTTGCTCATCCCTATAATTGAAAGTATATCACAGATTTCTTCTCAAAGTACAGCGAAAAAACAAAAGCGTATGGAAATCTTCTATATATTCCTGTATCCAAAGGAAAAGTGGCCTCGATCTGGTGCTGCTCTGCTATATGTTAAATCAGCAGAGAGTACTGCTCGATAACACTTCAGTCCCACAGAGTAGAAAAGCATGGCAACCGGAAAATGCAGATCCTATTGACAAACTCAATCTGTTCGGTTATAATATACCAGCAGTATATACCGCAGGTATATCAGGAGGCGCCAATGGAACGTACAGAAACTCAAATGAAGATCCTCGAAGTTGGGAAAAAAGAATTTCTGGAAAAGGGCTTCAAGGACGCATCTCTAAATAAAATCGTTGCGGAGGCAGGCTTCACGAAGGGCGCCTTTTACGGCTATTACCCGGATAAGGCCGCGCTTTTTGAAGATCTTGTGGGCGAGGCAGCAAAGGGACTGCTGGAGCAGTTCAAAGCCGCACAGACCGCCCATTTCGATCTTGTCTCCGAGGAGAAGACGAAGGACAGCCTGAAGCTGTCCACTGAGTATTTGCGCGTCTTTGTGGAATATATGTACGCCCATTTTGATGCCTTCAAGCTGATCCTCTGCCGGGCGGAAGGTACGCGCTATGCGAATTTTTTGGAGGAGCTTGTGGAACTGGAGGTAGAGTGCTCAGAGGAATACTACGCACTTCTCCGCAAAAGAGGAAAGCTCTCTGGGAAAATGACAAAGCAGCTTCACCACATGATTACCAGCGCCTATTTTACGGCGGTATGTGAGACGATTGCCCATGATATGCCCAAAGAAGAAGCTGTGCGGTATGTTGAGGAGCTTGCAAGGTTTTTCAACTCTGGCTGGAAAGGCTTGCTCCGGCTGGAATAATGCACAATCACACAAGAACTTTAATTTTTTACACGCGAGTTAGCGTACTCTAACTGAACAATATAAAATTGGAGGTCGTTTATTATGCTTAAAACAGATTCGA
>MNSZ01000006.1 GCA_001916715.1 Firmicutes bacterium CAG:24053_14
TGATGAAGTTTACGACAAAGTAACGGAAAATTTCCCACAGGTAGAGGCCGTTGTGGCCGATGCCGCATACAAAACGCCTCATATCTGCAAGAAAGTGTTCGGCGATGGCAGAGTCCTTTCCACAGCCTACAAGCGCCCGCAAACCATGAAGAATGGACACGAGTGGTGGAAGTATGTCTATGACGAATTCTACGACTGCGTGATATGTCCCGAATACCAGCCCTTGAAATATAGCACGACGAACCGTGATGGATATAGGGAATACAAGAGCGATCCGAATATCTACGCGGCCTGTCCGACCAGAGAACGGCGTACGCATTCCAGAGACTGTATCAAAACGGTGCGGCGGCATATCTGGAAGGACTATGAGGAATTGGCGGACGATGCCAGATATACGCCTGCGTACGCGCAGCTCTACAAGTGCCAAAAGGAAACCATTGAGCGGGTCTTCGCGGACGCCAAGGAAAAACACGCGATGCGTTATACGCAATACAGAGGCTTGGCTCAGGCCACAAACTGGGTGAAGCTTAAGTTTGCTGCCATGAACTTGAAAAAATTGGCCACATGGAAATGGAGGGATCTGTTGTCCTCGTTTCGCTTTGCTGTTTTTTCGCTCACATATGTTCGAGACCCTGTCTGCTCCTGAGTACAGACCGGGTTCCTCGACAGACTGCAAGGCCTGTGCCAAGCAGCACAGGCCTTGATCGATTTGCTGTAAAGGGAAAATCAAAGGGAAAACAGAGCAAAAAATGCAGACCCTTTCCCCTAAACGAAATCAAAGGGAAAACAGAGCAAAAAATGCAGACCCTTTCCCCTAAACGGAGATTTCGGGCAATTTTCAGAGAAAATCGGGATTTGAAAAACACAAAAATGCGACTAATTTAATATAAAAAGTTAGGATTTCAAACATTTCTGTTTGAAATCCTAACTTCTGGAGGTGACACCCAGATTTGAACTGCTCGGGCGTCTTTCCTGTGGTGCGCGGTCTTGCTCTCACGCCTTGTTTTTCAAGGCTTTTGTGTTATTGCGTGGTATGCGCTGGCGGCGTCAAATCATCGGTGTTGGGGAAAAAATAGGAGGAAATTTTGCAGCCGCAAAAGAGCCTTTGCAGCTCGCTGCGTGGGGAAAATTTTCCTGTGTGTGGGGGCCTGCGGTTTTCGCCTTGAGGGAGTCAAACTTTCCGAAGTGGGGGAGGGGGCAAGGATACCGGCGCGCGCAGCCGTGCGCCCAAGGCTGGATGGTTTACGGGCGTCGCTCGCCATTTTTTCAGCTCTCTTTTTCGCTTAATTTTCGCAGCCTTTGCGCTCGCGTTGATCGCGGGCGGGAAAAGCGACCCCGCGCGCCCGTGTGGTACCGTGCGCGTACCCCTCGGCTTTTTTCGCTCGTCGTCGGAAATGGCGGCGCTCTCGGTTTGCCTGCCTTCTTTCTCTCCCCCTCCGCCAGAGGGGGGATAGTTTCTCACGCTCGCGCGGTTCTTGCCGTCATGATAGCCCGCCGCGGCCGGTTGCGCAAGGTCTCCGTGCAAATTTCTCCACTGCCTGTTCTAAAGTTATATTCTACTACAAGTGGGGAAACAGAGATTCAGAGTTCCCCTGTTGCTTTGGATTCAGCAGCCGTGATTGCGCGTGATCATAGCGGCGCGGCAATCGGTACTTGATATAGCAGTAGCTGCCAAACTCACTTACACGCTCTTCTTTCTCCAGAATGTGGCAGCCGAGCGGCACGGTAAGCGACGCGTCGTTGTCAACGTACTCGCTGCGCACAATAGGTTTTTCGAGGTTGCGGCTTGCTGTCCACATCTGCGTCCCCACAGGCCGCTGCTCTACGCTCTCCTTGGTGATATAGCGGGCAAGCTGCTCATAGTCATACGTCCCGATATACTCGAAGTCTACAACGTCGCCATACGGCCACAAACTACGTACCGTCTCCATATCGTCACCGGCAGCGTTTATCACGATATGGTGATGCAGCCGCCCTCCGCCGTGCTTGTCTTCGGTGGTGTATATGTACTTGAGTGTCTGACCTCGCGCCTTCCTGTGCTCCTGCAAGTGCTTAAGAAAGCTGCGTACGTTCTTGATCGCACCGGCGCGCTTGGCCGGTAGATTCTCGTCACGGTAAGTCAGCGTCACAAAGAGATCGCGCGGGTCGAAGTTCGCGGCCAGTAGCATTTCCAGCTTCACGCGCGCCGCCTTGTCGTTCATGGCCTTCTGTGCTGCGGTCGTCATGCGTGACTTGACTGCACGCACGCGCGGGCCGTCCTGCGGCTCCGGCGCGGTGTATATGATCGTTTTGACGAGCCGCCCTGCGATGATCGTCTTTTTTCGTTTCGCCATATATTGCCCCTTTCAATGGAGATGGGAACGCCTCCGGCTGTTCGCCGGAGGCTTTTTCTATGCTGTTAAATCATCAATTTTCAATGCCGAACTCAGGCATTGCCTCGGAAGGAATACAAAAATCCTGCATCATGGCCGGCCCTCCTGCTGCGTCTTTGCGGGATGCTATTAAGTACGCTTGTGCAAGCACGGAGGGCGAAAACGACCACCCAAGAGCATCTGAGACCATCCGTGCATTTTCACCGTCGACTGTCTGCGGGCTATCCATGCCGCCAATGAAGAATCCCCACGGTTCGCCTGCTGGCAGATTGCGGCGGGACGCCACGACTTTACACGGGTCAAACGGCTTGTGATTGCCAAAGGTCAAAACAGCATCCTCATATACCTTTCGAACAGTATCGTCCCTTGCGCGTTGCAGTGTGCCGCGCTCGAAACGCTGTGACACTTTGAAAGATATATATTGATTTTCCCGCTAAAGATTGCTATCTTTATTTAGAAAAACGTTTATAAAAACTGTTATTGTGATTCCCTCGGAATACGACTATGCTTTTTATAAACGAACCGCAGACGCTTTGAGAATTATTTGAGGAATAATATGCAGATATTGGTAAGGGATATTTTTCGGCTTCAATCTTTACAGACGGCTCACCTGATCGCTGGGAGAGAAGGAATTCTTCGGCCTCTTTGCGGCGGAACGATTCTGGAAATGACAGAGTTGGGGAGGGACAATGCCTCGGAATTACTGTCGTTTTCCTTTAAACCTCAGGAAATAATGATAACAGCTCTCTACAATGTAAAAAACGATGTGAAAAGTCAGTGTGACGTGATCCGCGCGCTCAACAAACTGAATGCAGCCGGGCTGATTGTGTTTTATTACGGACTCGTGGTGCAAAAATTCGATCAGAGGGTGCTTGATTTGTGCGATGAGCTGAATTTTCCGCTTGTTGTCCTCAACTATAATGACAATAAGCACATTTCTTATGCCGATGTACTCAATGATGTGCTTTCATTGAATCGCTATGAGAACGATTCCTTCTTTCGCTCGATCATCAGTTCCATGTGGAAAACAAAGGACAGTGGCGGGAGCATACAGGAGGTGCTTTCCCAAATTGCAAATCAGGGGGAACTGGATATTGTCATCATTGACACGCTTTCTCAGAACGCACTGTGTTCCACCATGTCGGGCAATCGTCTCAATACCTTTCTGAACAACGAGCTCTCGCGCTTGCCGTTCGATGCTTCGCGCTTTGAACTGCTGATCGACGAAACAAAATACTGCGGACGACATTATTATACGGATTATCTTGAGCTGTCCGTCCTGTTTGTTCTCAGCCAGAGACGGAAGCGGGTGGATATCGATTCTCTATTCACGTGTACCAAGCTTTGTCTGGATCTATGGAGACACGCCTTGGTGTCAACGCGCGGCGGCAATATCATCAACGCCATTATACGAGGTGATTGGCAGCAGGCGCACAGCGATTTGGGGTATTATCGGCATGGTGATGCTGAACAATGGAACTTCCTGATTTGCAGCAGGACTCCGTCGCTGCCGCTGATGCATGAGGTTAAGTCCCTGCTTCAAAGTGAAGGGATCGCCTTTATAAACGGCGGATATGAGCAACTCGAAATTCTGATATTCAATCGTGCGCCGGATCCGGATGCTGAAGCGCTGAACGCCTTGGTGTTATCCGCTCAAGCGGCTCAAGATCCGGCTGGACACTTTGCCTGTGCTACCAATATATCCGGAGAGAGTGAACTTTTTTCCTTGGTCAGTGAGACAGCCAAGGAATGGGCGTTCACCTGTTCACTTTATAAAAACCGTTACTACATGGGGCGCTTTGAATTGATCGAAGCGATCGCCTGCAAGCAGGATCTGAGAAATGAAGCAGCCATTGACCGGGCACGGCAAATACTTGACCCGCTGATCGAATACGACAGACGGCGTGAAGGGGTGCTGTTGGAAACCCTGCAGATATATCTGATCGATTGCGATTGCAGCTACAAACAAACTGCGGCGCTGACTTATACGCATCAAAATACGGTGCAGTATCGCGTTCGCAAAGCGGTGTCTCTTTTGGGCGGAAATTTTGAGCAGGCCGCAGCCTTGAGCGCAGTTTTTCACGCGATCTGCCTCTATCGGCAAGATCCACAAATATTCTCGTAATTACACTACCATGATAAAGCAAAAATGTTTTGAAAACAAAACGCGACCCGGTTTTTTGTTTTCAAAACATTTTTTTATTATTTCAAGCATGCTACCATAATATCACCTTCAATTGATGCCATCTATGATCTTCGGTTGGTCAATTGAAAAGTCTGAGAACACGGAGGAGAAGATTTATGAGTAATCCCGGAAGCGAAACCAATTATGTAAATGACTATGCAACCATACCGGTCCCCCTGGATCAACGCAGATCATCCTTTTCACTGGCAATGGTTCTGGTCGGCAGCATCATTTGCCTCAGTTCGATTTACGTTGGAGCAAGTTTCGTCGGCCAGCTTTCGCTGTCTCAGGTCGTTACCGCTTGTCTGGTCGGTAATGCAGTTCTGTCTGTGCTTGGCGGCCTGTTGAGCTATATTGGCACCAAAACCGGTGTCGGTATTGCAATGCTGATGCGCCAATCCTTTGGCGTCCTTGGTAATTACATCATCGCTGTGCTGACAGCAATCATTGAACTGGGTTGGTTTGGCTATCAGTGCGGCTTTTTTGGCTCCACGATCCACGCCATGTTTCCCAATGCCGGATTTATCACCGAGCCTGTGGTCGCCGGTATCTGGGGCGGCCTGCTGATGATGACAACGGCTTTCATCGGTTACAAAGGCCTTGAACTGCTCAGCAACATCGCTTCTCCGCTTATCCTTCTCATGTGTGTTGTTGCGTGCGGTTTGGCTGCGACCCGTGTCGGCGGCATGGAACAGTTCAACCAGATCACGCTGGCGCACACTGGCAGTATGTCCACCGCGGTCGGAATCGTTTCCGTTATCGGAGCATATGCCATGGGTGCAGTTTTGCAGCCTGACCTGACCCGCTATGGTAAAAAATGTAGCGACAGTGTTATCGGTGCCGTTTTCGGATTCATCATCGCCAATTCTTTCGTCATTATTGCCGGATTCTTTATCTGCACTGTTGCTGATACCAGTGATGTGGCAGTTGCTTTGCTGAATATTCTCGGCTCTTGGTCGCTGCTGCTGCTGATCCTTGCCCAGTGGACCACCAATGACAACAACCTCTATTATTCCTCCCTTGCAGCTGTCGTTGCTGTTCCGAAATGGAAGAAGAAGTATGTCGTAATTACATTTGGTATTATTGCGACTGTGGCCGGTGCGCTCGGTATTGTAAACTATTTTACCACATGGCTGAGCATTCTCGGCACTGCGATCCCTCCGGTGGCCGGCATCCTCATTGTCGACTATTTCTGCGTAAAGCACCAATCCTATCGGTTCGGTGCTGGTGTTAAACACCGCTTCTGCTCCATCCCTGCACTGGTTAGCTGGGCCATCGGCTGCCTTGTAGGATATACCGTTACCTGGGGCATCGCGGCGATCAACAGCATGGTTGTTACCGCGATTATCTATATCGCTTTGTTTATGCTTTTCAAAAACGACACCAATCGCCTGTACTTTGGCGGCGAATATGTCGAGAACGCACGCGGTGAATTGGAAAAACTGTAACCAGTGTCAATATAATAACTAAAAGGAGAAGAAAAATGGCTACTATGTATCTGGAAAATCAGCAGATGGCTGAAGACTTCGTTCGCGGATGCACGTTTATGGGCACAGGCGGCGGCGGCCTGCCTGCAAACGGACTGCAGTCCCTGATGAGTGAGATCAACAAGGGGACCAAGGTCGGTTGGGTCGATATGAGCGAGATCCCCGACGATGCGATGACGGCCTGCCCCTTCTTGATGGGATCTATTGCCCCTCATACGCCTGAGGTCGAAGCGGAGATGGCAGACTTTGGTTTCACTGACCCTGTATATCCTGAGAAGGAGCAGCTGGCCAAGGCTATTCAGTATCTCGGAAAGTTTTGCGACACGAAGATCGACGCGGTCGTACCCATCGAGCTGGGCGGCGCCAATACGCCCGGTGGTGTAACTGCGGGCATTATCAGCGGTGCTGTTTGTGTCGACGGTGATTATACCGGCCGCGCGATCCCTGAGATCCAGCAGACCACGCCGTATCTGCACGGCAAAACCCTCTGGCCCGTTGCGTCTGTTGATGCCTATAACGATATTTCCTATATCGAAAACGCAAAGAACTACCGCATCGTGGAGCGAATCGGCAAGAAAATTGCCGAAAGCGCCTATGGCCTTGTCGGTCAGGCGGGCTTCCTGATGAGCGGCAAGGATATGAAGAAGTGCATCAATCAGGGCACGCTGTCTTCCTGCTATAATATCGGCAAGATGATTCGTGAAGCGCGCGAAAGCGGCAAGGATCCCGTCGAAACCATTGTAACCGAACTCGGCGGATGGCGTTTGGCAACCGGTGTTGTCACCGGCAAGGAAACCTGGGATGACGGCTATTACTACGGTTATCACACCATTGAGGGTTCTGGCGACGATAAGGGCAACACCTTCAAGATCTTCTTCAAAAACGAGAACCATGCCATGTGGAAAAACGACAAGCCCTATGTTTCCAGCCCCGACATCATTGCTGTCGTCGATGCCAAGACCGGCGAACCGTATGCGAACCCCATTCTGGCGGTCGGCAATGAGGTCAGCGTGATTGGCCTGAAGGCGAACCCCGTATTCCGCACGGAAAAGGGTATCGCAATTCTTGGCCCCAGATACTTTAAGCTTGATTTCGATTATACCCCCATCGAAGAAGTGATGTCCAAGTAATTGAGCTGCACCGCTCGAAAATATTTCCGGGTATCAGCACTGCAAAAAATAAAGTGGCTGACAGCACTGGCTGTCAGCCGCTTTCAGTCTGTCGAAAAAGAGCGGCTGGAGCTGGGCTTTTTCTGATAGATATGGTAGAGTGGGCAAGGGTGATAAAAGATGCTGGAACGCGGGAAAATGGATCGAGATCTGGTAGAGTTCGTAGTCATAGACCAACTGGTGCCGAAGGAGCATTTGCTGCGAAAGATAGATGCAGCGGTGGACTTCACACAGCTGTATGAAATGGTGGAGCCGCTC
>MNSZ01000007.1 GCA_001916715.1 Firmicutes bacterium CAG:24053_14
GAGATAGCATTTGGGGATCATGTACTTCTGCAGCAGCGCCAGCGCCTTCAGCTTCCCCACGCGAATCCATTGGCAGACGGTGCGGCGGTTATAGCCTGTGAAGTCCACGGCTGCGGCCACATCCATCACATCCGGCAGCGCGGCCAGCCTGCTCTCATAGTAGCGCCGGAGCTTCTTCTCGTCTTTGGCGCACGGCGGATGGATGCGGATTTTATAGGGCCGAACCATTTCGCTTCCGTATTTGTACCAGTTCTTCGGCGCTATGTATTTTTCCGGGTTGACCTCACGGTCGTTCACAGGTGTGCGGAATTAGGTTGAATTGGAGAAGATAGAGCGCCGTCTGCTTGCTGATGTGGCAGGCGATCCGCATCTGCTCCTTGTTCATAATCTCCGGGTATTTTTTGAATTCCTTGGCGTCGTATTTCATAACGAAGACTCCTTTCTGTGTTTCGGTCCGAAAGGGTGCTTCGTATAATCTGTTTTGAGCCGGTTTTTCTTGCATTTAATCCAGGGGGGCTGTCCGCAAAGCCATACCGGACAAGGGTTTTCTTCTTGCGTGTTTTCTTGCCAGCGCGCAAAAAACGATCGTTTTGGGGCACTTCTCATTTCAATTTGAACTCTGGTTTTTTCTGATATGGAGCTGGTCAATACCGGTCGGTGCGTCCAAAATCCGTTGCAGCACAAGGGTTTTCGCCGTTTCCAAAACTGCCGCCACCGACCACAGCAGACACGAAAGTGCCAAGTGCGAACAAGACTCGAAATCAGTTGAACCGCAAGGTTCCGTGGGTTCGAATCCCACCCGCTCCGCCAGAAACCTCGCCAGTAGTCGGTTTTCCCGGCTACTGGCTTTTCTTTTTCAATTCTGCACAAAGCCCAAGCCATTGAGCATTGCATCCGCAGAGGTCAGCTTCGAGCTGTAATCCAGATGTGCTTAGATGTTTGCCGTAGTTGAAAAATCGCTGTGTCCGAGCCATTCCTGTATCTGCTTGAGAGGAACACCGTTGGCCAGAAGCAGCGGAGCACAACTATGACGCAGGTCGTGGAAACGAATGTGACGCAAATTGTTCTTTTCAAGCAGCTTCGGAAATGATGATGTGAGATAGTGCGGAGAAATCAATGTCCCCATCTCATCTACGCAGATATACTCCAAATACTTTTTGTTGTAGCATCGTCCGCATCCCCGCCGGTATTCTTCCTGCTGTTCCTTGAGCTTTAGCAGCTTCTCTTTGAACGCAGGAACAAGGGAAGCGTTTTCAGGCTCGATTTGGTTTTGGTCGTATCCTGTGCTATCTGGATATGCTTGCCGTCAAGGTTGCAGGAAGTAACGGTATGTCTTATTCATAAAAGCTCCGAGAAACGAGAAAAAGATCAATGCCGAACAGACTGCGGATAAAAAATGTTTGCTTTCTTCCGAGCCTGCCGCTGTGCCGCCCGTTTGCCGGAATGAAAGTCCGTTTTTGTTTGTGTTTGATATATCAAAGCTCAAGCTGCACCATACCCCGTTCAAGCTCATCCTTTCTTATGATGAGCATATTTTCAGCTATCGCGTCAGGACTCCGAACGCCATTCTCATCCGAAACGACAAGCAGAGTGGTAACGACCGCTCCACCGAAGAAAAGCGCACTATCAGCATTGCGTGCTCCTGTCAGAACGGCTACGTGCGCAAATCTGAGCCGAAGCTGATCGGGACTTAGACACTCGCACACGGACGCCACACCGTATTCCGCACATGAGGACATTATTTCCGACAGCGCAGCGCCAAGCTCGTGCACATCTGCTATATCGCACAACTCAACGCTGTCGATCCCGTGCCGCTTCCAGCCGAGCGTGAACGGCAGCGCTGCGCCCAAGAGAAAATACAGGAAATGGAGGAGAAAAATGATAGACAAAAACGAAGTAATTGAATTCTTCGACCGTTGTGCGCCTTGTTGGAATGCGGACATGGTGCGAAGCGATGAGATAATAGATAAGATCCTTGATAACGCCGGAGTAAAAGCCGGCAGCCGGGTGCTGGATGTCGCCTGCGGCACGGGAGTGCTTATACCGGACTATCTTAAGCGCGAAGTCGCATCCGTAACGGGAGTAGATATCTCGCCGGAAATGATTAAAATCGCTGTCGAAACCCATAAGGCAGAGAATATTCATTTCATTTGCGGGGATGTTGAAGAGCTCAACTTCGGTGAAGCCTTTGACGCCATTGTGATATATAATGCGTTTCCGCATTTCCCGGATGCCGAGCGGCTTATAGCCCGGCTTTCTAATGCCCTTGCCCCCGGCGGGATACTTACAGTGGCGCACGGAATGAGCCGTGAGCGGATAAATATGCACCACAGCGGTGCGGCGAAGCACGTGTCGGCAGACCTTATGCCGGCTGAGGAACTTGCGGAGATATTCAAAAAGCATCTCACGATTACCGATATAATTTCCAACGACACCATGTATCAGGTCGCCGGTAAGGAAAGCACTACCTCGGCCGGCGAACATACATTCGGTTGGTGCAGCCCGTCACTTTTCGCCTGATTTCCACGACCGAATTTTAAAGCCGGTACATAATTCCATCAAAGATATGGCGAGAGATTTTCTCACGCTGATTTGATGAAATTATGTACCGGCTCTATTTGCCGTTCGTTGAAAAATGAAAAAAGCGCCTCTGAAAAGCACCGGGTCATCCGCTGCGCGGCTGACCCGCCTCTCCCTGACAGGGGAGGCAAAGAGCTGCAAATAAAAATTTGAACTGATATAGCACAAACTCCCGGGATGCGAAACGTGATGGTTTCCATCGTTGTTCCGAACCGGGATACCGCAAAAAACGTATCCGTAGGTGCGTCAAAGCGCCTCTAAAAAACCGTGTATTGACAAACGGAGGGTTATGTAATAGAGTGAGACTATACAATGTGTTAATTAATAATCATTACAGCGCGCCAAACAGACGCGCTGAATTTTCGACAGATGAGCTTTTGTCATCACATCCCCCCCGAGTCAAGGTCCCCATCATGTAATATCTGCGCCCGGCACGGCCGGTGAGCGCATTTATGATAATTAAGGAAGAGGAGAATTTGATTATGGCACAACTCAGACCCAAGATCGTCAAGCTTGCAAAGGTGATCGGCGGCGTTTCCGGTATGGTCGTCAAGATCGACGAGAACGCGCCCGAATACTACTGCATGGCGAACATCGTTTCCGATGACGAGGCAGACATTGCCATCGCCGCCGGCCTGCGCAAGGAGCGCACGGCCGAGTATCTTGCAAAGAAGGTCGGCAAAACCGTCGAGGAGATAAAGCCCCAGCTCGATAACCTCGTCTATTATGGCATTTTCCGCCGCACATTTGACGAAAAGCTCGGCGAGGACGTCTACTTTATGCAGATCTTCGCGCCCGGCATACTCGAGATGATGGTAAACAACAAGGAGCTTATGGCCGCCCACCCCGAGGTCGGCAGAGCCTTTGAGGAGTACACGCGCGTGCGCATGCAGCTGCTCGGCCCCGTGCTTCCCAACGGCTACGGCCTGATGCGCGTTATCCCCGTCGAGAGCGCGATCAAGGACATCCCCGGCGTCAGCGACTACGAAAAGCTTTCGTACTACCTGAATAAGTACGACACCTTCTCCGTCTCGCCCTGCTCCTGCCGCGCATCGCGCACCAGCATCGGCGATGGCTGCGGACATCTTGACGAGGACATGTGCGTCCAGATGGGCAAGGGTGCCGAGCACTACATCCGCCCGGGCCGCGCGCGCCGCATAACGCGCGAGGAGGCGATGGAGATCATCCTGCGCGCCGAGGAAAACGGCCTGATGCACGATATCCCCAACATCGAGGAGGCAGGCGACAGCGCCGCTATCTGCAACTGCTGCTCGTGCGCATGCTTCGGCCTGCGCGCAGGACTCATGTTCGGTGCGCGCGACGCCATCCGCTCGAACTTCGTCGCCGAGATCGACGAGGCAAAGTGCGTCGCCTGCGCCCAGTGCGTCGAGACCTGCCCCGGCAATGCGCTCAAGCTCGGCCAGAAGCTGTGCTCGAGCGAGGACCTCACGCCTCCGGGCTACGCAAAGCTGACAAACACTGTTTTTGTAAAGAAAACCTTCAATCCCGATTACCGCGAGAATTTCAAGGACACCCTTGACACCGGCACCGCTCCCTGCAAGGCCGCATGCCCCGCGCACGTTCCCGTTCAGGGCTACCTGAAGCTCGCCGCTCAGGGCAGATACACCGAGGCCCTTGAGCTTATAAAAAAGGAGAACCCCTTCCCGGCGGTCTGCGGCCGCATATGCAACAAGCGCTGCGAGGACGAGTGTACTCGCGCAAGCGTTGACGAGGCCGTTGCGATCGACGAGGTCAAGCGCTTTATCGCCGACCACGACCTGCACGAGGACACGCGCTTCGTGCCCAAGATGGTCAACCAGATCGGCCGCCCGTACACCGAGAAGATCGCCGTCATCGGCGCAGGTCCTGCCGGCATGAGCTGCGCATACTACCTCGCGAACAAGGGCTACCCGGTCACCGTTTTCGACCGCAACCCCGTGCCCGGCGGCATGCTGACCCTCGGCATCCCCAACTTCCGCCTTGAAAAGGACGTTCTCAACGCCGAGATCGATATTCTCAAGGATATGGGCGTCACCTTCAAGTGCGGCGTCGAGGTCGGCAAGGATATCACCATCGAGCAGCTGCGCAGCGAGGGCTACAAGGGCTTTTACCTCGCCATCGGCGCACAGAAGTCGCAGTCGCTGCACATCGACGGCGAGGAGCTTGGCGGCGTGTTCGGCGGCGTTGACTTCCTGCGCGAGGTAAACCTCGGCAACAAGCCCGAGATCGGCGAAAGCTGCGCAGTCGTCGGCGGCGGCAACGTCGCAATGGACGTGTGCCGCGCGGCGGTGCGTCTGGGCGCAAAGAACACCTACATAATCTATCGCCGCTCGGCCGACGAGCTGCCTGCCGACCCCGAGGAGGTCAAGGAGGCCATGGAAGAGGGCGTGCAGTTCCGCTTCCTCAACGCGCCCGTCGCCATCGAGGGCAAGGACGGCAAGGTCACGGCGCTCAAGGTCGAGATCATGGAGCTTGGCGAGCCTGACGAAAAGGGCCGCCGCAAGCCCGTCGGAACCGGTAAGTTCGAGACCATCGCGGTCAGTTCCGTCATCGCGGCCATCGGCCAGGTCGTTGATTGGGGCACGCTCGACGTCGGCGCGCTCGAGACCACGAAGAAGGGCACTGCCATAGCCGACGGCCTGACCTATCAGACCGCTCAGCCCGATATTTTCGTCGGCGGCGACTGCTACACGGGTCCCAAGTTTGCCATCGACGCGATAGCGGCCGGCAAGGAAGCGGCCATATCGCTGCACCGCTATGTGCATCCCGGCCAGACCCTCACCATGGGCCGCGACAGGCGCGTTTACAAGGCTCTGGACAAGGAGCACGCGCTGCTGGATATATCGCACTTTGACCACGGCAAGCGCCAGATGCCCGGCTACAACGAGGCAAAGGCCAAGACCTTCGCCGACGCGCGCGTGACCTTCACCGAGGAGCAGGTGCGCAAGGAGACCGCGCGCTGCCTCGGCTGCGGTGCGACAAAGGTCGACGAGTATCTGTGCATCGGCTGCGGTCTGTGCACCACCAAGTGCAAGTTTGACGCGATCCACCTCAAAAAGGTGCGCGACTGGCATGCCGGCACGTTCGAGACCATGCCCATCAAGGTCGCCGAGGGGCTTGTCAAGCGCGCAGGCGGCTTGGTCAAAAACGCGGTGAAAAAATAATGCACGAGCTTGGAATTTGCGATGCGCTGCTGAAAATGCTGCGCAATGTCGCCGAGGAAGAACAGCTTCAAAACGTGCAAAGCATCACCGTCGAGGTGGGGACGCTCTCCGGAGTCGTCCCCCGCTTCCTGAGCGATTGCTGGCAGGCCGTCATCGACGGCACGGAGTTTGCAGCTGTCGATATGATCGTCGAGACCGTCGAGGGCGAGGCTCAGTGCATCGAATGCGGCGAGCGTTTCGTCGCCGACCTCGAGCGTCTGCGCTGTCCAAACTGCGGCGGCAATAAGCTGACCCCCGTCTCCGGCACCGACCTCACCCTCAAAGAGATTTTAGAGGCGAATTGACGCAGCTACGGATACGGTTATCTCTGGTGGCCCGGTATCGAAGCTACCGACGAAACCGTGCGTGCATCGCAACCCGGTAGTGCGGAGTTGTGTTTGCGGTAGCCCGGTATCGAGACTGCCGACGAAACCGTGTTTGCCTCGCACTTTTTCAGAGGCGCATTGGGGCACCTACCAACACATTTATCTCTGGTTGCCCGGTTCGAGGCAATGGAATAAACCGTGATTGCCACGCAACCCGGTAGTGCGCTGCTGTGTTTTGCGCCGCACCCCATTGGCTCACCTGTCAAGGGGAGCAGGCTGCTTTGCTGCCGAGGGGTTGAATAAAAAAACTATTAACTATCAGCTATCAGCTCTCCGCTGCGGCCAACGGTCGCTCGTAGGGAACGGATTTATCCGTTCCGCGTGCCATGGTTTAGTCGGCAACTCCCGGTCGGGATACCGCAATAAACGTATCGGCACAATGTAAATGCGCTATTAAAAAAGTGCCGCAGGCACACCGCAATTATTCACTATTAATTATTCATCATTCATTATTCATCGGGGCGGTCACAGACCGCCCCATTTTTGCCTTCCCCTGCGTAGCTTGAGGGGAAGGTGTCACCTTTGGTGACGGATGAGGTGTTATTATATCTGCGGTGCTAACCGCCACAATATTAAAAAAGAAGGGCGAGCAATGCTCGCCCCTACGACTATAGATTTTTGTGCCGACGAAACCGCAACAGGTGTTGTATGCTCTAAAAGACTTCTTAATCAAGCGGTTGGGAAGTCTCTTAGAACACACAACCTAAAACCGAAGAAAGGAGCGCAAGTTATGAGAA
>MNSZ01000008.1:0-14679 GCA_001916715.1 Firmicutes bacterium CAG:24053_14
AGGACGGCACGGAGCGCCGCCGGAATGACTGCAATAATCGTCCCGGAATAGCTCGAGAGGCTCGTCCCGCAAATGTTTGTACGCATTTGCGAGCTTTTCCATCCGCCGGAGTTGGTGTTGCTCGCGTTCATAACGAAATAGCCCGCACCCGGGGACGACCATCCGCTATCCGGGCCATATTGATTATCGCAGAAACACACGTCCGTACCGCCGGAGAGCGCGGTCTTTGCAAGCTGAAAATGGATGCGGTTTGCGCCCTCGACGCTCGCATTATGGTTAAAGCCGATAATGAAAGCGTAGGTCGTGACATTCGAGAGCGAGAGCTTTCCGACCGTGCCGTTAAGCGTGACCGCCTTTCGGTCGCCGATGCTCCAATAGTTCGCGCCCTGTCCCGCGTCAGAAACGGACTTGATAACGCTCCACTCGTTATTGTTGAGCGTAGAGCTCACGAAAGAGAGCGTCAGCGAGTAGGAGGTCGTGCCGGAAACGACATTGACGGAGCCGCTCGTCGTCTGCCCGTTCTTTGTTGCCGTGACCGTGTACGCCCCCGTCTCCGTGACGGTGAAAACCGCCGTCCCGTTGCTCGTCTTTGTGGCGATTGTCGTCCCGCCCTTTTTCAGCGTGACGGATGCGCCGGAGTCTACGTTGACGGTAATCGTCGCGGAAAAGAACGTCAGCGCCACCGCGTAGCTATCTACGACGGAGACGCTTTTCGTGTCGGACGTTTGCCCGTTGAGTGTGGCCTTTACACTCCATGTACCGGCCTCCGGCAAGGAGAGGACGCACGAGCCGCCCGCCGCCGTGCCGTTTACCGTTTTCGAGCCCTTTGTCGCCGTAACCGCCGCTCCGCTCGTAACGGATACCACGAGGGAGAGCTCGACTCCGGGCTTGCTGACTGCGTTTGTTCTACCAATCATTTTTAACTCACCGCCTTAATACAAGTAATGCTCTGCACCGTGATAGCCGCCGTCGGCTTTGTCGCGGCGTAGATTTTGACCGTCCCGCTCCCGGAGAGAGCGACCGGCGCAAAGTTTCCGCTTGCGGCCTCTGTCGCACCGAACACGACCTCGGGGACGTGGCTCGCCGTCACGCCGGGGCAGGCGATAGAGGCGGCATAGGGATACGCCGCGTATGTGCTGTCGCTCACCCATGCAGAGGCGGCGACGGACACGCCGGAGAAAATCTTTACCTCGGCGTATCCCGCGTGAGCGTGGGAGGCGTTGGCAAAGTCTCCCGGCTTTTTCCCGGAGTCGGTCAGATTGCCGGAGGAGTCGAGCCCGGCGAAGTGTCCCGCCGTGGCGTTCTTTACTTTGTCCGCCTTGTCCGTGTGGGTATGGCTCGCGGCGGCGAAGTCGCCCGGCTTTTTGCCGGAGTCGGTCGGATTGCCGCTTGCATCGAGCCCGGCGAAGTGTCCCGCCGTCGGTGAGGCGGCTTTCTCTGCCTTGCCCTCGTTGAGCTTCTTAATATTTTCCTGCATGGCGGTTTGGTCTGCCGCCGTGAAATATCGGGCGATAACGTCACCCGCCGACCATGCCCGGGCGGTCGTGCCGTTCTGCGCTCGCGTGACGGTGAGCACGTTCCCGTTCTTTGCGGTCATAAGCACCGTTTCCGCCGTGGAGCCGTCCGCTCCAATCGTGAGCAAGTTCGGAGCCTCCGGCAGTACGGAGCCGTCAACGACGTTTACGGTCGTACCCGCCGCCGTCAGCGCGCCGGAGAGCGAAGTCTCCGGGGAGTTGGCTTGCGCCGGGTACATTGTCACTAATTCGGACATATTCTTTCCTCCTTTTAGTAGTCCCCGCCGCCGCGAGAATTACAGAATGTTTGAGCGAATACCGCGCCCACGATACGACTCATGTTATCGGGGAGTATCTCTATCGAGTGCCACGAGTTACGGCGTATCTTCCCGCTCGAGTCCGTGGCGAGATACTTCACAATGTCGATATTGCTATACGAGGACGGCGCGGGTATCTCTTTTCCGTCTACCTTGATAGTCGCTTTCGAGGCGCGTTGTCCCTCGTAGATGCCGAACTCGATAGCGTGGGTATGGTCTTTTACGGTGTGGGTATGGTCTTTCACCGTATGCGTGTGCGCCCTTACCGTGTGCGTATGGTCGTAGACCTCGTGTGTATGTGCGGAAATCCTGTGCGTGTGCGACGGATGCGTATGCGCGCCCGACCAAATGAACGTCTCGTATCCGTCAACGGTTTTCCCGTCGCTTGTCGTTGCAAGGCGGGCGTGTTGAGAAATGCCGTGGTTATGCACGGCCTGTCCGTTCGTCTCACTCGGGAGCACGTTCGAGGACTCGAGCGCCGTTCCGCCGGAGGTCTGTCCGCCGCCGGAGGAGGTCGTAGAGCCACCGCCGGAGCTCGTTGTCTGCCCGCCGCCGGAGCTCGTTGTCTGTCCGCCGCCGGAGGAGGTCGTTTGTCCACCGCCGCCGCCGATAGCTTTCTCATACGCCCGGAACGCCTCGAACTCGATATTGAGGAGCATTTTGTTAATGCGTACCACCGAGTCGGAGATATAGAGTTGCAGTTTCGCCGGATGCGTTGCGTCGGCGTTATCCGAGAAATTATAGATTTGTTGGTTGGTCGCGCCCTGTGCGTATGTCTCGGAAATGAGGGCGCGGCTCTGCAAGTCGGAAATACTGCCCGCTATATCCTGCGTCTTGTTGGCAATCGTTACCGTGACGTTTCCCGGGTCGCCCTCTGCATCCGCTTTCTCAACGCGGACGATGCGGGTACGGAGGTTAATTCCGTCGGCCTCGTCCACGACGCGGACGATTTCGCCCGGGCGGAACTTTGAGAACTTGTCGCCGGTCAGCCGGTGGAGGTCGATAGCGCCGATTTCATAGCTCACATACGGCTCCTTGAGCCCGGCGAGTATCTGCTCGGCGTATGCCTTGAGGTTTTCCGCCACTTGATACCGCGAGTCTACGAGGATAGTCGAACACAAGCCGTATCGCTCGATGCTTAAAGCGTCCTCGACGTATGGAACGCCGCCGTTCGCCGACTCTATCGTCAGTTGGTTTACACCCTCGCCGTATCCGAGCGCATAGACGCGGTTTGCGATACTGGTCGCGTCCGTCGTCTTTTTGATGTTCGTCATATTCTTTGCGTATCGGATTTCGCTTTTGAGCGCCTCCGTCGGCACGGTGAGCGAGAGCGTCCACGGATAGACGGTCGTATCCCACGACCAAAGGTATTCACTATCGAAGCACTCCGGCACGGCAAAGAGCGCCGCGAGGAGCGTCGAGTTTTCCCAATTATATTCAAAATAGCGTTTGAAATCGCAAGCCCCGAGTTTCCAGTTTTGCCGGGTCTGCCGTGCGAGAATGTAATTGAGAACATCGGCAGTCTTTACGCCGGAGCCGCCGCATTGATGATACTGAAAGAGAACGTCGGAGAGGAGCGTAGCGAGGACGTGCTCGCAATCATAATAGCGAGTCGCGCCGTTGCTCCGCTCCATATCCTCCCCGATGATGCGGAAAAGGTCGATACGCTCGTCTCCGTCGAAAATCTCGACGAAGTTCAGCGGCATACAATAGGCGTTTTTCGGGTCGTCCGCCGGGAGCGTAAAGGTCGCCGTCCATAGGGAATTAGTCTCGAGGCCGTAGCCGACGGCGAGCGCGTTGTCGAGGTAGGCGAGCCGCTTCATATCGCGGTTGAAAATCTGCGGCTTTGCCATTATAACCACCTATCTTTCCACAAGATTTTAACGTCTGCGGTCGTGCCGCCCTCGACGATAATATCGTTCTCGCCCGGTTGGAGCTTGAAAAATGCGCTATCGTCGCTCACGCGGTCGATGATGTTCGCGCCGTTGAGCGTTACGGTCATGTGCTCCGTGTCGATAATAAGCTCGTCTCCGGCGACCATGTTCACGCCCTCAATTACCATAGTGACGGAGCCGTAGGTCGAAACGCCCGTACCGCTCGCCGTTGCTACGGCCTCCGCAAGCGCGGAGAAAAAGAGAGTGCGGATATAGTCGCCGACGCTCCCGGCCTCCGCCTCCGCAAGCGCGGAGGGGAGGAGGACGCGGACGAACACGCCGGACGCGGTAGCGACCGCCGCCGCCGAGCCGTCGAGGTATCGAATGATTTTCAGCGTCGCCGAGGTATCCGTCTCCGCGTTCGCCGTGGCGAGCCACTCGAACACAATGGACGTTGTTCGGTTGTACGTCGTCTTATTGTACGGAGTGCGGTTATACATTTGCTCGCCTCCTCGTTATGCCAAAGTGCAAACGATAGCCCCCGCCGATACCGTGATAGCGTCGCCGTTGAGTACGTTCTTGCTCCGGGTAAAGGAGCCGTACCAAAGCAAATTGCCCGCCGTCAGCGCGTCATAGATGCCCCAATAGGCCACCGTGCCGAGGTCTGCCGTCAGAGTTCCGAAGTCAACGGGCGCGGAGTTGGAAACCTGTTCTTTGCCGGACACGAGGGACGGCGCGCTAAAGTTGATAATCTTTCTCGCGTATCCGCCGCCGGATACCTCCGTACCCGTTCCGCTCGCCGTCGGGTCGGTGAGGAAAAGAGCGAGGTAGTACGTCCCGCTCCGCAAGGACGTATTCAAGAGAGTGGATGCGTGGACGTTAGATAATGCGCTCATAGTAGAAACCTCCTAATTTTTTAATTTACCTTGAGCCGTGTTATCGTCAGCGTTTGGATATTACCGCGCGCCGTGATATAGATTAAGCCGTCCGTTTCCTGCGTCCCTCGGACGTTGACCGCCTCCGTGTGAGGCAGAGAGACGGATTTCACGTCCTGCTGATTGTAGCGCAAGGACTCGGCGAACGGCTTACACAAGAAACGTACCTCGCACGTCCCCGTAACGGCGATTTGCTCGATAGAGATACCGCCGACGACCTTTGCGGAGTACGCCTTTTCGGGCTCGTCGTCAAATACGAGCAAGCCCTCGCCGGAGAGCCATTCCGCAACGGCGCGCGCTCGCGTTCTCACGCCCGCGTAATGGTAGCCCTCGCCGACGAAAGCGACCGTGCATACGATTTCGCGGTTTTCGTAACCGTCCTCTATGTCGTATGTGCCGCTCTTGCCGGGTATCGTGTATTGCGTTACCCGTTTCGCGGGGAGGAGTGTTCGGTCTGTGGATTTGAACACGACTCCCATATCCCCGCTATGCTTGTTGTCGAAAATAAAACCCATGCTCACGCCATAGATACCCCCTTGCTCCGCGATTTCGATTTCTGCATATTGTAGAGCTCGCGGGAAATCTTCTTTACGTCCGCCTCCTCACGGACGACGAGCTCCGCGATATGAAAATGATTTACGACGTTTGTATCTCCGCCGCCGGAGGTCGTCGCACCGCCGCCGCGCCCGGTCAAGTCCGCCGGGACGGATGCGGAGACGGCCTCGACGGTCGCCTTTGCGGAAAAGCCCGTTTCGATTTCCCCGATAGAGCTTTTGAGCTTGTCGTTTACCGCCGCGAGCCCGGAGTCTACCTCGGCGAGCATTTCCTCGCCCATAGCTCCATAGGCTTTTACGGCCTTGCTCTTGTTCTTCTCAATGCCGACGACTGCGCCCTCGACGTTCATTTCGGACACCCACGCCATTTTTGTGCTCGGGGAGTGGATGCCGAAAAAGTCCGTAATGCCGTCCCAAATGGAGGAAATCCACCCGGACACTTTATCCCATAGCCACCCGGCGAGCGACTGGATGCCTTGCCACAAGCCCCGGACGAGGTTTGCGCCGACCTCCGCGACCTGCGACACGCCCTCGCCGAGCGCGCTCACGATGCCGGTAATAATCTGCGGCATAGCGCGGACGATTTCGGCGATAATCTGCGGGAGGTTGGTAATGAGGGCAGTCAAGAGCTTTACGCCCGTCTCGATGATTTTCGGGATATTGTTCACGAGGGCGTTAATTACCGCCGTGATGATTTGCGGGAGCGCCTGTACTATCGTCAAAATGATTTGCGGGAGGTTGGTAATAAGCGCCGTCAAGAGCTTTACGCCCGCCTCTACGATTTCCGGCAAATGGTCGAGGAGCGTCGAGATAGTGCTCTCGATGATTTGCGGCAAAACCTCGCATATCGTCGTAATGATTTCCGGGAGGTTTTCCACAAGGGCGGTTAAAAGCTCGACTCCCGTCTCGATGATTTGCGGGATAGCGTCGAGGAGCGTCGTTACGAGGCTCTCGATAAGCTCCGGCAAAGCCTCGAGGAGTACCGGGATAGCCTCGAGAACGCCCTCCGCGAGCCCCTGCATGAGTTGGAGCGCCGCGTCGATAAGCAAGGGTATATTCTCGATAAGCGTCGATACAATGGTCGTCACCGTCTCCACCGCCGCCGGAATGAGCGTCGGTAGTGCCTCCGCGATACCTTGCACGAGCGTTGTAATGAACTGTGCCGCCGCCTCTACGACGAGCGGCAAAGCCTCGATAATGCCTTGTACGAGCGTTGTCACGAGCGAGGCCGCCGTGTTCATAAGCTCCGGGAGCACCGATGTAAACCCGCTCAAGAGCGCCTCAAAGAGCCCGACTCCCATTTCGAGGAGTTCCGGCAGGAGAGGCGCGATAGCGTCGAGGATGCCCTCTAATGCGTTCGGGACGGTTTTTGCGAGGTTTCTAACGACCGGCGTAATGTTCTTGACGACCGAATTAAAGGAGTTTACTGTCTATGTCTGCGTCTGCGTCGCCGAGGCCGGTAATGAGGTTTTGAAACGAGGATTTCAGCATCCCGATAGAGCCGGAGATAGTCGCCTCCGCCTCTTTCGCGGTCGTCCCCGTGATACCCATTTCCGTTTGTACGACGTGAATTGCGTCTACAATATCCGAATAACTCGAAATATCGTATTTCACGCCGGAGAGCTTTTCCGCGTCCTCGAGGAGCCTTTGCATTTCCTCTTTCGTACCGCCATACCCGAGCTTGAGGTTATCGAGCATGGTATAGTTCTGCTTTGCAAAGCCGGAGTACGCATTTTGAATAGAGGCCATGTCCGAGCCCATTTTGTTAGCGTTGTCGGACATATCCGTAATTGCCATGTCCGCATATTTCGCAGCTTTCTCCGTGTCCCCGCCGAGGGAGGAGATAAGGCTCGCGGAAAACCCGGTCACGGTTTCCATATACTCGTTTGCAGAGAGCCCGGCGGTCTTGTATGCGTCGTTGGCGTACTGCATGACTTGAGCCGAGCTATCCTTAAAAAGTGTCTCAACGCCGCCGACTAACTGCTCATAGTCGGCGTATGCGTCGATAACCTCTTTCCCGAGCTTGACCGCCGCCGCCGTAACTGCCACGACCGCCGCCGCCGCGACTTTTGCGGCCGCTCCGAGTTTTTCCATTTTCTCGGCGTGTTCTTTTGCCGCGTCCGCCGCCTCTTTCTGTGCCTTTTTTTCGGTGTCGACCTCTTTACCGAGCTCGTTAATAGACTCGGCGCACCCGTCGGAGGATTTCGCGGCCTCGTCCATATAGGAGGCGTTTTTATCGAGTTCCGAGCCGAGCTTGTTAAGCTCCGTCTCGGCGTTATTTACCTGTGTTTGATAGGAATTGACGGAGCGAGTCGTAGACTCGTATCCTTTTTCAGCGGCGGAGAGCTCGCCCTTTGCCTTTTCGAGTTCCGCCGTGAGCTTGGCTTGCTCCTCGGTCGTGTCGCCTGTCTCGTCGCCGAGCGCGGCGAGAGCGGCCTCGCAACGCGAAATCTCGGATTGCGCGGAGGAGACTTTTTCGGCGTAGTCCGATTGAGCTTTTTTTGCTTTCTCGAGCTGTTCCGCCGCCGCCTTGACCTTTTCTTTCTGTTGGTCGTACATACGGGAGAGTACGTCGCCTTTCGCGCTCAAAGCCGCGTAGCTGTTCGCCTGTCCCGCGTATTGACTCTCTACGAGCTTTAATTCCGATTTAAGCGTTCCGAGGGCGGAGTTGATGTTTTTGAGAGACTCCTTGTATTCTTTTTCGCCGTCGATAGCGACTTTCGTTTTTATCTCACGGTTTGCCATTACATGCCCTCCTCGCCTCTGTTCTTACCGTGTGCGGATAGGTATAGCTCCCAAAGGTCGAAAACCTCTCCGGGAGCCATAAAAAGAGCCTCCGCCGGGGAGACTCCGCAAAGAACGGCGATACGGTAGTATTCCGCCCGCCTTATCTTGTTTTTTTTTGATTAAGTTCCGCGAGCCCCTCGTCGATTTCGTCGTCCGCCGGGCTCGTTACTTCTCGACCATAGCCGAGCTCGATAGCCGTCATAATTGCGCGCTTGAGCGTCACGATTTCAAACGGCCTCACCATGAGGAGAAAATCGTCCTTTTCCGGGATAGCGCCCGGGTCGTATCCGAGCCGCCGACGGAGGAGCTCGCCGCGCTCTGCCAGTACCGCCGCGATAGCACACGTCGCCGCGAAGCTCTCGCGGGTATCCTGCTCTATTGCCTCGAGTGCGAGTTGTGTCCCGCCGAAATCGTCCCGGAGTGTAAACATAGCCTCGCCGTCAAATGCGAGGTAATACGTCGCGTCCGCGAGCGTCACTTTTGCCGTTTTCATGCCTTTACCCTCCAATTACCAAAGCGGGAGGCGAGCCGTTCTCGCTCGCCTCCCGTCCGTGCTGATATTAGCCTCCCACTTTGCCGAGCTTGGTATCGCACCACGCGATACACTCGCTTTCCGTCGTGAACTCTTTCGTGATGCGCCATGCGCCAGAGTTGCAACGGAACACGGTAAAGGTCGTCGCGCTCGTGCCGAACGTGATAGAGGAGCCCTTTGTCGCCGCGCTGTCGTTGCCGAGAATAGCCTTGACAAGCGGATGAAACACGCCCTTGAAATAGCGGACTCCGCCGCGAATAATGACCTTGTAATAGCAAAGGCCACCGCGAGGAGCTACGTCTCCGTCGGAGTCCGTGACCTCGCTCGACTGCGTATCCTTGGTCGCGCCGTGAATAGCGGCGTGTACCTCGTCCGTCTTGTCGTCCGTTTCCAGCGCAAGAGAGCCGGAGGCGAACATATCGACCTTTTCGGCGAGCGCGTCGTCGGCGTAGAGCTCGCCGGAGGCGTTCGTAACGGTGAGGTCGGCCTTAACGAGCTTACCCACGGTTACGACTTTCTCGTAGTCGTAGGTCGGGAGCGCATTGTCCGGCGTGGTTTTCGTCGGGGCGAAGATAGGTCGCTTTGCGCCAAACTGTGCCATAATAAAACCTCCTAAAAGTTTTTCGATTTGAGAAAGCCGTCGTACACCCGAGCCGCCGCGTCGGTTGCCGGGTCTGCCGCTTTCTCGTTTGCTGTTTGGATGAATGGGCGGGCGGGCTGTCCCTGTTTACCGAACTCGTCCACAAAAGCGACCTCGGCGGCGCGGCGCTTGTTGCCGTGTCGCCGAGTGCCTTTCGGGTAAACGTAGATAGCTCGTCCGTCCGATGTTTTCTTGAGCTTTTTGTCGTAGGAAATGCTTTGCGCCGTCTCGCCGGTGCTGTACTTGCCCGAGAGCATAGCGCGCGCCTCGGCCTCCTGCGCCGGGGCGATAACTTCCGCCTCCGCGACGAGCATTTCGAGGACTACCTCGTCCGGGAGTTCTGCGATAGCGTCGAAGCCGCCGACGAGCTCCTCGAGCCCGCTCGTGGATAGATTAGCCATCGTCAACGCCTCCCGCGATTTCGCACTCAAAGGCGTAATGCTGTCCGTTTTTATCGGAGGCCGGCGGCGTCGGGCGGGTAAAGCCCGCCGCCACGAGCCGCCGAGAGATTTCCCGCCGGTATGTGCGGGTATTCTTCTCGAGCGGCGCGTATAGGTGGACTTGCACGAGATAGCGGTAATGTGCCGCGTCGTCGTCTGCGAAGTCCGCCGGGAGCTCGGTATAGTTGAAAACGATATACTCGGTCGCCGCGCCTTTATACACGCCGTCAGCGGTAGGGAGGAGGCTATCGAGCGTACCCACTAAAAGAGCGTTTACGTTCATTCGCTCGCCTCCCTAAACTCGGAGCAATTAAGCTCGTAGTATTCCCGCGCCTCCGTGTATGCGCGCTCGACCTTGTACTCTTTGCCCTCATAGGAGAGCCGCTCTTGACCGTCATAGTCAGCGGCGCGGAGCTTTACCGTCAGCGCGAGCGAGATACCCGCTTGTCGGGCGGCGTAGAACTCGCTCCGCTTGGTAGAGGACACGTCGGCGAAAACGGTCGTCTCCGTGATTGTCTCTTTCGGAAAACCGTCCGCGTCGCGCCCCTCCGTAACGGCTTTGAGCGTCACAACGTCGCGCCAGTACATGAGCTATCCCCCCTCCGCCGCGATATAGGAGTCCGATAGCGAGAGGCCGTTTCTCTGCTCTTTATACGAGGCGCGGAGCCTGTCCGCGTCCTCGTTGTCGAGCCCAAACTCCGCCTTGACGTAGGTCGTCACCGCCTTTTTGATAAGCGGGTCGGTTTCGTCGTTCGCTTTTGCCTCAAGAACGCCGCCGAGCACAAGGTCGGCTCGAGCGGCGTTAATGAGGTCGGTCAATTCCCCGTCGTGGACGGTGGAGGAAAGTCTCACGCTATGGCGGACGGAGGCGAGATATTCGTCACCGACTGCCATACTCGAGCCCTCCTATTAAGCCGCCGCCTTTGCGAGATGCACGAAAGCACCGAAGCCCGCGACCGGCTTGGAGTCGAACACGCAAGCGCCGAGATAGTCGATGCTGTTCGTAGCAAGGCCGGAGTGCTCGGAGCGGACGACGGTAATATCCTGCGAATAGTTGCCGATGATATAGGAGAAGTCGCCGAGATACGCCTCATGTGCGGCGAGAGAGCCTGTAAAGTAGACCTCCGCGCCCATGATGTAATACTTGCCGTTTGCGAACTCGATAACGTTGTTCTTGCTCTTGTTCATCAGCGGGAAGAAGTCGGAGAAGAACGTCGCCTTGTTCATGCACCAAACGGCGTTACGCTCGTAACCGTCGCCGAGCAAGCCGTAGAGCGCGATAACGTTCTCCTCGGTGAGAGAGGCCGTCTTACCTACGGTAATCTGGTCGGTGCCGTCGGTGTACGCGCCGCTCGCGCCCTTACCGGCAGTCTTAACGCCGCCGGGCTGATTTGTACCCGTGCCGGTGAAAATGTACTTTTCAATGCGGCGGGCGACGGCCTCGGCGATAACCTCGACGATATAGCTCTCGAACGCGGAAAGCGCCATCTCGGAGCAAGCACGGGAGGCTTTGACGAGCTTCACGATTTCGTAGCCGGTCAGAGAGACGGAGCCGAGGGAGTCGCTCGCGGCGGTAATGGCGGCGTTTTCGGTGTGGAGCGCGGCCTCGTCGTTCGTACCCTCGATAGCGAACTTGAAATTGCCGGGGACGTGGAAAATCTTGCATCTCTGCAAAATCGGCGCGACCTCGTACATTTTCTTGATGATCTGATTTGCGGTCGTCTCCGGGATAATGGGGAGGCCGGAGTTTGCCGCCGTGGAGTATGCGCGCTTTTCGTCGTCGGTCAGCGGCTTACCCTGCAAGGTCTTGAGCCATGCGGAGCGATAGAGCTTTTCGGTGCTCTCCGGCGCGGGCTGATTTGCGGAGCGAGCGACGGGATTAGAGAGGCCAGCGGGAGAGGCCGGAGTCGCGCCACCGTTGAGCATACGCTCGATAGCCTGTCTCTTTTCGAGCTTCTCGTCCTCCTCGTTGAGCTCGCGGAGCTCTTTCTCGAGGTCGTCCATGTTGAGCTTGTTCTCGCTGTCGCCCTCAATGAGCTTACGGATTTCAGCTTTGCGGGCGGCGATTTCTGCGCGTCTCTTTTCGATGTTCATAATTTACCTCCAAAAATGATAGTTGTTGTGTGGTCGGTTAGTATGTCAAAGCTACGAGTTTCTTCCGCCTCCGGGCTTGCTCCAAAGCCGCAAGCTCCCTCGAGTGCTCCTCCTCGAAAAAGCTCCGAGCCGAAATAGACGTGTCATTATAGGCGGGAATGTCCACCGCCGACACGTCGTATAGCTTTTTGACCTTTGTGATAGTGCGGGTATGGGTAACGGAGTCATAGGATGCCTCGCGCACCGTGAAAGAAAAGGACATTTTATCGACGTACCCGCCGTCGATTTCCTCGTAAAGCTCGCGCCCGGCAGTTGTTCCGCCGAGGTCTGCGTCGATGTTTACGCCGCGCTCGTCGATGTTGAGCGCGAGCGTTTTGTTTCGGAGGCGAGCGACGACCTTTCCGCCGTGGTTGTAGTTGAAAATCACGTCGGACATATCGCACTCGTCGAAAGCGTGACGGTCGATAATTTCCTTGTATTCCACGCCGTCGCACTCCCATAGCACCGTAGGCGAATTGAATACGATAGCCGTACCGCGTACCCGGTATTCTTTCGAGCCCTCGTCCCTCGGAACGAGGCTAAAGTCCTGCAAAGCGCGATACTCGCGCCCCTGTTTGATAGCCATAGCCTAACCCTCCTCTTTCCCGCCGGTTGGCTCCCCGGGCGGCGTAGTGTCGTCCGGCGGCGTATTTCCGCCGGTCTGGTATTTGTCTGCGAGCTTTGCGTTTACCATGTTCAGCGTTTGGACGCGGCGCGCGCCCTCCTCGCCGCCGATGGTCGGCATATCGAACATAGTCAAGATTTGGTCGAGCGTCGCCGCGCCGATTTCCGTCAAGAACTTTGCCGCCGTGACCTTTTCCGGGAGCGTCGCAAACTGGACGGAGTTCGCGGAAAAGACGATACGGTTTCCGTACCCGAACTCCCGCTCGGTAAAGAGCACTGTTCCTGTTGCGGAGTCGCGGTATTCTCGACGATTTCTTTCGACACGCCGAGATAGTCGTAAATCTCCTCTTTGACGTATGCGAGTTGTGTCGCCGGGATAGGAGTCGTCTTGTCTGTGATAGGCGTATAGTCGTATTTCGCGTCCGTGACGATAACGCCCGCTCCGTTGTTCTCCATACGGAGGTTGTCCCGGATAAAGTCGTCTCGGCGGCGGTTTAAGTCCTCCGTCTTGACGGCGTTCGAGACTTTCAAAATACCCCGGATAACCGCGACGAGCTCGGCAAACTTGCTCATGCTCTGATTGAGCGTATTCGCTGTCTTGAGTGCGGTATCGAGCGGCTTGTTTCCGTCGCCGAAAATATCGTGCTCGAGGAAATGCCGCCGGACGTGGATAATCCGGGAATATTCGCAAATGTACGTTGCACCCGTCGCAAAGGTAAACCGGCAATAGAGCGTACCCATGTACTCGAGGAGCTCGAAATACTGTGCGTTGATAGGGTAGACCGCTGTCAAACGGCCTGTTTCATCGAAAACCGGGTACGCTATCGCGTTGTTATATACCTTGTACTGCGCGGCGAGCTTGTAATAGAAGTCCGCCGCCGTCATGTACGGATTAGGCCGGAATTGCAAAATGCGGTCGATATAGTCGTTTACCGCGACCGTCGTCTCTGCCGACTGCCGGACGTGGCGCGGCTGTGCGGTCGAGGCTCGGCGGGCGAAAGCGTCCACGGCGGAGCGTACCGTGTTAATATCCCACATATTCCCGGAATACGGTACGAAAGTAGACTCCCACGAGCTCAAGAGTTTGTATGCGTGGAAATCTTTATTTTTCTCACTCTTGCCCCCGAAAATAGATTGAAAGAGCCCTCTCTTTGCCATTTTTTCACCCCACTAAATACATATAGTCCTCGTAATCCCGCACATAGATAACCCACGCATTGAGGAGGGATACCATGCCGTCGATACGGCGCTTTTCGGAAATCTTGACGGGCTGAATGTTGTTCACGCCGCTTTTTTTAACGCCTGTGTTCGTCAAGCACCAAAGCAAAACGGGATTTTTGTTGTAATTGACTTTCTTATCGGCGAGCGCCGCGCCGAGCTCCCTCATAGGTTGCGACCATGTAAAAGGCCCCTGTGCAACGGCGCACATTTCAAAGCCGTTCGCTTTCATTTCGTCCACCCAATAACCGGCGAGAGCGCGGTCGTAGCCGATTTTGAAAGCGTCTATCTTGAGCTCGTCCCGCATTTGGCAGTACCACGCCGTCACCGCCGAATAATCGACGCGAGTACCCTCGCATATCGTGACGAGCCCCCGCTCCGCCCAAATCTTATAGGGCGCTTCTTGCGTGTTGTGCTCGTCGAGCTGGTCGATTTTCTTTTGAGGGAGGAAATAGTGCTGAAAAACGTACACGATTTCATCGTCGGACGAGCGCCGGATAATCAGCGTCGCGCACGTTAGGTCGGTCGTCGCGGAGAGGTCGCACCCGCCGATAGCGTAGGTGTTATAGACCTCCTCCGGCTTGAATGTCGCCTCGTTTACTGCGTCCTCATAGGAGAGCCACGAGGCCGCGCCGGTCGCCTTTACGTTAAAGTCCTTGCAGAGAACGCCGGGCAAGTCCTCGGGATTTTTCTTTGCTCTCTCTACGAAGTCGGCGAGCGTGGTATATTGCTTTATCGTCCCGAGGCCGGGATTTGCCTTTATCCATGCCGTCGGGTCTGTCCACTCCTCGCGCTTGTCGAGCTCGTAGAGGACGGGGAGGAAACGCTCGTCGGTCGTCTGTCCGTCGGCGACCTCGCAAGCGTAGCCGTAAAGGTTATCGAAAACGGACTCGCGCACCGTGCCGGACGTGGTAATCATAATCACAAGCGGCTGTCGGCGGCTCGATGTCGATTGCTTCATAACCTCGTAGAGATTGCGGTCGCGGATAGCGTGGAGCTCGTCGATAATGACGGCGTGAGAGTTGAGGCCGTCGAGGGTATTCGAGTCCGAGGCCAACGCCTCGAACTTGGAGGCCGTCGCCGGAAAGTAAATGTCGTTGCGGCGCTTTTT
>MNSZ01000008.1:14701-14967 GCA_001916715.1 Firmicutes bacterium CAG:24053_14
GTGAGCGTCTTTTTCGCTTGGTCTTTCTTGGTCGCTACGGAGTAAATCTCCGCCGCGCCCTCGTAGTCTGCGACGAGCATATAGAGCGCGAGAGCCGCGAGGAGCGTACTCTTGCCGTTCTTTCGCCCTACAAGAAAGAGTGTCTCTCGAAAGCGCCGGTATCCCGTCGCCCTCTCGAGCCACCCGAAAAGGAGTTGTATAAATGCTTTTTGGAAAAGCTCGAGCGTCAGAGACTCGCCGAGCGTCCCTTGAGACTGCTTGCAAAA
>MNSZ01000008.1:14980-16289 GCA_001916715.1 Firmicutes bacterium CAG:24053_14
GCCTCTCGCCGACGGCCTCGTCGAAGTAATACGGCGAACTCTCGTCCGCCGCGTCCATTTCCGCCACGAGGCGACCGTACACGGCTTTTACCCGTCGGCTCGTGACGATTTCGCCGGAGGAAATCCGCTCCCAATATTCCCGGACGTAGTTCACTACTTGCCCGACCGGGCGGCGGGCTTTGTGATAAAGCTCATAAGCTCGTCACCCGCCGATTTCTTTTCTTTCTCCGGGAGCAACGCGACGAGTTGGTTTGTGAGAGCGGAAAAGGATTTAATCGTCGTGTTGTAGGCACGGAGAGCCGGAGACTCCCGGCGGAGCTTTTGCGCCCCCTGTACGAAATCCTCTATCAAGTCGCCGTTGTTGATTTCGTCGGCGAGGCGTTCCAGCGTGACGGAGGTCACGGCGAATTGATTGATAAGCCCCTCGGCAAACTGCCGCTTTTCGGGAGGCATTTCTCGGAAAAGCCGTTTAATTTTCTTCTTTTTCGCCTCGATTTTTTCAGAAACCGAGAGCTCGTCGTAGCTTTTTTTATTTGTCGCCATATAATGAGTAAACCTCCCTCCGCCCCGGTTTTACCCCCCCTCATGTGCGCGCCCGGGTCGGTTCTTCCGAGGATTGAGGCGCGGTTACTTACCGGGTATCTATTTCGGCGCACCCCGGGGGGTATGTGGCGCTGTGATAATATTTCCGTCTGCATCGAAAGCGAGGCCGTCGGCAAGCGGCGGCGTTCCCTCGTGTATCAATGCGTGACACGTCCGGCAAACTGTCTCGAGGTTATCCTCGCCGAGCGCGATTGCCGGGTCGTCGATGTTCCTCGGAGTGAGTTCTATCTTGTGATGCACGATAACGCCGGGCTCGCCACAATGGACGCATAGCCCCGCGTCTCGCTTGAGAATATATGCTCGTGTGCGCCTCCATGCCGGAGACTCGTAAAACGCTTTCGCAAACTCTCTCATACGCTCCGCCTCCGAGTGGATAAAGAGAACGCCTCGCGCATAAAGCGCGGGGCGCACGGCGGCGAGGTTTCCCTCGACCTCTCTTTACGCCTCAATGATAGCACGGGGAAAATGCAAGTTTCCATACGGATTTTTTTCGATACATGAGAATAAGTTAGAAAACGCCTCACATAGACGGCATAGCCCCCGCGCCGAAGTAGAGGAGGGCGAAGCGCACGAGCGCCTTGTTTCGGAGGTCGTAGAGGCTGGACGTGGACGAATAGCATACGGCCTCCGTGATTTCGTCCTTGCTCTTGCGCTCGATGTACCAAAGCCGGAGGATACGCGCGTCGTCCTCGTCCATCTGCGCGAG
>MNSZ01000008.1:16335-19218 GCA_001916715.1 Firmicutes bacterium CAG:24053_14
TGGATTTCCCGCATAACCTCGGCGAGCTCGAGGCAGTCCGCGAGCGCGTCGTTTACAGATTTCGCGCCCGTGTACGGCTTGGACATATCCGCCGACGGATACTCCGACGGCGCGCCGTATCGTAAAATGCGCTCCTTTTTCCGCTCGAGATTGCCTAAAGCCGTCTCGAGCAAGCCACGAGCGCGGAGAGTTTTCTCCGCCGCCTCGAAATAGTTAATCATTAGCTCGCCCTCCTCGTGCGTTATCGTGGTTTAGGCGCGTTTCCCTCCGTGGCGGTATTCGCGTCCCTTGTTGTACTCATGTTTTGCCATGAGCACGGCCTCAACGTCCACGCCCATATAGGCGAGGTAATCGAGAATACGGATAATCGCGTCGCAAAGCTCGACGCCGCCCGGGATGCCGCAACACCCATAGATAGCCGGATTTCCGTCGCGCCACTCCTCGAGCGCCTCCGAGACTTCCGAATGAATGAGCGCGGCGACCTCGGGAAAGCTCCGAGCCGTCTCCCACCATCCATGTGCGACCGCGTTCTCGTGGACTTCCTTTGCAAACTCGTTTACTGTCATTTTCGTTTCCTCCGTTTCGGTTTTATAAATACACCGTCCCGCCGGTAAAAGCGGGCGACGATATACTTTCCTCCGTTTACGTCGTTGTGCCATGCGCCAGCATCCGCGAGGAAATAGCCCGGATAGAGCTTTTCATACTCGGCGTTGTTGGTCGTGTCCCGGGAGAGCTCCTCGGCGCGCTTGCCGGAGATACGCCCGTCCCGTGTTTTCGGCTCCGGGTCGATAAGATTTTTTGAGGCGTTCCATGCCCGAGTGTAAAGCGGGCTCTTGACGATGTAGTGACCGAGCCCAGCGAGGCCGCTCTCTGTGAACTGCAAGCGGCGGGAGTTCGCATAGCCGAGCCCCCAAAGGTTTTCGAGGTCGTCTCTATCCATTCCGCCGGATAGCGTGACGTGATGATGATAGCGCCCATTCTTGGAGCCCTTTTCCGTAACGGCTATGTACTTGAGCGGCGGGAGCCCTTGCTTTTTCCGTGCTCTCTGCACCCGGCGGATATAATTCCGTAAAAGGCGTTGCGCCTCCTCCGGGCTTTCCGGCTGGTGCTGATAGGTCAAATGTATTTCGAGGTCGTCCGGCGTGAAGTTCGCGTGGAGGAGACGGACGAGCTTTTCCTCTCTATGCCGCTGATTGAGTTTCGCTTGAGCGGCGGAGGTCGGCTTGCTCCGCTTGCCTCTGCTCCGTCCTTGCCGATAGGTCGGGTAGATATATACGTCGAGATACTCGCCGCAATAATAGCGTTTCTCTCTGTAAACTGTTTTCATGTGATACCCTCCGACGAGAGCTCGTCTATGGTCGGTTTGTTAATATTCCATACGAGCCCGTAAAAACGCGCTTTGCGCTCGATTTTTTGCCCTTGCATACCGTCCCGGAGAGTGCTATAATAATAAAGGTATGAGTAATCGCTCGTCTTTTCCGGGACGAGTCCCCGCCGACGTTCTGCAAAGCGTCGGCGGTTTCTCTTTTTCTGTCCTGCATTGTCAATCCTCCGCGCGGCGGTAAAGTTCTACGAAGTCCGCCACGAAATCGAGGATAATCCGCTTTGCCTCATAATATATAATAGGTAGGAGCAAGAGCATGAACTCGCCGCCGACGGCCTTATAGCCTCGCCACGCGAGCGCCGCGCTCAAGCCCTTTGTGAAAACGACCGCCGTCACGATAAGCACGGCGAGGAACTCCGCCGCCGCGAGGCGGCTTTTCTTTTTGCGTCTCATTCTCTGCCTCCCGTAATTATGCGGAGCGGGCAATTATCGAGGCGCTCTTTCGACACTCTGATACCCCGCGTCGCGTAAAGCGTCCCGCGAGCCGTGCAAACGCCGTCGCTACCGCGTCCTCTATTTCCGCCCATATTTTCGTAATATTTGCAATACGCACACGCCGTCGGGATTTTTCTCATTTGCGTTATTACAACGACTTTTCCGAGGAGTTCACTCCCGGACGGCTCCCGGGCGAACTCTTTCCGCGTCGTGTGCTTGCACGGATTTCCGCAATTCCGCTTGTTGCACTCTGTATTTTTCTGTGGGTCGCACTCATATAATTTCGGAAATCTCATTTTTCGCCCTCCTCGTCCTCCGGGATAGGTGTAAAGCACTCGCAACGGAGGACTCGCTCTTTTTCGTCTGCGTGTATCGGGCTCGGACGGCGGCTATCCATGCGCTCTATACATGGGATGCAGTAATCGCCGTCTCTGCCCTTACGCGGGTCGTGTACCTCTCGAATGTTGTCGCATTTCCGGCAATCGAACTCGTACCGCCATTTCGTGAGCTTTTCTCGGCGACGCTTCATGTTCTGCGCCCCGTTTCGTCCATGATAAAAACGCGGCAATTATAGCCGTCTTTGTAGTCGCGTTTCCCTCTGCCTACGTCAATACCTGCCGTCTCGCACCGTTGTACGGCTCTCGCGAGCTCCGAGATATAAAATCTATCCCGTCTCATTTGAGGCATTTTCCAATAATCGGGGTCTTTGCAAAATCGGCACTCCATAGGGCAACCGAGCAACGCCGGAGGGATGCGCTTATATACGAGCTCGTCTATAATGAGCGCCAACGTCTTACCGTTGCGACGACCGCCTCGAAAAATCGTCTCGTCGCGGTCGATAACGTATCGCACCATTTCCGGGTACGGCTCCACGCCGAGAGCTTTACAAATCCGATGGAGGCGGATTTTCGCCTTTGTTCTTTCAAACATTCTCATTCCTCCTCGTGATAGGCTCTATCCCCGGCGTAGACCGCCGGGGAATTATTGAGCCGTTAATTTTACAAATCAAAGCCGGGCGCGAAGCCGAGGGAATAGTACGCGCTGGCGTTGGTGACTGTCCCGTC
>MNSZ01000009.1:0-2913 GCA_001916715.1 Firmicutes bacterium CAG:24053_14
GACGCGGAATGGGTGAACTCATGGGTTAACCGAGGCGCGAAAACCTAAAAAACCCAGTAAAATCAACGGTTTTCGCCCGTAAGACAGAAAGCAGTACGGTCTGAAGGCCGCCCGTCGCGCACCTCAGTTCAGCAAGCGCTGATCGAGTACGTTTTCACAACTCAAACGCTCAGAAAGCCCCGGAAAACTTCGTTTTTCCGGGGCTTTCTTATAGCTTTTTCCTTTGATCGGCTTTGCTTTTTCACGAATTTCGGCCAAGTAAGCCATGTTTCGCTCCTTTCAGGGAGACGAAACCCGGTTGAACCGCAGAGAAGGTACTCATCTCCGATGAAGCTTCGCTGATTGCCGCCCCGTTCTGACCTCTGTCTCTTTGTGCGCGCTTTGGCCAGCGCCGCAGAGCAGCGCGCAAGTACCTCTCCCGGTTTGGCCGTGATCAGATCCCCTGCAGGAAATACCGTCTTACTCCCTGCCGGCGTCCGTAGTTGGCGCGGACAACGGAAATGTTACGGCCAATACGCTGCCGCTGTCAGTGCTTTTCTCCACCCAAACGCGGCCGCCGTGAAGCCGCGCGATCTCCCACACCAGCGGAAGGCCAAGCCCCGCTCCGCCAAGCTCGCGGCTGAGGGACTTGTCCACGCGGAAAAAGGGCTGGAAGATACTCTGCCAGAACTCCTGTGGGATGCCGCGGCCGGTATCCGCTACATGGATGACCACCTGCCCGTCCCGCTGCTGCACATCTACCTTCACCGTACCGCCGGGATGGTTGTATTTGACGGCATTCTCCACCAGATTGAAGAACATACGGCAAAGCAGCATATCGCTGCCCACAACGGTAACATCCTCCCCCTCACGCAAGAGGGAAATCCCATTGCGTTCGGCCAGCGGGGCAAGGTCGGCAAAGACCTCATCGATCATGGGCGAGAGCAGAATGACATCATCGCGCGGAACGGACTGAAGATCGCTCATGTCCAGCAGCGCATGCGTGAGCCGGCTGAGCCGCTGGACTTCGTCCTGCAGGGAGGCGAGGAACGCCGCACTTTCCGGCAGAATATCCGGATGCTCATCGGGGAAAAGCTCCAGTTGTGTTTGCAGCAGCGTCAAAGGCGTGCGCAGTTCATGGGCGGCGTTGCCGACGAACTGCCGCTGAGCGTCAAAGCCGCGGCTCAGGCGCTCCAGCATTTCGTTGAGAGCGTGGGTGAGAGAGCGAAGCTCCGGCAGCGTCTCTTCGTCAAGCCGGATCTCGGAAAGGTTGCTTGTCTCCACCTGTTCTGTCTGCTGCGCAAAGCGGCGCAGCGGACGCAGCGCATGGCCGCTGACGAAATAGGCCAACATACCGCCGAGGAGCGCGATCGCCGCTGTGATGTACCAGTTTGTTGTGCGGAAACGCGCCTGCGCCCCGCTGACAACGATCGTCAAGCCTTCACCGGGCGGGATAAGCTGCGGGTCAAAGCCGGCAGTTTCTCCTCCCTCAACGGCAATGTGGTCGTAGTCCTGAAGCGAATCCGCAATGGAGTCCATATAATATACGCCGGATGAGCAGAGCAGCAGATTCATGGAAACGCAGGTAACACCGATAAGCAGGACGGTCATCAGCGTAATGCGCCATTGAAGAGACAGCACCTTCATTCTTCCGGCCCTCCCAGCAGATACCCTTCTCCGATGCGGTTATGGATAGGATCATAGCCCATCGCAGCGCGCAGCTTTTTCCGCAGCGCGGAGATGTGGACGCGGATAGAGTTGCTGAAGCCGTCCACGCTATTGTCCCAAACATGGTCGATCAGTTCCTCCTGACTGACCGGGCGGCCCTGATTGAGCAGCAAATACTCTAAAATACCGCTCTCTTTTTTGGTGAGAGAGACCGTCTTTCCATTCACCGCGGCGATGCGGCTTCTTGTGTCGAAGCGCAGCGTACCGAAGGAGAGACACACATCCGGCTGAATGAACTGCCGCTGGGTCAAGCTGCGGATCCGCGCCTCCAGCTCGGCCAGCGCAAAGGGCTTTGAGAGATAGTCGTTGGCGCCTGCGTCGAGGCCGTCCACCTTGTCGGCGGTGCCGCTGCGGGCGGAGAGGATCAGCACCCGCGTTTCGCGGTCGGTCTGCCGCAGTGTGCGCAGCACACTCATGCCGTCCAGCTTGGGCAGGTTAAGATCCAGCAGCACCAGATCGTAGCGCTCCACCTCTAAAAGCTGCAATGCCCGCTCGCCGTCGTAGGCGAGATCTACGCTGTAACCTGACCGGCGCAGCCGGCGCGCAACGGCATCGCACAGTGTGCGTTCATCTTCAATAAGCAAAAGGCGCATGGTATGCCCTCCCTTTCCCGTGTAAGTTATCCGTAGTATAGCACATTGCAATAAAGTCTTTGTTAATTTTCCGTTCTCAACATCCGCCCCATGGCCGAAAGCGTGTCACAGGCCCCGTCCCGCTTTCGGGGCCGGATACCGGCGGCGGCAGGCTCGTCCAGATCCAGCTTCTTTTATTATACCACAGGTTTTCTCATTCTGCCGGCAACGATCGTGCTGCGTATCATATTTTTCCCTCCCTTTTGCAGGCGCTGTGCCCGCCGGCGCGTTTTACGCGCTGTTTCACAGGGTGTCCCTGTTCCGGATAACGTCGGGCAGGAACAACTGCACCTGCGCCAAGACCCGCAAAATGGATGCGGACGCGCCCAAAACGCCAAATTCGGAACACTCGATCGCCGGAATAGCTTGACTTTATGCGGATGATGTGTTAGAATTTTCCCGGCTTTTAAGGTGACTGTCTGCGGATAGTCCGCTGGGAAATCCATTAGAATTTAACAGATCGGAGATACATGTCATTATGGAAAGAATCAAGACTCTCGAGACTCGTAGCCTGTGCGACAGCGCCAAGAACGGCGGCTGCGGTGAGTGCCAGACTTCCTGCCAGTCTGCCTGC
>MNSZ01000009.1:2928-10432 GCA_001916715.1 Firmicutes bacterium CAG:24053_14
GCCTGTTCAGGCGGCACTTTTTCTGTACGAGGAGAACGGAAGAATGGTACATCAGTATCAACTGAACGGCTACAACATCGTGCTGGACACCTGCTCCGGCGCCATTCATGCAGTGGACGAGGTAGCCTATGACATCATTGCACTTTACCCCGACCACACGGCGGATGAGATCGTATCGGCGATGATGGAGAAATACGGTGAGCGCGAGGATGTCACGGAGCAGGAGCTGCGGGACTGCATTGCCGATGTAGAGGCGCTGAAGCGCGCCGGGAAGCTCTATACCCCCGACACCTTCGCAGACATGGCCGGTACGTTCAAGGAGCGCTCCGGCGATGTGGTGAAGGCGCTGTGCCTGCATGTGGCGCACACCTGCAACCTGAACTGCTCCTACTGCTTTGCCAGTCAGGGCAAATACCACGGAGACCGCGCACTGATGAGCTTCGAGGTCGGCAGGCAGGCGCTGGACTTCCTGATGGATCACTCCGGCAGCCGCACCAATCTGGAAGTGGACTTCTTCGGCGGCGAGCCGCTGATGAACTGGGACGTGGTGAAGCAGCTGGTGGAGTATGCCCGCAGCGTGGAAAAGGAGCGGGGCAAAAATTTCCGTTTTACGCTGACCACCAATGGGATGCTCATCGATGATGACGTGATCGACTTCGCCAACCGTGAAATGAGCAATGTGGTGCTGTCGCTTGATGGCCGCAAGGAGATCCATGACCGGCTGCGGGTGGACTATGCAGGCAACGGCAGCTATGAGCGCATCGTGCCCATGTTCCAGAAGCTGGTAGCGGCCAGAGGCAACAAGAACTATTACATGCGCGGCACCTTTACCCATGCCAATCCGGACTTCACGAAGGACCTGTTCCACATGGCGGATCTGGGCTTCACCGAGCTGAGCATGGAGCCGGTGGTGTGCGCGCCGGAGGACCCCGCCGCGCTGACGGCGGAGGATCTGGAGATCGTGAAGGATCAGTACGAGCTGCTGGCCAGGGATATGCTGCGTCGGGAAAAGGAAGGCAAGCCTATCACCTTCTACCACTATATGCTGGATCTGACGGGCGGCCCCTGCATTTATAAGCGGATCTCCGGCTGCGGCTCCGGCACGGAGTATATGGCCGTAACGCCGTGGGGCGACCTGTATCCCTGCCATCAGTTCGTGGGTGAGGAAGCCTACAAGCTGGGCGACATCTGGAACGGCGTGACCAATACGGCCCTGCGGGAGGAATTCCGCTCCTGCAATGCCTACGCCCGGCCTGAGTGCAATGACTGCTGGGCGAGATTCTACTGCTCCGGCGGCTGTGCGGCCAACGCCTTCCACGCCACGGGCTCGATCCGCGGCGTCTACGAGGCAGGCTGCGAATTGTTCCGTAAGCGTATAGAATGTGCCATCATGATGAAGGTGGCGGAGGATTCCTCCACGGCCAACAGCTGATGGAAACGCCCATTGCCGATTTTGTCCGGCGGTATGCGGATTCCGGGACGGTCCGTGCGCATGTGCCCGGTCACAAGGGGAAATCCCTTCTGGGCTGTGAGGCACTGGATATCACCGAGATTCGGGGTGCAGACAGTCTGTATGAAGCGGACGGCATCATCCGGCGCAGTGAGTCCTGTGCGGGAGAGCTGTTCGGCTCCGGACGGACGGTGTACTCCACGGAAGGATCCAGCCAGTGTATCCGGGCGATGCTGTATCTGGCCCTGATCTGCGGAAACGGATCCCGGACGATCGTGGCCGCCCGGAACGTACACCGTGCGTTCCTGTACGCGGCGGCCCTGTTGGATTTTGAGATCGTCTGGCTGTGGCCGGAGCAAAGCACATCTCTCTGCAGCTGTCCCGTGTCGCCGGACGCATTGGAGCGGACGCTGACGGAGCTGCCTGCGCCGCCTGCGGCGGTCTATCTCACCAGTCCGGACTATCTGGGCGGCATGGCGGACATTTCCGCTCTGGCGGAGGTGTGCCGGAAGCACAGCACACTGCTGGCGGTGGATAACGCCCACGGCGCCTATCTGCGGTTTCTGGGGCCATCCCGCCACCCGCTGGATCTGGGTGCAGCTCTGTGCTGCGATTCGGCGCACAAGACGCTGCCGGTGCTGACCGGCGGCGCGTACCTGCACATCAGCCGTGCAGCGCCGGCGTCTCTGCGGGAGAACGCAAAAACGGCGATGGCCATGTTTGGCTCCACCAGCCCGTCCTATCTGACTCTGGCGTCGCTGGATCTGTGCAACCGCTATCTGTCGGATGGGTACCGGGAACGCCTGCGGGAGATGTGCGTGTATCTGGACGAAGCGCGGAAGGCGCTGACAGCTGCCGGATGGCAGATAGAGCCGTCGGACCCGCTGCGCCTGACTATCAAGGCGCCATCCGGTATGACCGGCGGACAGCTGGCAGACCGTCTGCGGGAGAATGGCGTAGAATGTGAATACGCCGATCTGGACTTTCTGGTGCTGATGCTGACGCCGGAGAATCGTGCCTCGGATATTGAACGGATCCTCCATGCTTTCGGAACAAACGATGCCGTTTATGTGCCGCAGCCGACGCTTCCGCCGGCCCGTGGGGAACGGGTATGCTCCGTGCGGGAGGCACTGCTTGCCCCGCGGAAAACCATACCGGCGGCGCAGTCGCTGGGACGGGTCTGCGGTGCGCCTACCGTCGGATGTCCGCCTGCGATCCCCATTGCGGTGTCCGGTGAGCGAATTGGCCGGGAGGCTCTGGCGCTATTCCGCCGGTATGGCGTGGAGCAGGTGGAGGTCCTGTGCTGAAAACGTTTTTTGAAAGAAATCAAGACCACAAATCTGAACACAGACAAACCGCAGACCCGGCAATTCTGTCGGATCTGCGGTTTTCCTTGATAGCGGGCCGCGCAGTAAAGAGGACGCTGACTTTTTGCAGCCTTACCCTCTTGAGCTTTCACGAACCTCGTCGTATTTTGCATTGTTCAGGGCCGTTATGTATGCATCGTAGGCATCTTCCAGCGTGAGATACTCCGTGCCGGCATCCAAAACCTTCTTATACTGGTCGGTGTACTGATTCACGAAGAGACTTTTTGAGATCGCAACATAACCGACTCCTGTTTTATCTGTTCGCTGACCCGTCGTGGTTTCGGAAACATAGTATTTTCCGTCACCGGTTTGAATGAGTACAGGGATCTGCTTTCCGGCGCCGACCTTGTTTGTGTTGAAAGAAGTCCAGAAAAGGTAACGCTTTGCATTCTGCCCCTCGCGCCCATCTCCCAAAAAGGCCCAGGTGCAGTCTCCCTGCTGCAGAAGGCTGTTATTCATCTTCGCAAGCTCAGCTTCAATGCCCGGGATATAGGCTGAGTTCGGACAGCGGGAGTCCAGTTCAAAGTTCTTATTTTCGGCAAGCATGTCCGATTCCCAAAAATCCGTCGCATACAGTAACGGCGAAAAATAATCCCTTATGCTGGTATCAAATGGGTAATCCGGCTTGGACGGCGCTGCCGTGCCGCTCCATGTGAGCACCACGCCGCAGCTCTCATCATACGAAACGACACAGCTTCCTCCCGGCGTGGCCACGCCTATCCAGTTGTCCGTGTCGCCCTGCCCTCTGGCGTGAACGATGCCGCCGATGTTTACAGGGTCTACCGACTGCCAATCGGCCTTTTTTTGCTTCAACTTGACTGTGACCGCGGTATCGGTGTCTCCCAACATAGCCTCTGTGGAGACCTGCGCATACGCGGCGCGCACATTGGCGAGGTCTGTCACTTCCCGGCCCTTTTCCAGTTGAGAGGAAAACATTGGGATCGCGATGGCGACCAGTACGGAAATGATCGCGATCACGATCAATAACTCCATCAAGGTAAATCCCTTGTCCTTTTGCTTCATAGTACTCTTTGCCTTTCCCCAACGCGTCGTACGGTATCCGATGCCGGCAAGGCGGGACGCCATGCCGGAGCAGCAGCCTGCGCTTTTATTCCGCGCGCAGCTCCTTCTTTTTCTCCGGCTTTTCCCGCAAATGCGCCGCCGTTCCGTTTTATAAATCTATAAACAACGATCCGTCCCGCCATTATAGTCGCTTTATCCGCAAATTTCAACGCATTTTCGAAATAGCTCGAACCCTTTTTCGCCGAATCGGAGAAATTCCGCGGCGATGGCCGCGGCAATATCGCGTAAACGGCACGCTGAATATTGCTATTTGCCGGAATCAATGTATAATAACTTATGCAAATGATCGAAGGCGGAAATTGAGGGAATCGTACTGATGAAACACACCAAAACACTTATTTTACTTATTCTGTCCGTTCTGCTTGTGACCGGAGCGCTCTGCGGCTGCGCGGCGCAGACAGCAGGGCAGCCGGATGTATCGTCGCTGCCGCAGATCACCATCGGCAGCGACACCTATCCGCCCTTCGTCTATCTGGACAATAACGGCGATCCAACCGGTATCGATGTGGAGATCGCAGCCGAAGCTTTCCGGCGGATGGGCTATCAGGCGGTGTTTACGACCATCGACTGGGAGCAGAAAAGGGCGCTGCTGGATAGCGGGGAGATCGACTGCATTTGGGGCTGCTTCTCCATGGACGGGCGTGAGCAGGATTACCAATGGGCCGGCCCCTACATGGTCAGCCGGCAGGTCATCGCCGTCAATGCCGCAAGCGACATTTACGCCATGAGCGACTTGAATGGCAAGACCATTGCCGTACAATCCACCGGCAAGCCGGAGGAGATCTTTTTGGAAAGCGGAGAGCCGGATATCCCTCAATTCGAGGATATTATCAGTCTGGAAGATCGGAGCGTACAGTATGCGACGCTGGACTGTGGCTATGTGGATGCCATTGCCGCCCACGAAACAACCATTTTGCAGTATATGGCGGATTACGGCGCGGACTTCCGTATTCTGGAGGAGCCGCTGCTGATCACCGGAATCGGCGCGGCCTTTTCCGTCAACGATAACCGCGGTCTTGCGCAGGAGCTGACGGACACCTTTGCGCAGATGCGTCAGGATGGGACCATGCAGGAGATCGTCGGCAGATATCTGGAGCATCCCGAGACCTATCTGGAGGTGGAATGCCTTGAACAGTAATCATTTGCAGACTATTTTCGGCAAAAAATTCTGGCTCGTCTGCATTGCTGTGGGGATTTCCCTCTTTGGAGCCGTTTTCGCGCTTTCCAGGCGGGCGGATATGCAGAATTGCGAGCAGCGGCTGACGGGAGTAATGGAATTTATCAAGGCGCAGTCCGCCGACTATACGAAGTACAACGATACTGCCGTTGCGAAAAGCCTTGTGCGTGAGGCTGCCGCCATCAGCGCGCTGGAGGATCTCTCCCTCGACTGCGATGAGGCGGCGCTGTCGGAGTACGCCAGAATGCTGTGGCTTACGGGCATTTCTGTGCTGGACGCGCAGGGCAATCTGGTATGCGAGTACACGGAGAATGGCACCGGCTACGCGCAGCTTCAGTCCGGCATCAAATTGGAGCCGATCCTCAGCGTCATCGACTACCCGCAGAAGACCTATGTCAAGCGCGTGGAGCTGGGCGGGGACAATTTTGTCAATGTTGCTGTCCACAGCTGCGCTGACGGCACGGGTGTGGTGCTGGCCTATCGCTATATCCCGGCAGAGTTTTCAGAAAAATCCGTTCTGTCCATTCAGGACCTGTTAGATGGCTATGAGGTCAGCTCCACGGGGACTCTTCTGGTAGCGGAGGATAACCAGGTAGCGGCCTCCAACGATCCCACTCTGATCGGTATGAACATCTTTGAAAATGAACGGCTCATGTCGATCCGGAGAAGCGGCCATGCGGACAAGCTGATCCGCGTATACGCGCCGAAGGGCATCGAGCAGTGCTATGGAATGTATAGCCACGGACAGGACTATTACCTCTATGCCTATGTTCCCGCCCGTCAGGTCTATACCCTCACCGTGATGAATCTGGTGATCACGCTGGTCATGTATATCCTGATCCTGGCGCTTGTGCAGGTCTTCCGCTGGAACTCCGCAAGGGATTTCTTTATACAGCAGGAGCACTCTGAGCAAGAATACAGGAAGTCTCTCGAACAGAAAAACATCGCACTCCAGCTTGCCGTTCAGCGTGAAACCAAGGCCAATCTCGCCAAGCGGGAGTTCCTGTTTAATATGTCCCACGACATCCGAACGCCCATGAATGCCATCATCGGCTTCACCGCGCTGGCGCAGGCGCACATCGACGACCGCGGTCAGGTAGAGGACTATCTGAAAAAGATATCCGTTTCCAGCCAGCATCTTCTGTCCCTTATCAACGATGTGCTGGATATGAGCCGCATTGAGAGCGGAAAGGTCACGCTGGAAGCAAAACCGGTGCATCTGCCGGAGCTGGTGCATGAGCTCAGGGATATCGTACAGGCCGTTGTTTCCAAAAANNCCAAAAAGGATCTCTCCCTTACCCTCGATACCATTGGCGTGGAAAATGAGGATGTCATTGCCGATCCGCTGCGGCTTGAACAGATCCTGATCAATGTTCTGGCAAACGCCGTGAAGTTCACGCCGGACGGCGGGCAGATCAGCCTGTGGATCGTACAGAAGGATACGGCTCCGGCGGGCTATGCCGATTTTGAATTCCACATCAAGGATAACGGCATCGGCATGAGCGAGGAGTTCCAAAAGCACATTTTTGAGCAGTTTGCCAGAGAAAGGACCTCCACCGTCAGTAAGATACAGGGCACGGGGCTCGGCATGGCCATCACGAAAAGTCTGGTGGATATGATGGGCGGCAGGATCACGGTGAAAAGCGAACAGGGAAAGGGCTCGGAATTTACCATTTCTCTGCGCTTCCCCATCGGCGAGGCGAAAACAGGACAGACGCCGCCCGCCGCAAAAGCTTCCGTCTTTACCGGAAAGAAGCTTCTGGTGGTCGAGGATAACGAGCTGAATCTGGAGATCGCGTCAACGCTTCTTAAAGAAGCGGGCTTTGCGGTAGATACTGCGGAAAACGGAAAGATTGCCGTTGAAAAGGTCGAAGCGGCCTCTGCCGACCGGTATGATCTGATCCTGATGGATATTCAGATGCCGGAGATGGATGGTTATGAAGCGACCCGCCGGATCCGTGCGCTTCCGGATGTGAAGAAGGCGGCGCTCCCCATTGTGGCCATGACCGCCAATGCGTTCGAGGATGATCGGAAAAACGCATTGCATGCCGGCATGAACGGCCATATTGCCAAACCGCTGGATATTCAAAAGCTGTTTCAGGTATTGTCGGAGCTGTTGAAATAAGCCATGATCGGTATAGACGGCAAACCGAGCTATGCGGGCATGGGCAAAAAGGATAGGTGAACGAATGAAGATCATATATGAACTTTCCTGGCTGTGGGAAACTCTGGGCATCGCATTGATAGCGGCGGCTGTTTGTGTGGTCGGTGCTATGCTGATATGCAGGGCAAAAAAGAAAAAGCTCAGCAAGCGGAGCGCCGTAGTTATCGGAATTGCCGCCTTTATCATTGCCATCATAGCAGTTATTGAGATCGCCCGGATCCCGATGCCGCTTTGACAAAATGGGAGGCGTTGATATGGGCTAT
>MNSZ01000010.1:0-3819 GCA_001916715.1 Firmicutes bacterium CAG:24053_14
AAGAGAAGCGACCGGGCTGAGGAACAGGCAAACCGCGAAGCAAATTGCAACAACAAGGCTCGTAAGGCCGGTTCTGCCGCCGGCGCCAACGCCAGCAGCGGACTCAACGAACGTGGTGCAGGTGGAAGTACCGCAAACAGCGCCCGCAACCGTTGCAACGGAGTCGCTGGTCATGCACTGGTTAACGTTGATCGGATCGCCGTTCTTATCCAGCATGTAGGCGCTGCCGTTTTCGCTGATGTGGATGGAGCTTACAATATCATTGAGGAAGGTCTCGTAGGGTACGAAGTATACCACGCCGATGACATTGCTGTTCTCAACGCCGTCTTCCCACAGGGGAAGGCGGCGGCGCACGAGCCGAAATCCTTAAAGGTCTGGCCGATCTGGCTCATGTCGAAGGTCGGGGTCGTGCCGGAAAGGAGATAGTACAGAACGGAAATGCCTGCGATGCTGATGAGCACGCCGCCCTTGACGTTGTGCTTCTCGAGAATCGCGATGATAAGCAGGCCGAGGAAGGCGAGCAGAGCCGGCACAAACGGCTTTACGCCGTCAACTTCGTTGAAGAATGCGCCTGCCTTCAGTGCGCCGTGGATATCAACGAACTGAACGAGCGTGTACTGGTTGGTCTGGATGATGCCGACATTCTGGAAGCCGAGGAAAGCGATGAACAGACCGATACCGTTGGAGATAGAGTAGGTCAGCGGCATCATGATGAGAGCGAGGAACGCCGGAACAGCGCTGAGCAGGACGGACAGGAAGACAAAACCGGAAACCAGAATGATGACGAGGCCTGCATGGTAACCCTTGATGACGTCGCCGCCGGAGATGATTTCCGGCAGAATGAAGGATACGAAGAAGAAGGAGTTCAGACCCATGCCGCAAGCCTGTGCAAACGGCATCTTCGCATACAGAGCCATCAGCAGCGTACCGATGATTGCTGCCAGAATGGATGCGACATACACAGCGTTCCAAATCTGCTGGAAAGCCGGGTCGGCATCCGGAGCCAGATGGTTGAAGCTAACAATCTGGTTCGGGTTCGTGACTACGATGTAAGCCATCGCGAAGAACGTCGTGAGACCGGCAATGATCTCTGTGCGGACGTTCGAGCCACGCTCGGAAATTTTGAAGAATTTGTCCAAGGATGTTCACTCTCCTATAAATTAAAGAATTTCCTGTTCTTCGTTTTTTTGACCAGTTATGGTTTGCACACATCGGAAAAACAGGAATTGTTACCTATAGTATAGCCTCTAATTTTGCGAAAATCAAGAGAAAACCGAATAAAAAGTCACATTTTGTTCATAAGCTGTTTATGATTTGGAAAAAAAGAGTTTTTTGTGCATTTCGGCTAAGGCTATCCTGTATTTTGCTGTTTTTCTCGAATTGCACTGCCGTTTTTGCGTTTTAAAATGCGCTTCTTTTTGATCACCTATAAAGTTTTCATGAATATGCCCCTATCGCTTGCTTTTTTATGCTGTTCCATGCTATACTGATTTATATGCCGCGCGCGGGGAATCCGCGCGAAAGAAAGGAAAGTGTTCCCGAACCATGAACCTACTCACAAAGCTGTTCGGCAGCTACAGCAAGAAAGAATTAAAGCGCATTGAACCGCTTAAGCAAGCGGTTCTCGCGCTCGATGACAAATACACAAAAATGACAGATGAGGAGCTGAAGGGCCAGACCGCCGTGTTGAAAGAGCGCCTCTCCCTTGACTCTTCCCTTGACGACATCCTGCCCGAAGCGTTTGCAACGTGCCGCGAAGCCATGTGGCGCGTGCTCTCCATCAAGCCGTTCCCGGTGCAGATTATCGGCGGCATCATTTTGCATCAGGGTCGCATCGCCGAGATGAAGACCGGCGAAGGCAAGACGTTCACCGCTGCCCTCCCGGCGTACCTCAACGCTTTAAGCGGCAAGGGTGTGCACATCGTCACCGTCAACGATTACCTTGCAAAATATCAGGGCGAAATGATGGCGCGTGTGTTCAACTACCTCGGTCTCACCGTAGGCCTTGCCATTCCCGGCATGGAGCCGGACGAAAAGAAAAAAGCCTACGCCTGCGACATCACATACGCAACGAACAATGAGATCGGCTTTGACTACCTGCGTGACAACATGGTCACCTACAAGGAGCGCAAGGTGCAGCGCGGCCATAACTTCGCCATCGTGGACGAGGTGCTTCGCCATCGTGGACGAGGTGGACTCCATCCTCATCGATGAGGCGCGTACCCCGCTCATCATTTCCGGTCAGGGCGAGCAGTCCACGGAGCTTTACAACGTCGCCGACCGCTTTGCCAAAACGCTGCGCCCCATCCGCGTGGCGGAGACGAACGAAAAGGAAGACAATGACGAGATCTACGAGGATTACGATTATATCATCAATGAAAAGCAGAAGACCGCAACGCTCACCAAGCGCGGCGTAAAAAAAGCCGAGCAGTTCTTCAGCTTGGAAAACCTCACGGACCCGGACAATATCACCATTCAGCACCACATCAATCAGGCGATCAAGGCGAACGGCATCATGCAGCGCGATATCGATTACGTCGTGCGCGACGGCGAAGTCATCATCGTTGATGAATTCACCGGCCGTCTGATGTACGGCAGACGCTACAACGAAGGTCTGCATCAGGCCATTGAAGCGAAGGAAGGCGTGAAAATCGCGCGCGAAAGCAAAACGCTTGCAACCATCACGTTCCAGAATTTCTTCCGCCTTTACAACAAGCTCTCCGGCATGACCGGCACGGCCATGACCGAGGAATCCGAGTTCAGCGAAATTTACAAACTGGACGTTGTAGAGATTCCGACAAACAAGCCGATGATTCGTGAAGACTGCCCGGACGTTGTTTACAAAACCGAAAAGGGCAAGTTCAATGCCGTTATCAACGACATCATCGAGCACCACGAAAAAGGCCAGCCGGTGCTGGTCGGTACCATCACGATTGAAAAATCCGAGCAGCTCAGCGCCATGCTGAAGCGCCGCGGCATCAAGCACGAAGTGCTGAACGCAAAGTACCATGAAAAAGAAGCCGAAATCGTCGCACAGGCCGCAACGAACATGGCCGGCCGTGGTACGGATATTCTGCTCGGCGGTAACGCAGAGTTCATGGCGCGTGCCGAAATGCGCCGCATGCAGTTCTCCGAGGAGCTCATCGGCGAGGCTTCCGCCTACGGCTACACGGACGATGAAGAGATTTTGAATGCCCGCAAGACATTTGCGGAGCTCAATAAAAAATACAAAGCGGAGATTGCGCCGGAGGCAGAGGAAGTTCGCAAGCTCGGCGGCCTGTACATCATCGGCACGGAGCGCCACGAATCTCGCCGTATCGATAACCAGCTGCGCGGCCGTGCGGGCCGTCAGGGCGATCCCGGTAAGAGCCGCTTCTACATCTCTCTTGAAGACGACCTCATGCGTCTGTTCGGCGGCGACCGCATCCAGACCATTATGGACCGCTTGAATGTGGACGAGGACATGCCGATCGAAGCGTCTATCCTCTCCAACACCATCGAAAACGCACAGAAAAAGGTCGAGGGCAAGCCGCAGATTATGTCCATGATCGATCAGGCCATCGAAGCGAACGTCAAGCGCTTCTTGCCGGAGAACACCCTGCACGACGACTGGGATCTCCGCGGTCTGCGCGACCACTACCTCGGCTGGATGGTCAATCCGGATGAGCTGCACTATGAGGGTCAGGCGTTTGAGGATCTCGAGCAGCAAACGGTCATCGATTTTCTCAAGGAGCGTGCGCACAAGCTTTACGACCTGCGTGAGAAGGCGTTCACCCCGCCGATCATGCGTGAAGTGGAGCGCGTGGTGCTGCTGAAGAA
>MNSZ01000010.1:3825-11009 GCA_001916715.1 Firmicutes bacterium CAG:24053_14
GATGCGATGGATGAGCTCCAGAAGGGCATCCGTCTGCGCGCCTACGGCCAGCAAGACCCGGTCATTGCATACCGCGAAGAGGGCTTTGACATGTTTGACGCGATGATCGACACGATCCGCGAAAACACCGCCCGCATGATTCTGACTGTGCGCCTGAAGACGCCGGAAGCACCGAAGCGTGAAGCCGTCGCCAAGGAGACCGGCACAACATCCTCCGATACGCCGGCCGTCAAGCAGCCGGTGCGCAAAAACGGCAAAAAGCCCGGCAGAAACGACCCGTGCCCGTGCGGCAGCGGCAAGAAATACAAGAAATGCTGCGGCAGAAATGAATCCTAATTCATAATCAAATCTATGAAAGACTTAGCTTCTTTACATTTAGATAATCACGACAGCCGTTTGAAGTACTACCATCTGTTCATGACCATGCCGGCGAAAACGGAAATTCCGCATTACGATCTGCCCGCGGGGTATTCGTTCACAACCTACGTGGACGCGTGGCAGCGCTACTACGGCAAGCACGAAGACGTTCTGCCCGACAGAATGTTCTTCATCGTCGACCCGAACGGCAAGAAGGTTGCGACCGCAACGGCGTTTTTCGATGAAAAGCTGCCCGGTGGCTGGCTGCATTGGGTTTCCGTAAGCCGCGACGCGCAAGGCAAGGGACTTTCCCGCCCGCTCATCGCGCACACGCTGCACCGTTTGCAGGCGCTCGGCTACAAAGAGCTGTTCGTGCCCACCCAGACCACCACGTGGGTCGCCGCAAAGCTGTACCTTGATTTCGGCTTCCGTCCCGTGCCGGAGAATTTGGAAGAAAATCATTTCGGTTGGCGCATGCTGAAAACGCTGACCGACCACCCGGCATTAAAAGAGCTGGAACCCGTCGAGGTTGACGAATTACTGAATAAATAAGAAAGCGACCGCTTTTCGAGTATTCGGAGAGCGGCCGTTTTGTATTCTTAAAATTGAGTACACATTGTAAATTCTTATTAGTTTTGTTAATAATTTGAGTTCGCATCATTTTTCTTGAAAATTTCAACAATTATTATTGATATATAAATTTAAAAATGTTAATATTTTATTGAATCTCGAAACAATTTTTAGACCTAACCCTATGTAACTCGGCAAATGGCGGCAAAGCCTGTATTTATGGGCTTTTTCGCCATTTGCTTTATGGGAGAACAATACGCATATAGTGGCAAGTCCCGGCATGAAATTGCCGCTAAAAGTAGTAGAGGGGTAGTAAACCTGGCCTTTACTACTACGCAGCTATTGAGGCTGGCGCTGCCTTTTCAGCCTCGATACGCTCCATCTCGGCCTTGGCCGATTCAAAGGACGCATGGGCGTAATAGCCTAATGTCATGGTGATGTTCGCATGGCCCATGATGTACTGCAAGGCTTTGGGGTTCATACCGGCATTGGCCATCCTCGTACAGAAATTATGCCGGAAAGTGTGGGCTGTGATTTTGGGAAGCTGCTCCTTATGGAGCTTGTTATACTTCTTCACAAGCCCTTTAATCATGGCATTGTAGTTGGCCGCCGTCTTGGGTAAACCGTCCCGGTTGAGGAACAGGAAATCCGTGTAGCCATCCACCGTGATCGTCTCCACCTTGCCGCGCCGTTTGAGTATGCGCCGGAAGGCTTCGTAGGCTTTCTCGCTCATGTGGAGCTGCCGGACGCCGCTTTTGGTTTTCGGCGTTTCAATATAGAAGCCTATTTCAGCGTCGCGCAAAAGCTGGTGGTCTACCAGGATGGCACGGTTTTTGAAATCCAGGTGAGTGGTGAAACCGCAAAGCTCTGAAATCCGCACACCCGTCTCTGAGAGGATGATGAGTTCATCCGCATACTTGGAATAAACCGGGTCGCCCTGTGCAAAGGCAATGAGGCTTTCTTCCTGTTCTGGGGTAAGGATGATTTTTTCCTCCCGGTCATCCTCAATCACCGTGTTCATGGCAAACCGGAAAGGATTTTTTCGGATGTAGTTGTCCTCCACCGCCGTGTAAAAGGCCGCCAGCAAGGAGCGCTGGTGGTTTTTTATGGTCTGGTAGCTGTACCCTTTCTCGCTCATGCGGATGGCCCAGGCTTTGGCGTCGGACGGCTTCACATCTTCAATGCTTTGGGAACCGAGGGGATCGTCACCCAGCAGCTTCAGAAAGTTTTTTCGGGCCTTTTCGGTGCCGTACTTGACATTCTTTTTCAATGCGGTGTGCTTGGCGTAGAGCTGGCATACCGTTATCTTTTTGCCAATGGTGTCGATCCCGTCGTCTATATCCCTGCGGATTTCCTTTTCTTTCTCCCGCAGGGATTTATCATCCCGCTTGCCCGCAGGCGTTTTGTCTGTGGGCACCAGTTTCCAGGCATAGACAAATTGGGGCTTCCCGTATGCGTCCGTGTACTTAAATGCGTATCTCCCGTCTTTTCTCTGGCTCTCTCCGGTTCTTAAAATGCGGCCTCTGTTATCGCGCCGTTTTTCTGACATAGTATGCAGCTCCTTTCCGCCCCGGAATGAGCCTTGATACGAGATACATCCATATTATACCGCAATCACGGCCCGGTGCAAATGTGCGATTTCAGATCACATCGAGAGAGTCTATTACCTTTTCAAACTGACGGCGTTTGATTTGGACACGGTTGCCGTTCATAATGAGCCAGCTTGCGTCCGGGTTTTCCTCCGCCAGCTTTCGGAGTTTCTTTTCCCCAATACGGAAATAACGGGCTGCCTCCTCAATGGTTAAGGTATATTTTTCCCAGATAGGAACGTCCGGGTAATTCATCATCGCAGCCCTCCTTTTCCATTGTCGTGCCCATTCCGGCGCACAACCTCATAGTCAAAGCCGGGCCGCTGACCGCAGTAGGTGCAGATGTCCTTTTCCACCCGTTCGGGGTGAACCCTGCGCAAATAATAAGAGCCTGTGCCGTAGAAATTATTGGCACAGGCCGGGCAAAGGCACATGATTAAGTTTTCGGGAACTTCCTCAATCAGCCCCACGCTGACCGCCAGGGCGTGGTTGATTTTGCGGATATGCTTTTCCTCCAGACGTCCAATGTACGCGCCCAGCCGTTTCTTGTCAATCGTGCGGAGCTGTTCCAAAAGAACGAGAGAAGGCAGTTCCAGCCCGTTTTCCGCCTGGAGAAGATAGTGGGTGGGCAGCTTGGCCTTGGCGTCCACTTTGCTGGAAATGGCCGCCACAATGACGGTGGGGCTGTATTTGTTCCCCGTGTTGTTCTGAAGAATAAGGACGGGGCGATAGCCTTCCTGCTCGGAGCCGATTCCCCGGCCCAGATCGGCATAGTACATATCGCCGCGCAGATATGTCCTGTTCATGTCTTATGACCTCCCTTTGAAAAATTAGGCGGCATGGGCCGCCTATGTAGAGGCCGCGCAGCAGAACAGAATGAAGGCCGGGGAGAGATAAAACCATTCTCCTGTTTTCATTGGCCCGTCCTGCTGTACGGCCCGTATTTCAAAGGTGCTCCTATTTGTCCTCGACGCCCCGAAGCACCGGGTGGGAAGTCATCAAACGGCTGGCGGCTGGCCAGCTCCACGGGGAATCTCACCCCTCGCGTGGTTCTCACGCAACCGCCCTCATTGCCTGCGACGGATCACGGCAAAATAGAGCCGCTTCAACGCTCGGACGTTAGGCTGGACGGGAGTATCATTGTCCCCGCTGCCGGTCATGGCCGTACCGGGAGCCATCCGGTACTGACAGCCTGCTGTTTCTCGCTCCTTGCTGGGAAGAACAAACCAAAGACCTGCATTTTCTTTTTCGGTGGTGTCTCGTTGTTTTCTTCCGGCAGATCGCCGCGCAGCAGCCGCCTGGGCTTTGGCTTTCGCCAAAGCAGCGGGAATGTGCCTGATGAATGGGTATGCAGTTGTCAAAGTTCCGGGAGAGATAAAAAAGACCTCTCACTCTATTTGCCGTTGAGTGAGAGGTCTAACAACCCTATTTACTCAAAAAAGTTTTTCAGCTTTTTGAGTATCCGGTTTTTCCGCTTGTGGACGGCCTGCTGGGAAACGCCCAGGCCCTTTGCCACTTCGCTTTCTGTTTTCTCGTCAAAGAACAGGGCACAAATGAAATCCCGTTCTTCTTTGGTAAGCTGCATAAGCGCGGTATGTAGCTTGTCCACCGCAAGTTTTCGGATCACTACATCCTCCACGCTCTCCGCAGCAGCGGCAAACTGGCGGGCATTTTCTTCCATGAGCCTGTCCAGGGAATCCTCCCGACTGGGGAGAACCTGTTTGATTTCGCCGTTGCTGCCGTAAACCGGGCGCTCGCTTTTCAGATCCGCCTCAAAGTAGCGCATTTTTCGGTCGCCCCGCATATAAGCGGTATATACTTCGTCCGTGACCTCGACAAATTGGCCGCGAACCCATATTTTCTTTTTACCAGCGTCCACGCTGTGTACCTCCGTTTCGTCTGAATTTCGGGAAGAAATCCAGACGGACGGCGGCCCCCTGCAACGCGGCTGGCTTGTCCTAACGGGAAATAACAGAAATCTGCATTTCCCGACATAGAAAAAGCGCGCACACCTTCTGGTGTACGCGCTCGGCTGTTGGCTTTTGGCGGATGGTGGGTAAGGCCCAGGGAAAAGGAAAAAGCCTGTCGAACAAAAAAATACCGCAATCCCCTTGAGGACTGCGGTATGTAGGAAATGCGGATTTAATCCGGCGCGGGGCGGGCAGGCCCCCGGCTTTTTCTTTTCTGGCTCCATGTGCTATCCCCTTATGGGGATAAGCTGACAGACATCACCACCTTTCCCCAAACTAAAATGTTAATAGGGGTAGTATAATAGGTGAAATACAAATAAAATGAGCAAAAAACGCAAATGGAACACAATTCGGTCGCAAGTTCAGACAATATGCGGCGGGAAAATCTCATAAAAAATCGGCATTTGCAAGGTTTTGGCGAGTTGGAGTGAAAACAGACAGGAAAAAGCAGCAGCCTAAACCGTTAGACTGCTGCTTTATACTAAGAATGAACCTCGAAGCGATACCCCACATCCCGGATACAGGAAATCACAAACGGTGGTTTGGGATATACGGCATATAATTTCTGCCGCATACTGCGGACATGGCTGCCCACCGCGATATTTTCATTGCCAAAGGGTTCTTCCTTCCAGACTTTTTCATACATCTGTCCGTAGGTAAGTACCCGCCCTTTATTGGTCACTAATAGGCAGAGCAGGGCGAACTCCTTGGTATTCAGCTCAATTTCCTGCTGGCCGTGATAGATTTTTCGGCGGTCTGGGTAGATTTGCAGACCGGGAAGGGACAGGATCGGCTCCGGGTCAATCTCCCACATTTTCAAATCCGGGTGGAACTGTAAAAAGGTAAGAAAATCCTCAAATGTCCTTTTGTCTTTATCCTCCAGCTCCATAATCACGACTCGTCCGATGGTATCACCTCCCGGCTGCTTGGCCAGGCGGCTTCTCTCAATTTCTTATAGCTCGTTTCACTGATGACGTGTTCCAGTTTGCAAGCGTCCTGTGCTGCAATATCCTGGGGTACACCAGCCTCGATGAGCTGCCTGGTGAAAAACTGGTGCTTTTCGTAAATCTGTTTTGCGGCCTTTTGACCATTATGTGTTAAGGAAAGCGTACCATCAGCCTCTTTTAGAAGGTAGCCCATTTTTGATAATTCCTTAACTGCCCGGCTTACAGAAGGCTTTGTAACACCCAAATACACAGCTATATCAACGCCACGAACACTACCATGCTTTTGATGAAGGATAAGTACAGCTTCAAGATAATCCTCCATAGATGATGTCAAGGCCAATGGCGCACCTCCTTTCCAAATTACTGCGCAAGTTTCCAGCCTATGGCCTCCTGTCTGGCCGATACAAAATCGGCATACAGGCCCTTTTGCTGAATCAGTTCTGCATGAGTACCGCGCTGGACAATATGAGCGTTGTCTAACACAAGGATTTGGTCAGCATTCCGAACGGTTTTCAAGCGATGCGCAATCATAATAATGGTCTTGTCGTGGGTCAATGCTTCGATAGCCCGCTGCAATTCATCCTCATTCTCGGGGTCAACGCTGCTTGTCGCCTCGTCTAAAATGATAATTGGTGCATTTTTCAGCATGGCGCGGGCGATAGAAATCCGCTGCTTCTCGCCGCCGGACAAAGTGCCGCCGCCCTCGCCAATCACGGTGTCATAGCCCTCCGGCAGAGCAGAAATAAAGTCATGGCAGCAAGCCTTCTTCGCTGCCTCAACCACTTGTTCATGGGAGGCGTCCGGACAGCCAAACTTGATATTGTTCTCAATCGTATCTGCAAAGAGGTACACGCTCTGGAACACCATCGAGATATTCTTCATCAGGCTGTCCAGCTTGAAATCCCGTATATCCGTACCGCCAATGGTAATCTTCCCGGCGTTCACATCCCAAAAACGGGCAATCAGGTTGCACATCGTTGTCTTACCTGCCCCGGAAGGACCGACAATGGCCGTAGTTGTTTTTTCGGGAATGGTGAAGCTGACCTGATCCAATATCTTGCGGTCTGCGTAGGAAAAATCCACCTTGTCAAACACAATCTCGCTGGACTTCGGCGTAATGTCAGCGCCTTTTTCGTCCATCACCGGCGTGTCATCAATGGAGTTTGCCGTATCCATCGAGGCCGCCAGCATTTGCAGCAAAGAGGCCATATTCCCGGCGTTCTCCAAATCGTTGAACACCCATGAAAGAAGCAATCACCAAAATCAGGCCGTAGGCCAGCGGCAGGGAGCCGTCCAGCCAGAACCAGACTGAGGCCAAAAGCAGCATGACGCTGAACACCCGAACAACGGCCTGTTTGATAGCGTCATAGGGAACACTGGCCTTTGTCAGTTTCAAATTGTCCCGGCAGCTTGCCTTAATTGCACTGCCGATAGACTGTGTGCTGTCCCGTTCCAGCCCAAATGCTTTGACAATCCCCATGCCCTGAATATACTCCAACACGGACTCCACAAGGGACTCCTGTGTGTGCTGGCGTACCCCGCTGAGTGCGACAGATTTGCGAAGCGCCAGTTCCGCCGCCGCAAGGTAAATCAGGACACCGGCAGCGGCCACAAGACCGATCCGCCAGTCAAATACCAACAGGACGATGACGAGGGCAACCGAGTTGAAAAAACCGCCCAGCACTGACACCAGGACACGGGCTGCTGAGTTCTCTACATCACCCAAAGTTGTTGTGACAATGGCGGTAATA
>MNSZ01000011.1:0-6179 GCA_001916715.1 Firmicutes bacterium CAG:24053_14
TGTATGGCAAAACCTAAAGGCAGTGAAAAATGGAAATGTCTATTTGGGCAGTAATGAGACTCAGTATAATCTCTCCTATACACCTGAAGGAAAACTTATCGCCAGCAGGGACACCTCTGCGTCAGACGCAAGGTCGGCCTCCAGCTGCTTGCGAATGGTACGCAAAGCATCCTTTTCACAGGCCGTGCCGATGAGAGATACCAGATCGTCGTAGCGTCCGAACTCAGGGATAAGCTCAATGTTCTTGCGCAAGGACTCCGCTCTGTTCTCGGCAAGCCAATGGATGATCACGCGGAACACCCGGCGCTCACCAAGACCTCCGCGAACATCGCGTCCGAAGAACAGGATCTTCATGGCAATATCCGCGTCCTCCGCATATGCGCGGACAAAGCGTCTGATGATTTCCTGATCGTCGGCAGCTCGGAGCGCACCAATTGTTGCAAACAGATCCAGACAGTCCGACATCGTGCTTGCGTTGGTAACTGCGCCGTTTTCTGTGTAGGCAATATTCGCCTCACTCTTCAAATGATTCAACATTTCAATTCCTCCAATCAGACGGCGCAGAAGAATTTTATCACTCAGACGCCTTAAAATTGTAAATTGGTTTTAGTATTTCGATCACATCGACAGACTCTCGGATGACATCGATAATGTCCTTCAGCGACTTGTATGCCATGGGTGCTTCATCGATGGTGGCCGCATTGACCGATGTCGTGTAGATACCTTCCATCGTCTTCTTATAAGCCTCTAAATCCAGCGTTTCTCTTGCCTTTGTACGAGACATGAGGCGGCCGGCTCCGTGTGGAGCAGAATAATTCCATTCCGGATTTCCTTTTCCGCGAGCCAACACGCTGCCATCCCGCATATTGATCGGAATCAAGACAAGCTCTCCGTCATGGGCCGCAATAGAACCCTTGCGAAGGATCATTTCCTTCGTATCAATATAATTGTGGATGGTGTGGAAAGAAGAAATCGCGGTCATCCCGGTCTTTTCTAAAATGATCTCCACCATTCTTTCACGGCTGCGCCGTGCAAATTGCTGGCAGATTTCTACATCGTGGAGGTAGTCCTCTAAGTAGGTGCCGTACAGATAGCAAAGATCTGCAGGGATCGTCGGCTCTTTTGCTGCCCATTTCTTCTCCATAGCCTTCAATGCGGTCTGAATCTCAGCTCTGCGGCCCTGCTCCTTATATGTACGGATCAGCTCATCCCGACGCTCGAAGTAATCCGCCTTACCGGCATTCAGGTCGATGGCTAAAGACTGATAGAGCTCCGCAACCTGCTTGCCAAGGTTACGGCTGCCAGAATGGATCACCAAATACTTTGTGCCGTCTGAAGCTGCATCAATCTCAATAAAATGGTTCCCTCCGCCCAGCGTCCCCAGGCTTCTCTCCAAGCGCTTTGCCTGCTTCAGGTTTCTATAACAGCGAAGTCCGGTCAGGTCAAAACGCTCCATGCGCCCTTCCCAAACATCTCTTCCGCTGGGAATATCATGAGCGGCAGCATCGACCTTTTCAAAATCAACATCCAGCTTACCCAGCTCAACAGTATACATGCCGCAGCCGATATCGACTCCAACGATATTAGGAACCGCTTTATCGGTGATCGTCATTGTGGTGCCGATCGTGCAGCCCTTTCCGGCATGTACATCAGGCATGATCCGTATTTGAGATCCTGCTGTGAAATCATGGTCACACATTCTGCGGATCTGTTCGATCGCTTCGCCCTCTACGACCGTTGCATAACAGATCGCCGTATTTACCTTTCCTTTGATTTCGATCATCGTGCCGCTCCTTTCATTTTAATTAACAAGGCATCACCGGGAATTGAACCCGTAAAATCATAGTCAGAGCTTAGCGTTCCTGGTCTCGACAGGTTCCGACTGTCAGATCGTACCACTTCATTGCTGTAGATGCCTTTATACAAGACGCGCTCTTTTTTAATACATGCGAGGGATTTCACCTCACCAATGTTTGCCCGGCAGCAATCTCCGGTTATCCAGTTAATGTTTCGGTAACATAAGATATATAATCGCTGTTCGCGTCTTTCACAAAAACAAGGCACCATTTGAAGCGGGATTCGGACCCGCGAACGATGATTATAAGTCATCTGCTATCACCACTTAGCTATTCGTCATTGCTGTTGGTGCCTTTTCAAGATGCATTCTTTCGGCAAACCATCGCTCCAGCTCAAAGAGAGGTGCGTTATCATCGTCTTTTGGTTGCTGTATGCATCTTTCTTCACAAGGTGCGCTTAGTACGGGGTATGAGCCCGGAGGATCAAAAGTATAATTCTTTTTCCTAAGACATTGCTGTTCGCACCTTACGATCATATTATACGAATTGCGAGCTGCCTTTTCACGGAAAAAAAGCTGCGAACTCACTTGAGTTCACAGCTTTTTTGAGAAATCAGTCGTTCTTTTATTAAATTCACGAAGCTTTCCGGCTCCAGAACCTTGACATACGGACCGAAAGACAGTACGCGGATCACGATCTCGGTCTCATCGTTTTCGTAATACTTCAGCCGCAGGATATACCTGCCATCGTCCGTTCGCTCTGCTTGTTTTTCAAAGTGGGCAAAGTGCAGCATGGCTCTCTCCAGCGCATTGCGCTCATCGGTGATCAGCAAGGTCAGATCCTTCCGACGCTCTGCTTTAGGCTTCTCATTCCACGGGCCATTCCCGTTATAAAAGTCGCAGCTTACAACTCTCCCGAGATTGAATTGCCTAAATTTACACCCGGCAGCCAATATGCGGATCTTGTCGTCCTTTAACGAATACTCAAATCCTTTGGGATAAAAGCGAACCCGCACCTCCTTGCCATGACGGTTCACCATGGTCATTTGAACAGGCCGATCACTCTGTATAGCAGAAAGCATCAGCCTGAAATGCTTTATGTACGCCTCGTCTTCAAAAGGATCTCCGTCACTGTATTGGTCGTAGATTTTATAGTCATCCCTTGTGAAGAGCGGTTCCACATCGTTAAGCTCGGGAAACGCAACATCGAACAGCTTAACACGGGGATCTTCTGCTATTGCCTTCAGCCACCGCTTTTCCAGATTGGTCAGGGGCATGGTGGGCTTATGTAACAGAACCGGGGAAAGATCCTCGTGAAGCAGCGGCCATTTCCCGGACTTCAGCGCAGGAAGTATGGTCAGGACGCTCTCAGAAAATGCTTCTTCCATAACGCAGCGCTGCAGATCCTTCTCCGTTGCTTCGGGGTTAAACGCTGCTTCCATGATTTTTGCGACCGTATTGTAATAGGCGGAGTATAACTCACTGAAAATCATTGTGCGGCACCTCCGTCAAGCCCATACATACGGCACATTTCCTGAATGTCTGCCTTGAATTTGTTTTCAGCCGTTCGATTTGAGAAGCTGATTCTCGTAATACGGGAGATAAATGTGCGTATCCACGGCAGCATTTCTGTTGTGTCAAATACCTCTGCAACATACTGGTAGTGGTTGTCGTCGATTTTCTCTACACACCCACAGCGTTTTTCTCTCTCCAGCCGGCGGACAATAAACTGCTCATCGTCTTCAATCTTTATTTCAAACTCCACATGCTCTGTATGTTTGATATTCCATTTGCAGTTCACACCCCACATGTGGGCTTCAGCCTTGCTGAGTGCGCCGCGCAGCGCATCAAACTTTTCGCAGATCTCATCTTCGATCCTGATGTTGGACATATAGTCCAAGCGATAGGAATTCAAGCGATTGGCTTTTTCGTGAAAGGCCAAAAGGTTTTGCCGTCCGTTTTGGGCGCTTATGTAGAGCTTGAGCGGAACTAACCGAACCGTTCTGACTTCGTTTGAATGTTTGCCCAAATTGGCAACGGTGATGTAGCGATGGCCGTGAATGGCCTCAAACAGTGTGGCCATTACATCACTATCCATTGCCTGCGTTATGTAGTGATGCTTAAAGGAAAACAGCTCAGGGTGCTTCGGCTGCCTGTCCTGCAGGAATGAGCCGATAACGCCGCACGGGGCCACCTCGCTGAAGAAGTCGATCACATCATGCAAGGCAGTGATGTCCGTATCCGGAGCTCTGCTATACAGGACCTTTCGTCCGTCTTTCTCCATCTGAATGATACCCTCTTCGGCATACTCCTTGAGTTTCTTTCTCAAGGTAGACTCATCAAAGGCCATACGGGATGACAGTCGCTGATCGATCTCCTCAATCAGCTCTGTAAGCGTCATTTTTGTTTCAGGATCATAGAGAATATCAAAAATCGCAAAATGCAGTGTGATATCTCCATCCGTAAAGCTTTTGGCCTTCCACGCCTTATAGAATGGGTTCTTACGGGTCACGCGGCTATCCACCGACAGGAAAACATTCTTTCCCTCCGGTGTCTGCGTGAACCGCATGTAGTCTCCCAACCAGCTCTCCAGCCTGCGGCGCTCATCATCATAGGAGCGTGCGCTCTTGGCATCATATTCTGTTCTGCTCTTGAAGCCATACACATAAAACTCACGCATATAAGCTCTGACTTTTTCAAAGTTTTTAATGAGCTCGTTATAAGCCATGCAGACACACCCCTTTCATGATAATGGATTTTATATTGTTTTTGCTTACAGTTCACGGAAAAAAGATTGCGAAAGCTGGGGATCGATTTTCCGGCCGGAATACAAAAATACGACGAAATTTCGCGTTTAAGCAACACTTTTTGCGGCGAATTGTTGTTGACGCACACCGGTGAAAATCTTCTGAAAAGCAACTGCGTCAGCCTGATGAAAGTGCAGCAGTCAGGAAACGGAAAGCTGTGCTTTCGTTATGCGGCTGTTGCGCTCAATGTACCTTCTCTATAATCGCCAGCACCTTTTCTCTGTCGCGCAAATAGAAGTGTGCCGACTTTACGATCAAGATCAGCTTTCCGCAGGGAATGCCGGTCTTCTCCGCGATTTCCTTTTGAATGAGGTGGAGCATCACAAGGTTGACATACGCCTTGCAGCCAAAGTCCAACGCACGGCAATAGGCGGTCATATCCAGCTTTCCGCCGGTTTTCTGAAAATCCAGAAGGCTGACACAGGGGATATAGCCCTCGTCCGTCAGCGGCTCATGGTGATGGCCGCAGAGCGTGCGGCAGGATCGCTTTTTCGATGATCGCATCGGGCAGCGCGGCATCCTGCACCACTGCGGTCAGATACAGCAGCTCCCTGACCTCTGCGCGTTCGCCTGCATTGTCGGTATAAACGGCTTCTGCCCCTTGGTTTCCAGCTCGTTCAGCACCCTGAGCCACAGGGCGCCGAGGCTGTGAAATACGCCTAAATCCTGCATTTATAAATCCCCCTCCTTGCGATTTACCGAAGCCCCGGTGTCAAAGCCGTTGGGAAAACGCTGACGCAGCTTGTCCAGATTCCCCTGAAAAACAGCTTCCAGCGGAACATCCAATGCCGTGGCAGCCTCGGCAAGATACCACGCCACATCTCCAAGCTCCCTGACCAAATGCTCCCTGTCCAGCTCATGTCCCTGCATCAGCCACTTTTTCACAATGTCAATGGCTTCGCCGGATTCCCCGCACAAGCCCATGACGCTGTTGATGAGTACATCCTTTTTATCAAGCGCCGGATTCAGCGTTGCCATAGCCGCTTTCTGATATTCGTTGACTTGCATCTGTTTCCTCCGTTATTTTGCCTGCGCAAATTGATACGCCTGCTCGATCCAATCAAACAGCTCCTCGTCCAAATCGGACGGACTGCTGATGACAAAATGCGTTGTCCACCGACCCGGATACGGCTCGGTTTTTGCCGCCGCCCGGTCGGATTCCAACGGCGCGGACAGCCCCAGCGTCAGCACAAAATAATCTTCCGGCAGCTCCGCTTTCTTTTTTACCTTCAAGAAGGATACACAGGCATAAAGGTGCCGATTGTAGTACGAGATCTGGGATTTTTGCACCTTGTGTCCATTCTGTTCCCCTCCGCAAATACCGATTTTTTGTTCTGTTTCTCTTACGGACAAACTGGAATTTGTCCCTATCAGATTCTTTTGGAATAAAGGACTTCTTCTGTGTCAAACGCAGGCTTTGAAGTATCCGTCAACGCAAACCCGTTGGCTTCGTAAAAAGCTCTGGCGCGATAGTTTTCCCTAAATACCCACAAAAACACTTCGGAATATCCGTTTTCCTTGATATCTTTCAGAACTCGATTCATCATTTGACGACCGTACCCTTTATGCCAGTTTTC
>MNSZ01000011.1:6302-8999 GCA_001916715.1 Firmicutes bacterium CAG:24053_14
AGCTGCCTTCCAGCTTTCAGTTTGAATATATGCCAAGGTGTTTGCATCACCTTGCTGAACTTTCCGAATAACTGCTTCCATTTTAGCAACCTCCATAAACTCCGATTTGTCATTCTGATTTAAGAATAGTATACTACGATATTGTGACTTTTTCTGCCGTCAAGTTCGCAGTATGTATCTGCGGTATGGGGTTGCTCCCATACCGCAGACGGATCATCCTTCCGGCTCGTTTTTGCGCTTTGTACTTCTCTGAACCGGAACGGAGAGCAGCTCTCTTGTGCGCTCGACCAGTTGTTTTTCAATGGCTGTCAGCCGCTGCTCCGGCAAATTGAGGGACGGATGACGGGTGGCCTGTCCGCCCGCCGTTGACTGGCAGACCATGGCTTTTTCTTACATTTGCCTGACGAAATCTTACATTTTTGTAAGATTCGGACCGGCGGATACAGGGATGATCAGATCAGCTTTATACAGCGGATGTCCGGTGCCAGCGATGCTGCGAAGTCATCACCGTCGGACATACGGCCCACGATGCTTCCGTAGTGGGTGGGAACGGCGACCTGCGGGCGCAGCACATTGGCCAGCGATGCTGCCTCCGGGGCAGTCATGGTGTACGTGCCGCCGACGGGCAGGAAGGCCACGTCACAGGTCGCCGCACGGGCCTCCGGCGTGTCGTCGGTGTCTCCCGCCACATACACGCGGCAGCCGTCCAACTCCACTACGTAGCCCACCCAGCTGTTGGCCTGGGGGTGAAACGGCTTGCCCATATTGTACGCGGCAACGGCATCAAAGGCAATGCCCTTGACGGTCTCATGCGTTCCGGGGAGCACTGTCAGCAGCTGCGCGGGACTGAACCCGGCCGCCTGCGTTGCCGCCAGGCAGCTTTCAGGCAGCACCAGCACCGCGTCCGGCTTCATGACCTGCCGGATGTCCTCCGGCGAGAAGTGGTCATAGTGCTCGTGGGTGATGAAAATTACATCACCGTCCCGAGGGGAGTCCTTTACCTGGAACGGGTCGAACCACACCACGGTGTCGCCGCCGTAACGGATGCTGCTGTGGCAGTTGATGGAGAAGTGATCCATCAGAGCGTTGATGTTGTGCATACTGTGTCCTCCTGTGTCCTGAATGGGTTTTGGGCTTGTTTGCAGCACTTCAAAGTGATACCGGGGCTTGCCCAGACTCTTTTTGCCGTATTCGATGGCCTCTGCGGGACAATAACAGATGCAGGCCATGCAGTGGGTACAATTTTCACTCCAGACGGGCTTCCCATCCCGCAGCACAATGCTGTTGGCAGGGCAGCGCCGGGCGCATTGGCCGCAGCTGATGCAGGCATTGCTGACAGTAAAGGCGTCTGCCCTGACAAAGCAGGAATAGAAAACGGGGTTTACCGGCCCGCTCATAAAACGGTCATAAAGGTTGTTTCTCGTGGGAGCAAAGGGCTGACCGGCGCGGATGGCGGCTATGGCACGGTCAATACTCGGTTGAGCCGCGGCCACGATCTGCCGTGCCTCATCGACGTGCGGGGCGTTGAACATGGCAATGTAGTTCTCCGGCATGACGATCTGTGCCGTGCCCATGCAGACAAGACCTTTTGCCTGACAGAGCATCCGGTTATATTTGTCGGCGCTGCCGATCTCACTGCCACAGGTCATGACGAACCATGCGTGCCTTGCTCCCTGAAGCGGTGTCTTCAGCAGCCAGTCTCTCACAAGGCGGGGAATGCGCCAGGCGTAGGTAGGCGTGACGATGACAAGATGTTCGCCGGTCTTTCCGGCGACGTATTTGCTGTTGCCTGTGCCAGAAAAGTAAAAAATCATATCCATGCTCCCTTGCGGCGGCGGAGATGGAGTGGGGCGAGCTCCGCCGTATATATGCGGTAAACCGCTTTCCTGCATTGTATCAGCATAAGGTAAAATGCGCAATATGGTTGTTGGAGTTGCGGCGCGCAAATCTGTCAGCTGCTTGTCCCTTCCGGCCCAATGTATTATGCTGAGAATGACAAGCTCACCTCCTGCGCCGCAGTAATCAAGGATAAGAAAACTCCCTCTGAAATCAACGATTTCAGGGGGGTTTGGTCCGAGATGGGAGACTCGAACTCCCGGCCTGATGGTCCCAAACCTATGTCTGAACCTTCAGATAGGCATGTTGTGCCCTCTTTGACGCTTTCAAGCACTCCTGCGGTTCCTCTTTGGAACTCTATTGGCCTGTTTATTTCAGACACCGCTTTCGTCTTTTGGGATTTGTGTGGGATGAAATTCTGTATATTAAAAGTGCTTCCGACCGGGTTTACCTCCAACAGCGGGTGCTTTTTGCCGCAGAGAGCAGCTCAGAAACTGCGCCGCATAAACAAGGAAATAAACCCGACGACAAAGAAACAGCAGGCTGACTTGGATGATAGCCAGCCTGCTGAGCGAAGATGTTTATTCGATGTTTTGTCTTTCAGCAGCAATGCGTGTTCTTTTACCAGAGAATGCAATGCCGATTTTTATAATTGACGTAACATTCATCGCCTGCAAATCAACGCTGTATGCACGGTCGTTAATCTGTTGCAAGGCAACCTTAGCAAGGTCTTCAAGCTGTGTTTCAGAGCGGTCTTTCCCGGCCTTTAATTCAATCAGAATACCAGGCAGCCGCTTATTCAAAGGAAGCATCTGAATATCAAATCGTCCATCACCAGCTTCGCGATTGGAGGTAATGCGA
>MNSZ01000012.1 GCA_001916715.1 Firmicutes bacterium CAG:24053_14
GGATAAGTTTTTCGAGCCATTTTTGCGTCATCAGGTACTTATCCATTGTAACCTGTCTTATCGCCCCTTTCTTGTATACAGTAATCCACTTTGCATAATTCGCTCCGCTTGGCTGGTACAAACGGAGCCTTTTTGTATCGACCCAAGCGCTTACGCTGATGAAGGGTGATAAGGTGGTCGAGATTCGCGAAATAAGCTGCTATTTTTGCTTGTTCCTGTTCGTAAGGGGATACATAAATCTCGATTTCGCTTAATGCGGGAAATTTCAAATTCCAGTTATCAGATGTTATACCCTGTGAATTGATTTTGAAAGTGTGGATAGTCGCAGGTAATTTGAACTGGTAAGCCATACACTTGGAGTTTATACCTGAATTTGGCGTAAGTACGGTATAAGCGGGGCTGACAATTCCCTCATACGGTGAACATCCACTTGCTCCTTGCCACATACGCATTGAGTTGTACGCAATATCGCCAACGCAGACTTTCTTATATTTTGACTTATCATCATTGGAATTGTCGTGCCGTCCGAGTTCCGAAAACTTCTTGATACCGTCATTTATAGTAACTGAAATCAACTCACCATCGGGCATACTTTCACAGCGTTCGGTAAAGCAGTCCCCCAACTTCCGCTGTTCCCAAGCAAAAGTAAAAGGGCCTCGGATTTTCCTTGGCCCTTTTGTTCGACTTATCGCTTATAAATATGCAGCCTTACACCTCGAAGCCGCCGGTTACAATAAATTCCCGCAGCAAACTGTCCACTTTCTGGTTTACCTTGGGCGGTATCAGCTTTACGCCCTCTTTTTTCTCAAAATAGGCTTTTGCCTTTGCTTTGTCTACGCTTTTCTTCAGTTCGTCAAAGCGGCCAAACTCGTTGATATTGGTTTTCGTCAGCCCCAGACCCATCATATTGCGGAGCTTTTCTTCATCCAAGCCAAACACAACGGCAAAGCGGTGGATTTGGTCATTCTTCGCACGGCACTGGTACTCGGTGATGTAATCCCGCAGCGTCTTGCCGGGTTCGGGTGTGGCGTCGCCGCGTTCAATATCGTGCAGGAAGATGTTGGCAAACTTCTGTTCTTCCTGTGTCAGGCTGGCAAAGGACTTATGCAGTTCGGCTTTTGCCTGTTCTATGGATTCTCCCGATGCACCCGCCTGATTCAGCAGCTTCAGGTACTTATCAAAGCGGCTGTTCATATAGTTGGAATCAATCACACCGGTGTCGATTTCCGTCAAATAGCCCACCAAATCATACGGCGCATCGCCGTCATCGGAAGGGTCCGACGGCTCGGCGGACAGTTCCTTATAGCGCTGTGCCAAAATCAGATAGGCAGACTCATCAAACAGCATTTCGACATCAATGGTTTCATCGGCAGCATCGTCCGGGCAATGATATACGCTTTGATTCCATGTAAAGCCCTGCACACGCGCTGCCTCCATGTAGTCGTTAAGCTCACGGAACAGCTTGGCAAACTTGGCGCAGACGCTTCTGTCCTGCGGCAGCTTTTCAAAATCAGGCACACCCGCGCTCGTAAACAACTCCGCAATGTCGCCGTACACCTCGTTCATTTTTTCAAGGTTGTGGGCAAGGCGGTCAACAAACAATCCAATCGGGCGGTCACCGGAGTACAGCTTCACCGCTTTCAGCACATTTTGTTCCATTGTGTGCGGCTTGCGGTAATAGCGAATCACGCCGAACGGTTTATCCGGTCCAAACAGTCGGTTTGTGCGGGAAAACGCCTGTATAATGTTCTCGTATTCCAGCATCTTATCCATATAGAGGGTATTAACCCACTTGGAGTCAAAGCCGGTCAGCATCTGGTCAACAACGATCAGCAAATCAAGCTGTTGGTCGGGTGTGCGTTCAATGCGCTTATACTGCTCCTTGTGCGCCAGACGCAGCGACAGATCCTTCTTAAACCGTGCGTGGGTGGGTATTGTAAAATCCTGCCCATAGCGCTTATTGTAATCCTCGATAATTTCAACAAGCCCATCCTCTTTGTAAATGGCGCCGCCGTTATTATCAATGTTCGGGTCAAAAAGGCAGCTTGTTTTCAATTCCGGCATGGTGATCTTCATCATGCGGTAATATTCGATTGCCTCCGGGATGCTGCTTGTGGCAAAAATGGCGTGGAACTTACCGTTGTGGCTCAAAGTCAGCCAGTTTTCCTTAATATCCTCGATAACGGTCTGCTTATGCTCTGCCGTCAGATATTGTGTATTGGGCAGATAATCCTCAATCCCCTTGATCCACTTCCCGTCCGGACCCGGTTCGCCGTACATTTTCACCTGCGTGTTGTCCATGTACTTATAGTACACAGCGGCTTTTGCGGGGTCATTCAGGGCGTCTGCAACCGTAGCTGCCTTTGCCTTTTCCAGTGCAACAGCCTGCCGCACATCTTTATCGCGGAAGGTAAGTACCTTGTACGGGTCAAAGCCCAGCACATTTTTATCGCGGATGCCGTCCGCTATGCTGTAACGGTGCAGTTCATTGCCAAACACATCGGTTTGCGCGTTGTTCTTTTTGGCGTTTTCCTCAAATACGGGCGTGCCGGTAAAGCCGAAGAAAATCGCACGGGGAAAGGTTTCTTTTATAATTGCCAGCATATCGCCAAAGGTGGAGCGATGCGCCTCGTCCACGATAAACACCAGCCGCTTTTTGCCGATCAGCTCAATATCGCGGGCATTTTTGCCGCCCTCCTCGTCACGGATATTGCTCATCTTCTGAATAGATGTCACAATCAGCGTGTCTGCGGTGGCAATGCTTTTCAGCTTGGTAATCAGCTCATAGGTGTTATCCGTTGCCTGCACGGTCTCGTTTTCATCGGCAAAGGCGCGGTATTCTTTCAGCGACTGCGTTCCCAGCTCGATGCGATCCGTGAGGAAAACCACCTTGTCCGCATCGTTGGAATTGGCAATCAGCTGTGCGGACTTGAAGGAAGTCATCGTCTTGCCGCTGCCGGTGGTGTGCCAGATATACCCGCCGCGCTGCTTGCCGCTGTCCCATTTCGTTTTGGAAACTACATCCGAAATCGCACTGGCAGCATAATACTGATAGCTGCGCATAACCTTCAACACGCCGTCCGCATCGTCGGCCACGGTGTAAAAGCCGATCAGCTGATGCGCCATGGGGATGGACAGCAGCTTGGAGGCAATCTCTTTCCAATCGTTGATTGGCTCGTTGTTGAAGTCCGCCCAGTGGAAGTAGTAATCGGTGTTGAATTTTCCGTCGGGACCGGGGTTGGCGAAGTAGACGGTTTCTTCCGGGTTCATTGCCACAAAAATCTGCACAAGCGAGAACAGCCCGGTAAACACACCCTCGTGGGCGTATTTTTCGATTTGGTTATATGCCTGACTCACCGGCACACCGCTGCGCTTTAATTCCAGATGGAACACCGGCATACCGTTGATCAGCAGCATCAAATCGCCGCGGCGGTCGTTCAGCATTTTTGATTTACCGGGAAAAATCGGCTGCTGCACGATCTGGTAGCGGCTTTGCCCGGCGGCAATCTCCATGCGGTCGTAGATTTTCAGGCTGACTTCCTTGCCAAAATGTGCCTTGTCATCGGGGTTATCGCGCTTGACAGAAACCGTTTTGCCGTTGATAAAGCCGTTCAGCTTCAGCGGCGTGCGCAATTCCCGAATCTGCTCTACAATTTGCTGCATCTCGCCATCGGTCAAGGGGTAATCGCCAAGGCGATCTATGCCGCGGTTATTGTCAAAGAGAATGCTTGCCCAGTTGCGAATCAGATCCTGCTCGGTGGGATATTTCAGAATTGTGCTCTCCCAGCCTTTGGTCGTCAGGATTTTTATAAGCGCTTCTTCAAAGTCCGATTCCTTTTGAAAGGTCATTTATTTTGCCCCTTTCCGGGTATTTGTGTACGCTTTTACAGCCGTTCGCGCACCATCATCAGGGCATAGCCCAGCAGGTTTTGCCCCTTCCACTTGCCAATATCCAGCCTGTCCGGGTCCTTCATCGACAAGCCGATGCCCCAAATGGTATCCCTGACCGCACATTCAGCCAAAACGGAACCTTTGGTGGCGGCAAGCTGCGCTTTCAGGTCGTCATTTTGGGTGAATTTGGCAAGCAGCCCTGTAAAAACAACGATTTGTCGAATACCGTTCCAATAACGCTCGCTATAATGGGCAACCAGCCTGCCAAGCGCCTTGATTTCGGCGACATCATCGGTTGCAAGAATTTTAGCCGCCACAGCCTTGTCACCAAAGTACACAGCCTTTTTGTACATCATATATTGTTCCATGGAGGAAAAGTCCACCCCTTCCACCGTAAAGCGGCAGGGGTACCAGTTGCTCAAATATCCGTTTTCCTCACTGGGGTTATGAAAGCAAACAACCGTCATTATACTTCACCGACTTTTTGTACCGCCAAATCCAGTTCCAGATCATGCAGCCCGCCGTATGCTTTTTCCAGAAAAGCAACCGGCACTTTTTTTACAACTTCGCTGCTGGGCAGATTATAATACCATTGATAATACGCATAAAATTCGCCGATCCAGTCCGGCATAAAACCCTCGATGGCTTTGCCGTCCTTCAGTGTAAAGTCCTCGGTTTTGCAAAAGTAATCCCACAATTCGGGGGCGCTCATCGTGTTTACATAGGCTTTGGCTTCGTCGATGCTTTTTCTGGTTTTGCTTGCCATATAGGAATTGATAAAAGCCGCAGTATCCTTGTCAGGGTATTTCTGTGCCACAAGGTCAAAGAGCTTGCCCTGATTTTCGACTACATCGCTTACATATTCCTTTGCATACGCGCGCATTGTCCCTCACCTCTCAAACAGTGTGCTGAACACCTTTGTGACCGTGTTCGCGTCGGAATCCACCAGTTCGCGCATCCGTTTTCTTGCCGTTATGTCGCGCTGATTGTACCTGTCGTTAAATTCAGTGTAGTCCACGGCAAGCAGCTCGTCGGTTATTTCTTTCAGATTTGCATACGCGGCCTCGGACTTGATGCAATACTGGATGCCCAAACCGCCCAGCGACAGCAGATCTTCCAGAATATCCACATCAATATTATCGCGCACAAACTCTTTGGCAATGTAAAAGTAGGAGGCGTTTGCGCGCCAGCCGCAAATCACATCATAATCGCGGGTATCCATGCCGTATTTTTCGATAAATTTCTTTGCCAGCATACGGTATCGCTTAGAGTCAGCGGCGTCCCGGTGCTTCATCAGCTCTGCCAGCCACGCAAGAACACTGTGCTGCTGAAAATCCAGAATTTTCAGCCCGGTGGTTTTCAGCTCGTACTTGTGAACCCAGCCATTTGTGTCGTTCGGGCGGCAGACCGCCCATTCTTTGGCAAGTTCGATGTTCTCGGTAAGGTAAAAGCCCCTGCCATAGTCGTGTTTATCATCACCGCCGCCAAATTTCGGCACAACGATTTTGTCGGGAGTGCCGTGATATAAAATAATTTTTCCCATTTTTTCACGATTCTCCTTAGACAAACATCTTTTCGAGCATGGATTTTTTGATATTTTGCAGCTTTTCTAACTCACGCTGATGAAGGGTGATAAGGTGGTCGAGCTGCTGAAAAAAAGAGCCAATTTGCTGCTGTTCGGCATAATCCTTCGGCATCGTTAGGTTTGTTTCGAA
>MNSZ01000013.1 GCA_001916715.1 Firmicutes bacterium CAG:24053_14
TAAAGAGGCTGCGAACGATCCTCTCATCGGCAGTTCCTGTCCGCAGGCAACACGATTGCGAGCCTTGCCTCATAAGGGTGCAGGGTAAGAGAATTTAAGGAGACAATATATGTGGCTGTTTTTAGGAATTTCTGCGATCATTTTTACAGGATTTAATTTGATTTGCTCTTTTAAAAGTAAGAATGAAAAATGGTTTAGATTCGGAGCTATTTCTTTCACTGCATTGACCGTATGTTCCTTTTATTCAGACGGAGCGATGCGTGTGCTAAATGAAGATTGGGGAGGCTTGATGGATATCATGCCAACCATGAGCAAGGCTCTGTGGATATGTGTAGGAATATCGATTTTATTAAACTCTGTTTCGCTCTTTAGAGAGAAATAACCACATCTCTATCCCAAGGACAACGCCCCCGGCTGCACACGGCAGGTCTGTGCCTTTGCCGTAGCCTACGTAGAATTTGAAAAGCTGAACGCCAATGCTTGTATATGATAAAGAAGCAGACTAAAAATGACAGCTTCGCACTGTTCCAGCAGAGCAAAGGAGTGCCCAAATAGGCACTCCTTTTTCATAGCTTGGTGGCTGCACCGCTAAAAAAGGGTTTCAAAGATTTCGGCGTATTGCTTTTCTTCTATTGAAAAGATTCCATTATAGGGTTGTTCTATAAAGAATCCGTTCTCATCCTCAAAGACGTAGACAGTACATCCGCTCAGCCCATCGGAAACCTCAAAGATAATCTTTATAAACTTGTCTGTCATTGGAGCGTCATTATAGCTTTCGCCCGACTTAATGCGCACTGTTGATAAGTTGGCGAACAGATCGTCTATTTCTCTTTTATCAGTAATCGTTTCTCTTTCATCATCACAAGAAATGCTCACTGAAATTACATCTGTCCTGTTTGGAAGCAAAAGGGCAGCATCCCTCTTTGTGTATTTCGATTGCGGCATTGGCGCATAGTTCAACGCCATAATTGCAAAAATCAAAGCTACAAATACGAGCAGAGCAACAGCGATGATTTTCAGCACGCGCCGCGTCCGATGGTTTCTGATGGCAAGCTGCGTGTTGATGCGAGACAGCTCTTTTGCCAACTGGTTCGGTTCTTCTTCGTTTTCCACTTGGGTTCCAAGAAGCTCACTTACGGTCGTTTCAAGAATGACAGCAATTTTTATCAACTGTTCAGAATCGGGAACAGACATTCCTTTTTCCCATTTTGAAATGGTCTGTCTGACAACATGAATGCGTGATGCCAATTCCTCCTGCGAAAGACCTCGCTCTTTTCGCTTCAACCGAAGATTTTCATGAAGCACGGAAACACCTTCTTTCTCTAAAGATTTCACGCATAGTTTAGCAGGAACATCGCCGTTGCGGCAAGCAATGCAAATTAACATTCTATGATTTGAAGTCACTTTGTAGCGTTGATGCGCTTTATCTGGTTTTCTCCACAGCTTCAGCGGAGGATAATATAAGAAATCCCCGATCGGAGTCGGGGATTTCTTATATTGGCAGCAACGCGCAGTCCTTAGCCGAGCGCGGAGCTTCTGCTATCCGGGTTTGGACGCCAGCCGTCCATAAGCTTGTCGTTCTCCATGATAAAGGGGCTCGCCGTATTCTGTCCCCATGAGGTTTCATATTTCCCCATAAGGTAATCGCTCAGTGCCGTTCGGTCGGCAAAGCGTAGCATCCGGTACGGCTCCTGAAAGGCGACCTTTTCTACAAAGTACAGCGTCCCGTCCTCCGCCGTCAAAAGTACGCCAACATGCCCGACAAACAGCAGAGATTCCTCCTCGGTCGGCTTATCGTGGAAGAATACCGTGATGAGGCGGATCCGTTCATTCTCCCGAAAGGCAACGCCGCGGGATGCCCATTCCTCTTGTACGGTTTGCACATGACGCTTGATCTCCGTTGTATCCTCCGTCTTCATGGAGGAATACAGTGCGCGGAAATCTGCAAGGCTGCTTCCGCCCAGCGCATCGGGATCTGTTTTCAGCGTTTCCTCGTCCATAAACAGCACATCTTCACCAGCATTGATTTGAGAGTCTGCGCGCACGGAGAGGAAGTCCCCAAACAAGTTCATGGCGGTGATCCGGCAGTTATAGCCCGGAAACGTCCCGTTCTTCGCCGTCCATTCGTCCTGCATTGTATAAGGGTCATATTTCGTATACAGCAGTTCTGCTTCCTCAAAGCCATCCGTAAGCCATTCCTGCTTCACGCTGTCATGAAAGCGGTCCACACGACGGAAAAAGTCCTGAACACGCCCGTCCGACACGCCTGTGTCGGAGAGCAGCTCCTGCAGAAGTTCCCTTGATCCGCTGTCGTTCAGGTTCGTGTACTCGATCCTATCCAATGCCGGTCGCTGCTCGGCCGCGCCGCAGCCCGCGAATGCGGAAGCGATAAGAATAACACATATAGCCAGCATTGTCTGCCGAAATGATTTCATAATCTGCTCCATCCTTTCCTTTGACCATCGACTATTTTGCAAAGATTATTATACCATTCTAGCATAAGGTCTATGTTAAGCAAGAGGTCTTTGGGGCGATCGGAACAGCGAAAGACTGGCTTTCACCACGCGGCTGACAAAGCGGATTATCTCATCCTTGCTGTACTTGTCATAGCCCTCCACAACGACATGCATCAAACCATTTGACAGATGGGTATACATCATCTCAAGATCTGTTTCGCTGGCATTGGGCAGCTCTTTCCGCCAGTAGGCAATGCTGTCCTCCTTGGCCAGGGCAATCATCCGCATGAGGACCGTTGAGTTTGTATTCCCCAAAATCAGGACGCGGCACGCCGTTTGATTCTGATCGACCATATCGTAGATGGCTTCGATCAGCGCCGTCACATCAAACGAATTGACATAGCGAAGGGATTTCTCAAATGCGTCGATGAGTTCATTCTCAATGCTCTCCATCAGGGCAAAGCAATCGCTGTAATGGGCATAGAAGGTGGCACGGTTAAGCTGCGCCAGCGCACAAACCTCTTTCACCGTAATTCTGTTTACAGGTTTTTCCTTCAGCAACTTCAGAAAAGACTGCTTGAGCACCATTTGCGTATAGCGTTTCCTTGCATCCATCTTCTCCATACAGAGTCCCTCTAAAAAAGTTTACAAAGATTATCAACAGTTCAACAGACAGTGTTGCTTTTCTTTCAGCCGTATGGCAAGTGCTGATTGTTTCTGCCTTCCTCCTCAAGTATACTGTACTCGTGAAAGATAATCAACACTTGTATGCTTATTTGAGAGAGGAGGCTTTTTGAATGTATGATAAATATCTTGTTACAGGCGCCACCGGCTTCCTCGGCAGAGCCGTTGTAGAAGCACTGGCACGCCGCGGCGCACGAGTGCATGCGCTTGTGCTGCATGATGACCCCTATATCAATTTGCTCCCCAAAGAAGTCCATACCGTCATCGGTGATGTGTATGCGGAAAACTCGCTGACAGACTTCTTCGCGGATGCCGACAGCCGTACCTGTGTAATTCACTGCGCTGGTATCGTCTCCGTCGCCTCCAGGCCCGGTTCGAGGCTCTATCAGGTCAATGTAGGTGGGACATGGAGAGTTCTCCGGCAATGTATGGAGCATGATGTGGGCAAAATGGTCTATGTCAGTTCCGTCCATGCCATACCGGAAAAGCCGAAGGGCTGCATCATTACGGAGGATTGTGAATTCTCTCCGGGGCTTGTGGACGGAGATTACGCCAAGAGCAAGGCAACTGCAACAGAGTTGGTCTTCGCTGCAGCGGAACGCGGGTTGAATGCCAGCATTGTTTTCCCCTCCGGCATCATCGGGCCGGGCGACTTACAGGGTGGGAGCTTCACCTCAATGGCAAAATCCTTTCTTGCCGGGAAGCTGCCTTTAGCCGTTCGCGGCGGATATGACTTTGTGGATGTGCGGGATGTGGCAAGAGGCATTCTCGCCTGTTCCGAAAGCGGAGAGCCCGGCAAGGGATATATTTTGTCCGGCCACTATGTCACCATCCGCAAGATGCTTCAGCTCATGGGAAAGACTGCAAAGCTGAAGTATCGCCCCATCTGCCTGCCTCTGGGTCTTGCAAAGCTGGCCGCTCCGTACTACGAACGTCGGAGTCTGAAGGATCGAAAGCCGTTGTTTTACACCCCATATTCCGTTTCCGTTCTTGCCTCAAACGGCCGCTTCAGCCATGCTGCTGCGTCGGAACGCTTTGCATATCAGCCGCGCCCGATGGAGGAGACTTTGCGGGACATGACAGTCTGGCTTTTGGAGCAGAGGAGAAAGGACGAAGTGTGACCTCACATCAACAAAAAGCACCTTGGGCAGGCTGTGCATGCTACTGATATGCTCCGCAATCTCAGTTGTCATCAACACGCATTCCATGATATAATTTAATAAAGGGATTAAAAACTCGCAAATGCAGGCATTCACCCATTGTTTCATAATATTCCATCTCACACTTATGTACTGTCATTATTGCCCCACTTAAAAGGCTTTTGTCGGAAAGGAGCACGATATGAATCGGATCATCACCATCGGCCATGCAATGGGCGGTCGGCAGCGGTCTTATGAAGGGAAAATCCGGCAATCTGCTTGACTCGCAGGGCACGGCGACCCGCGCTGAGATCGCCGCCATGCTCCACCGCTTCATTGAGAAGTATGAGCTGGTGCAGGGCAAGGCTCCCGGCGG
>MNSZ01000014.1 GCA_001916715.1 Firmicutes bacterium CAG:24053_14
CGAATAATCGCTGCGGGTCATGAATTCCGCGTCGCTCAAAGCGGTGGTGCTGCCTGCGCCGTCCGTGACGTAGTTTTTCAGGCACGTCGTCATGCTGTCGCCGATGAAAAGCGCGCCGTCGAAAGCGGAAGACGGCGTAGGCGTGGCGGAAGCGGTGTTTTCTGCCGGTGCAGCGCTGGCCTGCGGTTTTACGGTGGAGAAGAACTCCGGTTCGCCGTCTGCGGCGATACTGCTGATGGGCGTGCGCACACCGGCAGCGCTGGCCACGCCGAGGGCAACGAGCGCCACGAGCACGGCGGCGGTGCAGACAACCGCCACGCGGAACTTGTTGATCTTCTTCTTTTTATGAGGCACGCCTGCTTTTCGCGGCGCTTTCGGGGCTTCCGTCTTCTGCGGGACATTCTGTGCGGCCTGCTCTGCGGCTCGCCTTGTGCGTCGCTCCGCACGGGCGGCTGCGCGCTGTGCCTGCCGCTCTTCCTCGCGCATAGCAGCGGGGCGTTTTCTTTTATTCGCCAAAATATAGTCATCCTTTCGGAATATTTCTTTGTTATCTTGGGTTTATTGTACGGCGCGGGAAAGATTCTGTCAAGTAAAGAGGACACCGCGCAGCGCTGCGGGTGCCCTCTTTTACGGTTTATTTAAATTTATATGCTTTATGAATGTTTACACGCGCGTGAGGCGCACGGCCATGTACTCGTGGCCCGGCAGCGCAATGCGGAACTTGCCGCTGTGCACGCCGACATCGGTGATGGTCATGTTCCACGTATCGATGATCTCCACGCGCCAGTTTTCGCCCGCGGGCTTTACGAAATTTCGGAAGCTCGGGCGGCCGAAGCCGTAGTAATGAATCTCGTAGCCGGTGACGGGGATCATCTCATCCGGCACGGCGACGGTCTCATCAAAGGCGCCGGTGCCTTGCTTTAAGCCGAGACCGGGCGTCTGCGTGAGAATTTCATGCAGGAAGCGGATGCGCGCGGGGCTTTCGCCGTGCAGCTTGCCGCCGTGGCTCCACCACAAGATGTCTTCGGGGTTCATGAAGGTCTCGCCGTGGCCTGCATAGCCGCCGCGCATGGAAGCTTCCCAGAAGCGGCGGGTGAGCTCCTGCCCGGAGATATTGCCCCAGCCCATATCGATATTGCCTTCGTAGGCAATCTCATCCCACACGATAGGCTTTTGGTAGCGCGTGCGGTAATCGGTGGTGTATTCCACGTGACGGTAGAGATCCTGGCGCTGCAAGCTGCAATGCGTAATCCACGGACGGGTGTGGTCGTAGAACGGTATGCAGTTGTGGATGGAACGCATGTGGTTGTACGGATCTTTTTTGCAGAGCAGGTCTGCGTAGTGCTCCCAGTCCTCAAGCTTCTTGGCGCGCATGAGGTCGTATTCGTTTGCAAGGCTCCACCACACGTTGCGGTAGGCGGAGAAGCGCGCGATGACGTAGTTCCAGTAGAGGTCGTCCTGCTCGCGGTTCATGACGGAGAAGCCCCAGCGGTCGTAGGGGTGCATAACGATGATGTCGGCCTCGATGCCGCGCTCCTGCAATTCTACGATGCAGCGCTCCATGCGGCGAAAATGCTCGGGGTTAAAACGCGTAAAATCCCAGTTGTTGCCGGAAAAATCGACGGAATACGAGAAGTTTTCTTCGGTGAGGTTTGAATTATCGACCGGGGTACCTTCATACGGAAAGGTCTCCGGGTCGCGGAAATTGTGGATGTAGTGCTTCGGAAAGACGCAGAAACGCATTTTGTTGAAGTAGCCCTTATCAAGCTCCTCGAGCGTTTGCTTGTGCACTTCTTCCGGCTGGTGCGCCCACGCGTAGCACGTGGTGCCGACGGAATAGTACGGCGTGGTGTCTTCATAGGCAAAATGGTACGTGTTCGCAATACGCACCGGGCCGTGGTTATTGCCGGTCGGCTCCGTTACGGTGAAATCGCCGGCAGACTCCGCTTCCGGGAAGCTGCCGACCGTTTCATAGACGTAATCGCCCGTAAAAGAGGGCATGAAGCGCACTTTATAAACGCCGTCGCCGTCATAGAAGCCGTCTACCGTGACGATTTCGTTTTTGCTGCGGAACGTGGCGGAAACGGACTGCTCCGTAAACGGGTTGCCCGCAGACGGACCCTTGAGGGAAACTTCAAAAAGCCCCCATTTTTCTACTGTATTCATTAGATGTCACTCCTTATTTCTCGATGACGCCTTCATAATTCATGCCGAAGCCGTAGTCGTAGGCGTGACCGAATTCATCCACGTGCACTTCAAGGTCAAACGGAACGTCTTCGCAATGCTTTTCCACGGTGTCCATGTCCTTCGGCATCTGCACGGGCAGACGGCCGGTGGGATCGTAATCGCCGAAGACGACGTCAAGCACCGCGGCGCGGGAAACCCCGAACTCGATGACGATGCCGTCCGCTTCACGCTCAAACTCGTGCATGACCATTGGGTTGTTGATCGCTGCGCAGACAATGACAGGCTTGTCTCCCATCGCCTCGCGACAGTTTAGAATGTTATCCAGGTCGCATTCATTATAGGCAATGTTCGTTTTGCCGCGGTAGCTGCGGTTCGTGAAATCCTCGCGGAAATCGCCGCCCGCAATACTCACTTCGCGCGCGTTCACCGCCGTATAGGGGCGGTACTGGAGTGTGATGGGCAGGTAGCCGTTGCCGCCGTTTGCGACGTCTTCCGTAGAATACGCGTTGCACGCAGGGCTTTCCACAAAGACAAGCGCCACGTCCGCTTCCTCGGGCGTATGGACGCGCACGCCGTATTTCGAAATCACCTCGTCCGTCACGGGGTCTTCCGTGTGGGCGGGAATCTCGTTGCGCATGAAGCCCTTCATGGTGCGGAGCTTGCGCTGCGGCACGTAGATTTTGATACCCTTTTGGAGCGGCAGACAGTGATTGCGATTCTTCAATAAGACGACAGATTTGCGTTGTGCGTCATAGCCGTGGGCGCAGAATTCCGCGTTGCCGACAATCTTGGCGGACTCTTCGGGATCGAGATACGGGTTCTCGAACAGGCCGCACCGGAAAATATTTTTGAGCAGACGCGCGGCGGAGCGCTCCATTCTGGCGCGCATGGCTTCTTCGCCGACCTTTTCGCAGCCGATTTGATACGCTTCCATGATGGGCGCAATCTCTGCGTTGCCGCCGAACTGGTCTACGCCGTTCATGATGGCGACGAAGCAGCGCTCGCCCTCGGTCATGTTTTCCATATTAAAGCAGCGGCTTGCAAACGTATCCATAATGGGTGCGGGATCCTGCGTGATGCCCCAGTCTGTGCAAACGACACCCTTAAAGCCGTATTTTTCGCGAAGGAGATCTTTGATGAGATACTCGCTGTACGAGTTGCCGACGTTTTTGCCGTTTTTGGTGTCGAGGCCCCAAGAAACCGTATAGTACGGCATGACGGCAGAGGCGCTTTCGGTGGGACCGTCTAATTTAAACGCCGCTTCCGTAAACGGTTTCCTGTGTTCTTCGGAATTATTGCCCGGGTAAACCGCGTATTTACCGTAGGCATAGTGTGCATCGCGGCCGGCCTCACCCGTGCCGCCGCCCGGCCAGTGCTTGACCATGGTGTTTACGCTGTCATATCCCCAGCCGTTTTCGGAATTCTTGGTGGTCTGCATACCGTCGCAGTACGCCTTGACCATTTTCTTTGTCATTTCAAGATTTTCACCGAGCGTATCGACAAAGCGCATCCAGCGCGGCTCGGTGCAAAGGTCAATCTGCGGGCCGAGCGCCGTGGTGATGCCGAGCGCACGGTATTCTTTCGACGCATCCTCCGCGAACCGGCGGACAACCTCGGGGTCAAAGCACGCGGCAAAACCGACACCCTCCGGCCACTTGCTGACGTCACTGCCGGCGGTTTTAAACTCTACGCTGCCGCTGCCGCGCGCACCGTTGCGCGGGTCGGAGGAAATGTTCACCGGGATGCCGTGCGGCATGCTTTCGGCAAGCTTTTGCAGCTCATTGTTCCACTTTGCGGCAGTCTTCGCGTCTTCTACCGTAATCATGAGGACGTGGCGGATGTGCTCTTTGTTCATGAATTCCTTCTGTTGGTCGGTAAGCGTATACGCAGGGATATTTGCTTCCGCGTACTTTTGGCCGTTATATGTACCGCCGAACGGGCCGAACGCCATGGGCGGCACCGCTTGGTGCGGCGAATAGAGCATGAGACCCGCAATCTCCTCTGTTGTTAGGCGGGAAGCAAGGTCTGCGGCGCGCTCCTCAACGGGCAAACGCCAATCTTCATACGGGAGAAGCTCGCCGGTCTTCTCCAAGTCTTTAAAATACAGGCCGTCTTTTTCGATGAGCTCTACGCCGGACGACGCAGACCACGCGAGCGGCTTGCCGTTTTCAGGATAGACGCGGACGATGCCGTCTTTTTCCGTTTTTTTTACGTTCATTTTCATACCTCTTTGTTTGGATTAAAACAAGGAATTTTCGCATTTGCTTTTGTACAAAGTATAGCGTATTTCCTATAAAAAGTAAAGATTTTTATAAGGTGTGTCACGCGGGCTGTATGCACAGAAAAGCGCGAGAAAACGGCGTATCTTTTTCCTTGCATTAAAGCGGCTCCTAATGGTATAGTTAATAGGCTGCGGTAAAAAAGCGGCAAATTATGCGGAAAAATCAATTTATTGGAGGGA
>MNSZ01000061.1:0-53224 GCA_001916715.1 Firmicutes bacterium CAG:24053_14
ACGGCTCATTGCGGTGACAAGCATCATTTCCATAGCAGACAGCTCGATGTTGGCAGGGAGCAGATCGACATTTTCCTCGTGATGCAGAATACCGCTTTGTGGGTCTGTATTATCCTCACGGATAACCCCTGAGAGTTTGTCGGTAATAGTCGTCGTTAGACTGTCATTATCTCGCCATCCGAGGCAGGTTGTGAGGTCGCCCTGCGGGTCAGCATCTACAAGGAGTACCTTCTTGTCGAGTCGTGCAAGCCCAACGCCCAAATTGACCGTTGTGGTTGTTTTGCCTGTGCCGCCTTTCTGATTGCAGATAGCAATCGTTTTGCAGTTTGGCATTTTTGCTTTCCTCCTTCTTGTTAGATTTGGATCGCTCGATCCACCAAAACACAGGAAGTGTATCCTGTGCTTTGGTGGTCGCATTTAATTCGATCTCATCCCCCAAATGCGTAAAAGGAAATCAACAGGCGTTCGGCTGCTGACCGAACTCATAGGAATCTCACCTCTGCCGGGTACTCCGCCAGCCCGTTCGGAATCGCTACCAACCTTGCTTTCCGTGATAACCCTTGTGGGCAGGAAGTTCGTGGCGCACCTTCATCCGGCTGGAGCTTTCACCCCCGATCAGGAATGTACCTGTTGAATATCTATTCGATTTTCAAGGTTCAAAGGCATTCGTTTTGTCCCTCAATAGGTAGGCAGCGAGAAAGCTCATTTTTTAACCCCCTGAGCGAAAAAATTTCAAAAAATTTTTTGAGCGCGAAAAAAGCCGCTGATTTCGTAGTGAAACCAGCGGCTTGATTTACGGTGTATTTAGCTGAAAATGGGCAAAAAATAACGGTCACACAATCCAAACGGACTGTGTGACCGTGTTTATATCAGTTGTTTTGCCTACGCTGTTTGCGTCAACTATTTATTGGCGCTGTTCCTTGATGGCAGCCTGTGCGGCAGCGAGGCGAGCGATGGGAACGCGGAAGGGGCTGCAGGAGACGTAGTCGAGGCCGACCTTGTGGCAGAATTCCACAGAGGAGGGATCGCCGCCGTGCTCGCCGCAGATGCCCAGGTGCAGATCGGGACGGGTTGCACGGCCGAGCTGGCATGCCATCTTGACGAGCTTGCCTACGCCGACCTGGTCGAGCTTTGCAAACGGATCGTTCTCATAGATCTTCTTATCGTAGTAAGCGCCGAGGAACTTACCTGCGTCGTCACGGCTGAAGCCGAAGGTCATCTGAGTCAGGTCGTTGGTGCCGAAGGAGAAGAACTCTGCTTCCTTGGCGATCTCGTCGGCGGTCAGAGCCGCTCTGGGGATCTCGATCATGGTACCGACAAGGTACTTCATATCAAGGCCGCTTGCTGTGATCAGCTCGTCGGCATTTTTGACAACAACGTCCTTTACGTACTTGAGCTCCTTGACCTCGCCGACCAGCGGGATCATGATCTCGGGAACCATCTTCCAATCGGGATGGCGCTTCTGAACATTTATTGCAGCGCTGATGACAGCACGGGTCTGCATTGCAGCGATCTCGGGATAGGTGACAGCCAGACGGCAGCCGCGGTGGCCCATCATGGGGTTGAACTCATGCAGGGATGCGATGAGAGCCTTGATAGCCTCAACGGACTTATGCTGTGCCTTTGCCAGAGCCTCGATATCGGCTTCCTCAGTGGGAACGAACTCGTGGAGAGGAGGATCGAGGAAGCGGATGGTTACCGGGCAGCCTTCCATTGCTTCATAGATGCCCTCGAAGTCGGCCTGCTGCATGGGCTCGAGCTTTGCAAGAGCCGCAACGCGCTCTTCAAGAGTGTCGGCGCAGATCATCTCGCGGAATGCTGCGATACGGTCGCTGTCGAAGAACATGTGCTCGGTACGGGTCAGGCCGATGCCCTGTGCGCCAAGCTCGCGAGCCTTGCGTGCATCGTACGGAGTATCTGCATTGGTGCGAACCTGGAGGCGGCGATACTTGTCGGCCCATGCCATGATGCGGCCGAACTCGCCTGCGATGGAAGCGTCAACGGTGGGGATGATGCCGTCGTAGATCTTACCGGTCGAGCCGTCGAGAGAGATGAAGTCGCCCTCGTGGAAGGTCTTGCCGGCGAGGGTGAACTGCTTGTTCTCCTCGTCCATCTTAATGTCGCCGCAGCCGGAGACACAGCACTTGCCCATGCCGCGAGCGACAACGGCTGCGTGGCTGGTCATGCCGCCGCGAACGGTCAGGATGCCCTGTGCGGCTTTCATGCCCTCGATATCCTCGGGAGAGGTCTCGAGACGGACGAGAACGACCTTTTCGCCGCGCTCGTTCCATGCCTTTGCTTCCTCAGCGGTGAAAACGACCTTGCCGCATGCAGCGCCGGGGGATGCACCAAGGCCCTTGCCCATCGGAGTTGCAGCCTTAAGGGCGGCAGCATCAAACTGGGGGTGCAGCAGAGTGTCAAGGTTTCTGGGATCGATCATTGCAACGGCTTCTTTTTCGGTGATCATGCCCTCGTCAACGAGGTCGCATGAGATCTTGAGCGCGGCCTGTGCGGTGCGCTTGCCGTTACGGGTCTGGAGCATGTAGAGCTTACCGTTTTCAACGGTGAACTCCATGTCCTGCATATCACGGTAGTGATTCTCAAGTGTCTTGCAGACGTTCTCGAACTGAGCAAATGCCTCGGGGAACTTCTCTGCCATCTGTGCAATGGGCATCGGGGTGCGAACGCCTGCAACGACGTCTTCGCCCTGTGCATTGGTAAGGAACTCGCCCATGAGCTTCTTCTCTCCGGTTGCGGGGTCGCGGGTAAATGCAACGCCGGTGCCGCAGTCGTCGCCCATGTTGCCGAATGCCATCATCTGAACGTTGACAGCGGTGCCCCAGCTGTAGGGGATGTCGTTATCGCGGCGGTAAACGTTTGCACGGGGGTTGTCCCAGCTGCGGAAAACTGCCTTGATAGCGCCCATAAGCTGCTCTTTCGGGTCAGTCGGGAAGTCCTCGCCGATCTTTTCCTTATATTCTGCCTTGAACTTGCCTGCAAGTTCCTTAAGGTCGTCTGCGGTGAGCTCAACGTCCTGAGTTACGCCACGTGCTTCCTTCATTTCATCAATGAGCTGTTCGAAGTATTTTTTGCCGACCTCCATAACAACGTCGGAGTACATCTGGATGAAGCGGCGGTAGCAGTCCCATGCCCAACGGGGATTATTGGACTTCTTAGCCATGACTTCAACGACCTGCTCGTTCAGGCCGAGGTTGAGGATGGTGTCCATCATGCCGGGCATGGATGCACGTGCGCCGGAGCGGACAGATACGAGGAGAGGATTTTCAAGGTCGCCGAACTTCTTTCCGGTGATGCCTTCCATCTTCACTACGTACTCCATGATCTCTGCCATGATCTCATCATTGATCTTCTGGCCGTCTTCATAGTACTGCGTGCATGCCTCGGTGGTAATGGTGAAGCCCTGGGGTACGGGCAGACCGATGTTGGTCATTTCCGCCAGGTTTGCGCCCTTGCCGCCGAGAAGCTCACGCATTTTTGCGTTGCCTTCGGAGAACAGATAAACATACTTCTTGCTCATTGGGTAATCATCCTTTCTATGCTTACGCGCGCAAAAGCGCGCGTTTTTTACTTTTTAAGTCTTGCCTCGAGGTCGTCGAGTTCCTGTGCAAGCTTTTTGGGCAGCTTATCGCCGAACTGTGCGTAATACTCGCGGATGCCCTTGCATTCCTCAAGCCACAGCTCCTTATCGACTCCGAGGATATCCTTAACGGTGTCGAGAGTGACATCAACGCCTTCGAGGTTGATATCTTCAGGCTTGGGCTCATAGCCAAGCTCGGTCTCGACTGCGTCCTTTTCGCCGAAGCAGCGGCCGAGTATCCACTCGACAACACGCAGGTTGTCGCCGAATCCGGGCCACTCGAAATTGCCCTCGTCATCGGTACGGAACCAGTTGACGTTGAAAATCTTCGGGGGATTGGTGAGCTTTGCGCCCATGTCGAGCCAATGCTGCCAGTAGTCGCCCATATTGTAGCCGCAGAACGGACGCATCGCCATGGGATCGCGCCTTACAACGCCGACCTTGCCGGTTGCAGCTGCGGTGGTCTCGCTTGCCATGATGGAGCCGACGAACACGCCGTGATCCCAGTCGCGGGACTGATAGACCAGAGGAGCGGTCTTTGCGCGGCGGCCGCCGAAGATGATGGCGGAGATGGGAACGCCGGTCTTGCTTTCAAACTCGGGGCTGATGCAGGGGCAGTTCACGGCCGGAGCGGTGAAACGGGAGTTGGGGTGTGCGCCCTTGCTGCCGTCGGTGCAGTCCCACTTTTCGCCCTTCCAGTTTTCCGCGTTCTTGGGAGGATTCTTGTCCATGCCTTCCCACCACACGGTGTTGTCGTCAAGATTGTGAACAACGTTGGTGAAGATGGTGTTCTTCTTGGTTGCGGCAAGAGCGTTGGGATTGGACTTTGCGCTGGTGCCGGGTGCAACGCCGAAGAAGCCGTTTTCAGGGTTTACTGCCCACAGTCTGCCGTCGGGACCGATGCGCAGCCATGCGATATCGTCGCCGACCGTCCAGCACTTCCAGCCCTTTTCACGGTAGGCCTCGGGGGGGATGAGCATTGCGAGGTTCGTTTTGCCGCATGCAGACGGGAATGCGCCGCAAACATAACGAATCTCACCCTGCGGGTTTTCAACGCCGAGGATGAGCATATGCTCTGCCATCCATTCCTCTTTCCTGCCGAGGGTGGAGGCTATGCGCAGTGCAAAGCACTTTTTGCCGAGCAGAACGTTTCCGCCGTAGCCGGAGTTGACGGACATGATGGTGTTGTCCTCCGGGAAGTGGACGATGTATCTCTTCTCGGGGTCGAGCTGAGCCTTGGAATGCAGGCCCTTGATATAGTCGGCACTGTCGCCGATAGCATCGAGCGCCTTGGTGCCGATACGGGTCATGATCGCCATTGAAACGACAACATAGATGCTGTCGGTCAGCTCGATGCCGTACTTGGCAAAATCAGAGCCGATAACACCCATCGAATAGGGGATAACATACATTGTGCGCCCCTTCATCGAACCGTCGAATATCTCGTACAGCTTTTTGTACATCTCCTGAGGATCCATCCAGTTGTTGGTCGGACCTGCATCCTCCTGACGCTTGGAGCAGATAAAGGTAATAAGCTCGCCTGTGCCCATAGCCTCGGCTCTCAGCTGCTCGAGCTGCTCTTCAGAGCCGTCGATCCAAACGATCTTTTCAGGCTTCGTAAGTGCGGCCATTTCGTCGACCCACTTGAGAATGTGGACATTATCGGTCAGTTTCATGATCTTTTCCTCCATATTTTCATAAAAATTATTACCAATAACACCTTAATTAAGACTACCATCTTTGATAGTTCTTAATCAATGCATTTTGCTTACAAAAATTAATCTAAAACAGCGCAAAAAGCATCCGCGATTTTTGCAAATTCACCAATTGAAAGTACTTCTCCGCGCACTTTTGGGTCAAAACCACTATCTGTAAGGCATTTTTCGACGGTTTCCTTGCTCATTTCGCCAAATCCTGCACTTAAAGCGTTCAGCAAAGTCTTGCGCCGCTGAGCAAATGCAGCCTTTACGACGCGCATAAACATCGCCTCGCTTTTGACCTCTGCCGGCGGCTCGGATCTCCGCGTAAGACGTATTACGCTCGAGGTCACCTTGGGCTGCGGAATGAAGCAGCCGGGCTGCACATCGAAAAGAAGCTCGGGCTGCGCAAACCAGTTTACGAACACCGTGAACGCTCCGTAATCGCCCGTTCCGGGCTTTGCGCATATTCTGCGTGCCACTTCACGCTGGATCATAACGGTGACGGAGTCAAAGCAGCCGATCTCCAGAAGCTTTGATATCACAGGTCCCGTCACATTATACGGCAGATTTGCGCACACAACGTGTCGCATTCCCGGCATTTTTTCATCCAAAAGCGAAGGAATATCGACCTTGAGCACATCATCGAAAACTATCTCGACATTTTCACAGCCTCCGAGAGTCTCCCGAAGCACCGGTTTGAGCGCCTTGTCAAGCTCGACGGAAACGACCTTGCCTGCGCGCATTGAAAGCTGCTCGGTGAGGCAGCCTATGCCTGGGCCGATCTCCAAAACGCCGGTGTCTTTGTCAATTCCGGCGGAATCGGCGATATCCTCCGGCACCCACGCGGCGGTCAGAAAATTCTGCCCCATGGATTTTGAAAACCGGAAGCCGTGCCGCGCAAGCAGCGCTTTTATATCGTTTATGTTCGTAAGATCCATCATTTTCTCCGTCAAAGCAGTTTTTCAAAGCACTGGCGCGCCGGGTCGTGCCCAGGCTCGGCCGAGCAGAGCATGTTTCCGCGATAGACAAAGCCGCTTGCGCGCAGAAGCTGCTGCATGGCCTTGTTTTTTCTGTGCGTATCGGTGCGTATGGCCTTTGCTCCAAGCTCTCTTGAATGCCATTCAAGAGCTTCCATGAGCTTTTGGCTCATTCCCGTTCCGCGGAATTCGGCGGCCACCGCCGCGCGGTGCAGCGTGCAGTATTTGCCCTCGCCGTGCCAGCGGCCGTCGGTTATGCCGTCGTAATCCGGCTCGGGCTCCTCGCCGAGACAGAAAAAGCCTGCGATCGATCCGCCGTAGGTCATAACAAAGCACCTTCCTGCGTTTATATCCGGCAGGAAGTTAGCCTCGGCCGGATACTCGCCCTGCCACTGATCGACCCTGTGCTTTTTGAGGTAATTGCGCGCCTGGCGCACGATGAGCATTATCTCATCCATATCCTCCGGCACGGCCTTGCGGCACTCCACGGGCTTTGTAAGCTTCATGCGGCTGCGCTCTTTTTTGATCTCCTCAACAAGCTTCAAATCGGTTTTATCCGTCAGCTCAAGCTTTGCAAACATATCCGGGCGCTTGTCCATCGTGCGCTCAAGGCTTTTCTTGCGCCGCCAGCGCGCAACGGCGGCGTGGTCACCGCCGAGGAGCACCTTCGGCACTTCCCTGCCCTCCCAGACCTCGGGGCGCGTATACTGCGGATATTCGAGCACTCCGTCCCAGTGGCTTTCGCCGGTGAAGCACTCCTCATCGGCAAGAACGCCCGGCACGAGGCGGCACACGGAGTCGGCAACCGCCATCGCGGCAAGCTCGCCGCCGGTGAGCACGAAATCGCCCAGCGATATCTCCTCATCGACGCACTGCTCGATAAAGCGCTCGTCTATGCCCTCATAATGGCCGCATACGAGCACGAGATGGTCATAGTCGTTTTTAAGTCTCTTTGCCGTTGCCTGATCGTAGGGCTTGCCCTGCGGCGACATGTAGATAACGCGGCTGCGCTTGCCCTGCATGGTTGACATAATATCATCAAGGCAGGACTTGAGCGGCTGCGCCATCATAACGCAGCCCCAGCCGCCGCCATACGGATAGTCGTCTACCTGGCACTGCTTATTTTCCGTATAATCGCGTATCTGCACGCAATTTATCTCGATTATCCCCTTTTTCGCCGCCCGTCCGAGGATGCTTTCATGCATGATCGCATTCATCGTATCCGGGAACAGCGTCATTATATCTATTCTCATTCCGGGGAAGCTCTCCTTATCGTCAGTTAACATAACATATTACATGCCTTCTATCAGATGCACGGTTATTATCCCGTTTTCGGCATCGGTTTTGAGCACGAATTCCGGGACCGCCGGGATCATGTGCTCTGCTTCGCCGCGCACGATGTAAACAGACGACGCCGGCGTTTCGAGGATATCCTCAAGCGTGCCGACAAGCTCGCCGTTTTCGGTCTCGACGCGCGAGCCGATGATATCGCACAGGAAGTATTCGCCCTTTTTAAGCTTTGCATCCGCGCGGTCGATGTAAACGGTCTTATTCTTCAGGCTCATGGCCGCGTTTATGTCCTCCACACCCTCGAGCATGGCTATAAGAAAGCCCTTATGCTCGCGCGATGAGAGGAGCCTGACCGGCTTTGAGTCGATATATAAAGTCTTAAAACGGCGCATGAACTCCGGACTGTCAAGCCATACCTGGATCTTGACCTCGCCGCGCACGCCGTGTGTATTCACGATTTTGCCCGCTTCGATATACTGCTGCTTTTCCATGTGAAAACCTCCATAGTTGGTCAGTATATAATTTACCACAATACTCACGATTTAACAAGCGCGGCGGCACCAAAAATGCACTTTGTGTACTTTGTGAACAACAAAAAAGCAGAACGGTAATTTCCGTTCTGCTTTTTGATCAGTCCATGATATCGACTGAAACCTTTTTGCCCTGTCTCTGGGCGACAGCCCGCATGAGTATACGGATCTCTTTTACGATCCTGCCCTGCCGGCCAATGACCTTGCCCATGTCTCCGTCAGCTACGCGTACTTCATATACGGTCTCGCCGCCGTGAACGCGCTCGGTCACAGAGACCTCTTCGGGTTTTTCAACGAGGCTCTGTACGATATAGGTCAAAAGTTCTTTCATGCCGGTAGCTTCTCCTTGTTAGGCCTCGACTTTAGTAAGCAGGCCGCGTACGGTTTCGGTAGGCTGAGCACCGTTGGATATCCAGTACTTTGCGCGCTCGAGATCGACCTTGATGTTCTCGCCCTCTGCCATGGGATCGTAAGTGCCTATCTCCTCGATGAAGCGGCCGTCACGGGGGCAGCGGGAGTCAGCAACGACGATGCGGTAGAAAGGTGCCTTCTTTGCGCCCATTCTGCGAAGTCTGATCTTTACCATTTATCTTTCACCTCCATATTATTTCTTCATATATTACAAACGCGTTTGCGAGAGTAATCAAAGCTTAAATCCGCCGAGGCCGGGGAAGCCGCCGCCTCCGCCCATTCCGCCGAAGCGCTTTTGCAGCTTCTTCATGTTCTTGCCGGAAAGCTGGCGCATCATGCCCTGCATTGCGTCAAACTGCTTGAGCAGGCGGTTTACATCGACGACCGAGGTGCCGCTGCCGGCGGCAATGCGCTTTTTGCGCGAGGCGTTGAGTATCGTCGGATCGTCGCGCTCGGCCTGAGTCATTGAGAGGATAATAGCCTCGATGCACGCCATGCCCTTTTCATCGACCTTTGCGCCCTTGAGCGCTTTTGCGTCAACGCCGGGGATCATGCCGGCAAGGTCGTTTATATCGCCCATACCCTTGAGTGAGCGCATCTGGTCGAGGTAATCGGAAAGCGAGAAGCGGTTTGCTTTCATTCGCTCGGCCATTTCAAGAGCCTTTTTCTCGTCAAAGCTCTGCTCGGCCTTTTCGATAAGCGTGAGCACGTCGCCCATGCCGAGAATACGCGAGGCCATGCGGTCGGGGTAGAACGGCTCGATCTGATCGAGCTTTTCGCCGACGCCGATGAATTTGATGGGCTTGCCGGTGCTTGCCTTTATCGAAAGCGCCGCGCCGCCGCGCGCGTCGCCGTCAAGCTTTGTGAGCATGACGCCGGTAACGCCGAGCGCATCGTTGAATGCGTTTGCCGCGTTCACGGCATCCTGGCCGGTCATCGCATCGACCACGAGCAGTATCTCGCTCGGCTCGACCTCATCGCGGATGTTCTGAAGCTCCTGCATCAGCTCCTCGTCAATGTGCAGACGGCCTGCCGTATCGAGGAACACAAGGTCGTTGCCGTGCTTTTTCGCATGCTCGACTGCGGCCTTTGCGATATCGACGGGATTTGTCGTTCCCATCTGGAACACGGGGATATCGAGCTGCTTGCCGACGGTCTCGAGCTGCTTTATGGCAGCCGGGCGATAGATATCGCATGCGGCCAGCAGCGGACGCTTGCCCTGCTTGCGCATATAGGCTGCAAGCTTTGCGCCGTTTGTCGTTTTACCGGCGCCCTGAAGGCCGACGAGCATAACAACGCTCGGCGACTTTGAGCCGATGCTCAGGCGCTGATTTTCGCTGCCCATGAGCTTTACAAGCTCTTCGTTGACTATTTTGATGACCTGCTGAGCAGGCGAGAGCGCTTCAAGCACATCCGCGCCCGAGGCGCGCTCGGTAACGCTTTTTGTAAATTCCTTTACGACCTTATAGCTGACGTCGGCCTCCAGAAGCGCCATGCGCACTTCCTTCATGGCTTCCTTGACGTCGGCTGCGGTCAGTCTGCCCTTGCCGCGCAGCTTTTTAAAGGCAGCGGACAGCTTGTCGGACAATGATTCAAATGCCATGTTCTCTGCCTCCTAAATCTTAAGCTCTTCAAGCTGCTTGAGGATATGCGGCTCTGTGCCCTTATCCCTAAGCTCCCGGATTATTTCATCTATCTGGGCGTTGCGCTCGAGAAAGCGCTTTATAAGCCCGGTTTTTTCTTCGATCTCGGTCATCGCGGCCTCGGCTCGGCGGATTATGTCCCACACGCCCTGGCGCGATATGCCGCACTGCTCGGCGATCTCGCCAAGCGAAAGATCTTCGTTATAGCGGAGGTCGAAATACTCACGCTGCTTATCCGTGAGCAGCTCGCCGTAAAAATCAAACAGCATTGAACGCATCACTGCACTGTTCTCCACGGCGATCCCCCCTGTAAACGTTTTTTGCTTTACAGAGTATAGCATCATCTCCGCTCGCTGTCAAGGGTTTATTCTTGTCACTTAACTCAAGCTGACGAGAGTCGAATATATTTCAAATTTTGCGGCAAAACTGACATTTATAAATATACCGACGGGAGAATGGACATGGACAGTCAGAACAAGAACACCGTTTTCGGCCATGCGGCAAGCTGCGCAAGGCTCAATGAATGCACATCGACAGCCCCGGCAAGCAGTCTGCGCGCGCAGCTCCGGCAAAGCTGCACGGAAATAAACGCGGTCTACCGGCTTATCGAGGCGCGCTTCGGCAGCGCGGCATCTATGCCGTCGAGCTGCCGCTGGCTTTTGGATAACCGCTATCTTGCATTGCGCGAGGCAAAGCGTGCAGGCGGCGCGCTCAGAGATGTTCGCCGGCTGCGCGCCGGAGGCGACGGTGTGATATTGTCCGTGCTGTGCCGGGATATGATAAAAGTGTGCTCGGGAAAGCTCTCCGAGGACAATATGCTTGAATATCTGGCCGGTTTTCAAAGCGTTTCGCCGCTGCCTCAGGCAGAGCTTTATCTGCTTCCGGCGGTTTTGCTCGTGCAGCTGACTTTCTCGCTGGCCGACGCCTGCCGCAAGCTTAAAACCACTGCGGAGCCGGAGAATCTTGACGAGGAGTTTGCCGCACTTTTCGGCTCTGTGCGGCTGATATCCGAGCTTGACATGCACAGTCTGCTTGAGCGCGCGGACACTGTTGAAAAGACGCTGTCGGCAGACCCTGCCGGAATTTATCCGCGCATGGATGAGCAAAGCCGCGCCGAATACCGCGCAAGGTTATCCAAGCTTGCCAGACGCGAGGGGCTTGAGGAACACGTTTTTGCGAAAAAGCTCATCGAGAAAAGCCGCGCCGCAAAGGGGCGCGAAAAGCACGTCGGCGCGTTTTTGTTCAGTGCGCCGAACGAAAAAAAGCTCGCGTCGGCATATATATCCGCAAACGTTTTGATAACGCTGTTTCTGACGCTGCTGTGCGGCTTTTTATCGCGCAGCGCCGTTGCCGCGGCGCTGCTGCTCCTGCCGCTGTCGGAGCTTACGAAGGTCATGCTCGATTACATCATTCTGCTGTGCGTTCCGCCGCGCCGCCTGCCGAGGCTCGAGCTTGACGGCGGCGTTCCCGATGAGGGGCGGACGGTGTGTGTAATATCTGCGCTGCTCACGGACGAGGAAGGCGGCAAGCATTTTGCCGCGCTTTTGGAGGAGTTTTATCTTGCAAACCGCGACTGCGGCAAAAATCTGCTCATGGGCATACTTGCCGACCTGAGAGAGGCAAAAACGGAGACCGTGCCCGAGGACAAGGCGATCATTGCGGCGGCCAAGCGCGCTATCTACGCGCTGAACCAAAAATACGGCGGCGGATTTTATCTTTTTACGCGCGAGCGAACGCTCGACGAGGGGCGCGGAAAATACTCCGGCTTTGAGCGCAAGCGCGGCGCGCTGCTGGAGCTTGCAAAGCTCATGTGCGGCGATAATAGCGAGCTGAACACACGCTGCGGCGACGCTCAGCTTTTGCGCTCTGCGCGCTATATCCTCACCCTCGACGGCGACACCGTGCCCTCGCCCGGCTCGGTGCGCGAGCTTATCGGCGCAATGCTGCATCCGATGAATTTGCCGGTGCTCGACCGCGAGCGCGGACTTGTCACCGCCGGGCACGGCATCATACATCCGCGCATGTGCGCAACGCTGCCCTCGACCGTTTCGACCGATTTTGCACGCATTTTCTCCGGAGGCGGCGGACTTGAGCCATACGGTATGCTTTGCGGCGAGGTGGGCATGGATATCTTCGACCGCGGCGGTTTTTCCGGTAAGGGCATAATAGACGCCGAAGCGCTGCTGCTGTGCTCTAAGATGCACATCCCCGAGGGCAGGGTGCTTTCGCACGATGCGCTCGAGGGGGCGTATCTGCGCGGCGGATACATGAGCGGCGTTGAGTTTTCCGACTCCTTCCCCGGCTCGCCGATCGCCTATTTTCGGCGCAGCCACCGCTGGATACGCGGCGATTGGCAGAACGCCGGCTGGATATTCCGCAAAAGCGCGCTCCTTCCGGATATCGAGCGCTGGAAGCTGTTCGACTCTCTGCGCCGCAGCTTAGTAGCTCCGGCTACATTCGCCGCAATATTCGCCGGACTGCTGCTCCGGGCGCACGGCCTTGTCCTCGCCGCATGGGCGGCGCTCATAGCGCTCGCTGCCGGACTTATAATATCGCTCACCGAGCTTGCGTCCGGCAAGCCCGAGGCGCTGACGGCAAAGTATCACAGCCGCACCCTCGGCGGAATTGGCGAGAGCATCGTGCGCACGGCGTTCAGGCTTTGGTTTTTGCCGTATGAGGCGTGGATATCGCTTTCCGCCGCCGTGATCGCGCTTTGGCGGATGCTCGTAAGCGGCAGAAATCTGCTCGAGTGGGAAACAGCCGCGCAGAGCGCCGGCAAGCGAAACGGTGCGGCCGGGTTTTATAAGAACATGTGGCTTGCCCCGATATCGGGTCTGTGCCTTGTAATATTTTCGGTCGGAATTTTCGCGAAAGCCGTCGGGCTGCTGTGGATCCTTGCTCCGCTTGCGGCCCTGGCTTTGAGTCTGCCTGCGAAGGCGGAAAAACAGCCGTCAGCGGAGGAACGCCGATACCTTATCGGCTGTGCGAATGAGATATGGAGCTATTTTGACACATTCTGCACCGCGCAGGACAATTTCCTGCCGCCGGATAATTTCCAGGAGCAGCCGCCCGTCGGCATCGCCCACCGCACATCCCCGACCAACATCGGGCTTGCACTTTGCTCGGCAATGTGCGCGCAGGAGCTTGGGATAATAGACCTTGCACGCACCGAGGAGTTTATCGGAAACATGCTCGGCACTATGGAAAAGCTTCCTCGCCCCGGCGGACATTTCTGCAACTGGTACGACACGCGTTCTCTGCGCGCGCTCGAGCCGAAATACCTGTCCACGGTCGATTGCGGAAATCTGTGCGCATGCCTTATCGCGCTCAGGAGCTGGCTGGATGCAGCAGGTCTTTCAGCGCTTGCCGGCAGGACGGAGAAGCTTATATCCGACATGGATTTTTCGATATTTTACAGCGTCCGGCGCGGCCTTATGCACATCGGCATTGATCTTGAAAAAGGCACTGCCTCGCCGGGGCTTTACGATCTTATGGCAAGCGAGGCGCGCCTTACGAGCTACACCGCCATAGCCAAAGGCGACGTGCCTCGCAGGCACTGGCGCAGACTGTCGCGTGCGATGCGCTCGTCGGGCGGCTACCGCGGCATGGCAAGCTGGACGGGCACGATGTTTGAGTACCTCATGCCTGAGCTTTTTCTGCCGCTGACACAGGACAGTCTGCTGTATGAAACCGCGAAATTCTGCGTTTACGTTCAAAAAAAGCGCCGCAGCCGCGGAGGCGCGTGGGGCATATCCGAAAGCGCTTTTTACTCGCTCGACCCGGCGCTCAATTACCGCTACAAGGCTCACGGCTGCGCCCGGCTTGCGCTCAAGCGCGGCCAGGATACAGAGCTTGTCATTGCACCGTACGCCAGCTTTCTCGCCCTCGCCGTTGACCCCGGCGCCGCCGTTGCGAACCTGCGTCGGCTCGAAAAGTGCGGCATGAGAGCACGCTACGGATTTTTCGAGGCGCTCGACTTCACTCCGTCACGCTGCCGAACACCCGAGGGCGAAAAGGTGCGCTGCTTCATGGCGCATCATCTGGGCATGAGCATGCTCGCCATCGCAAATTATCTCGGAGAAAACTGCGTCCGGCACGCTTTCATGCACTCGCCGGATATGGCTGCTTACGGGCAGCTTCTCGAAGAACGCATACCGCTCGGCGCGCCGGTTCTGCGTCTGAGCGAGGCGGAGTCCGACAAGCAGATATTGCCCAACAGCCGCTGGGAAAAGCGCGGTGGCGCAATTGACTACGCTTCGCCGCAGTGTTCGCTGCTGTCAAACGGCGCGTACAACATTATGTTAACCGAAAGCGGCATAAGCTCGGCAAGCTGCTCCGACACGTTAATTTACCGCACGCCCTAACGCTCACACTCGGCGGCAGAGTGCGCTCGCTTCTCCCCTCGCCCGATGAAAACGGCGCATATATGTGGGAATTTTCCGAGATATCCGCCGAATTTTCCTGCGTTTGCGACGAGCTCACGGCGCGCACCTCCGTTGCGGTATCGGGCGCTGAAAACGGCGAGGCGCGCACGGTGTCGGTTTTTGCAAAATCGGATATCGACAGTGCAAGCCTTGAATTTTCGTTCGAGGCCGTGCTCGCCGACGCTTCAGATTATGTTAACCATCCTGCCTACTGGCGGCTCGGCATCGAAGCGCGGCGCGACCAAAACTGCATCACGCTGCACCGTCTGCCGCGCGGAAGTCAGGCCGAGTGCTGGCTGTGCCTTGCCTGCGATAAGCCGATGACGGCAAAGGCAGGCGGCTCAGGCGAGGACGGATTTTTGTCTTATCCGGCGGTAACGGCATCCGTTCCGCTGTCGCTCAAGGCCGGAGAAAAAGCGGACGTGCGCTTTTCCCTGTGTCTTTCATACACTCCCGAGGGCGCATACAGCGGCGCGCAGCATATGCTTGCGATGGGGCCTGCCGAGTACGGCGCGATGGTTTCGGCCTGCGCAAGCGTCACGCACATGTCATCGCGTGAAGTTGACGATGCTATGGGCATGCTGCAAAGACTGTGGTTTATCAGCCCAAAGTCGCAGCTTCCGCCCAAGAGCAGCCTCTGGCGCTGCGGCCTTTCGGGCGATCTTCCTATAATCTGCTGCAAGGATGACGGCGACGTTGTATCTGTAACAAAGCAGTTCTGTCTGCTCAGAAGCTGCGGCGTTTACGCAGATCTTGTTTTCCTGACCGATGAGGGCGGCGAGTATCGCAGGCCCGTGTACTCCAAGGTGCGCGACACGCTTGCCTCCCACGGGCTTGAAGCGCTCATCGGCACTCACGCCGGGGTGCGCCTGCTGCCGACCGAGGATGCCGAGCTTATAGAAAGCGCCGCCTCGTTCATCGTCGGAGAGGATACACCCGGCCGCAGATTTGAAAATGCTCCGAGGTGTTTTACACAGCGAAAAAGAAGCAGCTCTTCCTCTGTGCGGCACGAGTACGCCGATGACGGGAGCTTTTCGTTTTATGTAAACCGCTCGCTGCCGCCCAGAGTCTGGAGCAGCATCCTGACAAACGGGAGCTTCGGCTATATTGCCGCCGACAGCGGCATGGGAAACATGTGGCTCAAAAACGCGCGCGAGCTGCGGCTTACCCCATGGATAAACGACCCCATGGCAATAGACGGAGCCGAGGTGTTGGAATACTGCGACGCAGCCGGGCGACACAGCCTTTTTGCCGACGATGACGGCGCTCCCTGCCGCGTCACCTTCGGCTTCGGCTTTGCCGTTTGGGAAAAAAGCTTCGGCAGCTTTGCATCGCGCTGCACGGCTTTTGTTCCGCCGGATATGGATGCAAGAGTAATGATAATTGAATTTTTCGGCGAGCACAGCGGAAAGCTCGGCTGGAAATGCGAGCTTCTCATGTCGGACAGTGACAACAACCGCGGCGCGGTCGCGTGCAGTTATGTAAGCTCCGTGTTTACCGCATCGAGCACGCGCTCGGCTATACGAGGGCTTAATTTCAGCGCCGTTTGCTCAAGTGACGCGCTCGCTTGGACTTGCGACGGCTTATCCTGGCTGCACAACGAATTTGACTCGCGCACGAACGGGCTGAGCTATCCCGTTTTTGCCGCAAGCTACGAGGCGCAGCCCGTGACCGTGCTCGTCTGCGGATGTGAGAGCGCAGAAAACCTCCTTGATCTGTGCAAGCCCGATGCCGCATTTGAAGCGCTCGAAAAAACAAAGGCACATTGGCGCAGTATGTGCCGCCGTCTGACCGTTTCCGGCTGCGGCAAGGCAGACAAATATATGAGCGGCTGGGCAGTGTATCAGACGCTTGCATGCCGCATTCTCGGGCGATGCTCGGTTTATCAAAGCGGCGGCGCGTTCGGCTTCCGCGATCAGCTTCAGGACGCCGTGAACCTCATCCTGCTCGACCCGAACATCGCAAAGCAGCAGATACTCGCCTGCTGCCGGCACCAGTACCTTGAAGGCGATGTTATGCACTGGTGGCACAGCGTCGGCGGCGCGGATAAGGGCGTGCGCACGCGGTGCTCGGATGATCTGCTCTGGCTGGTGTGGGCGCTGTGCGAATATGTCGAAAAAACGGGCGACGCTTCAATATGCCAAATCTCCGAGCATTATATAAGCTCAAAGCCTTTGGACTCCTGTGAAGGCGACCGTTATGAAACGCCCATGCGCTCGGACTGCGCCGAGAGCGTTCTTATGCACGCAAAGCGCGCCGTTGACTGCTGCGCAGGCCGCGGCACGGGCAGCCACGGGCTTTTGTACTTCGGCAGCAGCGACTGGAACGACGGCATGAGCGCCGTTTTCGGTGAGAGCGTGTGGCTGACTTGGTTTTTCTCCTGCTGCGTAAAACGATTTGCGGATATTCTGATCGAGCTTGGCAGGCAGGGCGCGGACGAATACCGTGCTCTTGCCGCCGCATTGGGCAAGGCCGCCGACCGCGCATGGAACGGGCAATGGTATCTGCGCGGCTACTGGCCCGACGGCGAGGAGCTTGGCGGCCGGCAGAGCGAGTGCTGCCGCATAGATTCAATCGCGCAAAGCTGGGCCTGCTTCTGCCCGGAAGCGTCAAACACGAAGGCCGACACCGCGCTGGGCAGCGCGCTCAGGCTGCTGTTTGACAGGGAAAACGGCCTTGTGAAGCTATTTGACCCTCCCTTTTTCGGCTCCGGGCGCGACCCCGGCTATATTCGCAGCTACGGCCCCGGCTTCCGGGAAAACGGCGGGCAGTATACGCACGCTGCGCTGTGGCTTGCTCAGGCCTGCTTTAAGCGCTCCCGGCCGAATGACGGCTGGGCCATACTGCGCTGTCTGCTGCCGGAAGCGCACGACGGGCGCGTTTATGAAGCAGAGCCGTTTGTCATTCCTGCCGATGTCTACACCTGCCCCGGCCACATCGGCGAGGCCGGCTGGACGTGGTACACCGGCTCATCCGGCTGGTATTTCAGGGTGTTTACCGAGGAGCTTCTTGGCCTTAAACCGTGGCACGGTATGATATATATCCGCCCCTGTCTGCCCGACGGCTTTTCCGACTGCCGCGTGACGCTCAAGACCCGCTCCGGCAGGACGCACGATATATTGATCGGCCTCGGCGGAGTATGGCTCGACGGCGAAATTTATGACGGAAAAGGTATACCATATATCTGAAAAGTGTGCTATACTGATTCATTATAAATCAAAGGAGGTCATGCCATGGAGACCGTCAGAAAAGAGATACTCCCCGGCGTATGGCTAACTGCGCTCGAAAACGACAAATTCAAGACCGGATGTCTGAGCATCAGCCTGCTGACTCAGCTTGACCGCGAAACGGCGGCGATGAACGCGCTCATCCCCTATGTTCTGCGCCGCGGCAGCAGAAATCACACCGATATGCAAGCGCTCGCGACCGAACTTGACGGGCTTTACGGCAGCTATATCGAGCCTGTTGTGCGCAAGATCGGCGAGATACAGTGCATCGGATTTCTTGCGAGCTTTGCCGACGACAAATATCTGCCCGACGGCAGCGGAGTTTTTGAAAGCATTGCAAATCTTTGCGGCGAGATACTGCTCGCTCCCTGCACCAAGGGCGGCCTGCTTCTGCCCGAATATGTCGACAGCGAAAAGGATAAGCTGCTCGACAGCATAAAAAGCAGGCTAAACGACAAGCGTTCGTGGGCGCTGCAAAGGCTTATCGAGCAGATGTGCTGCTACGAGCCGTTTGCCGTATCGCGCCTCGGCACCGAGGACACGGCGGAAAATATATATTATCAGAAGCTCACCAAGCATTACCGCAGCCTTATCATGACCTGCCCGATCGAGATCTTCTACTGCGGCAGCCTCGGCGCGGACGCCGTTGCCGAGAAGCTCTCGGATGCATTCAGCGGCATGCCCAGAGGAGAGATCGACTATGATATCGGCACGGATATACGCATGAACGCCGTTGAGGAGTCCGTGCGCGAATTCACCGACGAGCTGAGCGTCACTCAGGGCAAGCTCGTCATGGGCTATCGCCTCGGCGACTGCATGGAGGATCCGGATATTGCGGCGCTTTACGTTTTCAACGCCGTTTTCGGCGGCTGCGTAACGTCCAAGCTTTTTATGAACGTTCGCGAAAAGCTCTCGCTGTGCTATTACGCAAGCTCGCTTGTCGATCTGCACAAGGGACTTATGATCGTCTCATCCGGCGTTGATTTTGACAAATTCGGCGCTGCAAAGGACGAGATCTGCGCCCAGCTTGAGGCTATAAAGCGCGGCGAGGTCACGGACGATGAGCTGCTTGCTGCCAAGAAAAGCGTTGCATCCGATCTTCGCGCAACGCTCGACTCGCAGTATAATCTCGAGGGATTTTACCTCGCCAATACTATCGACGGACTTGACTTTGACCCCGAGGAGCTTGCCGAGGCGGTCGAATGCGTGGAGCTTCAGGCCGTTGTCGATATAGCAAACAGCGTTGTCGGCGACGCGGTGTATTACCTGCGCGGAAACGGTGAGGAGGACAGCGATGAAGCATAAAAGATATGAAAAGATCGGCGAGGATCTGTACTTCGGCCAGCTGCGCAACGGTCTTAACGTAAACGTTGTAACAAAGCCCGGCTTCCGGCTGTCGTATGCCGTTTTTGCCACCAATTACGGCGGCGCGCACAGGCGCTTCTCCCTCGGCGGAAAGATGCACGACACGCCTGCCGGAGTTGCGCACTTTCTTGAGCACAAGATGTTTGACATGCCCGACGGCGACAATGCGCTGAGCGTGCTTTCCGCAAACGGCGCGCAGCCGAACGCCTTCACCTCAAGCGGCATGACCGCGTACTTTTTCGACTGCACCTCGGGCTTTGAGGAAAACCTGCGCATGCTGCTCAAGTTCGTTTCGACGCCCTACTTTACGCAGGAGACCGTCGATAAGGAGCAGGGCATAATCGGGCAGGAGATATGCATGGTCGAGGATAATCCCGGCTATGTCGTGTATAACCGCCTCATGCGCATGCTGTATGAGTTTAACCCCATCCGCGATCAGGTCGCCGGCAGCATCGAGAGCATTGCGGAGATAACCGCCGAAACGCTCTATAACTGCCACAAGGCGTTTTACGCACCGTCAAACATGACGCTGTGCGTTGCAGGCGACTGCGATCCCGAGGAAGTCTTCGCCATCGCAGACGAGCTTCTGCCGCGCGAAAAGGCCGAGATCCCAAAGGCCGACATGGGTCAGCCCGAGTCCGAAAAGCCCATAAAAAGCTACAACGAGGAGCAGATGGAGGTCTCCGCGCCCCAGTATCTTATCGGCGCAAAGGTCACTCCTGCACCGGACGGCGAGGCACTTTTGCGCCAGAAGATAGTCGCCCAGCTTGCTCTGCGCACGGTGTTCGGCACCTCTGCGAAGTTTTACAACCGGCTGTACTCCGAGGGCGTGCTCAACCGCGACTATGATTACGAGATCGACTACACCGCCGGAACGGCAACGATCATGCTCGGCGGCGAAAGCCCCGATCCGCAGCGCGTCCTGAGCGAGATAAATGTCGAGCTTGCCGAGGTGTTCGCAAACGGGCTTGACAAAGAGCTGTTCGAAGCGGCAAAGCGCGCCTCCTTCGGCTCGCGCCTGCGCGGACTTGAAGACTTCGACAGCTTGTGTCTCTCCCTTGCCGACGGTGTGTTCGGAAATTACTGCGCGCTCGATGCGTTTGAAGTGCTCGGGAGCGTTTCAAAAAATGAGTGCGAGGATTTCCTCAAGGCATTCATGACTCCCGACAGGCTCGCAATGAGCGTCATTTCCCCTGTAAAGGCGTGATATCCTATGACTTTTCTTACAGCAACCATGCTGCGTGATGCAGCGATAAGCTTCCCGATGCTTGGCGACTGGAGCATCGACCCACCGTACAGCTTTACGGTTTTCGGCTTTGAAATTTATTTTTACGGTGCGATAATCGCCCTCGGCTTTATCCTCGCCGCACTGTTCTGTGCAAAGCAGGCGGCAAAGTTCGGCCTTACCTCGGATGATCTTTTCGACTTCGTAATATGGCTGATCCCGACCTGCATAATCGGCGCAAGGCTGTATTACGTTCTGTTCAAGCTTGATTATTTTCTCGCCAACCCATCGGAGATCCTATCCTTGCGCGACGGTGGCCTCGCTATCTACGGAGGTATAATCGCAGGCGTTATAACCGGTGTTCTCGTGTGCAAAAAGAAGAAGATACCCGTTCTCGCGCTCGGCGATCTTACTGCGTTCGGTCTGCTCATCGGACAGGCCATAGGCCGCTGGGGCAACTTTATAAACCGCGAGGCCTTCGGCGTTGAAACGGATATCTTCTGCCGCATGGGACTTACCACACCCGACGGCGTTACGGTGTTCGTCCACCCGACGTTTCTTTACGAAAGCCTGTGGAACTTCACGGGGCTTATCATACTCTACATACTTCTGCGCCGCGGCGCGAGGAAATACGACGGGCAGTTTACATGGCTGTACGTTTTGTGGTACGGCCTCGGCAGGGCGTGGGTCGAGGGCCTGCGAACCGACAGTCTGTATATCGGCACAACGGATATCCGCGTATCGCAGCTGCTTGCGATCGTAAGCGCGCTGATCGCGGCCGTCATTCTTATAGTAAACGCAAGAAAAACACATTCACCCGACGAGCTTTTCGTAAACCGCAGCGAGCGGACGAAAAAGGCCGACGGGCAGGAAAGGAGCTAACATCATGGCAGATTACAAAAGCATACTCAAGGGCACGATCAACAGTGTGACCAAAAAGGCAAAGGATTATGTTGAAAGCGGCAGTCTCAAGGACGCCTATGACAAGGGCAGCACGGCCGCGCGCTGCTATGCCAACATTGCAAAGCTCACCCTTCAGATAAACGGCGAGCTTGAGGAGCAGAACAAGGTGTTCATCGAGATCGGCAGACTCTGCTACGACGAAAACCGCGACAACCCCGGCGAGAGCTATGCTCCGCTGTTTGACGAGCTCAAGGCGATGGACGATCGCATAGAGACGATGCGCGAGGAGCTTGAAGCCGCGAAGGCCGCTGTTGAGGCCGGAAAAAACGGCGGCGAATACGCCGAGTTTTACGACATTGAGGAGGACGGCGGCAATGAGTGAGGCACTCGGCAACCTTCTCGAGCGCAGAAGCATAAGAGCTTACAAGCCCGAGCAGATATCGGAGGATGAGCTTCAGAGCGTTCTGAAAGCCGGTCTGTTAGCCCCGTCTGCAATGAACAGACAGCCGACGGCTATGCTCGTCGTGCAGGATAAGGACACTATCGCGCTGCTTTCAAAGCTCAACGCCAAGGTCATGGGCAAGGACATCGATCCGTTTTACGGCGCTCCGACCGTGATCGTCGTTCTGGCCGACCGCAATGTTCCCACATATATCGAGGACGGCGCGCTCGTTCTTGGCAATCTCATGAACGCGGCAAATGCCATCGGGCTCGGCTCGTGCTGGGTCAACAGAGCGAAGGAAGTGTTCGAGATGCCCGAGGCGCGCGAGATACTGCGCAAGGCAGGCATCGGCGATGAGTACATCGGCATCGGTCACTGCATTCTCGGCTATGTCTGCGGCGATAAGCCGGCAGCCCACCCCACGCGCGACGGCCGCGTGTTCCGAATTTGATCTAAACGAAAAACGGTGCAGCTCCCGTTGGGAGCTGCACCGTTTTTCTATATATCATTTTGCTTTGGAGCGTGTTTTTGCCGCCAGGAAGACTATGAGAATAAACAGCGCGAGCATCGCAATTCCGATCCACTCGTGCGCCGCCTCGCCCACGAGGCTGTAGGCCAAAGCTCCCGCTACTCTTGCAGGTATTCTATCGCTTCGTCTACTGCCGCAATATCCGCCTGTACTTCCTCATTGGAGCGGGATAGCTGCTTAATGGCATATTGCAGCCGTTCTTCTTCGGCTTTGAGCGGTGCGGCCTTATCCGTTATTGCTGCTGCATTTTTCGGCGTCGATAGCAAGCACGAGCATGAGCGCGCACAGGGCGTTCTCGGGGCGCACAACGTCGATGGAATAGGTATCGGTCCAGTTGAAAAGCTCCTTTGTTATGACGGCGACCGTTTCGCCCGTTGGCGACACGACCGAGTAGTCCCAGCCCCAGAAATCGCCCTCGACCTGCCAACCGTTGAAGTCGATATCGAACTTGGGCTTAAAGAATGTAAATCGCTTTGTTATACAGCCGATGTATTCATCTGCACCTGTGAATATCTCGAACTTCGGCTCGAACAGCGTCAGCACCTTTTCGCGCACCGTGCCTACATGGCGGCCGCCTGCGTCCAAAACATGCAGCACATGCCCCCAGCCGAGCTTGCCCTCCACCGTGAACACGGCTCTTCCGCCCTCATCGTAAATATCATAGCTGTCAAACCACGAGAAAAAGCGCTGCTTGAAAAGTAGTTTCATAGCTTCTCCTTATTTTCGAACAGCCTGCCGGGTATCGGCAGGCTGAAATAATTATTTTGCTCTGGTGGACACTTCTTCGCCGAGCTTTGCGATGAAGTCTTCTACCTGCATGCTGCCCTCGTCGCCGCCGGCGCGTGTGCGCACGGAGACAGTGCCGTTTTCGGCTTCCTTATCGCCGACGATTATCATGTAGGGGATCTTCTGAGTCTGAGCCTCGCGGATCTTGTAGCCGATCTTTTCGTTGCGCAGGTCGGTCTCAACGCGGAAGCCGTGCTCGTCAAGGCGCTTTGCGATCTGCTTTGCATAATCGTCAACGCGATCGGTTATCGGCATGACCTTCACCTGGACGGGAGCCAGCCATGTCGGGAACACGCCGGCAAAATGCTCGGTGATAACGCCGATGAAGCGCTCGATCGAGCCGAACACAACGCGGTGGATCATGACGGGACGATGCTTCTCGCCGTCGGCTCCGACATACTCAAGCTCGAATCTCTCGGGCAGCTGCATATCCAGCTGAATGGTGCCGCACTGCCAGGTTCTTCCCAGGCTGTCCTCAAGATGGAAGTCAAGCTTCGGGCCGTAGAACGCACCGTCGCCCTCGTTGACGACATAGCTCTTGCCCATTTCGGTGATGGCTTCCTTGAGGGTGTTCTGCGCAAACTCCCAGTCCTTCTCGTCGCCCATGTGATCGTCAGGCATGGTGCTCAGCTCGATCTCGTAGGGCAGGCCGAAGAGCGAATACACCTCGTCAAAGAGCTTGACGACGTTCTTTATCTCGTCCTTCATCTGATCCCAGGTCATGAAGATGTGCGCATCGTCCTGAGTAAAGCATCTTACACGGAACAGGCCGTGCAGAGCGCCGGACAGCTCATGGCGGTGGACAAGGCCGAGCTCACCCACGCGCAGGGGCAGATCACGGTAGGAATGCGGCTCGGATTTATATACGAGCATGCCGCCGGGGCAGTTCATGGGCTTTATCGCATAGTCCTCGCCGTCGATAACGGTGGTGTACATATTCTCTTTATAGTGGAACCAGTGGCCGGAGGTCTCCCAAAGCTGGCGATTGAGGATCATCGGGGTCGATACCTCAACATAGCCGTACTTCTTGTGGACCTCGCGCCAGTAGTCGATAAGCGTGTTTTTAAGAACCATGCCCTTGGGCAGGAAGAACGGGAAGCCGGGGCCTTCCTCGGTGAGCATGAACAGGCCAAGCTCCTTGCCGAGCTTGCGGTGGTCGCGCTTTTTGGCTTCCTCAATACGGGCAAGATATGCGTCAAGCTCGTCCTTTTTCATGAAGCAGGTGCCGTAAACGCGCTGGAGCATCTTGCGGTTGGAGTCGCCGCGCCAGTAAGCGCCGGTGCAGGAGGTGAGCTTTATTGCGTTGCCCTTGACTCTGCCGGTCGAATCGAGGTGCGGGCCTGCGCACAGGTCGGTAAAGTCGCCCTGCTTGTAGAAGGAAATGACCGCGTCCTCGGGCAGGTCGTTTATAAGCTCGACCTTGTACGGCTCTTCACGCTCTTCCATGAATTTTATTGCTTCCTTGCGCGGAAGCTCGAATCTTTCAAGCTTTATCTTTTCCTTGCAGATCTTACGCATCTCGGCCTCGATCTTTTCGAGGATCTCGGGAGTTATGGCAAAGGGAGCGTCAAAGTCATAGTAAAAGCCGTTTTCGATAGCAGGGCCGATGGCCAGCTTGACCTCGGGATACAGGCGCTTTACCGCCTGGGCGAGGATATGGCTTGTTGTATGGCGATAGGTGTTTTTGAATTCGGGATTTTCAAAAGTGTACTTATTTTCTTCCATGATTTATACTCCTTTATCAAAATCAAAACGCCCCTGACGCATTGCGTCAAGGGCGTAATATTTTTTACGCGGTCCCACCTTGATAGAACTCATCATGCGCTTAACGGGCGCGGCGCGGAAGCACATTTCCTTGCTTCGGCTCGGGAGCGGTCTCCGACGTTTTGTCCGAAAAGGCTTGCAGCCAACGTCCTTTCTCTCTGGGCAGACAGCTCGTCATCGTTCTCCGTCATCGCTGATTGTTTGATTTTATCACCGTCTTTGAGCGCTGTCAACCTGCAAGCTCAAAGAATTTCGCCTCTTTTCCGCATTGCGCGGCGCTGGAAGGTCTTGACGATCTCAACGATGACCATGCCGAGCATGCCTATGCCCATTGCAATGACGTATTCGGCAAACGATACCGGCGTGAAGCCGAATGCCTCGGCCAGGAACGGCACCTCGCAGACAAGCGTGGTCGCGGCAATGCTGCCGACGGCAGCCCATACGAGAGCCTTGTTCTTAGTGCCCATGGTGAAGATGCAGCCGCGCAGCGAGCGCATATTGAAGCTGTGGCATACCTCGGCCATTGACATCGTTAAAAATGCCATCGTTGTGCCGTCGGCGCTGTCGGTTATCGTCCATACGCCGGTTTCGATATAATGGCCGACGAAATACGCCGCCAGAACGAGCACCGAGATGAGCACGCCCTGATACGCGATATCAAAGCCCATTCCGCCTGCGAATATTCCGTCCTTCGCCGGACGCGGACGGCGGCGCATTATATCGCCCTCGGCCTTTTCCATGCCGAGTGCCAGCGCCGGGAAGCAGTCGGTGACGAGATTTATCCACAGAAGATGCACCGGCTTTAATATCGTAAAGCCCAGTATGGTAGCGACAAAAATGCTTATGACCTCGCTCATGTTCGAGCCGAGCAGGAATTGGATCGCCTTGCGGATGTTATCGTATATCCTGCGGCCTTCCTCGACGGCGCCGACGATGGTGGCAAAGTTATCGTCGGCAAGCACCATATCGGCAACGTTTTTGGTAACGTCGGTGCCGGTTATGCCCATACCGACGCCGATATCGGCGCTTTTTATGGACGGTGCGTCATTTACGCCGTCGCCGGTCATTGCAGTGACATAGCCTGCCTTGCGCCACGCGGAAACTATGCGCGTTTTGTGCTCGGGCTGTACGCGCGCATAGACGCTTATATTCTGAAATTCGCGCTCGAATTCCTCATCGCTCATCTGTGAAAGCTGCGTGCCCGTTACGGCTTTGTCGCCCTCGCGCAGGATGCCAAGCTCCTTGGCTATGGCTACGGCCGTGTCAACATGGTCGCCGGTTATCATAATTGCGCGGATGCCGGCGGCCTTGCACTCGTCGATAGCGTCCTTAACCTCCGGACGCACGGGGTCGATCATGCCCGTAAGGCCCACAAAACAGAGCTGCTGCTCAAGCGTCTCCGGCTCGCAGTCGTCAGGCTGCGCTTCCCATATGCGCAGAGCACAGGCCAAAACTCGCAGGGCCTTATCGGCCATTGCCTTATTATTATCGAGTATCTCACGGCGGTAGTCATCGGTCATGGGAACGGCTTCGCCGTTTTTGAGATAGTGCGTACATTTTCCGATGATAACGTCGGGCGCGCCCTTCGTGTACTGAACCACGCCGTTCGGGGCAAGGTGCAGGGTGCTCATCATTTTTCTGCCGGAGTCAAACGGCGCTTCGCCGCAGCGTGGAAACGATGACTTAAGCGCTGTTTTATTAAGTCCCAGCGTGTTTGCCCATGTTACCAGCGCGGCCTCCGTAGGCTCGCCGGTCACTTTCCCCTCATCGTCTATCTCGGCGTCGCAGCACAGCGCCATTGCCTTGGCAAGCTCCTGCTCGTTTTCGCCGAAGAAATCGACAACGGTCATCCTGTTCTGCGTCAGCGTGCCGGTTTTATCCGAGCAAATGACCTGCGCGCAGCCGAGAGTTTCGACCGCCGTCAGGCGGCGGATTATCGCGTTGCGCTTTGACATGTTGGTAACGCCGATGGACAAGACCACCGTAACGACCGCGGCAAGCCCCTCGGGTATGGCGGCTACCGCGAGCGATACCGCTATCATGAAGGAGTTGAGCACGACCTCAAAGCTCATTCCGCCGGCGCGCAGAAGCTGCACGGCAAATATGACGACGCATATGCCGAGAACGAGCCATGTGAGTATTTTGCTCAGCTGCGTGAGCTTTATCTGCAAGGGCGTCTGCCCGTCGGAAGCCTGCGCAAGAGCGTCGGCTATCTTGCCCATCTCGGTGTCCATGCCGGTCGCGCAGACTATCATTGCGCCGCGGCCGTAAACAACGGTAGAGCCCATGTAGGCCATATTGCGGCGGTCGCCGAGCGGAACGTCGCCCTCGCCGTCTGCGAGATTTATGATGTCGATAAACTTGCTGACCGGCACCGACTCGCCCGTGAGCGCCGCCTCCTCTATCTTGAGGCTTGCGTTTTCAATTATTCTGCCGTCGGCCGGAACGGCGTCGCCCGCTTCAAGCAGCACAACGTCGCCGACCACAAGCTCCTCGCTGTGGATCGTGACTATCTTCCCGTCGCGCAGCACCTTTGACGTTGCCGCCGACATTTCCTGCAAAGCTTCAATGGCCTTTTCCGCCTTGTTTTCCTGATAAACGCCCAAAACGGCGTTAACGACGACGACAAACAGGATGATTATAACATCCGTAAAGCTCTCTCCCTGCGTCACTGCGAGCACTCCGCTTATAGCGGCCGCAGCCAGAAGAATGATTATCATCGGGTCTGCCAGCTGCTTCAAAAGCTGCTTGAGTATCGAGTCTTTTTTTGCCGCGGCGAGCTTATTTTTGCCGTTTTCGGCAAGGCGCCGCTCCGCCTCGGCCTGGCTCAGGCCGTTTTCTCCGCTGTCAAGCTGCCGCATCACGAGATCTTTTTCTTCGCAATAATACTTCACTTATGAATCCTCCCTGAGTATGCTAACATTAACATTTACCTCGAGCACACGTCTTTCATCAGTAGCCTCGACCGTTACCAGCATGCCGCTGCACTCGAAGCTTTCGCCGCTTGCCGGTATGCCGCCGAGTGTTTCCGTGACCCAGCCGCCGACCGTGTCGGCATTACTGTCGATGCTGCATCCAACGCTTTCACACATGTCTGAAAGCCGTGTGCTTCCGTTTATATCATAGCTGCCGTCGGGGCGTTCCCTTATGTTCTCTATCACTTCATCGCTCTCGTCCCATATCTCTCCCACCAATTCTTCAAGAATATCCTCAAGCGTGATTATTCCGATAACTCCGCCGTAATCATCAACAACCACTGCCATATGCGCATGCTCGCGCTGCATATCGAGAAGAATGCGGTTTATGTGTGTGCTCGCGTGGACAAAGCGCGGTGGCATCAGGAAATCCTTCATTTCGCACCGTTCGCCCCTGCTTTGGGCGGTAAGATACGTCTTTGCGTAGAGTATTCCTACAATGTCGTCGATATTTTCGCCGTACACGGGAAAGCGAGAATAGCCGCTTTCGGCTATTTCATTGAGCAGTGTTGTTCGAGCATCGTCGCGTTTTAGGAAAGCTACTTGCGAACGATGCACCATAACATCTTCGGCAGTGGTATCGTTGAGTGAGAATACATTTTTTATAAGCTCTTTTTCGCCGCTTTCTATAGAGCCTGCTTCCTCACCCTCATCGAGCATCATTATTATCTCTTCCTCCGACACCTCCTCGGCATTATCCTTCGGGTCTATGCCGCACAGGCGCAGCACACCGTTAGTTGAAACGGTCAGCAGCCAAATTGCAGGGCGGAGCACCGTTGTCATTCCTATCATCAGTCCGCTTACAGCGCGTGCAATGCCCTCCGGGCGTTTCATTGCGATACGTTTTGGAACAAGCTCGCCGAGCACCAGCGTAAAGTAAGACAAAACAAGGGTTATTATGATGACCGATATCGTATCAAGTGCCGAGGGTGACACTCCGGATACGCCGCAATCGTTTATAAGCCAGTTTACGAGCTTATCGGAAAAGTTATCAGCCGCAAACGCCGAGCCAAGGAAGCCTGCAAGCGTTATGCATATCTGAATAGTTGACAGGAACCCCGTAGGTTCAGTCACCATTCTAAGCATTTTAGCCGCTTTCCTGTCTCCGCCCTCGGCCATGCGCCGCACTTTCGTCTCGTTGAGCGAAATAACGGCTATCTCGGTTGCGGCAAACAGTGCGTTGACCGCTATCAGTACAAGCTGAAGCAATAGTTGAGGCAATATTGAGTCCGATTCCATGTTTAAGTTCTCAAGTCCTTTCTATAAATAAATATTAAAAAAGACCTTTACGGCAATTATTCTTGCCGTAAAAGTCTTGCAAATACTGTATCGTACTCGACACACCGAACCTGACGGTTGAGATGACGACGTGCCGAACGCCGCTTGGCGCACGCTACTCCCTTTTATTGAGTTATAGAATATCACAGCAATGCCGCCGCGTCAATATTACACACGAAATTTTACATTTTCTTAATCTAACTTGACAGACGGCAGATTCCACTTATAGATCGTCGCAAACAGGCGCAGCGCAAAAATCACGAGCATTCCGCAGCCGACTGACAAAAGCTGATTTATGTCGAGCACATGCATCACATAGTAAAGTCCGCCGCCGATAAGCGACGCGACCGCGTACACGCGCTTTCGGAGCACCTTGGGCATGGTGTTCGTCATAACGTCGCGCAGCATGCCGCCGCCGACGCCGGTGCACATGCCTACAAACAAAACGAGGATAACATTATCGCTCACCGGCATTGCGGCGTTCATGCCGGATACGGTGAAAACAGCAAGGCCTATCGCGTCAAAGACATTGTTCACTGCGTCAAGCTTGTCCAAATGCAGCTTGTATTTTTCGCTGCGCAGATAAGCGTCTATAAACACCGCAAGCGCCGCGACGACGGATATGAGCAGATACCAGTAGCTAACAAACATCACCGGCGGTATTCTTCCTATGAGCACGTCACGGATAACGCCGCCGCCGAGCGCCGTTGTCACCGCGAGGAACAAAACTCCGAATATATCGGCCTTTTTTTCGATCGCGACCATTGCTCCCGACACTGCAAACGCCGCCGCACCGATGAGTTCGAGAACAAACATTACATCTTCCATCACACGTTGAATCTGAACAGCGTAACATCGCCGTCGTTCATCACATAATCCTTGCCCTCGGAGCGGACAAGGCCTTTTTCCTTGGCTGCCGCCATGCTTCCGCAGGCTTTGAGATCGTCAAATGCTACTATCTCGGCGCGGATAAATCCGCGTTCGAAATCGGTGTGTATCTTGCCGGCGGCCTGGGGCGCCTTCGTTCCGCGGCGTATCGTCCATGCTCTGCACTCATCGCTGCCGCAGGTGAGGAAGGAGATAAGGCCAAGCAGCGAGTACGAGGTCTTTATCATGCGATCAAGTCCCGACTGGCTCATGCCCAGCTCTTCAAGGAACATTTCGCGCTCATCCGGCTCAAGGGCCGCGATCTCAGCTTCGAGCTTCGCGCAGATAGGCAGGACCTCCGCGCCCTCTTTGGCTGCTATATCGCAAAGCTGCTTGTAATAAGCGTTGTTTTCATAATCGGCGATGCCGTCCTCATCCATGTTCGCGGCATAGATGACCGGCTTTATCGTAAGAAGGTCGCTCGTTGCGATAAGCTCCATATCGTCCGGATCGCACTCATAGCTGCGCACGCTCTTGCCCTCGTTCAGGTGCTCAAGAAGCCCCTGGAACACCTCGGCCTCGTGCAGATATTTCTTGTCGCCCTTAGCGTTCTTGTTTGCCTTTTCTATCCTGCGCTCGACCATTTCCATGTCGGCCATGATGAGCTCAAGGTCAATGATGTCAACGTCACGGGCAGGATCCGTTCCGCCCTCGACGTGGATGACATTTTCATCATCGAAGCATCTGACAACGTGAACGATAGCGTCTGTGTTGCGGATGTTCGACAGGAACTTGTTGCCCAGGCCCTCGCCCTTGGACGCACCCTTGACAAGGCCGGCTATATCCACAAATTCTATGACCGCCGGAGTGTATTTCTTCGGCTGGTATATCGACGCGAGGAAGTCAAGGCGTTCGTCCGGCACGGTGACCATGCCGACGTTCGGCTCGATCGTGCAGAACGGATAGTTCGCGCTCTCCGCCCCGGCGTTCGTAATTGCATTAAACAGTGTGGATTTGCCGACATTCGGCAGCCCGACTATTCCTAATTTCATAGTTTTCTCTATCTCCTTATTTTTCAAGGGTTTTCGGCACTTGAACGGCGCTTACTGTACCATTACTGTACCATTTTGGTTTTGCTGCACTTTTTCAAATTGTAATACGGCTTTTGACATGGAATCATTCGTCACATGAACATACCGATCCATTGTTGTTTTTATACTTGCGTGACCAAGCAGCTTTTGAAGAACCTTGGGCTGCACGCCGCATTCAATCGCTCTCGTGGCATAGATATGGCGCAAAGCGTACATACAGAATCGCCGGATTCCTGCCTCATCGCACAGTTTGTAAAGATGGGTATCATAGGAACTGTTCTTTGCCGGTTCCCCGGTACGCCAGTTGATAAAGACAAGATCGCGCATGACCAGCCGAGCCGTGCGTAATATAAACCGTCCTTTCTTTGGCAGATACCCTTACCGCATTCTTTGCCTCGTAAACTTTTACCCATTCGGAAGCTCCTTTCTCACTATGAGAAGAAGTCCCTATGCATTTTATAATTGTAGCACAAGGGCTTCCTTTTCTCAATAGTGAACTTACCTTCAAATTGCCATTGTACGGCTGATGTACTCTTCAAACTCCCGGCACTTTACCAGTTTCTTTGTGCCGACGAAAAGCACGAACGGGCAGTTGGGCGCTCTCAGCATACTGTCGATCTTGTTGATGCCGATGTTGCTGTATCTTTGTTTTGCCGACTTTTCCAGATCAACTGAGTAATGAAGTTTGTCTTCCCGAAAATCTCATCCATAATCAGGCGAAGGTATGTTACTTCGATATCATCAATGCTGATGAAAATAACGCCATCATCCGCCAGCAGCTTCAAGCGCGGATACATCATGCACAGCCGCTTGTCGTGGCGGGTCAAGTCCTCGCCCTCTTTGCCGACGACCTCGCCCAGCCGCTTCTTGATCTTCGGGTCATTGACGTTATCGTTATAAACCCAGCCCTCGTTTCCTGTGTTGTAGGGCGGATCAATGTTCCTACTGATTTTGATACAAAAAGAAAAAGCCCTCTCCGGCACAAAAGTGCCGAAAAAGGCTTGAAATCAAGGGCTTCCGAGGTCAACTGCTGACTTCGGAAGCCCTTTTTTGTTTATTCGATTGTGGGATTCCAGCGTTCAGACGCTCGGCAGCGATGTGGCATAGGAGTCTTGCGGTGTACGGATTTTGGAATAATACCGACGCCGGGGATATCTGTTTGCTATGTATCAGTTTGCGAGTATCTTGTTTATGCGCGCTTCCGCTTCCTTTGCTATTACTTCGGGGACTATGCCGGTGGCGACGACCTTGTCAAAGATCTCGCCGCACTTTTTCTTGCCGAGCAGTTTTATGGGGTACTTGAGCAGCTCAGGCGCAAGCTCCTTGATAACGGCGGCGGTATCGGGATTGTCAAGCAGCTCCTTGACGGTAAGCTTTCTGAAATCCATGGCAATACTCCTTTTCGTTATTGCGGGGAGTTGCCCTGCGGATGCTTACATTATAGCTCCATCCCACAAAACGGCAAGAGATTGACAGACAGGCTTTCATTTAAGCGTACTGTTGGGTACGTCGAGCACAATGTCGGACATAGGGAAGGACGCGCAGGGATGGATGTAGCCAAACTCGATATCGGCTCTGCGGCGGCCGTCGGTCTTTTCCGGGACAAAGACCTTACCCGAGACGAGCTTTGAGCGGCACCATGAGCACTCGCCGCTGCGGCAGCGGGAGGGAGCGACGATGCCCGCACGCTCGATGGAGGTCAGCAGCGGCTCATCGGCGGAGGCGGTGATGTCGTATTCCCTGCCGCACTGAATGACCTTAAGGTTGAAGGTCTTGCCGCGGATATCCTCCGGGTAGCCGGGCTGATTCCACGGGTCCTTTATCATGCCGAACAGCTCACGGCGCACGAACTTGCGGCGCAGGCCGAGCTTTGCGATCTCGCCATCGAGGAAGTTGTACATCGCCTGCGGACCGCACATGAAGACGCTGTACTCCTCGCCACCGTACTTTTTGATAAGCTCGGCGGTGATGAAGCCGTGCTCATAGCCGGGCTTTTCCTCGTCGGACAGGACATGCACGACGTGTACCTTGTCGCAGGCGGCACAGACCTCGTCAAGTTCTTTCTTGTAGACAATGCCGTCCTCCGTGCGTGAGCCGAAAAGTATCGTCAGGTCGAAGTCCTCAAAGCCGTCGCGGATGGCGTATGCCATGCCCATGAACGGAGTGATGCCGGAGCCGCCCGCGAGTGCTACGACCTTCTTCGCGTCGCGCAGGCGCTCATAGTAGAGGTGACCCTGCGGCCCGGAGATAGTGACATGCTGCCCGACGACCCAGTGATCCTGAATGTACGGGCTGACAAAGCCGGCGTCGTCGCGCTTGACGGTGATGTTGTATTCGCCGCGTTTTGCCCACGCCGGGGACGAGCAGAGCGAATATGAGCGCGTGGTCACGGTGCCGCCTATGGGGACGCATACGCTGATGTACTGCCCGGCTCTGAACGGGGCGAGGGCGGAGCCATCCTCAGTCTTGAGGACGATCGTCTTTGCATCGGCACCGTTCCGGCGTATCTCGGCCACGATGACCTCCTGCTTCTCCGGGTGGCGCTGCTTTGCCTTTTCGTTGGTGGTGAGAGTTTTCGGCAGCGGAGCGGAGGAGGCCGCCTGTATCGCCTTTTCGCGCACCTTGGGCATGTTCTTGAACCTGAGCATATCGAGCGCGCCGATCATGCCTACCTTGTAATTGAGCTTATCTGCCATCTTCTCAAGCCTCCTCTTCTTTCATTTCTGCGAGAGTCTTTTTTGCGAGCGTATCTCCGCTGAATATCGCGGAATTGTAGCCGTCGCCGCGGATGCTTGCCGCGCCGACAAACTTCAGCCCTTTTACCGGAAACTCTGTACCCATCATCATCATTCGCGGCATCATGTTGTCCCAGTCCTTCAGCTCGAAACCGTAGGCCGCGCCCTGAGGAACGTTGACATAGTTGCACATCGTCCACGGCGTCGCGATCTCAAGCTCCTCAATGTACGGGGTGACGGTAACGCCATAGCGCTCCTCGAAAAGCTTTATCAGCTTCTCGGCAAAGGCGGTCTTCGTCTCTACGTAATCATCCGGATCTACATTTGCCCAGTCATCATCCATGAAGGTGCTTGTGAGGGAGACAACGCAGGTACCCTCCGGTGAGAAGCCGGGGTTCACAACGTTGTAGCACACCATGACCTGGTTGCAGTTTGTCGCGATGGTTTTTCCGGATTCGTACTCCTTGGCCGTATCGGCAGAGGTCGGGAGGAAGACGGTGTAATCGCGGATTCCGAGTTCCTCGGCGCTCCTGTCAAGCCCCATGTATACGACGAACATTCTCGCCGAATAGGTGCGGGCATTGCCAAGCTTCACCATGCGCTCCGGTACGACCTCCGGCGGGCACATCGTGGCGTACACCATGTTCTGGTTCATGTTGCAGAGAATGTGTTTTGTCTCGACCTCGCCGCAGGTAGTCTTAACGCCGCGGACGGCCTTGCTCTCATCGAAGAGTATCTCGGTCGCGGTGCAGTTCATCCACACCTCGCCGCCCATGCTGCGGAAGCATTCGAGCAATCCTGTCGTCAGCTCGTTGCTGGTCTTGTCGGGTATCCACGCGCCGTGGTTTACGTACAGCCAGAGCATGTTGACGTACTGGAGGATTGACCGTGTAGCTGCCCAGCCGCAGGAAGTTGGGGAAGTGCTCCTGCATATACTTCGGGTCTGTCTTGCCCGCGACGCTCAGAGAGTAGTCGCCGGCGGCGTGAAACTCCGTGCCGAGGTCGAACAGATCCTGTATGGATTTGCGGCAGCCGGGCACAAGACGCTCCATCTCATTGACAAACTCCTTTACCGTGCATGGGAGGGTCGCGTCGATATGCGTCCTGCCGTCGGAGGCGGTGGTGATAACGCGGAAGTTATCCGGAACCATGTGCCACGGAATGTCAAGGCCGAACTCATCACAGATCCTGCGGCAGCCGCCGGGGTTTTCCTTTGTGCCCCATTCGCAGATCTCGTGCAGCGCCGTTTCAAATTCAAAACGGCCTCTACGGAAGCTTGAGGCGCAGCCGCCGGGCATATTGTGGCGCTCGATAAGCAGGGTCTTTTTTCCACCCTTTGCCATGCGGCAGGCTGCGGCAAGACCTCCGTTTCCGGCGCCGATCACAACGGCATCATATTTTGGCATCAGTATCTCCTCCTTAATTTGTGGTAATACCACGTGTTTGTACTGTGCATTTTATAACAATCACCGGCAAAAGGTCAATGCTGTTGCCGTATTTTCAGCGGAATAGTCAGCATTACGCTTGACTTTTAAGCATCTTGCAGGTAAAATTTGAAACGTGGAATTTGGTATGACCACAGGCAATCCGCGTTTTGGAGGCAAATATGGGGTTCAATAAAATAGTAGCGGTGTCCATGACGGAGCTGTTCGTGCAGCAGATTGAAAACATGATACTCTCCGGGGAGCTCGCTATCGGCGAGCAGCTGCCGCCGGCGCGGGAGCTGTCGGTGAAAATGGGCGTCAGCAGAACGGTCATTTCCGCGGGGCTTGTGGAGCTTGAGAAGCTCGGCTTTGTTGAGATTCGCACGCGGCAGGGCGTGTTCGTCTGCGACTACCGGCGTAAGGGCAGCCTTGAGACGCTTATCGCCATCATGCGCTATAACGGCGGCGCGATGAGGAAGAACGAGGTAAAATCCCTGCTCGAAACGCGCGACGCGATGGAGTGCCTGTGCCTGCGCCTTGTGTGCGAGAAGAACGACGTGACCGAGCTTGAAAAGCTCAGCCCGATCCTTGACAGCATCCGTGACGCACGCAACGCCGACGAGGCCGCAGAGCGGGTATTCAGCTTCCACCATGAGCTTGCGATAATGTCCGGCAACGTGCTGCTGCCGCTGCTATACTATTCCTTTAAGACGCAGGGCGAGTACCTGTGGTCACTCTATTGCAAGCGCAGCGGTGTGAAGAAGCTGTATGAAATAAAGCTTGCGCTCTTCTCGGCACTTATGAATAAGGATATTGATTCCGCGATAGAGCAGACGCACCGGATCATGGATGTCGCGAAGAACGACCTTGGTTTCTACGGGGCGTGACAACAGAAAAAGCTCGTTGGGCTCAAAGCACCCTTACGCGCTTTTTCCTTGGCGTTATTAATTAAAAGGTTTATTTGCCATCAACTGCAGTTTGGTGCAAAACGTTGGTAAGGATTTTCTCAATCCGCTGTCCCAAGAGCTTGTTTTCCGCCGGAGCCTTTCCTTGAAGAGTCTTCAATTCCTATTGAGACATTGCAGCTAATTCTTTGTCGGTATATTTTTTTCATAACAAATCTTCGACCAAAATCGAAAGCAATACCCTAATTTTAAAATTATCATTTCCCATCAACATAACTAAATTGAAGTCCGTTTTTTGTGAAAATTGCAACAATTTCTGCATTGATAAATCTCCGGCTCCCCCGATTTCGGGCAAAAAAATCGCTGCATTCCCTTTGGGATGCAGCGGGCAAAAAAACAAGCCCCGTCTGTTGACGGGACTTGTTATTATGGCGGAGAAGGAGGGATTTGAACCCTCGAACACCTTATGGGTGTTACACGATTTCCAATCGTGCGCGCTCGGCCGGACTACGCGACTTCTCCGAGTACAAACAATATTCAAATGTTCAGCTTATGTATTATAATTCACTTTTCTGCTAAAGTCAAGCCTTTTCTTTGAATATATCATGCCGCGGCGGCAACAATAGATTTAAGGAGGGATGGCTTATGAAGGCAATTATCATGGCAGGCGGCGAGGGAAAACGCCTCAAGCCGATAACCGGCAGCACGCCGAAGCCGCTTGTGCCGCTGTGCGGCAGGCCGGTTATGGAGCACATCATTCTGCTGCTGCGCAGGCACGGCATAACAGATATCTGCGCAGCGCTAAAATACCGCCCGGACGACATAAAAAACTACTTCGGCAGCGGAGAAAAGCTCGGCGTGCGCCTTGAATACCGGGTCGAGCAAACCGCGCTCGGCACGGCAGGCGGCGTAAAAAACTGCGCCGATTTCTACGGCAGCGAGGATTTCCTCGTCATATCCGGCGACGCCGCGTGCGACATCGACCTGTCAAAGCTCATTGCCGAGCACCAAAGGCGCTCCCCTGCCGCGACGATAGCTCTGTGCCCGGAGCCTGAGCCTCTGCGCTACGGCCTTGCGCTGTGCGACCGCGAGGGCTTCATCCGCTCGTTCATTGAAAAGCCCGACTGGCGGCATGTTGTGACAAACCTCGTTAACACCGGCATATACATCATCTCTCCGCGTGCAATGGAGCATGTTCCCGAAAACGAGGAATTTGACTTTGCAAAGGATCTGTTTCCGCGGCTTTTGGATGAAGGCGAGAAGCTGCTCGGCGTTCCGTGCGACGGCTACTGGTGCGATATCGGCACGCCGAAGAGCTACTATGAATGCTGCGCCGACGCTCTGTCCGGCAAGCTGAAAATTGAGCTTGCCGGAGGCTTTGAGGCCGACGCGCCCGACGAATGCTCGGATCCCGAATGCAAGTGCATGGAGCACGCCGACTGCGCCTGCGCCGACCGCGCGCGGCTCATGGACAGCATAAGCGCCGCTTTTCTGGAACTCGGCGCCGACTACTCGGACGGCTTCAGCCTAAAGGGAGACGACTACGAGCTGCGCATATCGCCGCTTGCCGTCGGCGCAAAGCTGCGCATCGAGGCAAATGCGAACGATACAGAGACCGCACGTGAGCTTGCCGAAGCGGCCTGCGCGCTGGTCAGTGAGCTTGAAAAGCGGCTTGATTAATTAATATCTCTAATATATAATATCCGTCAGAAGATACTCTGACGGAGGTTGTACATATGGACATTGAAAAAACAATAAAGAACCTGAAAGCCCGCCATTTTTCGGTGCAGCATTTTGCAAGCGGCGAGGAGGCCTGCAAATATCTTCTCGGCGAGATAAAGGACACGAGCGTCGGCATAGGCGGATCAAAGACGGTCGATCAGCTCGGCCTGTACGACAAGCTTGTCGATAACGGAAACGAGGTTTTCTGGCACTGGCGCGAGCCGGGACTTGAGACACTGGATAAGGAGAACGCCGCAAAGGTGTTCATCTCAAGCGCAAATGCCATCGCCGAAACCGGTGAGATCATAAACATCGACGGACGCGGCAACCGTCTTGCCGGTCAGGTCTACGGCCGCAAGACCGTTTATATCATTGCCGGAACAAACAAGATCTGCCCCGACTTCGAGTCGGCGGTTTTCCGTGCGCGCAACACTGCCGCAGTGCAGAACTGCAAGCGTTTTCCCGCAAAAACCCCCTGCAAGATCGATGATAAGTGCCACGACTGCCGCTCGCCGGAGCGCGTGTGCAACGCAATGCTCGTTCTGTGGGGGCCGATGATGGACATGGAAAAGGTCGAGATCGTGCTCATTGACGAAGAATTGGGGATGTGATGAATGTACATTGACTGGACGTATATAGTCCTTGTTCTTCCTGCAATGCTGTTTGCAATGTGGGCAAGCTCAAGGGTAAACTCGACATTCAAAAAATATAAGAACACACGCAACTCGCGCGGCCTGACCGGCGCACAGGCAGCGCGCTGGGTGCTTGACCGCAACGGGCTGAGCAATGTTCCCATCGAGCACATTTCCGGCTCGCTGACCGATCACTACGACCCCTCGGCAAACGTCGTGCGCCTGTCGGATGATGTTTACGGCAGCACCTCGACTGTCGCCATAGGCGTTGCCTGCCATGAGGTCGGCCACGCGATACAGCATGCGACAAACTACGCGCCCGTCAAGATCCGCACGGCGATAGTTCCGATAACGAACCTCGGCGCAAAGCTGTCGGTTCCGCTTATCATACTCGGTCTTATCCTCTCGTCCTTCGGCGAGGTGTTCGTTACGATCGCGTATATAGGCTGCGCGCTGTACGGCCTTGTGACGATATTCCAGCTCGTCACCCTCCCGACGGAGTTTAACGCTTCATCAAGGGCGCTCAAAACCATCGAGGAGACGAATCTTTTGCAGGGCGAGGAGTTCAGGCAGGCAAAGCAGGTGCTCTCGGCCGCGGCAATGACCTATGTTGCCGCCCTTGCCGTGTCGCTTGCTCAGCTTATGAGATTTCTTATTATTGTAGGCGGAAGGAGAAATGACTGATGATCATCCGGAATGAAGAACACAAACGCAAAACCGTTGAAAACCTGCTCGGCGGCAGCGGAAAGGCACATTTTAAGAACATAATCGAAACGCCCGAGGAGCTTTACGACAAGGGCCGCGTCTTTTCCTTTATAACACTCGACCCCGGTGCCGAGTGCGGCTGGCACATCCATAATGGCGACGGAGAATATTACTGCATCCTTGAGGGCGAGGGCGAATACAGCGATAACGGCACCCCCGTCATGCTTCACGCCGGCGACACGGCATTCTGCCCCGACGGCGAGGGCCATTCCCTGAAAAACACCGGCAGCGAGCCGTTAGTGTATCTCGCGCTTGTTATCTATAAGTAAAAAACGAAGCTGCCCCGGACGGCGTTTTACGCATTGTCCGGGGCAGTTATTATTATGCCTGCTGCTCGCGCCATGCGCGGTAGCGGTCAAGCTCCTTGTCGATGCAAAGCTGCATGACAAGATTTATTATAAGCGCATCATCCACAAAGCCTAAAAGCGGAATATTATCCGGGACAAGGTCGAGCGGACTTACAAGATACGCAACTATCGCAGCCGTTCCGGCCATTACGACCGCCGGAACCTTTTTATATTCGCCGTGATAGTAATCGTGCAGCATTGATATAAGGTCCTGCACATCGCCGATGGTGTCGCCGATAAGGGGAATATGTGAAAGCGGTCTGAGCTTCACGCTCGCGTTGTCGAGAAAATCAAGCAGCACTCCCGTGCCCTTTGCAACGGCTCTTGCGCCGGTCGCGACGGCTTGTGCGCCGGTTTTGATTGAAAATGACATAGTTCTGCCCTCCTATAGTGATAATAATATCACACAGCGCCGATTTTTCAAGCAAAAGCGACGGCATATAGCACAAATTTCGCATACGCGCGCTTTGCGGTATTTGGACAAAAGACGCAAATCATAAAAATAGCTGGATTTTACACAGCTTTTACGTTATAGTTATATTGCGATATTATCGATCACAGGAGATATGCTATTTTGGGGATTTCAAACGTGCTTGAGCTTTTAGGCGGCGTTGCACTGTTTCTGTTCGGCATGGCGCTCATGGGCGACAGTCTGAAGAAGGTTGCAGGCAACAAGCTCGAGCTTATTCTGTTCCGCCTTTCGAGCACGCCTTTGAAGGGCATATTGCTCGGCACGGGAGTTACGGCCGTTATACAGTCGTCCTCGGCCACATCCGTTATGGTCGTCGGCTTTGTTAACTCCGGCATGATGAAGGTTCGTCAGGCGATAGGCGTTGTCATGGGCGCGATAATCGGAACGAGCATCACCGGCTGGATAATCTGCCTTTCCGATATTGGCGGCGGTTCCTCGGGCTGGCTTGAGCTTTTGTCCACCGATACGCTCACGGCGGTCATTGCCGTTATCGGTATCGTTCTGCGCATGTTCTGCTCCGCCCCGACGAAAAAGCATGTGGGCGAGATCATGCTCGGCTTTGCGGTTTTGATGTTCGGCATGAAGGCAATGAGCAGCTCGGTCTACGATCTGCGCTCGAGCGAAACATTTATAAACATGCTCACCACCTTCTCGAACCCGATCCTCGGTATTGCCCTCGGCATTGTTTTCACCAGCGTCATTCAGAGCGCCTCGGCCGCGGTCGGCATTCTTCAGGCGCTTGCAATAACGGGTGCCATACGCTTTGATATCGCGCTGCCCATCATCATGGGCATTGCGATCGGTGCCGCCGTTCCTGTTTTGCTCTCGGCTCTCGGCGCGAGTGCCGACGGAAAACGTACCGCGCTTTCCTACCTAATGGTAGACACGCTCGGCGTTGTCATAACCGCACTTGTGTTCTACACTCTAAACGCCATATTTGATTTCTCCTTCATGTCAATGACCATGACGACCGTGAGCCTCGCTCTTATGAACACGGTGTTTCGCTTTGTCATCGTCGCAATACTTGCTCCGTTTATCCCACTGCTCGAAAAAATCTGCAAGCTCATCATCAAAGATAAGCCCGAGGACGCCGCTGTTCTCGAGGACTTCGACAGACTGGAGGAGCGCTTCCTTGACCACCCCGCCCTCGCCGTTGAGCAGAGCCGCCTGACGGTAAACTCCATGGCCAAAAAGGCGCGTGAAAATCTGTTCGACGCATTTGCGCTTATTGACAACTACTCCGATGACGGCTTTGCCCACGTCACCGATACCGAGGATATCGTCGATAAATACGAGGATAAGCTCGGAACATATCTCATACATATAACAAGCCGCGAGCTTAACCCCGAGCAGAACGAGGCCGTCGGCAAATATCTGCACACGATAAATGACTTTGAACGTATCTCCGACCATGCGCTGAACGTTGCAGAATGCGCGCAGGAGATACACGAAAAGGGCATCGTCTTTTCCGAGGACGGTGCGCGCGAGGTGAACGTCCTCATATCCGCCGTGACCGAGGTCGCAAACACCGCGATAGATGCGTTTATCACAAACGATCTGGAAAGCGCTTACCGCGTCGAGCCGCTTGAGGAGCTTATAGATAACCTCTGCGACGAGATGAAGCTGCACCACATCGACCGCCTGCAAAAGGGCATATGCACGCTCAACCACGGCTTTGTATTCAACGATCTGCTGACAAATCTCGAGCGAATTTCCGACCACTGCTCTAACATCGCCGTTGCTCTCATTGAGCTTGAGTCGGACAGCTTTGATACGCATGAATATATAAACAGCCTCATCGAAGTCCGCTCGCACTGCTTTGATGAGTATTACGAGGAATACAGCAAAAAATTTGCTCTGTGATAACATGCCAAAATGCCTTCCCTGTGGGGAAGGCATTTTTGCTTTGACGTCAGGTGAATATATGGTATACTGAAAAAAATTTTTATTTTTGGAGTTTTATAATGCCACGGTCGAAAAATCTTGTATTTTTAACAGCTTCCATGATCATATTCGGAACCAACGGCCTGCTCGTTGCGCGCATTTCGCTCCCGAGCGCTCAGATAGTTCTGCTCAGGACCTTCTTCGGTTTTCTGTTTCTGCTCGCGGTCGTTGCCGCGCGGCGGAGCTTTTCGTTTGCCGAGCTTAAATCGGACCTCGTTCCGGCCACAGTCGGAGGCGTGGCGCTGGGCTTAAACTGGGTGCTGCTGTTCGGGGCGTACAGATACGCCGGGGTGAGCATATCCACGCTTGTTTACTACTGTGGCCCGATGATAGCGATAATCCTCAGCCCGATAGTTTTCAAGGAAAGGCTCACCGCCAACAAGCTGATAGCGGTCATAGCGGTCGCGGCCGGCATGCTGTGCATATCGGGAAACGTATCGAGCGGCTCCGATATGCAGACGGGGCTTCTCATGGGTGCCGGCGCTGCGGCGCTTTATGCGCTCATCATCATCGTGACAAAGCGCATAACGCACATGTCGGGGCTAAACTGCTCTGCCTATGAGCTTTTCATCTCATTTATCGTGATGGTGCTTTACCTGCTTGTAAGCGGCGTGAAGCTGCCCGTCATCCCGGCAGCGGACGATACAGTTAACGTCCTCATCATAGGCTTTGTCAACACCGGGCTTGCCTATTACATGTATTTTTCCGCGCTGCAAAAGCTCCCTGCGCAGACCTCGGCGCTTATAAGCTACATTGAGCCGCTCACCGCCCTGATCGTATCCGCTGCGTTCCTCGGCGAAAAGCTCGGCGCAGTTCAGCTTCTCGGCGCTGTGCTCATCCTCGGCGGCGCATGCCTCGGCGAGCTGAAAATCAAAACCGGCGCAAGGCGCTGAGCATACAGAAAACCGGCTGCCAGTTGGCAGCCGGTTTCACGTTTATTTCTCAATTGACGTATAAGGCAAGGCCATCATTAGTCTGTCGTACTGCTCGCCGGCCTTATCTGCGGCAGAGCCTGAAAGCGCATCGGCAAGCTTTATGATCTGCGCGTTTTTATCCGCGTTTTCGTATATGTCGAAAAACGCCGCCAGAGTGTCGCCCTGCTCATTATCTCCGTCGCTTGTTGCGGCAAGCGCATCGCGGTAGCGCTGCCAGTTTCCGTCGCTCAGCTCACCGAGAGTAAGCGAGCCGCGCCTGAGCTGTGCAAGAGCATCCGGACATTTTTCCTTCACGTTCTCGATCGCTTTTTCCGGATCGTCGAAGGTCGCATACAGGTCGTATTCCTCGCCGTCAAGCACAAGGCAGCTCTTGACCGACCATGGCTTATCCTTGACCTCGACAGTTCTCGGAACATTTTCATTATCATGCTCCGATGCAGGCTCATCGCGCATTGCGTAGGCCGTGACTGCCGCCGAAACGACCAGCACGGCGATAATTATCCACAGTGTATACTTTTTCAAGCCGATCTCATCTCCTTAATGCTTTAATTTTTTCAACTATTTGCCATATATTTTTATCCTATCATACATTTTCTATGACATCAATGGACATTTTGTAAAAATTGCCGCCATCCGTTTGGATGGCGGCATCAGTTTGTCGAAAAACCGATCCCATTCATCAAGCTACAGCCGGATTTCGTTCAAGAAAGAGGAAAACGGCTCGAAAAAGCGGATAGATAAAACACTCCTTCCACTTCCGGGTTGCCAGTTTTTTCAGATTCATGGCAGCAAACTTAAGCTTCACCCAGTTCGTCACCTGAGCCAAGCCTCTGTATTGTGTATAACGCATAGCGTGTTTTTCTTTGGCGTCTGCAAAGACGCGTTCAATGGTCTCTTTCCGCTGCCGGTAAAGGCTCTGGTACTACTGATATCCGAGGACTCTTGTCCTCGGATATTTTTTATTATCGCAGGCTCGCCAGCTTTATCAGCATTTTTTCAAACTCTGACATTATACTGCTGTCTGAGGCCAGAACGATGTTTTTGCCATACATTTTTGTGTACGCCTCAATACTCCGGCTTGCATCGGCGGAGTAGATCACCGGGATAACTACTATGCCGCGTCGCTTTGCCTCATGCACCGCACTGCGCACATCCTCTATCGCCTCATCCTCGCTTCTGTACGCCGACGGCAATCCGTCGGACAAGACGACAAGTATCCTGCGCTTTTCGCATCGCTTTACAAGCTCCATCGACGCTGCACGTATCGAATACCCGTCCTTGTTCCCGTTTCCGGCAGCTAACTGCGTTGTCGCGTCAAAGCAACGGCTTCCGATCTCCTTTTGCTCAAAGTCCTTTATGACGCAATGCTCAACCACATTCGACCCGCCGTCAAAAGCGACTATTTTTGTGTATGCAATGCCTTTGAGCGCCTCTTCTATCATCGCTGCTGTCATGAGCGCAGTAAACAGCTTTGAATTTCCGTTACCGAGGCCGGTCCCCATGCTGCCGCTGCGGTCGATAAGCAGGAAAAATGCAGTTTCGCGCGCCTTTGGCGGCGTCTTGCTCTTGAAAACGTGCTTTGAGCCGAGAGGTATCTTCCAAAGCTCGCTCTCGCTGAGAACGCCGCGGCGCTGGCTGAGACTTCGTATCCGCTGCTCGCGCAGGATGCGGTCGAGCCTTTTGTGCATCTGGCGCGCTTTTTCCGCATATTCCGGCGGCAGACGGCGGCGCGACGGGACAATGCTGCTTTCCTCAAACTTCACATCGGAGTATGCTCCGCCAAGTCTGAACTTATCGTCAAGGCTCAACCGACCGATGCCGGCGGTCTGAACAGCGCTCATTTTTTCATATCGTCTTTCCCTTAAGAGATCGGCAGCCGCGTTACTGAGCATCTGTTTAAGCTCAAGCTCGCTCAATGCTGCCAAACGGCGACGTGAAAAGTCCGCTCCTATGACCTCTCTGACGGAATTCGGGCCTTCTGCCGCCGCTTTTCCGAGGGCGCTGCCGGAATCATTTTTTATGCCGATTGAGCTGCTTTGGCCGTGATTCGTCGATCTTCCTGCGCTCGAGGATGCGCCTCTGTCCTCGCGACCGTCCGTTCCGGCACTCGCTTTGGGCTTAACATCCGAGCCTGTAAGGCTTCCGTTCATATCGCCGTAGCGCTTGGAATTATCGCCGCTGCCGGGACTTGCGCTGTCGCCCTTATCACCGTCGGCATCGTCTCCGTCATCGGGTGTTCCCTTGCGCTCGGTCTCAGCCTCGGCGTGACTGCGCAGATAACTGTCTTTGCCGTCTCCGCGCTGTTCGGCACGCGTATCTGCGGAAAACGCATAGTATTCAAGATCGGCGTTTAGTTTCTCAAGCACTGCCGAAAGATCATCTTCGGCTCTGCACATGGCAGCAAGCCTTGGCATCAAAAGCGCCAAAAGTTCATTGCAAATAGTCTCACACTCGGCGCAATCTCTCGAGATCGCCGCCTTATCGATTCTTTCCTTTATATCCGCTTCCAGATCCCGTGCCGTGCCTGTAAGAGCAAAGCGCTCAAGCTCCGAAAAGAATTCCTCCAAAGCGCCGCCGTGTATCGCTGCGTCTGTCCGCGCATAGTTTACAAATCTGAGCATGGGAATATAGCCGGGGAACCGACGGCAGATAATATTATTCACCCGCGCATCTTCAAGGATGTTCATCAATCTCTGCCCGAGTATACGCCCGACGAACGGGCGAAAGCCCTGCTCGGCAAAGAGGCTCTCTGCATTTTCGCGCACTCTTTTGAGCGCGTCGGCATCCGAGCTGTTATCATGCTGCACCTCATGCGCAAGCAGAACGCGCAAGCCGGCAGTCCAATGCCGTCCATCAAAATCATCACGCAGCAGATACGGCGCGCCTCCGAGTACGATCTGCCCATTTTCGGTGCGGTTTTTCAGCGAAGTATCGAGCTTGACTGCCGAGACAAGCTTATTGTCGTCAAGCAGGAACGACAGATTCCTTGCGAGTATGCTCTCGATCGGATCTGCCCGCAGAAATTCGGCGTATCGCTCAAACGCCGCGTCTGACATCTCGCGCATCAGGGCACCATGCTTTCGATCAGCTCCGTAAGCTGCAATCGAGTGTACTGATCCTGCGGCTTTGCGGCAACGTTGTCCATAAGCCCCCACCTGAGTCCAAGAAGCGGCTCGGCGCGCAATGCGTCAACAAGACCGCGTATCGTCATTGCATCGGGTTCAAGTCCACCGGCGGAATCGATGCGGCTTTTAATCGCACAGTATACCACATCGCAAACGTTCAGACAGTGTTCGGAAGCCGTCGGAACAACGCGGCGCAGTATTTCCTTCACGCTTTCATGCTCGGACATCTGGATAGGCGTAAAGCGGTCTATGGTCGCTTCATTCATATAATTCGTTCCGGCATAGCCCTCGTTCATGGTTATCGTGAATGAAGACTTCGGATGCATTTTTACAAGTCCGTAGCCAGGCACCTGAATTCTGCGCGCTTCGTCCGTCAGCGAGTGCAGAACGTCCGCGCATTCCGGTTTTATGGTGTTGCCCTCGTCGAGAACGACGTCCGCCCCGGCCTCTATGTAGCGAAGCATATCGCTGAGCTTATATCGCAAAGTTCCGTTTTCTATAGTCGGGCCGCCAAGCAGATCAAGCTTATCCATTTCCGCGTTTCCCTGCATTCTGTACTGCGGAACGTTAAGGATCCAGTCGAGCGTCTGCGCAAGGGTGTTCTTGCCGCAGCCCTTGCCTCCGATAAGTCTTAAATTCAAGCCCGAAAGTCTATAGGCAAGACCACGCGTCAGCTCTCCGTAAGCATCCGACTGAACGAATTTAACAGCCGGACACGGAACAAGCTCGGGATATTTGGGGTCTGCAAGCATCTGTTCAAAAGTGCTTATTATAACCTTTTGAGGAATGCCTTGCTCGGTCATGTACGCCGCCTTGTCCAGAAGCTCGGCTTCATTGCCGCAGCCGCGCTCGGATGCCCGGGATATCGCTTCGCTGACGGCCAGCGGCAGCTCATCAACCGCTTCGAACTCGGCTATAAACCCCCACGCCTCCGGATCGTCTGCCCTGCACACCGTTGCATCGTTTCTGCAAAACGCGCGTGGGCGTGCCGTAACTGCCGCCGTGCGCAGCATGGCCACAAGCCGCTCGCTCGGCGCAGCAACGATACCGATGCAGTTAAATATATCTCCTGCATCCTCGGCATGCACAAAGCACGCAGGTTCCGTTTCGTTTCCGGTGCGCACAATAACTATCTCGGGCCACTCGCCCGGCGAAACATCACGCAGCGAGCTTATAAAATCAAGCTTCATCGGTGCGCGCAGATTACTTCCTCCGCAAATGACTGTTTCTGTCCGACCTTTCATGATCCACTCCTCAGTTCCCGGCGACCGCGCCCCAGGGGAATCCCTTGGCCGGGCCGTTATAATATATATGCGGCACACTCAAAAACGCACACCTGCCTACGGACACGACGCTGTCCGGTATGTGTACGGAAAACAGGTTTGCGCACTGATAAAACGCTTCGGGCTCGATATGCGTGACACTGTCGGGAATAATAACTGAATTTAGCGCACGGCAGCGCGAAAATGCACCTTCAGATATCCGCTCAAGATTTTTTGACAGATTCACATTTCGCAGATGGACCTTGTCATAAAACGCATACGGTTCCAGACATGTAATGCTGTCGGGCATTATAAAGGTCTCAAGATATGTATAAGACACGAAGGCATACTCTTTTATCCCGCAAACGCGCACACTGTCTATCGATGACGGAAGCACTATCGTCGTCGCCGGATTAAAGCAGCCGTCGGTCGATATCATTCCGGTATCGCTGTCAAAAACGAAGTTCTGTGCCTCGGCTTCGGCTCCGCTGACGGGCATGGTGTCCCACGGGCGCTCGGCAAGCCAGCGCCGCGTTTCGGCCTCGGTCCGCGTTTTCCGTTCCTCTATGTAGTCGCGCATCGCGCTCATATCGCATTTTTGCGAAAAAAATACTGCCAGATCGTCCGGAGTGAGCGTAAGTCGGTAGCCCCGAGGCAGCTCGATCTTCATCTTGACAGGCAGTATCTTTTTTATATAATTGCAGGCTTCGTCATAGCGCGAAAGCACCTTTTTATTCAAAACAAACGGCTTATCGAGCGTGCAAGCCTCGACTCCGTCGGGCGTTTCAAGACCCACGAAGCAGTTGTTGCCGTTGAGTATTATTCCAACATCGTCAAACCGAGACGGACTTACCGACAGATTCTCCATTACTCCGCCCTCCAACACATCGTTACAATATTATCATATCGTCTATACGGTTTTTTTTCTGCAACATTTGTCACATACGAAGTTCCAATTGAAATAGAATTATCCCCCAAGGCTTTAAGTCTCGGGGGATAACTTGATGGAAGGCGAACAGATATCAATTTTGACCTAAGTTCATTTTTCGCCCATCATGCGGATAATGTCCGCGCGGCGGCGCTCGTAGGCGGCCATATTTGTCTCCTCGAACCGAAGCTTCGGCTCCTTAACGCCGAGAAGCGCCATGAGGTATCTGACAAACGGCGGATTCATCATCAAAAACGGCCCGACCATCGAGGTCGCAAAATAGTTTTTGATACGCACGCCCTCGAGCTTTGACTTTTTGTTAATGCCGATGCCGTACTTGGCCTCGGCAAAGTAAAAGTCCGAGTTATCTCCGTAAAGCTGCGAAAACTCCGCCTTGAAGCCGACAAGCTCCATGTCCTCGAACGCGCACAGCTGAGTTGAATTAAATCTGTGCATCATATCGCGCTTTGCGTGCAGCGGAACAAGGCCAAGACCGGCAATGCGGCTGCCGTCCTCGTTCTCGATATATTCGCAGAACACCTCGCCGGCGTTCGCCGTCATGAGAAACACAACGCCGCCGTCGATAAGCTCGCGCAGTCTGTCGCGATAGGGCATGAGCTTTTTTATCGCAAGCTCCTGGCCGTGCTCGGTCATCGCGCCCATGATTATCATATCGACCTTTTCGGAAGCAAAGCGCGGCTCGTCGTTGTAGCCGGTTTCGATAAGCTCGGCCTCCGGCATGCAGCGCGAAAGATACTTCCAGTTCCAGCAGTCGCCGAAAAGGTTTGCAAATTCGGGAAACAGCACCTCTATCTTCATGCCTGTGCCTCCTTTTCCTCAAGACGGGCAAGTATGCCGTCGCGCACCTGCTTTGTAAGCTGCGGCGTTGTAAGATCGTGCAGGATAAACACCTTGTCCGTTCCGTCAAGCTCAAGCTCGGCCGGAGCGTCGGTCTCGTGCTCGACGCAGCGGATCTTTTCCTCCGGAACGCCGGCAAGCAGCAGACGCAGGTGATAGTCGTGCATTCTCACGCCGCCGACAACGATGCGCTTTATGCTCTCATCGTTTAAAAACTCGAAATCTGCATCGTAGACCCATGTGACTATCTCGGTCGTTTTCTTATACGTCAGGTCATCGAGCATAACGATGACCTCCTTCACGCCCGGCTCCGAGCGGATATAGTCAAACACGATCGAGCACGCAACGGGGTTCTGCCCCTTGGTCATGTTCGTCACGACCTCGACGCCGTTTTTCTCGACATTCGTGTAGCGCGACTTGACGATGCTCATGTGCGAAAAGCTTTTTGCGATATTCTCCGCCGACAGTCCAAGCTCGCGAAGAAGCGTAACGACCGTGACCTGGTTATAGGTGTTGAACACGCTGTCGTTAATAAGCGGATACTCCTCCTCACCCTTATCCGAACGCACGGTGAAGCAGCGCTTTTCATAGTCGGGCGATGCGAGATAATCCGCCTTGGGCGAGGCAAAGCCGCAGCCGGGGCACTTCATCTTGCCGATATGGTGATAGCGGACATATTCATACTGAAGCTTTCCGCCGCAATAGGGGCATGCGCGCATATCGTTTATTATATTGACGCACTCGTCCCTGTCGGTCGGCAGGCGGCTCAGTGAGAAGTAGCTGCGCTTGTTGTCCTTTTTAAGCCGGCTGCTTATAGGGTCGTCGGCATTGAGGATCATGTGCGTATCGTCCGGCAGAGCGGAATCAATAAACGAGAATATAAACTCCGGGTGCGCGTTGCGCTGGATAGAGTCGCGGAACAGGTTCGTGCACACGGCGTAGTCGGGGTGAACGTATTTGTATATCCTCAGCGAGCTGCGCTCATCGACCTCGAACACGGCATAGTCAAACTTTGCCTTGCCGCCGAGGGTGCTGCCGGATATGAGCGAGGTCGCAATGCCGGCGTCGGTGTTCGAGCCTGCGCGGTTATTGAGCACCTTGAAGCCTGCGTCGGACAAAACGTCAAGGATCATGTTGCAGCAGGTGGTTTTTCCGTTTGTGCCGGTGACGGTTATTATGGTTTTGGGCTTGTCAATCCTGCCGAGGAAATCGGGGCAGAGCTTTATCGCAAGCTTGCCGGGGAAATAGCTTGCGTTCATGCCCAAAAGCTTTTGCAGCCACATGGCGAGCTTTCCGAATATCAGGGCAATTATAAATCTCAGATTCTTTTTCATCTTAGCCTTCCTTTTGAGATTGATATAATTTTATATTATATCTCACTGTGTCTGTCATTGTCCACATGTTTTTGTTTTCTTGACCGCAGCTGCATTTTAATGTATATTATTATAATCAGAGATTGGAGGGATGAAGCATGCCGTGGTATGCATATGTAGCGTTTTTGGTGCTTGCCGTCATCGGATATTACGTTATCGTTGAGATAAAAACAAAAAAAGCGCTGAAAGAAAAGAAATCTGCCGACAGAAAGGCCGCAAAGGCGGCGGCCAAAAAGTCCAAGTCCGCAAAGAAAAAACCTAAGTCACGCAAATAAATTAGAATTTCTCAAAAAAACTTTTTCAAAAATTGTTGACAAGAGGCAAAAAATCTGTTATATTAACTGAGCCGTGGCCGAGTGGTTCAGTCGGTTAGAACGCCGGCCTGTCACGCCGGAGGTCGAGGGTTCAAGTCCCTTCTCGGTCGCCACAGATGCCCCTTTTTTAAGGGGCATCAACTTTGCTGCTGTAGCTCAGTAGGTAGAGCGCATCCTTGGTAAGGATGAGGTCGGCAGTTCGAATCTGCCCAGCAGCTCCAAGATAAGCCCTGAAGTCATTCGATTTCAGGGCTTTCTTGATTTTGTCATAGCCTGACAATAAATTGGGCGGTGAATTATATGAGCAAAAAAACAATCGGCATTCTCGGCGGCATGGGGCCTGCCGCGACGGCCGACCTGTTCACAAAGATCATAAACAACACCGAGGCAGGCTGCGATCAGGATCACCTGCACGTCATCATTGACAGCAACACCAACATCCCCGACCGCACCGAGGCGCTCATTCACGGCGGAGCAGACCCCACGGAGCCGATGACGCAGAGCGCGCGCCGCCTTGCCGAGGCCGGGGCCGAGCTTATCGTCATGCCGTGCAACACGGCGCACGGCTTCTACGACGCCGTGTGCGCGTCCGTGACGGTTCCCGTGCTCCACATGATAAAGCTCACCGCCGAGGAGCTTATGCGGCACGAGATCACGCGCGCCGGGCTTCTCGCTACCGATGGCACGGTGCAGAGCGGAATATACGAAACCTGCTTTGCCGGCAGCGGCATCGAGCTTATAACGCCCTCGCCCGAGGCTCAGGCCGCCGTTATGGATCTTACCTATAACGGAGTTAAGGCCGGCAGGCTCGATTTTGACACGTCGGGCTTTGAAAAAGCAGTCAACGAGCTTTTTGATAACGGCGCGCAGACGCTCATCCTCGGCTGCACGGAGCTTCCCCCGGCATTTGATATGTACGGCCTTGACTACGAGCACATCGACCCCACCCTTGTGCTTGCGCGCGCGGCAGTCCTTGCCGCCGGCGGCAAGCTGCGCGAGGCATAAAAATCACCTCCCACGTTTAAGCTGACGAGAGTTGAACCCATATCGCCTGTCGTCAGCTTAGTTCCGTGGGAGGCTTTTTGTTATTCGCCCGACGAGGGGATCGTTATCTCGCGGTCATAGCCCGCGCCGTAGCAGAAGGAGTGTATCTTCCCCTCCGACGGATTTATGACGTTCACGACAAAGGACGTATCGTCGGCTGTGTCGTGCGTTTTTGCGTACGTCGTCGTCTCGCCGTACTCTATGCCGTTCGAGTCCGCGCCCTCGTTTGCGCCAAGCTCGTTGTTGTAAAAGTAGCACATGTTCGGCGTTGCCACGCGCAGAACGTCAAACTCCGTGTTGCCGCTGTCCTGAACGTCGCTGAGCTTTGCAACTGCAAAATTGTGCGTATGTCCGTGGAACGCGGCGTAAATCTTAGCGCTGTTTGAGTCCTTGAAGGACACCGTCATGCCAGAGAGCGTGACCGAGCCGCCGTCAACATACTGCTTGAGAATGTTGCCGAGAGTTTTGGCCGAGCTGTTCTTATCCAGGTTTTCCGTGAAGTCGAGCGGATAGTGCGACAGTATCACAATGCCCCAGCCGGCCTTTGCCCCGACGGCCTTGAGCGCCCTTGCAAACCAGAGCCGCTGCGTGAGCGAAACATTGTCCCAGTTCATGCCGATCTCGGCGGTGCTCAGGCAGAAAACGCGCAGCTTTTTCTCGTCGAAGTCGCGATAGCAGTAGCCCTCGGTGGTGCTGCCGTAGGTCGCGCCCTCGTTATAGCGGCCGACATAGGTGTATATCTCCTTGGGCTGGAGCCATGTGTTGTCGTTTGTCTCCAGCGCGCGGCGCAGTCCGTCGCGGTCGCCGGGAGTGCGAAACTGCGGAATGCCGCCAAAGCCCTCTTTTAAAATTGCGTTTATCTCGGCAAAATGCTGCCTGCCCTGCGCGAGCGTAGTCGTCTCGCTGCCTATGCTGTAGTCGCCCAGGAAGCAGCAGAAGTCAATGCCCGGCAGAATGTAGCTGAGCGCCTTCATTGCCATTCCGGCGTGCAGATTGCCGTCTACGATGTATTCGTCGTCGCTGTGATGGTGCGCATCGGATGCGGCGATAAAGGTTATGCTGCCACTCGTCTGCACGGCGCTGACCTTTTTTGCGACCGCGAGCGCCTCGGTCCTGACGTACTCGGGAACATCCGTCTGCACATATTTATCACCGGTTTTCATCGACTCTATCGCCGACGCCATCTGCGAGAGCTTATACGTCGTGCTCGAGCCGTTCCGCAGTCGTATAGCCGCCGCAACGGCCTGAACATCCGCTTCCTCATAAAGCTTTTTTGCCATCAGTAGCTCACCTCACTTCCGTCTGCGACCTCAATGGTCTTATCCTTGAGACCGGTGTATTCGTAGCTTTCAACCCTGTCGCCAAGCTTTATCGTCAGTATCTTATATGGCGATACCTCAGGCTTGTCTATCGG
>MNSZ01000061.1:53254-53618 GCA_001916715.1 Firmicutes bacterium CAG:24053_14
TCGGCTCGTCATCTCTGTCGGTGATGCACTCGGCGCAGCGGAACACCGCCGGGGTCGAGGTGTGCAGTTGCCCGGCGTAAAGGCCGACGGCTATCCACGGGCGCTTTTTTATAACAGGCAGCGCGCAGCTTGCCCCCGTGAAATCAACATCCTTGTATTTGCCGTTGCGATAGCCTATGCGCATGGTCTTTTTGTCGTATGCCGCCCACTCGGCGTCAAGCTCGAAATTTACCGTGTAGTCGCTGTTGCCGCAGACGATGAGCGTCTCGTCCCCGACCGCGATCTTGTCTTTAACTTTGATGTTTATGTCCATGAGAATTCTCCTTTTCATGCTGCCGTTGGCAAAAAGCTCGAGGCTGCTTTC
>MNSZ01000061.1:53641-193597 GCA_001916715.1 Firmicutes bacterium CAG:24053_14
TTTCTGCATCGGCATCTTTGATAGTAGCAAAAATGCGTAATTTGTCAATGCAAGTACTATGCTATCGCGTAAATTTTTGTTCAATGGACAAGTGCGGCAATGTGTGGTATGATGGTGAAAAACGTAATCAAGAGGTAATATTTATGGCAAATTCGGAACTTAGCCAGCAGCAGATAGATCAGATATCGCGCATGGGCATAAAAAAGCTCATCGGCAAATACAGCCGGTCGCAGGGCAAGGATCAGCAGTCGCTGACCATGCTGCTCGAGCAGCTTGCGAAAACGCCGATGTACTTTGCCGTGCAGAAAAACGGCGCGTCCTCCGCGATGCTCAATTTTATAACGCTTACCGTGAACAATCAGGTATTCATCCCCATTTTCACCGATCCCGATGAGTTCGGGAAGCTCAAGGATCAGTGCGACTGCGTGTGCTTAAAGCCGATGGACTATTTCCAGATGCTCGTTGACAACAAGCGCCACGCCGTTGTAAATCCTTTCGGCACATATTTTCTCATGTGGCCCGAGCTTGTGCGCGATCACATGCTGCCTTATATGAAGGAAGCCGCGGACTTCGAGCGCGAACAAAACCCCGACTTTAAGCCTATATCGTGAAAGAGTATCCGCCATGAACATTGAACAAGTCGCGGATAATATATACACCTTTCCGATCGTTCTGCCGAACAATCCGCTCAAGTGGCTCAACTGCTATGTTGTAAGCTCCGGCGGCAGGAAGCTGCTTATCGACACCGGGTTTAATCGCCCTGAATGCCGCGAGGCTCTGCTCGACGGAATGCGGCAGCTTGGTCTGACGGCAGACAACACCGACATTTTTCTCACCCATCTGCACTCGGATCACACCGGCAACGCCGCATATCTCGCCGGAGAGGGCTTCAGCGTTATGATGGGCAGGACAGATCACCGCGTCGTTACCATGCCGCAAAGCGAAAAGCACAGGGAAACCCACGCGCGGTTTTTGCGCGAAGGCATGCCGAAAGAGGATCTTGCGCTGTGGTCTGCCAAATCCCCGGCAATAAAATTCGCGCCCGGTGCATTCCCGGCGCGCGAGCTTGACGACGGCGACGTGCTGTGCTACGGCGGCTACGAGCTGCGCTGCCTTGCAACGCCGGGTCACACGCCGGGGCATCTTTGCCTTTTTGACGAAAAGCGAAAGCTCATTTTCCTCGGCGACCACGTTCTTTTTGACATAAGCCCGAACATCTGCGCGTGGAACGGCGTTCCCGATTCGCTCGGCGATTACCTGCGCAGCCTGGAGCTTATGAAAAGTCTCGATATCGAAACCGCGCTTCCGGCGCACAGAGCGCGCGGCGAGCTTACGCTGAGTGAGCGAGCGCAGCAGCTGATAGAGCACCACCGGCTGCGGCTCAACGAGGCCGAGCGGCTCGTTCACGAGAACCCGGGCGTCACCGCATACGAGCTTGCCGGCCTTATGACCTGGCGCATAAGGGCAAAAAACTGGACTGACTTTCCGCCCTCGCAGAAGGGCTTCGCCTTCGGCGAAACGCTCGCGCATCTGGACACGCTGCTTGCAAGCGGCGCGATCGAGCGCCTTTTCGGCGAAAACGGCATCGTTACTTACCGATAATACGAACACCCCTCACTTCATTTGAAGTGAGGGGTGTTTTGCTTTTGTCAGCTTATCATTTCAACACCGTCGTCTGACGGATAAAACTGAAGCGCGTTCTGTATCATTCGGAATGCGCCGCTGTCATCCCAAAAGCCCGACTTTCTGTATTCCTCGGCGGTCATCGCCGGATACTGAAGCCAGCTTTGCTGATGCACATAGTTTATCCAGCTGCTGATGATGTAGTCATCCGCAAGCTCAGAGGTCGCATAGGCGACGTATCCGCGGCAGTTTTCACCGTTTCTCGGCACGGAGAACGAGGCAAAAACATCGCTGCGCGTTCTGATCCCGAAAAAGACGCTGTCGTAATCGTAGGTTTCGGATCTCAGCGAACGGTAGGGAGCTGCGAAGGTCTTTCCGCCGCTGTCATACAGGACGCGGCCGCTCACCTCGCCGTCGGGCGCCCAGCCATCCGAAACCTCGGTGTAGGTCGGCCAGAGCTGAACGGCCTCCGTGCCGTAAAAGCCCGGCTCGGTAAGCCACAGGAAGTGGTGGAAAATGATCCACCGCTCGCGCTCATCCGATACCTGCACCGCGACACCGGTCATGCGGAGCTTTTTATCGTAAACCGTATCCTGCACTATGCGGCGGTTTGCTCCGCTGCCGGATACGCTCGTTACCGTTCTGCCGCCGTCTGCCGGTATATCCTCAACGTCCGTGACGACGCGCAGAGCGCCCTCGCAGGCCGCGATATCCTCCGGGGTAAGGTCGTTTAAAACGTACTCCGGGAAGCCAAGCTCGAGCAGCTTATCCTTTATCTCCTCAACGCCGCTGTTCTCAGCCGTCTCCGCCTCGCGCCAGTCCATTGCATAGCTGCTGCCAAAAACATAGCCCAACACGCAGCCGATCAAAACGATGGCGCTCAGTGCGATAACGATGCACTTATCCGTCACTTTCACCGGCTGCGGAGTTATCGAATATCCGGCCTCGTCAAGCTCGCCGGAGAGCTTATAAAGATTGCGGATAATGCAGATATAAGCGACGACCATTGCCAGCAGGATTATAACGCCCTCGTACCCCACGGCAGCCAGCACACCCATGAGCGCATACCAGACAATGAGAGCCGCGGCGCATTTCGCGCTCGGCGGAAGGCCGACCTTGGCCTTGACCGCCCTCAGTCCCTGCCAGAGGCAGACAAACTCGGCAAGCATAAGAACAACGCTCGCCGCCGTTAAGGCCGACACGACGGAGGAGGTCAAAAACGAGCTATGGAAAATGGTCGTATTCAGAACAAGAGTCGGGAAGAAATAGGCCGCTCGGATGATCGTTACGGCAAAGCATGCATTAAACCACTTATTCTCGCGCCGCAGAGCGCGAAAGCCGAGCAGCTGGAGCACGATGCCGACGGCAGGGAGAATGTAATTTAAGCACAGGAAGTTTAGCGTTATCGCACACAGCGCCATGCCGGTGAGCACGCGGTTCATCGCTTTTTTCCACGGCGTTATCTCCTCAACGACATCCTCCGGCGGAGTTTCCGAAACGCTGCCTTCAAGCATTGCGTCAAAGTCCTTTTCGCTCATGGAGCTCCAGTCACGATCATTCACACACCTCACCTCCCAAGCTTTTGCGAAGCTGCTTTTTCACGCGATACAGCTTTCCCTCGACGGCGCGCTCGGTCATGACAAGCTCCGCCGCTATCTGGGCGGTTGACTGCCGATAATAATATTTCCTGTAAAACAGAAGTCTGTCTTTGTACGATAAGCGGTTCAAGGCGGCGCTTAATGCCTCCTGCCGCTCTTTTTTAAGCAGCGCCTCCTCGGGTGACGGCTCGGGCGAGGGCGTGCTCTCGGAAAGTTCCTCGGTACTGCTGCCGGAGGCCTTGCGCGCATGGTTGAGCGCGGTGTTCCTTGTTATCGCCGTAAGCCACGCGCGAAAGCTGCCCTTCTCGCCGTCAAACTGCCCGATCTTTTCCCACACGCGCATCGAGACCTCGGAAAGGCAGTCCTCCCTGTCCTGCGGATTTTGCAGGATAGGCGCAATGATGTATCGCATGAGCGGCCCATAATGGAGCAGCAGCGCGTCCATGCCCTGTTCGTTTTTCTCAAGCAGCAGCCACTCGACCGTGTTCTCTTGCACATCACCGCCTCCTTTCGCGCTGTCTGTCTATCCCATTATACACGACGCGGCCGAAAATCCCACGCATATTTTTTGAGCGCAAAAAACGGACGTTCTCTCGAACGTCCGTTTTCGGGTTTTATTCTTTATTCGCAGACAAGCTCGCCGTCGCGCACATCGACCTTGATGACGTGGCCTGCCGGCATATCGCCTGCAAGGATCGCGCGGGCAATGAGCGTTTCGACGGTGCTCTGGAGATATCTCTTCAAAGGACGCGCGCCGAACACGGGGTCAAAGCCGCGGTCGATGATAAGCTGCTTTGCGCTGTCGGTGATCTCAAGGCCGAGGCTCTTGTCCTCAAGGCGCTGCCTGAGCGCGGAGGTAAGGATATCAATGATACCGTTAAGCTCCGTCTTTGTAAGCGGCTTGAAGCAGATGATCTCGTCAAGGCGGTTGAGGAACTCCGGCCTGAACTGCTGATGCAGCTGGGCCAGAACCTGCTGCCTTGCGCTCTCTTCGATCTCGCCCTTATCGTTTATGCCTTCAAGCAGATACTGGCTGCCGAGGTTGGAGGTCATGATGATAATGGTGTTCTTGAAATCGACGGTGCGTCCCTGCGAATCGGTGACGCGGCCGTCGTCGAGGATTTGCAGCAGGATGTTGAAAACATCCGGGTGCGCCTTTTCGATCTCGTCAAACAGCACGACGGAATACGGTTTTCTGCGCACAGCCTCGGTAAGCTGACCGCCCTCGTCGTAGCCGACGTATCCGGGAGGCGCTCCGATGAGCCTTGAGACGGAGAATTTCTCCATGTATTCTGTCATATCGATCCTGACCATGTTGTGCTCATCATCAAACAGGCACCTTGCAAGAGCCTTTGCAAGCTCCGTTTTACCGACGCCCGTGGGGCCGAGGAACATAAACGAGCCTATCGGTCTGTTCGGGTCGCCTATGCCGGCACGCGAGCGCCAGATGGCCTCGGTGACCTTCTGCACGGCCTCGTCCTGGCCTATGACGGATTTATGCAGCACCTTATCAAGGTTCAGCAGCTTCTCGCGCTCGCCCTCGAGCAGCTTTGAAACGGGGATGCCCGTCCACTTGGCCACGATGCCGGCGATTTCCTCTTCGGTGACGGTGTCGTGCACCATGCTGCTGGCCTTGCGCTCCTCGCTGAGCTTCTCGGCCTCCTCGAGCTTCTTTTCAAGCGCAGGCAGGTCGGAGTATTTGAGCTTTGCAGCCGTTTCGTACTCGTACCTGAGCTGAGCGTTCTCGATATCGGCGTTCATCTGCTCGATCTGGCTCTTGAGCTTCTTGACCTCGTCAACGCTGCCCTTTTCGGCCTCCCAACGGGACTTCTGCTCGTTGAACTCGTCCTTGAGGTTTGCAAGCTCCTCGGTGAGCTTTGCAAGACGATCCTGCGAAAGCTTATCGGTTTCCTTTTTAAGCGCCGTTTCCTCGATCTCAAGCTGCATGATCTTGCGGCGCATGTCGTCAAGCTCGGCAGGCATGGAGTCGATCTCGGTGCGGATGAGCGCGCAGGCCTCATCGACAAGGTCGATGGCCTTATCGGGCAGGAAACGGTCGGAGATATAGCGGTTTGAAAGCGTTGCCGCCGCGACGATGGCGTTATCGTGGATGCGCACGCCGTGATAGACCTCATAGCGCTCTTTAAGACCGCGGAGGATGGAGATCGTGTCCTCAACGGTCGGCTCATCGACCTGAACGGGCTGGAACCTGCGTTCGAGCGCCGCGTCCTTTTCGATGTACTTGCGGTACTCGTCAAGGGTCGTTGCACCGATGCAGTGCAGCTCGCCGCGCGCGAGCATAGGCTTTAAGAGGTTGCCTGCATCCATGCTGCCCTCGGTTTTGCCTGCGCCGACGATGGTGTGCAGCTCATCGATAAACAGGATGATCTGCCCGTCGGACTGCTTGATCTCCTCGAGCACCGCCTTCAGGCGCTCCTCGAACTCGCCGCGGTACTTTGCGCCGGCTATAAGCGCGCCCATATCGAGCGAGAATATCGTTTTGTTTTTAAGTCCCTCGGGCACATCGCCGCGGACGATACGCTGAGCAAGTCCCTCTGCAATAGCGGTCTTGCCGACGCCCGGCTCGCCGATGAGCACAGGGTTATTCTTCGTCTTACGCGAAAGAATGCGGATGACGTTTCTTATCTCGGTATCGCGGCCGATGACCGGGTCGAGCTTATTGCTGCGCGCACGCTCGACAAGGTCGGTGCCGTATTTTTTAAGCGCATCATAGCTGTTTTCGGGGTTATCGCCCGTGACGGGGCCCTTTTTGACCTTCGACAGCTCCTCGGTGAATTTTGCCTTGGTTATGCCGTGGCCGTCAAAAATGCGCTTTATCGCCGGCGTGGGGGATGCAAAAATGCCGATCATGACGTGCTCGACGGACAGATACTCATCGCCCAGGCTCTTTGCCGATTTCTCGGCGGCGTTCATAACGCGCTCGGCCTCGCGCGAGAGGTAGATATCATAGTCTCCGGAGACCTTGGGCATGCCCTCGATCGCCGTGTCAAGCTCGGAGAGCACCGCGTTGCAGTCAACGCCCATCTTGCCCAGCAGCGACGGGATAAGGCCGCCGTCCTGATCAACGAGCGCGTACAGCAGATGCTCGGGGGTGATATACTGATTGTTGTTTTCCATCGCCATTGATTTGGCGGTCTGGATCATTTCAAGTGTCTTTTGGGTGAAGTTCTGTGCATTCATAAAAACACCTTCTTTTTCTTTAAAATTAGATTAAAATATCGGCTCTCCTTAGCTGGGAGAAGTAACAGGCTTCAATGTCGCGGGCGTTAAGGCGTCCGCTGAGATAGCCCTTCATCATGGTGTCGAAAAGTTTGATGTATTCCGAGATCACCTTTGCCAGCTCGTCCGACGAGCAGTCGTGAGCCGGAACGGAAATGGAACGGATGAACTTTCCGTCATACAGAGCATATTTCGGCGGCTCCTGCTCCATCAACGGGCGCAGGTGCGCATCCTCGATGCTCTTCCAGATACGAAAGAATTCCGTCATCGAGCGGATAAGCGATGCCGACTGCGTGCGGAAAATGACCGTCAGCTCGCCGAGGCTGTCGCTGTCGCCGCGGTAAAGCTCGACCTCGTATTTAACCGTCGGACGGTATTTATACTCCAGCGAGGATTTGAGCGACATCGTCATCGTATTCGGCGAAACAAACGGAACAAGCTCACGCGACGGCGTCATCATCTGCTCGATGGCAGAGAATATATCGTTTATGCGCCGCTCGGGCGTTACGAGATTTACATGCTCTGCAAGGATCTGATTTATAAGATTTGAGCGGTTGGTTCCGAGTCTGTGAGCAAGCCTGTCGACCTCGGCGACCACTTCATCCGAAAGCATTAAGCTGTAAAGTGTCTTTTTCATGGCTCCTTCTCTCTTTCATCATGGCTTACGGGCCGTATCCTAAGACCCGACCCTGATATTTTTTCTTTATGAGCTTAATATACTCCTCTCTTTTTAATTTGTCAAGAGTTTTATATAAATATTTTTGCAAATTATATAAAATATATTTTTAATGACGGAGCATTCAGCTCCGCCATTGATCATTTATATATCTCCGCTTCAACAAACAACCGCCCCTTGCGGCTCATTCCGCCGGAGGATGAGACGGTTCCCTTGCCATAGCCGCGCAGAGAGATCACGTCGCCGGGCGATATGGCCGCATCGTTTTTGATGCACACTGAGTAGTTGAGGCTCGCCGCGCCCTCTGCTATATGCGACGAAGCCGCCGTGCGCGAAAGGCCGAATATTCCGGCCAGGACCGCGTCAAAGCGCATGCTTTTTACAGAAAACGAAATGTGCTTTACCTTGCGCTCGGGCGCTTTAAGCTCGCCGAGCGGCACGGGGCTTACCTTTACGCCGCATCTGCCGACCTTGTCAAGCCCATCGGCAACATGGCGCTCAACGCTCTGCATGAGGAATATCACCGCATCCTCGCCGCTGACCCAGATATCGCCGAGCCACTCGCGCTTTATGCCAAGCCCCATCACAGCGCCCATATAGTCGCGGTGCGAAGGCTTCCCTAAATGAGCCTTTGCGCGCAGCACGCTTATGTATTCGGATGCATCAAAGCCGTCCTCCTCCATATAAAAAGGCAGGAAGAACGCAGCGCGCCGCTCGCAGCCCTCGTTTCCGCCGCACAGCAGCATTTTGCAGTCGGGCGCAGACTTCGCCCAGGCCTCAAGCGCAAACTGCTCTGCCGGCGTCAGGAAAGCCGTGTGCGTGACGCTCGCCGTTTTTTCGCATCGGCGGCACAGATCCTCCGCGCGCCGGATAAGCTCATCGTTTTCCATCAATGTACTCCATGATCATTTTCATCACTCCGTCAAGCTCGTCGGAGAATTCCTTCACCGACATGCGCAGAACGCCCGAGCGCATGGCCGAAAGGCGAATGAGCGAGTCGTTCGTGACGACTTTTACGGAATAGTTTTTGCCGATATCGTTTGCAAGGCGCTCGATATACATATCGGCGGTCTCGTTTTCCTTGGTGTAAACCGTGCGTATACCATGCGTTTCGCGCTCGCCGGTGTTTCCGGCAACGCGGTAGCCGTCGAAAACGAGCACAAGCTCGCAGTCGCGCATGGCTCGGTAGCTGCGCAGCACATCGGAAAGGCGCTCGCGTGCAAGCGAGAGCGAGGCCGCGGCAAGCTCCTTGTACTCCGGCGCGCCGAAAATGAAGTTATAGCCGTCCACTATGACGTACTCGCGCTTTGACGGCGCAACGGAATACTCCGGCGCTTCCGCCGTTTTCGCGCGCGTATACATTCTGCGGCGCACGGGGCCGAATTCACGCTCCATGATAGCTTCAAGCTCTTTGTCGTCAATGGAAAAATAACGCGGCCTGCTGAACTCCTCGGGCGCTTTCTCGCCGCCGAGATCGGGGTTTAGGTGTATATACTTTTCCGTCTCGTTCCATTTCACGACCGTTCCCGCTCCGTGCGAGCAGAAAACGGAATCGGGCGTGTTGTCAACATCCGCCTCGGGGTCATAGCCGATGCTCTCAATGACCTGCTTTTCGTTGTGGCAGGGGTAATATCCTGCCGCCCGGCAAACGATCCTGCCCTTGCCGGAGGTGTAGGACGCAAGAGTCTCGGCATAGCCGTTCATCTCGGAAACGGGCGCAATGCCGGTTATGACGCTGCTGCCCTCGGTGTCGAATTTTCCGCTCATTGCGCGCACATCGCTTATGGCCCGGCCTATCTGCTCGGGCAGGACCTCGATGCGGAAATCATACCACGGCTCGAGCAGCACGCTTTTCGCCTTCATAAGCCCCTGCCGCACCGCGCGGTACACGGCCTCGCGGAAATCTCCGCCCTCGGTGTGCTTGACATGCGCCCTGCCGGCTATGAGGCTGATCCTCACATCCGTAAGCGGCGAGCCGGTCAGAACGCCCAAATGCGTTTTTTCAGCAAGATTTGTCATGATAAGGCTCTGCCAGTTGCGGTCAAGCTCATCTAACGGGCATCGGCTTTCAAAGCTAAGCCCCGAGCCGCGTTCGGCAGGCTCAATGAGCAGATGAACCTCCGCATAGTGGCGCAGCGGCTCAAAATGCCCCACGCCGTGCACCGGCTCCGCTATGGTCTCCTTATAGGCAATGCCGCCCGACGCTATGCTAACGTCAAGGTCAAACCTTTCGCGGATAAGCTCGGTGAGCACCTCGGTCTGCACCTTGCCCATTATTTTCACACTTATCTCGCGCAGGCGCTCGTTCCACTCGATCTTCAGCTGAGGATCCTCGTCCTCGAGCTGCTTTAGCTGCCTGTAGGCGACGAGCGCGTCGGTTCCCTCCGGCAGAGAGATCTTATATGACATTACCGCTTCCGTATCCGGCTGCATGCCGTCGCTCTCAAAGCCGAGACCCTGTCCGGCGTATGTATCGTCAAGCCCCTGCACGGCGACGATGCTGCCGGCGCGCGCCTCCTGCACGGTTTCGTAATTTGCGCCGGAATATACGCGCAGCTCCGTGACCGTTTGGCCGTTTACGCTGTCGCGATTGTGCAGCGCGCCGCCGGTTATCTTCATGCAGCTTAGGCGCCGGGAGTGCGCATCGCGCATTATCTTATATACCCTTGCGCCGAACTGCTCGGAATACTCCGGGCAGGCGGCGTATTTTTCTATAAATTCAACAAGCTCACTCACGCCCTCGAGCTTGAGTCCCGAGCCGTACAGCACCGGGAAGAGCTTTCTTTCGATCATCAGGCGCGAAATATCGCCGTCGTCGATATCTTCGCCGGACGCGAACTTTTCAAAAAGCTCCTCATCGCACATGGCTATACCCTCGCGAGTCTCCCGCGAAGTGTCCGAAAGGTCGAAGCAGCCCTCCGAAAGCCGCTCGCGCAGGTCGGAGAGTATCCGCTGTCTGTCGCTGCCCGTAAGGTCCATTTTCGTTGCGAAAATGATCGTCGGCACATTGTGCCGCTCAAGCAGCCGCCAGAGCGTTTCGGTGTGCGCCTGAACGCCGTCGGTGCCGGATATGACGAGCAGCGCATAGTCGATAACGTCGAGCGTGCGCTCGGTCTCCGCCGTGAGGTCGGCGTGTCCGGGCGTGTCAAGAAGACACAGCTCCATACCGCCCGTATGGAGCTGCGCCTGTTTTGAAAACACGGTTATACCGCGCTCGCGCTCGATCTTATGCGTATCGAGCGCGGTGTTGCGATGATCGACCCTGCCGAGCTTTCTTATGCTGCCGCAGGTATACAGCAGCGCCTCGGACAGAGTCGTTTTTCCGGCATCGACATGCGCCAGGATGCCGAGAACAAGCTTTTTCATAGTGTTATCAGTTCGTATTCGCGGCTTCCCACGCCGAGGGCTGCGGCGGCCTCGATCGTGTGTACTCCGTTGCGCGACTCGATGCGCTTTATAAGATCGCCCTTGCCGGGATCGTCGCTTGCGTACACAAGGTCAAGGCAGGCCTGATCGAGCGCTACGGGGTCAAGCGAGGACAGAATGCCGATATCGCCGAGCTTTGGATCCTCGGCCACGGCGCAGCAGTCGCAGTCAACGGACATGTTCTTCATTATATTTACAAACGCCATTTTGCCGCCGAAGTGATCGACGATGCTCTTTGCCGCGTCCGCCATGCACTCAAGGAAGCTGTCGCGGTCTGCGTGCCAGTAATCCTCGGTGTTCTTCACGCCGTGGATATACTTTTTGCCGTAGCTTGACGCGATGCCGATCGAGATATTCTTCAGCGCGCCGCCGTAGCCGCCCATCGGGTGGCCTTTGAAGTGCGACAGAACGAGCATGGAATCGTACTCCGGCAGCGTTTTGCCGACATAGTTTTTATCAAGATGCCTGCCGCCGACAACGGGAATGGTCATTTCGCCCTCGGCATCCATGATGTCAACGTCGGCGATCTCGACCCAGCCGTGCAGCTGCATGGTCTTTCTGTGCGCCTCGGTGGTATCTCTTTGTCCGTCATATGCAGTGTTGCATTCTACTATCGTTCCGCCGACGCGGTCAACGGCCGGCTTCATAAAATCGGGGCGCAGGAAGTTCTGGTTGCCCGGCTCGCCGCTGTGCAGCTTCACGGCAACGTTGCCCTTAAGCTCAACGCCCAGCGCTTCATATGCTCGCACAACGTTTTCCGGACTTACTTCCTTTATGAAATACACTTTTGACTTTTCCATACTGTTTCTCCTTTTCTCAGTTTAACGCACAAATTATATAATATTATTCCCATTTCTTCAATATTAGCTATTCCAATTTTAATAGAAATATAATAAAATACCATCGGTGATATTATGAAAGCAGTTGTGATCGTTCTTATAGTTATCTGCGCCGTACTGGCGCTTTTTTACGCCGTGGGCATGAAATTTGTGCGCGTGCTCATTCTCCGGCAGGATAATTTCCCGACTCCGGAGACGGGCGCAAGCTCATCTTCCCTGCTCGAGCCGACCGGCAAGGCGCTCTGGGCGCACAATATTCCGTACTTCCGGCCCTTCCGCGAACTGCCTTTTGACGAGATAAGCATCGTCTCGGACGACGGGCTTACCCTGCGCGCGGACATGCTGCGCGGCAGCGGCACGGGAAAAACGGTGATCTTTTTCCACGGCTACAAGTCCGAGCCTGCCTGCGATTTTGCGGCAATGTACGATTTTTATAAATCGCTCGGCTGCGACCTCATATATGTCCACATGCGCGCGCACGGAAAAAGCGACGGGACCTACATCGGCTTCGGCGCGCTGGACAGATACGACGTCGTGCAGTGGACAAACAAGGCCGCCGAGCTTTTCCCGGATAACGATATCTATCTGCACGGCATGTCCATGGGCGCGGCGAGCATTCTGCAAAGCGCGGATCTTGACCTTAACAAAAACGTGCGCGGCATTATCGCCGACTGCGGCTATTCCGATCTTAACACGGTGTTCCGCAACCTTGTCGGCAAGCTCTATCACCTGCCGACGATGTTCGTTGACGTTTTTGAATACGTTAATCTCCTCAAGGCCGGCTACGGCTTCAAGGAGGCAAGCTCGGTGCGCAGCGTGAGCGTGACGGAGATACCGCTTCTGTACATCTGCGGCGACTGCGACCGCTATGTTCCAAAGGACATGGCGCTCAGTATATTCAACGCCTGCAAAAGCGAAAAGAAGCTGCTGCTCGTGCCCGGCGCAGGGCATGCGGCAAGCTACATGTGCGCAAAGGATGAGTATGAAGCTCTTGTAAGAGATTTTATAGGGAGGAAGAATTAATGGGGAACGCAAAAAGCACCGAGAAAAAAGGCATCGGCGCGCTCAACTGGACTCTGCTGCTGGTGATCGGGTTTTCCGCGCAGATAGCATGGGTCATCGAAAACAACTGGTTTGCAAACTTTCTGTATTCCGACTTCGGCGCGCAGCTCGGCGTCGTTACGGCAATGACCATATGCTCGGCAACCGCAACGACGTTTTCCGCGCTGTTTTTCGGAACGCTGTCCGACCGCATCGGCTCACGCAAAAAGCTCATAACCTGGGGCTCGATACTCTGGGGAATTTTCACCATCGCGTTCGGGCTTACGCACTATCTGCGCGACAGCATTTATAACGACGTGATGCTCGTCGGCGTCACCATCGTTGCAGCCGACACCATAATGAGCTTTTTTGGCTCCATGGCAAACGACGCAGGCTACAACGCCTGGTATGCCGACATGATGGACGACTCTAACTCCGGCCAGATCGGCGCCGTCGCGGCAACGCTGCCCGTTATCGGCACCCTCGTCGGCACCCTCGTCGGCGGCATGTTCGTAACGGGGCTTGCAACCGAGGCAAATCCGCAGGCAGGCTATATCATTTTCTTCTCCGTCGCCGGCGGCGTTACCGTCCTCGTGGGCATAGCGTCGTTTTTCCTGCTCAAGGATGCGCCCACGCTCAAGCCCGTCAAGGACGGCGGCTTCTGGCACCAGTTCGGCTCGACGTTCAATTTCAGGCGCTTTGCCGCAAACCGCGAGCTGGCTCTTGTGTTTCTCACGCTGTGCATATTCTTCATCGGCTACAACTGCTATTTTATCCACATCATGAACTGGATGAATTACACCCTCGGCTTTACCGACCCCAGTCTCATCCTCGGCATTCCGCTGCTGATAGCCGTTGCGATGTCAATACCGTTTATAAAGATCATAAACAACAAAAAGGTTCCGACCGTCGCCGCATTCGCGACAATACTCAGCATCCTCGGCTGCCTGTTTGTCTACTTCGTCGTCGGCAATATGCAGAGCTCCTTCGACACGGAAAACGCCCTTAACTTTGCCGCCAACTGGCCGTGCTTTGTCGGCATAATCCTTGTCGGTATAGGCTACGTTGTTTTCATGCAGGCAATGACGGTGTGGATGAAGCGCCTGTATCCCGAGGAGCACCGCGGCCAGTTTGAGGGCATAAGGATAATGTTCTTCGTGTTCTTCCCGATGATAGCAGGGCCGCTGCTGGCAGACCCCATCTGCCGTGCCTTCGGCGAAAAGGTGTATCAGGTCGTCGATAACGGAAACCTCATCTTCGTTACCGCGCAGCGCGCAGGCGAGATGGGCTATGACATAAGCAGCATTGCCGAGGGCTATCTGCCGGTAAACGAGCTGTTTATTGCCGCTGCGTGTGTCACGGCGCTTGCGCTTATCCCGATGAGCATCGCCGCAAAAATATATAAGGAAAGGAATAAAAGCTGACGAGAGTCGAACACGTATCGGTTTTGACGGGCAGATTTCCGCCCATGCTGCGTTAAAGCTCTTGACAATACGACACGCCCATCAAGGCAAAAAAGGCGAAAATAGCCGGAAGGGTACGCCGACAGGCGATAGGGGTTCGACTTTCGTCAGCTTAAGCAAAATGTCAGAAAAACGTTTTGAAAAGGTTTATTCTCAGGGCGTGATCGATGTTATGGAGATCTGGGTGGATAAGGAGACCGGCGTAAATTATCTCTACCACTACTCCGGTAACTCCGGCGGCCTGACTCCCCTGCTCGACCGCGACGGCAAGCCCGTCATCAGCACAGTTATAAAGTAAAAAAGACGGCCATCGGCCGTCTTTTTTATTTCAGCTTTTTCTCCAGCAGGACTAAATTCACATTAGGGATGCCGTTAAAAACGCAGGGGACGATGTCCGCATCGCGGTAGCCGAGCTTTGCGTAAAGCCGGCGCGCCGCCGAGTTTATGGCGTTGGTATCTATGCGCAGCACCGTGCATTGCCGCGAGAGCGCGTATTTTTCGTAAAACTCAACGAACCTGCTCCCCACGCCGCGCCCCGAGCAATTCGGATCTACAACAAGCGTGTGCAGAACGCACACCTCGTCATCCCCGGCCTCGAAGCTCCAGTTTGCGCCCTTGTACACATCGACCTGGGTTTTGTTGATTATCGCGGCTGCCTTTATTATTCCGTCTTCCTCAAAAACGAACATGTCGCGGCGGCGTATAGCCTCCTCGGCAGTAGCACGCACGGGATACACGCCGCTTATCCAGCCGATCTTCACCCTGCCGCTTTCCTCGGCGGCGTGGATGTTGTCATAAATTTTCTCTATCGCGTCAAGGTCAACGGGTCTTGCTTCTCTTATCACTGTTTTCTCATGTCTCCTAAAATTTTATATATCATTTGCGCTACGCCGTGCTCGTCGTTCGACGCGCACACGGCGTCGGAGGCCGCGATACATGCCTCGGTCGCGTTTTCCATTGCAACGCCGAGGCCGGCAAACGATAGCATGTCCGCATCGTTATCGCCGTTTCCGAACGCTGCGACGCACTGCGCCGGAACGGAAAGCAGCTCGCACAGCCGCATGAGCGACGCGCCCTTGCCTGCCTCCGCGGCGGCGATCTCGATAAGCCGGGGCGACGAGCTTGTTATGTAAGCGTTTTTGAGCCGAAGCGCCGCTTCCCAAAGCTCCGCTCTGTGAAAAACCGAAGCGCACAAAACGTCAACGCTGTCAAGCCTTCGGGCATTTTCGCGCATGAAGCCCGGCATATCATCGACCGGCAGGCGCGTTGTTTTTACATACTCAAGATAAGCCGGCGAGCAGCCGAAGCGCATCGGATCGGCCATATACCGTGCATCGCAGTATGCCTGCCCATCGATAAAACATTCAAGCAGCTCATTGCCGAAAAGCTCGAGAATGCCTTGGATCGTGTCCGGGTGCAGGGTAAGGCTCACTATGCGCTCGCCGCCTGGATTTTTAGTAACGGCAGCGCCGTTTGAGGTTATGGCATAGCGTATTCCGCCGATCTCCGCAACGGCTCGCGGCAGCGAGTTAAACGCCCTGCCCGAGGCTATGACGACCTCGATTCCGGAGCTTATCGCCGCTTCTATCGCCTCGCGCGTTTTGTCCGCAAGACTTCCGTCGCTGCAAAGCGTCGTATCGTCAAGGTCGAGCGCGATAAGCCGTATATCTTTAAACCTTACCATATCAGTAAACTATTCTCACGCGGCGCGGCAGCATCTCGAGCGCATGGCGGCTGCCTCCGACGCACTTTTCCCCGTCGAGCGCCCATGCGAGCTTTTTCATACATTCGACCTCTATTCTGTCGGTGCGGCAGAACGAGATAAGCTCGTTATTGAGGTTCTGCTCGCGCAGCGCGGCTATCGTGGACTGAAGCTCGGCAGGCGAGTTCGGGCGTCGGATGAGCAGCACCTCGAACAGACCGTCGTCGGCAACTACCTTCTGCCCGAAGAAGTCGAGCGCACCGGCAAGCGCGCTTGAGGACGCAACAACGCCGAATACGAACTCGCCCTCCTGAGTTTGGTCGTTGATCGTTATGCGCAGATGCTCGCTTTGCAGCTTGGCAAGATCCTTTATGCCGTCAAGCACATAGGCATAAAAGCCCATCTTGTTTTTAAGGCGCTGCGGCGTTGTGTACGGCAGCCATGTGAATGCGCCGAAATCCGCCGCATTTATGAAATATTTATCTCCAAGTCTGCCGACGTCAACGCGGTGTTCCCTGCCGGAAACGATCTTCTTGGCTGTTTTCACCGTGTCGCAGCTTATGCCGTGGAACTCGGCAAAATCGTTGGTGCTTCCCGACGGCATATAGCCGATGGGGATATCCAATCCGGCGGCTATCATGCCGGATATCGTCTCGTTTATCGTACCGTCGCCGCCCGAGCAGCAGATCATGTCATAGTCCCTGCCGTATGCCTTGACGTACTCTGTCGCGTCTCCGCGGCCGCGCGTCGGATAAAAGCTCACGCGGTAGCCTGCGTCCATGAATATGCCCGTGACCTCGGCCAGATGGCGCATCATCTCGCCCTTTCCGGCAACGGGGTTTATTACGAGCATCATGTTTTTCTCTGCGCCCGGCATGCTGCGCGCAGGCTCTGTCACAGGCTCCGCCATCGTGTCCGAGCGCTCGGCATCAAAGCGGCGGTACTCCTCGCACACGGTGTCGTAAATAGTTTTTGCCGCCTCGAAGGGGAAATCGTTTTCCCTTCTGCGCACCATCTCCATGGGATCGACCGCGCCGCTTAAGCATGTATCGACGAGGTTCACAACGCCCGAGGCCGTGTCGGCAACAAGGGCATACGCATTCTCGGTCATAAACTTGATATTTCGGCTTTCGCAGCCGGGGACGGCGTCGATAAACAGTATCGGCAGCCGCTTCATAACGGCCTCCGTGGTGCTGAGTCCTCCGGCCTTGGTTATGATAAGGTCGGCCGCGTCCATGTACATGCTCATTTTGTCCGTAAAGCCGCAGATCTTTATGCGCATATCGTCGCCTGCGAGAAATTGCAGATCCTTTTCCAACTGGCGATTGCTGCCGCAGATGATCACGAGGCTGTCGTTTTCGTCCATTATCTCGCCTATGCGCATGGCAATGCTGCGTATCGGGCCGCAGCCCATGCTTCCGCAGCAAAGCAGCAGAACTCTGCCCTCCTCGCCCATGCCAAGGGCGCGGCGCGCGGCACCTTTATCACTTTTTTGGCAAAACTCCTCGCGCACGGGGATGCCGGAGGCGACGATCCTGCTTGCCGGGATGCCCTGGCTTGCAAACTCCTCGCGCAGCTTTTCGTGCGGAATGAAATACCTGTCGGCAACTATCTCCGAAACGCCGGGACTGCATGTGTAGTCGGTAGCGACGAAAAAGCTCGGTATGTTTATCTCGCGGCTGACGCGCAGCTCGGTCATCATCATCGCGGCAAAAACGTGCACGCTTATCACAACGTCGTAGCTTCCGGAAAACAGCACCTTGCACAGCTCATCTGCGCCCTTTGCGTTCTGCTCGTACAGGCGGTTCTGCGGCAGCATCTCGCTGATGCGGTAGCCCGCTCCGTAGAGCTTGGGAGTGTATTTATATGCAAGCTCGTGGCCGCGGCTGATAAACTCCGCGCGAGCCTTCGGCAGAAAATCAAGTGCATTCACTATGTCGCACTCGCAGCCCATTTTTTCAAAGTATGTGCATATCGCGGAAGCTGCGCTGTTATGTCCGCCGCCGGTGTTGCAGCTTAATATAAGTACCTTCACTGTGCAGTTGCCCTCCTTTTTCTGCGCTGCTCAAGCAGCACCAGTCTCGGCCTGTTGTATCTTTGAATTATCATAAACGGAACGTTGCCTAAAATGTTATAGACCAGCCAGAACACGACCGCCCAGCCGCCGCGCCAGAACGAAAATATGCCGAGCGACAAAACGATCAGCCAAAAGTGGACGCATTCGGCCACGCAGGTCTCGGCAATGAGCACGCCCATGCCCTGCTCGCGACTCTGCTTTGTCACTTTCTTTTTGACCATATCCGGCATGATGCGGCTCATGTCGGGCAAGAAGTCCTTCCAGCGCTTTATGCCGAGCTTTTCATAGACCTTGCCGCCGTTTTCCCACTCCGCCGCGCAATACGGGAACCTTTCCGCCGAAAACCACGATCTCGGCAGCGCCTGGCCGACAAAATGCGACAGAATACCCAAAGCGGCTATATACAGCAGCGCATAGAGAAATTTCATTTCGTCCCTCCGAGAATTTTAACATATCTTGCAGTGTAAACTATAAGGCTCAGCACGATCAGTCCCGCGCAGACCACCGTGCAGCCGATCGAAACAGCCTGCGGCAGATACGGCATGATAACGTGCAGCATCATGACGGCATAGATAACGCCCGTGCATAGCTTGCCGACCCAGATCGCACTGTTTACCGTGTCGGTCTTTTTAAGGACATACCAGCCCATGACGAGCATGATTATCTCCTTGACGACGTGAAGCCCCAGCAGCCACCACATCGCAGGATAGCGCATCGCAACGCACAGCATCATCGCGCACTGCGTGAGCTTATCGGCGACCGGGTCGAGCACCTTGCCGAGATCGGTCACCATGTTATACCTGCGCGCGATGCGCCCGTCGAGGATATCGCTCAGGCCGCTGACGGCAAGCGTTATAAGCGCCGCGGTGAACTCCTCGTGCACATACAGCACGATGAAAACCGGTATAAGCAGCAGGCGGAAATAGCTCAGAAGGTTCGGTATCGAAAACGCTTCCTCGCGTATCTGTTTACCTATGTCTCTCTTATTCTCTTCGTTTGACATATACTCACCATCTCAAAATTTTATATTACCTTAATATTTTATAGGCATTTTAAAATTCCGTCAAGTTATTGGCAATACACACCTTGGTGCAAGTGTCCAATAACTTACCGAACTTCTCAGAAAATTTACAATTTATTAATTACTATGCCACGCGAAATCCGTATAATACCGAGGGCTCGTTTGGGCCCGGACTACATAAGGGGGCATTTTTATGAATAATTCATACGATGTTGCAATAATCGGATGCGGAACCGCCGGCATTTTCGCAGGCTACGAGCTTATCGCCCGTCATCCGGAGCTTAAGATCTGCGTACTCGACCAGGGCGGAGATATCTATTCAAGACACTGCCCCATCGTCGCAGGCAAGGTCAAGGAGTGCATCCATTGCAGCGTATGCGACACCATGTGCGGCTTCGGCGGCGCAGGCGCATTTTCCGACGGCAAGTATAACTTCACAACGCAGTTCGGCGGCTGGCTGACCGATTTCATGGACGATGACGAGGTCATGGAGCTTATAAACTACGTAGATACCGTCAACATGAAATACGGCGCGACCGACAAGACCTTCTCCACCAATACGCCCGAGGCGAGAGCGCTCGAGCGCGAGGCTCTCAAATACGACCTTCACCTGCTTCAGGCAAAGGTCAAGCATCTCGGAACAGAAAACAATCTGCGCATCCTCCAGAACATGTACGAGGATCTGCGCAAGGTAATAGAATATCGCTTCCGCACCGAGGTTTGCAGCATAGACCGCGACGGCGACGGCTACTCGCTCGGCCTTAAAAAGGGCGACGACATAAAGTGCCGCTACCTCATAGTTGCGCCCGGCAGAAGCGGCGCCGAGTGGTTCTCCGAGCAGTGCCGCAAGCTTGGCGTGAAGCTTATAAACAACCAGGTCGATGTCGGTGTGCGCGTCGAGCTTCCGGCGACCGTGTTCGAGCACATCACCGACGTTGTGTACGAATCCAAGCTCATCTATCGCACAAAGCAGTACGGCGACAAGGTCCGCACCTTCTGCATGAATCCTTACGGCCACGTCGTTGCCGAAAACGTTGAGGGCATCAACACCGTAAACGGCCATTCCTACTCCGATCCCGCTCTGCGCAGCGAAAACACAAACTTCGCGCTTCTGGTATCAAACCGCTTCACCGAGCCGTTTGATCAGCCCTACCGCTACGGCAAGCACATCGCCTCGCTCAGCAACATGCTCTCCGGCGGCGTTCTCGTTCAGCGCTTCGGCGATCTTGTTAAGGGCGTGCGCACAAACGAGCACCGTCTGGCACAGTCCTACACCCGTCCGACGCTTACCGCAGCCGTTCCCGGCGACCTGAGCCTTGCTCTTCCGAAGAGACAGCTTGACGATATCATCGAGATGATCTACGCTCTGGATAAGATCGCGCCAGGCACCGCAAATTACGACACCCTGCTCTATGGCGCGGAGGTCAAGTTCTACTCCTCTCGTCTTGAGCTGAGCGGCGAGCTTGAAACCAAGTTTTCTAACTTCTTCGCCATCGGCGACGGTGCCGGCATCACGCGCGGCCTCGCCCAGGCGGCGGCCTCCGGCGTGAAAGTCGCCCAGGTCATTTCAGAGCGCCTCGGCTGATATAACAGCACAAAATGCCAAACCGGCGGACTTTGCGTCCGCCGGTTTTTCATACTATTTTTTCGCTTGAAAACTCGCTTTCGAGCACCGCAAGCCCTGCCCGATTGCGCATGTTCACCGTCCATATGCTTATCCCGGCAAGGCCGAATTCGCGCACCAGAGCAAGCCGCGCGCGCACGCTGCGCGCATCCTCAAACCATACCTCATGCCGTCTGCCTGAAGGATCGGTGTAATTGAAAAACGGTGCCTGAGCTGCTTCGTCAAAACGTATCTGCGCAAAAACGCTTGCAGCAAGCGAGGCCGCCGCGGCGTTGGATATAACCTGCGCCGCCTGCCCCTGCTTCCACGGCAGCAGCCAGTTGTAGCCGTAGTTTGAAAAGCCGAGCAGGATCTTCGACGGCGGCATTTTCGTAACCGCGTAGGACAGCACCCTGCGCATCTCGTTCACCGGCGACACCGCGCGCGGCGCGGAGTAGGTGTAGCCCCACTCGTAGGTCATGATGACCACCCTGTCGCAGTACTGCCCATGGGCGGCATAATCATGCGCGGTGTACAAAACGCCGTACTGATCGTCCGAGGTCTTGGGCGCGATGGCGCTTGAGAGCATATATCCGTTTGCGTGCAGCGTTTCGGACATGCGTTTTAAAAATGCGTTGTAGCCCTCACGGTCGTAGGGCTGAACATACTCGATGTTGAGATTTACGCCATAATATCCTCGGCTTCGCAGCGCAGCAAGCGTGTTTTCTGCAAGCGCATTCTGCGCCGCCGCATCGCTGAATATGCTGTGCGCAATATCGCTTGAGAATCCGCCGTTTGTGCCGATGTTCATGAGCGTCAGAAGCGGAGCGCAGCTGCCCTCCCACGCAGCGCTTATCATGCTTGAATCCTCAACAGGCGTTATGCCGCCCAGCGCGTCAATGCGCCACGAAAACGGGCATAAATATGTAAGTTGCGGCATAACGGCTGCCAGCTGCCGCTCGCTGATGTTCGGATAGGCATAGCCGTTTACCTCTGTTTCGGCTGTCGGCCGCGCCCCATCGGGAATGACTATCGCCTGCCCTATGCTCAGGCGCGCAGGGTCGCTAAGCTCGTTTATCGCGGCAAGCTCCTGCACGGAGCTTGCGTTTGCCTTTGCTATCGAATACAGGCTGTCGCCGCGCCTGACAACGTAGATCTTCATACCATCACCTCTGTAAATGGTATGATGAAATTTCCAATATATTATTGACAACACAGTCCGTTAGGTGCTACGCTCAGGGAAACAGCAAGGGGGATAGCGCGCAATGAGGATAATAAAGAAATGGATAGGCCGGAAGCCGGAGAGCGCCGGGGATGTGTATCTTCTGGAGGTGACGCAGGCGGAGATGTTCGAGCAAATGTATCCGCTGCTGGGACAGCTTGCCCTTCACGCAACAAGCGGCCGCGATGTGGACTATCGCCTGTATTTCATTTGCGAGGGCGGACGCAGGATACTGCCTGTGGATAAGCCGAGCGTTATGAGCGGAGCTTTTAACGGCGGCGTAAATCCTTTGGCCGACTGCGAGATCATCACTGCGGAAAACATATCCGAGCTTATCGACACTTCCGCACTTCTGCCTGCCGTCGAAGCCGGTGAATACCTGTTCCGTTGATGCGGAAAGCGCAAAAAATCCGTAGCAATGCTACGGATTTTTTGCATATTAAAGTGGCCGTCAGCCGATGCCGCCGAGGGCTGCGCCGGCAATCAGCGCTATGAGCGCGCAGGCGCAGTAGACGTATTTGCCCAAGGGATAAAACCACTTGCCTATGGGCTTGCGCGCGCCGAGGTTGACGGCGTCGAGCGCAAACTTCTTTCCGCCGATCCAGAAGAACATGACCGCGGCGATAAGCGCGCCGAGAGGACAGATGTATATCGAAACGACATCCATCCACTGGGACACGATGGCCTGAATGCACAGCGCGACCGCGCAGCCGAGAACGTGAATGACCGTCGTTGCCGGAACGCGCTTGAGCTTAAACTTCTCCTGCAAAAACGCAACCGGCGCTTCGTAGAGATTTATTATCGAGCTTATGCCGGCAAAGCAGACGCATACGAAGAACACTATGCCGACTATCCTTCCGCCGGCCATGCCGTTGATGACGTTGACGAGGAAGATGAACATAAGTCCGGGGCCGCCGGTGTCGAGCTGAGCGCCGCCGGTCGCCATGGCAGGGATGATGACAAACGCCGCAAGCAGCGCCGCGAGCGTATCGAATATCGCAACATTGCGCGCCGACGAGGGGATGCACTCCTCGCGGCTGAGATACGAGCCGTAAATGACGCTTCCGTTGCCGGCAACCGACAGCGAGAAGAACGCCTGACCGAAGGCGTATATCCACAGCTTGGGGTCTGCAAGACCCTTGGGATTTATGGTGAGGATATATTTATATCCGTCCGACGAGCCGTCGAGCGTGAAAATATACACGCCCAGCGCAAGAAACAGCGCAAACAACACCGGCATCATGACCTTGTTGGCCTTTTCTATGCCGCCGGCAATGCCGAAGGACATTATGGCAAAGCTTGCGGCTATTGCTGTTCGCGCCCCATGCGCTTGCCGTTCCTCCGAATGTGCCGTTTATGACGTCCATATCCTGTCCCATGGAAAACAGATCGCCGGTGAAGGACAGGAAGGTGTATTTAAATATCCAGCCCATAACGCAGGTGTAGCCTATAGCGAGCGCGAGCGAGCCGAGGATGGGTATGTAGCCTATGCGCTCGCCGATCTTGCGCTTGCCGTATCTAAGCTCGGTGCACATGCCGAACGAGCCCATAGGGCCTGCGCCGCCGGCTCGGCCGAGGGCAAATTCCTCAATAACGCCGGTGGACGCGATGAGGATGACAAATATAAAGTACGGGAGCAGGAAGGTCAAGCCTCCCCATGTCGAGACCAGCATCGGGAAGCGCCATATGTTTCCCATGCCGACTGCGGAGCCTATGCAGGCGATGATAAAGCCGCTGCGGCTTCGGAAGCCGTCGCGCTTGTGTTCGTTTTTCTCCATTGTTCTTACCTTTCGCTCTCTATTTTAACACGCTTTTCTAAATATACCTTGTAGACGCTCCAAAGTCAAGAAAAGCCCGCCTCGCAAAAAGCGCGACGGGCAATGAAGGAAAAATGAAGAGACTGTGTCTGTTTGATTATCAGCCGCCGAAGCCGAAAAATCCGGGCGCCTGCTGCGACTGGCTCTGCCGGCTGTCCTGCTGGTCGGCAACGGCCGATGTGGTCTGCTCGCCGATCTCGACGGTCAGGGTGAGGGTCTGACCCTGACGATAAACGCTCAGGGTGAGCTTATCGCCGGCGGCGTGGTCGGCTATTATGGAGCTGAGGTCGCTCTTGCCGCTTATCTCCTTTCCGTCAACGGCGGTGATTATATCATTTGTCTGAAGTCCTGCTTTGTCGGCAGGACCTCCCTCGGTGACGGATGCAACCGCCGCACCGGCCGGTGTGCCGTAGTTTTTGGCTTCGTCACTTACATCTGCGACCATGACGCCGATGTAGGGCTTTGCGACGTAGCCCTTTTCGATGATGCTGTCAACGATGCTGCGCACGGAGTTTATGGGGATGGCAAAGCCGATGTTGTCGATCGACGCGCCGGAGCCGGACGAGCCGGAGTATTTTGCGTTGGTTATGCCGATGACCTCGCCATAGAGGTTAAACAGCGCGCCGCCGGAGTTGCCGGAGTTGATGGCGCAGTCGGTCTGAATAAGATTCATGGTGACGTTGTTCGACATCGTGACCTCGCGGTCAAGCGCGCTCACGGCGCCCGAGGTCAGCGAGAAGGTAAGCTCGCCGAGGGGGTTGCCGATGGCGATGACGGAGTCGCCGACGTTGAGGTTATCCGAGTCGCCGATCGTAACGGGGGTGAGGTTTTCCGCGTCGATCTTCAAAACGGCAATGTCGTTGCTCTCATCGTAGCCGACGAGCTTTGCGTCGTAGCTTGTGCCGTCATAGAGAGTTGCCTTGATGGAGCTTGCCGACTCTATGACGTGGAAGTTTGTTAGTATATATCCGTCGGAGGAATAGATAAAGCCCGAGCCGGACGCCGCCGACTGCGTGGTGTAGCCCCAGTAGTTTGTCGTTACCTGGGTCGTGATGCCGACGGTGGAATTTACGTTTTTTGCATAGACCTCGGCAGCGGTCATCTGCTTGCTGGTGTCGATGCTTGCGGTGTTTATGACCGAGGTCGGGCGCTTGCCCTCGTTGACGGTCGTGCCGCCACTCGAGCCGCCTAAAACGGCGTTTCCTATGGCCGAGCCGCCGAAGCCTGCGAGCATCGCGGCAACGAGCAGACCGGCGACCATCGTGCCGGGCTTTTTCCAGAACGGCTTTTTATCCGCCTTGGGCATTTCCGGCTCGGCCTTGGGAGCCTGCTGAGAATTGCTCTGCTCATCCTCCGGCTTGTGGCCGTAGAAGAAGCTGTATTCGCCGTCAACCGGTGCGTTCTGCTGATCCTGAACGTTTTCGTTTTTGTTTTCCATGTTATCCATGCTGATGGCCTCCTTGTCTAAGCACATAATGTATCTTTTCGCCGCATTTGTCAATCCGGCGGTCGTTATTGGGCTGCCGCTTCGGCGAAGCTCTGCTCGCCCGGTGGGCAGTTACCTGTATTTTGTGGAACTGTCATGAGAATAAGCCGCGAACCTGAAATGAGCTGAAAAAGTTTTGTTATCAAAATGTGAATTTGAAAAAACATGCTTTGAATTTTTCCCCTGCGCTGTTAAAATGATTTCAGGTTCGTTTCAGTTGAGTATATTAATATGTGTATCGGAGATGATACTATGCGTATTCTTATAGCGGAGGACGAGGTCGGCATTGCAAAGGCCTTGAAGCTTGTTCTCGAAAAAAACCGTTTTGCCGTCGATATGGTCCACAACGGCCTTGACGCGCTTGAATATATGCTGTCGGTTTCCTACGATGCGGTGGTGCTTGATATAATGATGCCCGGTCTTGACGGGCTTGAGGTCTTAAAGCGCGCGCGCGAAAAGGGCGTGGGAACGCCGGTGCTGTTTCTCACGGCCAAGGCCGAGGTCGAGGATCGCATTGCCGGACTTGACGCAGGCGCGGACGATTATCTGCCCAAGCCCTTTGCCATGGGTGAGTTTATCTCGCGCGTTCGCGCGCTCACGCGCCGCAGCGGAAATTACGCGCCCGACGTGATCTGCGTCGGCGGCACGAGCCTTGATCTTAGCTCCTACACGCTTTCGTCCGTCGGCGGCAGCGTTCGCCTTAACAATAAGGAGTTTCAGCTCATGGAGCTTTTCATGCGAAATCGCGGCCGCGTTTTTTCGACGGATGCTCTCATGCAGAAGGTCTGGGATCTCGACACGGAGTCGGAAACGGACGTCGTATGGACATACATAGGCTTTTTGCGCAAGAAGCTCAGGCAGCTTGACGCGGATGTTGAGATAAAGACCATTCGCGGCGCAGGCTACGCGCTGGAGGCAAAATGATGCTTACGAAAATGCGGCGCAGATTTATCGCCTCGGCTATGGCGGCGATGGGAGCCGTTACGCTCGTGCTGCTCGTCGCGATAAATCTGTGGAACTATAACATAACGACAAACAGGCTCGACGATACGATAAATTCGCTCATAACCACAGGAAAAAATCCATACAGCGGCTCGTCTAACTTCACCCTGCCGGACATTTTCAGCGATAATTCGCCGGAGTCAAAATACATGACGCGATATTTTGCCGTGGTGTACGACTCCGACGGCCATGCGGTGCGCGTGTTCAGCGATTATATTGCAACCGTCAGTGCGCAGGAGGCGCTTTACTACGCGTCCGACGCGCTGTCGTCGGGGCATACACAGGGCTATTACGGCGACTATCGCTACTGCCTCAAAAGCGGCTCGTCCGGCGCGGCGGTCATATTCTTGAACGCCTCGCCCGAGCGGCAGTCGATGAAAACGCTTTTTAACGTATCGCTCATCGTTGCGGCGGCGAGCCTGCTTGCAGGCTTTGCGCTTGTTGCGGCGTTTTCCAAAAAGGCTATCGCGCCGTATGTGCGCAATATGCAGCTGCAAAAGGAGTTTATCACCGACGCCGGGCACGAGCTGAAAACTCCGCTGACCTCGATATCCACGAGCGCGGACGTTTTGAAAATGGAAAACGGCGATAACGAGTGGGTCGATAACATTCAGAAGCAGACCGTGCGCATGTCAAAGCTCGTGAAAAACCTCGTTATGCTCTCGCGCCTTGACGAGGGCATGCCGCTGCCGGATAAGAGCGATTTTTCGCTCAGCGACGCCGCGTGGGAGGCCGCAGAGCCGTTTGAAATGCGCGCAAAGGCGCAGGGTAAGAGCTACAGTCAGAGCATCGCCCCCGATCTTGACATGACCGGCGACATGGCTGCCGTGCAGCAGCTCATATCGATTTTGCTCGATAATGCGTTTAAATACTCCGATGACGGCGGCGAGATCCGCCTGTCGGTTTACGCGCAGCACAAAAACAAGGTCATCGAGGTCTACAACACCTGTCCGCCGGACTCGCTCGTGGATATCGACAGGTTCTTTGACCGTTTCTATCGCGCGGACAAATCGCGCACTTACGACGGCGGAACCGGCATCGGCCTTGCCATAGCGCGAGCCATCGTCCAGGCGCTCGGCGGCAGCATAAATGCAGAGACCGCCGACGGAAAGAGCATAGTTTTCCGCGCAGTGATATGAAAATAATATGAAAAATGCCTGCTTACAAAAAACAGGCAGATGTTATAAGCATAATTTGATCCAAAACCCGTGGTGTAAAGAAAAGACGATAGAGCAGCAGGGGAGCGCGAGGGGGCAAAGGCCCCGCTCGTGATTGGATTAATAGCCATCAAAAACGTCCGGTACGGACTTTTTGACGAGCGTAGCGAGATTTTTCGTGAAAACCTGTTTTCACAAAAAATGTGGCGTTTTTCGCTGAAAGTCCTGATCTTGATCAGGACTTTCAGCGGTCACTCGGGCCGGGATCGTAGTCTCCGAATATCATATCGTCAATATCTGTTCCCATGTTTTTCACCTCAGCTCAAATTCAGCATACTTTCAGTATATGCGGCTATCGGCGGAAACATGACAAAAATTTTTATTTACGCCCGAGCGTAAGCTGACGAGAGCTCAACGCAAACTATCTCGGGACGGTTGAAAACGCGCGGAATCGGCACGGAATTTCCGAGGCCGCGCGAGACGATCAGGGTGTAGCGGCCGTTGTTGTATTCTCCTGCATCGAAATCGGGGAACAGGCGGCGGTCGGTTCCGATAAGTCCGCCCACGCCGGGGATGCGGATAAGTCCGCCGTGCGCATGGCCGCAGAATATGAGATCGACCGGCAGCTCGGGGTATTCGGTCATCCAGTAGTTTCGGTGCCCGAGCAGTATCTTGAACGCGTCCGGCGCGGCGTCGTTCATTTTCTGCGCAAGCTCGTCGGGACTGAGCATGTCGGCATAGGCCAGCGGATCTTCAACACCGCCGAGGAGTATCCCGTCCTCGCCGCGGCTTATCGTCAGATACTCGTTGCTTAAATATTTTACGCCGGCGCGCTCCAAAATGTTCCGGACCTTGACGGCAAGACCCGAGCCGAACTCGTGATTTCCGCTGATAAAATACACCGGACACAGCTCCGTGAGCCTGGCAGCGAGCTTTTCGACGGCCGCGAGGTCGCCCTCGTCGGTCACAAAATCGCCCGTAAGCGCGATCATGTCCGGCTCAAGCTCCTTGACTTTTTCGACAAGCTCCATGCCGTCCTCGCCGAACTCCGCGCCGTGAAGATCCGACAGCTGCACGATCTTAAATCCGTCGAAGCTCTCCGGAAGCTTTTGAGACTTCACCTCGTAGCGGCTTATCTCAAGGTCGTCTCTGCTGTCTTTTATCAAAAATGCCGCAGCCGCCGCGATCAGCGCAAGAATGATAAGCGCCGTCAGGCAGCCCCGGCCTCTGTGCTTTTTGCCCTTAGTTTTCAATTTGCATCTCCGAAATGTTTAGCCATAGTTTAAGTCAGTTTGAGTCAATTGTACCACAAAGCCGCCAATGCCGCAACTTTGGTATTGAAACCGCCGTGCTTTTGGGGTATAATGTATAAATCACATCCAAATTAAAAAGGAAGACAAGACATGAGTGCATCAACCGAAAGAAAAAACAGGCAGACCGCTCGCAGCGAAGGCTCCTATGCAAAGGACATCAATGCGAAAAAGGAAGCCGACAAGAAAAAAAAGCAGAGGACCAAATGGATCATCGTAGGCGTTGCCTTGGTCATCTTCTTTGCATTTGCAATTTACCTCAACTCCGGCGCACTGTACAGATCGCTTGACGCGCTGACAGTCAAGAACACCGAGGTTACCGTCGGCGACACGACCATTTCCGCCGGCGAGCGCGGCTTCTCCGTGGCTGAGTGCAACTATGTATATCATATGCAGTATATCAGCCTTATGAACACCTATGGCAACTACGCCTCCACCCTCCTGCATCTGGACACCACCAAGCCCCTCGACGAGCAGGAGTGTCCGAGCTTTATGAACAAAGAGGGCAAGGAAAACTACACCTGGGATCAGTATTTCCGCGACGCGACCAAGTCCCAGCTTGTGCAGCTTGCAGCCTTCGAGGCTTATGCCGAGCAGCATGACATCAAGCTCACGGACGACGACTATGCCGAGATCGACGAGACTATCAAGTCCATCGAAAGCACCGCCAAGGAAAACAACTACGGCAGCGTCAGCAAATTCCTCGCCGCAAACTACGGCCGCGGCTGCAACGAGTCCGTTGCACGCGCGATAATGGAGCTTCAGACCCTCGCAGGCAAGGTTCAGACAAGCATCACCGATGTCGAGACCTACACTGCCGAGCAGCTTGCCGAAAAGTATGATTCCGTCAAGGACAGCTACGATAAGTTCACCTACAGCTACTATCTCGTAGCTGCCGAGCTCCCCGAGCACGAGCACTCCGAGGATGAGGATGAGCACGCTCACGAGCCGACCGACGAGGCAAAGGCAGCAGCCAAGGCTACCGCCGAGGAGATCCTCGCAAAGCTCAGCGACGGTACCTCTCTTGCAGATGCGGCAAAGGCCGTCGTGACCGACGCCGAGATCAAGGAGCAGACCGATCTTGCCGGTTCCTCCGTCGAGACCGCCCTGTCCGAGTGGATAAAGAGCGCCGACAGAAAGGCCGGCGACACCGCAGTCGTTGATTCCGGCACCGGCAGCTATGTCGTCGTGTTCACCAAGCGCGACAACAACCAGGCTCCTACCGAGGAGAGCGGCGATCAGAACTACTGCGACTATGTCGCGGAGAATCTGCTCAAGCAGGATGTGCTGAGCGAGTGGAACGAGCATGTTTTCAGCGGCATCGTCGAAGCTTACAAGGGCTCGTACAACGGATCTTCCCGCTATGTCGGACTCTGATAAATTATGATTTAAAAAGGCCGTTCCAAATGGGACGGCCTTTTCTGACGGAGAAATTATAATGAACGAGAGAACCATACGCGCCGAAATGCTCCTCGGAGCCGAGGCGATGGAAAAGCTCAAAAACGCGCACGTTGCCGTGTTCGGACTCGGCGGAGTCGGCTCATGGTGCGCCGAGGCGCTCGCGCGAAGCGGCGTCGGGCATCTTACGCTCATTGACCAGGACACGGTCGGACTGAGCAACATAAACCGCCAGCTGTGCGCGCTGACCTCGACCGTCGGCATGCCGAAGGCCGACGTCATCAAACTGCGCCTTGAGGACATAAATCCCGACGCAGACGTGAAAACCATAGTCGGCCGCTACGACGCCGAGCACCGTGAGGATTTCTTTGCAGACTACGACTTCATCGTCGATTGCATCGACCTCGTGGCCTGCAAGGTCGATCTCATCCGGACGGCAAAGAGCCGCGGCATCCCCATCGTGTCCGCGCTCGGGACCGGCAACAAGTGCGACGCGCAGCGCCTTACGCTGTGCGACATAAAAAAAACCAGCGGCTGTCCGCTGGCAAGGGTGGTGCGCAAGGAGCTGCGCAGCATCGGCATCGAGCACCACGACGTTGTTTTCTCGCCCGAGGAGGCGATGAAGGCAGCGCAGTTTGAAGCGCCGCCTCCCGGCCGCCGGAGCGTGCCCGGCTCGCTGGTTTGGGTACCGGCAAGCGCGGGACTGCTCCTGTGCCAGCACGTTGTTTGCTCTATAATTCAATGACCTGAGGATGCACATCCGGATCGTGATTTGCAATGACCGCAACGCAGTCTGGATCGTTTGCCTGCTCCTCTATCCAATCGAAGGACTTGAGCATGGCCTTTTCGTTAAAGCCGTAGCCGGGCAGTATCTTCTCGCGCCACGAGCGCTCCGTGAATGCCGCGTCCGAGGTCAGAACGACGAACTTTTTGCCGTTTTTTATCTTCACGCCGATCTGACCGTCCGTGTGCCCCGGCAGACAGACGAATTTTATCGTCTCGTCACCGAATAGATCGTACGACCACCACAGTGGGCCGTCCATCGTACCCTTGAACCAGAAATGCTCGATCGGAACACCTCTGTACATGCTTTCGGGCTGGCGCAGCTTATACACCGTGCGGATAGTCCACCAGCCTTCTTCCTCCGGCAGCAGTATGCGCTGCGCGTTTTTCACCGAGCGCAGGCCGCTTGTGTGATCCGCGTCAAGATGCGTGAGCACAACGGCGCTCAGCTCCTCCGGTGCAATGCCCATTGCCGCAAGCTGCTCGGCCGCAGTCTTGCCTTTTCCCACCCACGGGTGATAAAATGCAGCAAGATATCCGGGCAATTGCAGCTTCACCGCCGCCGCATCATAAACGCCGTCGGGGCTTATCTCGCGGCTCCAGCCCGTGTCGATGAGCACCTTGCCTTTGGGGTGCTCGATGAGATAGGCCGAAACCGGCAGCTCGATGCGCTCGTCAGGCTTGTCGAACACGCCGCGCCGCGCATTTTTCAGGTTCACGCCGCCGCCATACGGCACAGCCTTCGACACGAGCATGCTGCCGCAATGCAGAACATGTATCCTGATCGGCGATCTTTCATCAGTCATAATTCAGTCCTCACAGTTTTTATTTACCACTTGGTAACATATTATCACAAAATATCGGTCTTGTAAATAACCGCAAAGGAGATAAATATGCCGCTTATCGTTGACAAGGAAGCCGTGCGCATGGAAATACTCATGGCATTCCAGCGCTGCATTGACAGCAAGCCGCTGACGAATGTTTCGCTGCGCGATATCGCCGCCGAGGCGAATATGAGCCATGCCAAGCTTTTAAATTATTTTGACAGCAAGGAAGAACTGCTGGTGAGCTATGTGCGCTACACGCGCGATTACATGAGCCAAAAGTGCCTTGCCTGGTTTAATGAGCATGACCGAGCCGACTACGGCTCGAACGCAGAATACATGAACGCTTTCATGAGCTATGTCGCGCGCGGAAAAGTCGGCGAGCAGCGCCCGAACGCGACGACGCAGACCTATGTTCTTGCGCATTATAACGAGCGTGTCGGCGAGCTCGTTCGGGAAGAATTTGCCGAATGGCGGCGCGTGATGGAGCTGTGTCTGAAGAGGATCTACGGCGATGAGGTCGGCGCGCGCGAGGCCGAGGGCATGATGATCCTCATCGCCGGAACGTTCATCTGCAACTACAACAACGCCCTCACCGGCGGCATAAGCGATGATATCCTCGGCTCGTTTGACAAGCTGCTGCAATCGTGAAACAAACGACATTGAAAGAACCGGAGTCAGGCGACTCCGGTTCTTTCTGCAATTTTTGCGCCGGCGAAAAGTCTGCCGAACAGGCTTACGAAAACGCCGGTCAGCAGTGCGGCGGCGATTTGTTTTGCTTTCATATCATTGCATCCTTATTTTCGATTAAGCAGCGCGTCAAGCTCGCCGGACATGATCGCAGGGAGGCTGCGGCGTATCTTTTCCTCGTCCCAGTCCCACCAGCTTAAGCTGACGAGAGCCGAACCCATATCGCCTGTCAGCGCGCCCTTCCGGCTATTTTCGCCTTTTTTGCTTTGATGGGCGCCAGCCCACCTGCACCAAAGAAAGCCGAAAATATCTCGAAAAGCACATCTGACAGGTGCTCGCAGTTTTGCCGGAGCAGATTTTTGCTCAGGCAAGGCAAAGCTCGCGGAGAATACTGTCGTATTGTCAAGAGCTTTAACGCAGCATGGGCGGAAATCTGCCCGTCAAAACCGATATGCGTTCGACTCTCGTCAGCTGAGTCTCCTGAGCTTTTCTATCGTCTCGTCGTCAAAGCGCTTGCGTATCGGCTTTGCCGGAGTTCCGCCGACGATGGTGTAGGGCGGCACGTCCTTGGTGACAAGTGCACGCGTTCCGATTATCGCACCGTCGCCGATCGTAACGCCGGAGAGGATGACGGCCTCGTAGCCTATCCACACGTCGTTTCCGACGACGATATCGCCGTGATTATCCCACGCCTGCGCTATTGAGCCGACATCCGTCGGCAGTTCCCATTCCTCGAAGTATATCGGGAACGGATAGGTTGACAGACTGCCCAGCGTGTGGTTTGCGGCGTTGAAAATAAACTTTGCGCCGCAGGCGATTGAGCAGAACTTGCCGATCTTCAGCTTATCGTGGTTGCACTCGGGATAGTGGTACAGCACGTTGTTGCGCTGAAAATCCCGTGGGTCTTTTTCAAAATCGTCATATGTGGTGTAGTCTCCGATCTCGATAAAGTCACTGTGTACAACGTTTTGCAGATACACGGTGCTGTGACCCTGACTTCGGGGATACATTTTCCATTCCGGTATCATGTTGATCTCTCCTTACAAAAGCCGCTCCCAGCGCACGTTTTCCCAGCCGCTCGTGTCAAAAACGCTGCGCACGGCGCTGCTCATGTGCTGCAATTTTTTCTTTATCGCCGGCGATTTTATAAGCTCCTGCGCATCATCGTCGCGCGTCATGAAAAACTCCATTATCCGCGCGCGATCCTCGCTTGCAAAGGTGCGCGAATAGCTGTCAACAAAATAAACGCCCTCGTCGCCGCCGCTGTAATATGTCCAGGGCCGGCAGTCGGGGTCAATGTCAATAAGCTCAACGGTCGTGACCGTTCCGCTTTCGTCCGTGCGGCACATGGCGACCTTCGCGCCTCCGGCAGGGCAAAGCCCCGTGAGCGAGCTTGGCTGCGCGCAGCTGAGCCTTCGCGCGGCGCTCGGCGTCTCGGGCGCGGTGCTCGCCCGGCATCCGCTCAGGATAAGCGCCGCCAGCAGCGCCATGACAAGCGCCGGAACAATGCGCTTCACGCCTTTGCTCCCTCGTACCATTCGAGCAAGGCGCTCAAATTCTCGGCCTTGACGCGCTCGCTGCCGGTGAGCATCATGTCGAGCATATCGTCCTCTTCCTCGGTTCGGTCGGCCTTGTTTTCAAGCGCCTTGCCGACGGTTTTCACCATGATATCCATCATCATTCGATAAACGCCGTGCAGCTTCTTCACATCAAAATTGCCCTGAAGCGTGAAGAGCGCCGTATCCTCGGGAATATGGTTTTTCTCGCGGACCTCTTTTAGCTGAGTGCCGGTCTGCCCCATGCCGACGCCGCACACGGCGTATATTTTATAGCGCTTTGCGGCGGCCGAATAGCCCTTGACGCCGCTTGCCATTATCCAGCCGAGGTATATTATCCCGGCGTTGGCCGAGAGCTTATCCTTAGCGTCGCCCAGCGCAAATGCCGGAAGTCCCGTCATCTGCGATAAAAGCTCGGCGTATCTTTTTGTGCTGCCTGTGTTTGATGTATAAACTATTGCGTCCATAAAAATTCTCCTTTTTCCGCGTGCTCGATTATTTTTAATATATCCTTCTGCGGCAAATAAACGGTAAATTACTCTTTCATACAGAAAAGATGTATGCCGATGGCGGCGTTAAAGCCAGTTGCCGCAAAAACGCTGAAGCGCTCGACAACGCCGAAGTATTCGGCCTGGACTATCTTCATCTCAAGCGACGGAGCGTCGGCGGCGCTAAGGTCGCTGACTGCCTGCGCCATCCAGTCGTATCCGAGATATGCAAGCGGCGAGAACACCACCGCCGCCGTGTACGACAGCAGGCTGACGACACCCAAAAGTCCGAGCTTTTGAATCAGCGGTTTTTTCGTCTTCATCATCTCTATCGCCTCTTTTTAAGCATGCACCGCGCGGAAGAAAAGCTCGGTGTGCGCCCTGAGCTTTTCAAGGCACTCCGCCTCGCGCTCCGGCTCGCGGTCGCATATGCCGATAAGCGTTATCACCGGCGCAACATACATCATTGCCAGCGCCTCGGGATCGTCGGGGCGTATCTCTCCGGCGGCTATGAGGCTGCGGAATATCGCCGCGTGATAATCGACCAGCCGTTCGACGTATCGGTGGGAATACAGCCGCGCAAGCTCCGGCGAGCGGAACTGTTCGATCGTCATCATGCGGCGGAACCGGCTTATCGGCTCATCGTGCAGGCTGTACAGGAAAACCTGTTTGAGCTTGTCAAAAAGCTCGTCTGCCGTTATCTGCGAAAACTCGGGAACGTCGCGCCGGGCATCCTGAACATGGACCGAGAGCCTGTCCGTCCCCTCGGCATAGCGCGCGGCCGTCGATTCGACTATCGCGTCGAATATCGCCTGCTTGCCGGGAAAGTGATTGTAAAGCGACGGAGCCTTTATCCCTACCGCCTGTGCGATCTGCCCGACGCTGACCGAATCATAACCGTACTCCGAAAAAAGCTCCAGCGCCTTATCGAGTATCTTCTGCTTTGTGTCCTCCTGTTTCATATGCCCTCCAAGCTAACTAACATTCGTTAGTTTAGAGTATAATACTTTGCCCCCTCGCTGTCAAGGGAGAGATAAAATTATTTTTCGGCCGGAAGCGCAGCGGAATTTTTTCAGGCCTTCGAAACTATGCAATGGACAAAAGTCTCCCAATGTAGGATAATGAAACAACATCAGGAGACTTTTAATTTGCAGGAGGACACAATATGATTCGCGAAATTTGCAAAGACGAGGCTTTTCTCGCGCAGAAGGCAGAGCCGGCCACGGCGGATGATCTCGGCATTGCGCAGGATCTTTTGGATACGCTCGTTGCCCACAAGGACGGCTGCGTCGGGATGGCGGCTAACATGATCGGGGTCAACAAGCGCATCATTGCCTTTGAAAACGGCGGAAAATACATGATCATGCTCAACCCCGTAATAATAAAAAAGCTCGATCCGTACGAGGCCGAGGAGGGCTGTCTGTCGCTTGTCGGAACGCGCAAAACCGAGCGATGGCGTTCGATAAGGGTACAGTGGCAAAATGAAAAGCTGCAAAACCGCGCCAAGACCTTCACAGGCTTTACCGCCGAGATAATTCAGCACGAGATCGACCACTGCGAGGGGATCATAATATGAAAAAGTGAGCAAAGATCATTCTGTCGGTGTGCCTTGTGCCGCTGCTTACGCTGGGCATAGGCGGCTATGTCTATGTTTCCGACTGCTACCGCGCAGACGAGCAGGCCGCCGCGGCCATGGTGCAGGACGGCGCCGTGGGCATAGAAACAAGCGGCAGCGTGACATGGTTCATACCCGAGCAGCCCACAGCCGGGCTGATATTCTATCCCGGCGGCAAAGTCGAGCACACGGCATATGCGCCGCTTATGCGAGCCTGCGCCGAGCAGGGCATTATCTGCGCGCTGGTGAAGATGCCGGGCAATCTTGCGGTTTTGAACGCCGATGCCGCCGACGGGCTGCGGCAGACTCACCCGGAGGTCACGGACTGGTACATCGCCGGGCACTCCCTGGGCGGAGCGATGGACGCAAAGCACGCCGAAGATTTTTCGGGGCTGATCCTGCTGGCCGCATATTCCACGAAGGATCTGACGCAGACTCCGCTGCGTGTGCTGTCGGTCTACGGCTCGGAGGACGGCGTGATGAACCGGGATTCATATGAAAAAGACCGAGCAAATCTGCCTGCCGACACGACCGAGATCATTATCGACGGCGGCTGCCACGCGCAGTTCGGCTGCTACGGCGCGCAGGACGGCGACGGCACACCCACAATCTCGGCAGCCGAGCAGATCAGCCAAACCTCCGAGGCGATAGCTGCATTTGTTGCAGCCGGAAGTCTGTGCTTAAGCTGGCAAGAGCCGAATCCATGTCGCCTGTCAGCGCGCCCTTTCGGCTATTTTTGTGAAAATATTTGTAATGTAATGGTGCAGTACAGTCCTTTTTATGGTACAGTATAAGTGGTACACTGCTTACAGGAGGTGGATGTTGTGGCTAATGATTACGATTACGGGTATGGCGATCTTGAAAACAAACTGATCTCTCTGCTTCGATCCGGGGCGCCCGATTTTGCTGCCGCCGAAGAATTGATACGGCAGGGTGCAGACATTAACGCCAGTGGGAATAGCGATGACGAAAACATTCTCTCGGAAATTCTACGCGGTTATTGGTGGTCAGTGCGCGGAGATACTATTCCCGAAGCTTGTGATGACTGCGACGAAAGTCACTGTGAGGATTGCGAACACAATCTCAATCTCAACCCAAACCTTGGCGCATCAATGTGTGCAATTATCCGCTTTTTCCTCGATCACGGTTTTGATGTGGATAAGTGCAACGGGCGCTTTGGCGCGCAGTGCTTAGAGGCATTGACCCTCTCGACCTTTGACCAATATATAATTGAAGCTACAAAGCTTTTATTTGATGCCGGTGCTAAAAACATACCCGTTTCATCCCTGTCGGACGATCGGGACCACACGCCATGGGATTCTATTGCTACAGAAGGTAGCTATCAGCGCACTTGTGAGCACGATCATTCTTTGGCTAATATTTATGAGGCCGTGTATCAAATCTATCAAGCCGTTGAGGACGGAAAGCCTTACAGCGGAATTGATTCGTATGAAATTGCCATTGGCAAGAAAGTGCTGAAAGTTTTTGCGGAAAACAACGGTGATCAGCCCGTCTTCTTTTCTATGGATCTTCCGAAATTCAAAATGGACAACTGCTATAATCGATCTCTGTATTTTGTTTACGATGGCGGCTTTCTGACAGTGACCAAGTATGCAGATTTCTGGACGGATACCGTTTTGCCGGCCGTAGATATGATCGATGTTTCAGATAATTTCACCGGCATTGTGGGGCACACCATAAAAGGCTTTACCTATGACCATCGAACAATAGTAAAGGAATCTATGCATTACGGACAGCCGATCGTTACGATCGAAATGGACTCCGGGTGCAAAGCCAGATTTTCTGTCAATTTTGGCGAGGTCAAAAAAGAAGAGCGTTCAGCATATTACAAGCTCCTCGACGCTTAATGCAATAAATTGTCACCTTAAAAACGCGGAAAAAATCTGCCGCTATCGCCTCGGCGATAGCGGCATTTGTTGCGCGATTATAAGGTTTCCACTCAGGCTTTGCTCTCGTAGGCGGAAACGTAGCCGACGATTATCTCCGCGCTTTTTTCCGTGCCAACGGAGGAGTCAACCGTCAACTCATAGTTTTTGGCCTCGCCCCAGCGCATGCCGGAGATATGCTTATAATAGGCGGCTCTCGCCTTGTCCGAGCGGCGGATATTGCGCTTTGCCTCCTTGAGCGTGTCGCCGTAAACCTCTTTGACTCTGCCGATGCGAAATTCCATGGGCGCATGGACAAACACGCGCACGACGTTTTCGTAATCCTTCAGTACATAATCTGCGCTTCTGCCCACGATGACGCAGCTTCCGTTATCTGCGATCTTCCTTATGATCTTCTCCTGCGCCTCGATTGCATCCTGCACGACACGCGTGCTCAGATACAGTTCGCGCAGGATATCCGGCGAATTTTTGTGTACATCGGAAATGAACTCCTGATCAAGGCCGCTTTCGTGGGCGGCAAGCGCGATCATCAGAAGCTGGATCGGATAGATGATCGACAGTGCGGTCAGGCCCGATCCGGAATACCTGCCGACAAAGAGGCTGTCAATAATGTTGTACAGCGCCTGAATAAGCTGCGCGAGCATAACAGGCGGCGCAAGCCTGAATAAAATTTTGCTGATTTTTTCGGTTCCGAAAAGCTTTGTTGTTTCCATATGTGCCTCACCCTTTTCAAACGGAACTGAGGCAGTATATCACCGCCGCCGACAGTTTTCAATAGGCTCGGCAAAAACAATGCGCGCTGTAATGCATATTCGTCATATCACTCTTTTTATAGCAAAAAAATCTTGACTCTACAATAATTGTAGAGTTTAATATAAGCGTGGCGAGGGCCAATCCGTTTTTAATTGTCTATGGGCACAAAATGTATTTTGCGGTTTCGTTAAGGACGGCCCTCGTCATACTTTTTTGAGGTGATATACCGTGGAGCGCAATCTTACAACGGGCAGCGTTTTCAAAAACATCGTCATTTTCTCGCTGCCGTATTTTCTGTCTTACTTCCTCCAGACCCTTTACGGACTGGCGGATTTATTTATTATAGGCCAATATGAGGGCGTTGCATCGACAACGGCGGTTTCCGTCGGCAGCCAGGTCATGCACATGCTGACGGTCATGATCGTCGGCCTTGCTATGGGCACGACGGTGTCTATAGGCCGCGCGGTCGGAGCAGGCGACAAAAAGCGCATGTCCGCCTGTGTGGGAAACACCGTTACGCTGTTCATGCTCGTTTCCGTCGTGCTGACGGCGGCGCTGGTGCTGCTGGTCGATCCCATCGTTTCCGTGATGTCAACTCCGGCCGAAGCCGTGGACGGCACGGCGCGGTACCTCACCGTGTGCTTTATCGGCATCCCGTTTATAACCGCGTACAACATCATAAGCAGCATTTTCCGCGGCATGGGCGACAGCAAAAGCCCCATGTATTTCATTGCGGTGGCCTGCGCGGCAAACATCGCGCTCGACTATCTGTTCATGGGTGCGATGCGCCTCGGCCCCGTGGGCGCTGCGCTGGGCACAACGCTTGCGCAGGCGATAAGCGTGCTCGTTGCATTTATCGCCATCCGCCGGCGCAGGAGCGTTGCCGTTTCGCGCGCCGATCTTCGCCCCCGGCGCGACGTTATGGGGCAGATCCTCGGCATCGGCGTGCCCGTTGCGCTTCAGGACGGGCTTATCCAGATCGCGTTCATCCTCATAACCGTTATCGCAAATCTCCGCGGGCTGACGGACTCGGCCGCGGTCGGCATAGTCGAAAAGCTCATAAGCTTCCTGTTCCTTGTTCCGTCGTCGATGCTCTCGGCGGTATCCGCCATCGGCGCGCAGAACATCGGCGCCGGGGATTACGGCCGGGCAAAGCAAACTATGTGGTACGCCATCGGCATTGCCGTCGGCTTCGGCGTCATAGTCAGCGTCCTGTTCCAGTTTATCGCCGAGCCGGTGGTCGGCCTGTTTACACCGGATGAGGGCGTTATCGCCGCCGGCGGGCAGTACATGCACGGCTACATCTTCGACTGCCTGTTTGCAGGCATCCACTTCTGCTTCAGCGGATATTTCTGCGCCTGCGGCAAGTCGATGATCTCGTTTATCCACAACATTTCGGGCGTTGCGCTTGTGCGCGTTCCGGGCGCATACCTGATGTCGAAAATGTACCCTGCAACGCTGCTCCCGATGGGGCTTGCAACGGCGGCAGGCTCGATTTTGCAGGTTCTTATCTGCATCGTCGCATACAGAATAATATGCCGCCGCGGAAAGGACGTGCATGCCCTTGGATAAAAGCAAGCTGTTTTCCATAGGCGACGTTGCCGGGCTTTTCAACCTCAGCACCGGTACGCTGCGCCACTATGAAACGCTGGGGCTTATCACGCCCGAGTACACAGACCCCGACACGGGCTATCGCTACTACAGCGTGCGGCAGTTCGAGCCGCTTAACACCGTGCGCTATCTGCGCATGCTGGATATGCCGCTCGGCTCGATCGGCGATTTTCTCCAAAACCGAGACGTTGACGTCATTGAGCAGAAGCTCCGCCGTCAAAAGGAAGAGATTCTGGAAAAGCAGCGCGAGCTTGCCGTTATCGAGGTGAAAATGCTGCCGCCCTGCCGCCTTGTCTGGGTCGAAAAACCGCTGAGTATTGATGATTCGCTTGACATGGAGCTTCCCATACGCAGGCTCGACAGCGCGCAGGACACGGCTGTTTTTCTCGGCAAGGTCGGCGTCGGTATCTCGCGAGAGAATCTGCGATCCTGAAAAATTCGTCAACGAGATCAGCATCCCGATAGAGAACAAATAGAAAAAGACCTCGTCCAACCGGACGCGGTCTTAAACTTTGTAATCTTAAATTACTTAATGCCGTACTTCTTGTTGAACTTATCAACACGGCCGCTGGTATCGACCAGCTTCTGCTTGCCGGTGTAGAAGGGGTGGCACTTCGAGCAGATCTCGACGGTGATGCCGGGGCGGGTCGAGCCGGTCTCGATGGTTGCGCCGCAAGCGCACTTTATAACGGTGGGCTGATAGTTAGGATGGATTCCTGCCTTCATTGTTCATATCTCCTCGTCGTAGGCTATCTTGAGCACGCAAAAGCGTGGTTACAAGACGCAAAGGTAATTGTAGCACAGCACTTTGCTATTTGCAAGAACTTTTTACGGTTTCGCCGGAATATAAAAAATACAAAACGCACTCGCGCACGGGCTTGCCTGTCATCCGCTGTGCGGCATAGGCATAGGCCTCAAGCTGTTTTGAATAGGTCTGCGCACGCTCGGCGGTCTCCTCGCCGCGGACTCGGTCGGTTTTATAGTCGATTATCGTAAGCTCGCCGGCCTCCTCGATCATGCAGTCGATAACGCCCTGCATGAGCACGCTCTCACCCTCGCCGCCGGGGAAGAATTTTTCCGCCGGGCAAAGCAGCGAAAACTTAAACTCGCGCTTTCGCGCATCGGCCGACATTATGCGCCTGCCGAGCGGCGAGGAAAACAGGCGCAGTATGCTGCCGGTATCGACGGCCTCGGCCTGCCGGGGGCTTAAAAAGCGCGCTGCGGTCAGCCGCGCAAGCTCCTCGCGTATCTCCTGCTCGGTGCCTGTTTTTTCATAGTCGATGTATTGCAGAAGCATATGCGTCGCCGTGCCGCGCGCGGTGGGGCTGAGCTTATCCCCGCCGCCGAGACGGGGCGCGCGAAAATGAGCATGCTGCATCGGCACGATGCTCTGCGCCTCCTCGTCGGGCGCTTCAAGGCGCTTCAGCTCCGTTGCCGTGACCTTCGAGGGCAGCGCGGACGCGGCCGCATGCGGATACGAAAACGCGGCGTTTTTCTCAAGCTCAGCAACAAGCTCCGGGTCTGCATAGGCAATGTCCGCCACGGCTGCGGTATCCTGACCGGCCTCCTGAGCCTCAGTGCTCAAAAAGCTCAGGCGGAATTTTTCATCCTCGGTGCTCAGCTGAGCATAGATCATCCATTCGGCCATGCTAGATGCATTAAGCAGTATCTCCGGTGACATGGGGCGCGTGCATTGCAGCATCATTTTCTGCATTTTTTCCTCGGGATGCTTTATCGCCGCCGTAACAATGAGCCTTTCGCGCGCGCGCGTGAGCGCGACGTATAAAAGGCGCATCTCCTCGGAAAGCTGCTCGCGCCGCAGCCGCTGCTTTATCGCGCTGCGCGCAAGGCCGGGGTATTCAAGTCTGCGCGCGGTGTCGTAGATCTTGGCGCCAAGGCCAAGCTCGGGATGAACGAGCACTGTCTGCTTGAGGTCGGCATCGTTGAACCTGCGAGAGGTATCGCACACAAAAACGACCGGAAATTCAAGTCCCTTGGATTTGTGGATGGTCATTATCTTCACCGCATCGTCGGATGATGCCGCACCCATGTCTCCGCCGCGCTCGGCAAGCTGCCTGAGCCAGCGGCAGAAGCGGTGCAGTCCGCGAAATCCGCCGGCGGAAAAGCGCTTTGCAAGCGTGAGCATCATGCGCATGTTAGCGCACCTCTGCGGCGCATCCTGCATGGCAGCGCAAAGCGCCATGAGGTCGAGCTCATCATAGACAAACATCAAAAGCTCGTCGATCGACATTTCGGGAGCGCGCGAGCGCAATTTATCGAGCGTCTTCAGAAAATTCGCGCATTTTTCGTTATCCTGCGCGGCGGCTTTGAGCGCCGTGTAAAAATCCGAATTTCGGTCGGCAAGGCGTATCTCCGTCAGCTCATCGGCGGAAAAGCCGAATGCGCCCGAGCGCAGCACCGCGATGAGCGCAACATCCTGATGCGGATTGTCGATAACCGCAAGCAGGCTCATAAGCGAGGCTATCTCCGTCGAGCCGAAGAAGCTGCCTCCCTGACCTGCCGCAACGGGTATGCCGCGCAGGATAAGCTCGCGGCGGTAGGTCTCGCCTACGGAGTTTGCCGAGCGCATGAGCAGCGCGATATCCCCGTAGCCGAGCGCGCGGCCGTTTACCGTCATGCCCGAGTGCATGAGTTCAAGGATCTTCTCAGCGACGGCAGCGGCCTCCTTTTCGGCCTTGCCGCGCAGATCGTCCTCGTCGGCACTGACATCGATGAGAACAAGCTCCGGAGAAACGCCCTCGTCCTCATACACACCTCCGCATTTGAGCTGCGCGTTCTCGTCGTAATCAACCTCGCCGAGTTTTTTCGACATGCAGACTTCAAAAACGCCGTTTATGCCGTCGATCACCTCACGGCGCGAGCGGAAGTTTTCCTGAAGCATTATCTTCACAGGCTCGCCCTCGCGCGCATCGGGCAAAAATGCGTATTTTTCATATTTATCGGTGAATATCAGGGGATCGGCAAGGCGGAAGCGATAGATCGACTGCTTCACGTCGCCGACCATGAACAGGTTGCTCCCATCCCTCGAAAGTGCGCGGAATATCTCGTCCTGAACGGAATTTACGTCCTGATACTCATCGACCATGATCTCGCAAAAGCGCTCGCCGGTTTCGCGTGCAAGGGCTGTCGGGCTTCCGTCCTCGTTCGTCAGAAGCTGGGCGGTAAGGTGCTCAAGGTCTGCAAAATCGACCTCTGCCCTGCGGCGCTTTTCGGTGCCGTAGGCCCTGTCAAAGCGCAGGGTCAGCTCGATGAGCGCGCGCATGGCCGGCGCCGAGGCGCGCATGTCGCTCAGGAGCTTTTCGCTGTCGTCCGAGAGCATTTTCGTGAATTTTTCGCAGTCCTTTTTGCACAGAGTACGCACCTGCTTTACATACTCGGAAAGCTCGGGGTCTGGCGAATTTAAAAGCCTGCCGAGCGTTGGGAAGCTTACGGGCAGCTCCTGCCGCGCCCTGTCCCAGCCGAGGGCGCACGCGCGCGAGAGCGAGCGCAGCGAAAGCGCGGTATCCGCACAGCTCGGGCCGTATTTTTCGGCAATGACCTTGTTTTCGGCCGCCCTTTGGCAAACATCGTCCATCCTCTGCGCCCAGTATTGCGCCGAGGCGCTGATCTCCTCGAGGATCTCCGCGCCCCAGACGGTTTTTCCGGCATCGTCGGCATTTGCTTCTATTGCGCAAAGCTGCTCGCCCAGCCACTTTGCAGGGCGCGCGTGGCTTTGCGTTTTGCGGTGCAGCGCAAGCACCGTTTCCGCAAGACGATCGTCGCTGCGCCCGGCTCCGACAGTGTCGGCAAGGAGCTTAAAGCCCTCGTCGGGCGCTTCATAGCACTCATCGAGCACGCGCTGGATAACGCGCTGCTTTATCGCCTCCGCCCTGTCCTCCTCGATGACCTTGAACTCCGGCGAAAGCTGCGCCGCGTGGCAGTTTTCGCGCAGGAAGCTCTGGCAGAACGAGTCGATCGTGCCGATCTGCGCCTTGGCGCACAATGCGCTCTGCCGCTTGAGCCTGCGGTTATCGGGATCTGCGGCAAGGCGCTCGGATATCTCGTCGAGTATGCGGCTGCGAAGCTCTGCGGCCGCGGCCTTGGTGAAGGTTATGACCAGGAAGCTGTCGATATCCGCGTCATGCTCTATTCTGCGAAGCAGGCGCTCGGTGAGCACCCTTGTTTTTCCGCTTCCGGCCGCCGCCGAAACAAGCACGGCGCGCCCGGTTTCCTCGATCGCGCATTTCTGCGACGCTGTCGGCTCAAACCTCGCCATCTTCCCCGCCTCCTTCCAGAACGCTCCACACCTTCGTTGCAGGCAGGTGCGGAGTAGATCGCATGCTCTCGCCGTTTTCGCCGTCGGCAAAGCGGCATGCGTCGAAATAATCGCAGTTTATGCAGGCATTCTCCTGCTGTCCGGCATAGTAAGGGTCGGCAGCTATGCTGCCGCGCCGAAGCTCCGACGCCATTTCGCACAGCGTTTGGTCGATATGCCGGGCGAGCGTGCCCAGGCGCTCTGCCGAAACGAGCGCGTCGCCGGCAGGGCCGTTTTTCTTGAAATCAACGGGTATATACTTCGGCGTGTCGGCATGCTCCATCGCCCGGATGACCTCCGGATCGCTGAGCACAAGGCCGCTGCGGCGCAGACCCTTGCTGCGCTTTTTCTCAAGCTCGGCGTCGCTTATATCCCCGTCCTCGCTTATCACTCCGTCGCGCGCCGGAACGTACAGCACTCCGGCCGGGACGATCTCCTCGCCGTACAAAAGCTTTCCGTTCTCGCCCAGCGAGAAAAGGTACAGAAGCATTTGCAGGTTCATGCCGTACAGCACGTCCGAGAGGTCAAATTTCTTGCGCCCTGTTTTGTAATCGACAACGCGCAGATACAGCTTGCCCTCGTGCAGCCAGCCGTCCACCCTGTCGGCAATGCCGGTGAGCACGAGCTTATCCTCGCCCTCGCCAAGCTCAAGCGGCGGAAGCTGCGGCGTGTCGGCAAAGTCAAGCTCAAACGACAGCGGCTGAAAATCGCTGCGGCGCAGCTCGTCGGCAAGATCGAGCACTATCCGATGCACGCTGCCGGTCAGGCGGCGGAAAAGATATTCAAAGCGCTTGCTTTTATCGCGAAAATCGTTAAGCTCGCGCGTGATGTATTCATCGATGTATTTATCGCACAGCCGCGTAACGGTCTCGTCGTCAACGCTCTTGTAGCCGCCCATGGAGGCGGCCTCGCGCGAGACCTGCTCCAGGATCCTGTGCATAAACGTGCCCATCTCGGGCGCTGTGAAGCCTGCCGGCTCACGCGGCTTTGCCTTGAGCGCGTACTGCATGAAGTAAGCAAAGCGGCAGGACGCAAATTTATCTATCCTCGAGGCCGAAAGGCGCAGCTTTTCGCCGTAAAGCGCCCTGACCGACGCACGCGAAAGACTGCCGCGGCTGCGGTTTGCCTGCGCTTCAAGCGAGCGCAGGCGCTCCGGCTCGTGCCGGGCGAAAAACTCGGCCGCGCTTGCCGCGCACGCTCCGCCGCCGTGCAGCGACTGCGCGGCAAGCTCCAGCGCCGGAGCTGCGGCGTTAAGGCGCGCCATGTCAACGTCAAACTCGCAGATATCTATTCCGAACATGGCCTTTGCTCGGTTAACGACAAACGCCGGGCGCTGCTGCGCGCCGGCGCCGTCGGTGAGCGCATAGCAAAAGCTCAGGCTGTCCGACGGCAGCGTCAGGCAGTTGTACACGACCGAAAACGCGCGCCACAGCTCGCTGTCTCCGACGCCGCCGAGGTCGATGTCCATCTCGAGCAGTCTGCGCCGCTCATCGTTCGAGAAAACGCCGGTGTCCGCCTCCGTGCCGGGGATGCGCTCATCCGTTGCGCCGAGGACGATCAGGTGCTTAATGTTTCGGCGGCGCATGCGGTCCATTTCGCCGGCCGTCACGCAGTCGAGCGAGGCCGGGATCGTTCCGATATCGTAGCGCGAGAGCATCAGCGAAAACAGGCGGCCGAAATATTCCGCATCCGCCGGTGTATCACCGAGCACCGCCGCGCACTGCTCGAGCGCGCCGACCGTTATATCCCACAGCTGGGCGTATTCCTGCGCTGCGGCGGCTCGGCCGTCTTTCTCCAACGCCTCGGCGCGCGCCTGAAGCTTATCGGCAAGGTGCAGATCCTCAAAAAGGCTTGCCAGAGCCTGCGCCTGCTCCGTCGCGGTCGTGGCGGCAGCGGCGTTTTCGGCAAAGCGCATAAGCGGCCGGCGCGCCGTTTCGCGCAGAAGATTTATCTGCTCAAGCGTCTGCTCGGACGCCTCGTCCGGCTGCTTGCCGTAGCCCTCCGGGTGCAGCCGCCAATTTTCGGCTCTTGTCCACGCCGAGCCGTGCAGCTGCCACATGAAAACGTAGTTTTCAAGCTCGTCGCACTCGTCTGTATCCAATCCGCCGAAGCCCGTGCGCAGATAGTCGAACACATCGTCGGCCTCCCAGCCGCCGAGGATGATCTCATACGCCGACTCGATAAGCATCGGCAGCGGCTTTGATAGCATGTCGGCCTTGCGCGCGGTGTATATCGGCGCACCAAAGCGCGAAAATGCCGACTCCAGCGGCAGGCGATAATCGTCAAAGCCCTTGGCGCACACGGCGATATCGCGCCAGCGGCAGCCCGTGTCGCGCACGAGCGACACCGCCTCGGCGGCAGCAAACTCGCACTCGGCGTTTGTGTCGGCTGCGCTTATTATTTTGATGCGGCCTTGCGCGTCGCCGGCCTCGACGGCGCGGTAACTGAACATGTTTTCGGCAAATTCGCCGAGCGGCTTTGCCTTGGTGCTCTCGCCGCCGAAGCGCTCGGTCTGCGCCTTGATGCCGTTATCGGCGGCAAATTTCAAAAGCGCCGAGGCTGTTATGCGGCTGAGTGCAAAGACCTCGCTTCCGCCGTGCAGCTCGTCGCAGCCGAGGCACACGGTAAGGCACACGCCCTTTGAAAGCAGCGCCTCGAGCACTCTGCGCTCCTGCGCGGTGAAGTCTGTGAAGCCGTCAACGAACACGTGGGTGCGCTCGCTCATCGAGCACTGCCCGATCTGCTGCGCAAGCACGCTCAGCCGGTCGGACGGGTCTGCCCTTCCGTTTGCGACAACGCCGTCATACGCCTCGAGTATAAGCCCAAGGTCGTGCAGCTTGTCGCCCAGCGCGCCCTCGCAGGCTTCGGAAGCCTGCATAAGCCGCTCGCTCGTCACGCAGGCGCTTTTGAACTCGTCCACGGCGCCGAGCAGCATCGTTTGAAGCTCGGCCTTGCGCCGCGCCGCGCCGTAAACGCGCAGCCGCGAATACAGCCCGTCGGCAGCCAGCGCCATGCACAAAAGTCTGCCGCCCTTGTCGAGGTATTCGTTTGCCGCGCCGCCGCACTCGGAGCTTATCTCGCGCGCAAGTCCCGTGAACGACAGCACCTCGGCGTACAGCGACAGGCCGTCGCCGCACACGGCGCACAGTTCGCGCTCGGCCTCGTGGCTGTACTGCTCGGGAACGAGCAGGATGTATCGCTCGCCGCTGTCCGCGCCGCGCCGGATCTCGTCCATGATCGCCGCGCTTTTGCCCGTGCCTGCCGTGCCGTAGAGTATTCTGAGCATTCTTCCACCGCCTTGAAAATTTCTAACGCTTCATTATACCAAACAATCCTCCCCCTGTCTATTTTTAGAGGCGCATTGAGGCACCTACGGATACATATATCTCTGGTGGCCCGGTTCGGGATATTGGAATAAACCGTATTTGCCTCGCCGTACATTAGTGCGCTGCTGAGTTTTCGGCGCATCCTCGTAGGGAACGGATTCATCCGTTCCGTGTGTTTCATCTACTGACGCAGTTAATACAGCGCTACGCAGCAGAGGTTTTGCCATTGCCTTCCCCTTGCGGAGCTTGAGGGGAAGGTGTCGCTTGCGACGGATGAGGTGTTATTAAATCTGCGGTGCTAACCGCCACATTATAAAAAACGGGCGGCCGATGGCCGCCCCTACGACTATATATTTAGGTGCCGACAAAATCGGAACACGCGGAACGGATAAATCCGTTCCCTACGAGCAATAGATTTTGGTGTCGGCAAAGTCGGTACAGGCGGAACGGATAAATCCGTTCCCTACGAGCGACCGTTGGTCGCAGTGAAGAGGTAATAGCTGATAGTTAATAGCTTTTTTATTCAACCCCTCGGCAGCGAAGCTGCCTGCTCCCCTTGACAGGAGAGCCAATGGGGTGCGGTGCAAAATTCAGCACCGCACTAACGGATGGCGCGGCAACTACGGTTTCCTCCGCACCCTCGAACCGGGTAAGCGCAATCACCGTATCCGTAGGTGCGTCAATTCGCCACTAAAAAGAAAAGCCGGCGACTTCGGTCGTGGGGAGAGAAAAGGCTATCGTGCCGGCTTCGGTATCGGGTCCGGCCTTTTTGATTATAGATGTCATGATCTCGGACTTCTGCTCGGCCGCGGCAACGATGAGGACTACCTCCTTCTCCTCGGCGAGGGTGATGTTGTAAAAATGCGGATCCTTCTCGCCGGTACCCTTGCCGTGCAAAGTCGTGCCGCCGCGCGCACCGGCGGCGCGCGCCGCGTTCATGACCATATCGGTGCAGCCCTCGTTGGTGATCGCGACTATAAGCTCGTAAGCGAAGCTGAGCGCAGGCGCCTGCTTCACGTTTTTGTTGTCCTGATTAAGATATGCCAAGGCCTTTCCACCTCCAATACTTTTTACCGGCACGGCAATGACGATGCCGTGACCCGGAACGCCCAGATGCAGCCTGCGCCGCTGGTCGGCGATGAGCTGCTTTGTTTTATCGCTGTCGGCAACGGTCAAGACGACGCGCTTTTCGTTCGACTCGATGCCGAGAAGATCCATCATGCTCTGCACGGCCGTGCCGCGCCCGTGCATGACAACCGTCATCGGCAGCTTTAGCTCGGCGCATATCGCGCACAGCGTATCGAGCGCCTCGGGGTTAATTATTGATATAACGTAGTTCATATCGCTTCCTCCCACAGCTCGATGATATCGAGGTCTCCGTAAACTTCTTCGTTCGCCTCGCTGCGCTTTGCGTGCTTTTCAAACAAGACGCCGACCACCTGGATCGACAGCAGCGGCATCATCGCGACTATTGCGACAACGCCGAAAGCGTCGCTGAGCACATTGCCGCCGAGCGCCGTGGATGCGCCCATCATAAATTGCAGCATGAAGGTCGCCGTCATTGGGCCGGAGGCAACGCCGCCGGAGTCGAAGGCGATCGCGGTGTAGATATCCGGCACGAAAAACGACAGCCCCAGTGCGATCGCGTAGCCCGGCACGAGAAACCACATGATGCTTATGCCCGTCACGACGCGCAGCATGGCTATGCCCATGGCAAGCGCAATGGCGACGGAAAGGCTGAGCTTTATCGCCCTGCCGGGTATCGCGCCGGCGCTGACCTGCTCGATCTGCTTTTCAAGAACGCCGACGGCAGGCTCTGCGGAAATGATGAACCAGCCGAGCAGCATCGACAGCGGAATGAGCAGCCATTTGGCTCCGCTTTCGGCAAGCGCCGCGCCCAGCGACGCGCCGAGGGTCGAAAAGCCGACGTTCACGCCCGTGAGGAACAGCACAAGGCCGACATAGGTGTAGACAATGCCGATGAGTATCTTTGCAAGCGGCCGCCCGTGCAGACGCAGCAGACAGAGCTGGAAAATAAGGAATATCGCAACTATCGGCAGCAGCGCGACGGCCATCTCGGCCATGTAATCGGGTATCGCGGAGATGAAGGCCGAGCCTATCTCGCGCGTGTCGGCAAATGCGGCGGCGCTCACGCCTGCGGTCGCCTCGCTGTCGTTATAGAAAAAGCCGAGGATGAGCACCGAGAGTATCGGTCCGATCGAGCACAGCGCGACAAGGCCGAAGCTGTCGGCCTCGGCGGAGCGGTCGCTTCGTATCATGGAAACGCCAAGCCCCATTGCGAGGATAAACGGCACCGTCATCGGCCCGGTGGTGACGCCGCCGGAGTCGAACGCGATGCTCAGATAATTGCGGTCGGTGAACGCGGCCAGCACGAAGATGAGCGCATAGCAGGCTATGAGCAGCCATCTGAGGCTTGCGCCGGTGAGGATTCGCAGCATACACACCGTCATGAAAAATCCGACGCCTACGCCGACGGTTATGAGCAGCACGCTGCTTTTTATGTGCGGAACGGTCTGCGCAAGCACCTGAAGATCCGGCTCGGCCACGGTTATCGCAAAGCCCAGCAGGAAGCTCACGCCGAGGATGAGCGGCAGATTTTTGGTTTTTGTCAGCGCCGTGCCGATCTTCGAGCCGATGGGCATCATCGCCTGCTCCGCGCCCAGCGAAAACAGTCCCATACCGGCAACTATCAGCAGTCCGCCGATGAGAAAGCACAGCAGCAGGTCGGCCTGCATCGGCATCACGAAAAGGCACAGCACTATGACTATCGCGACTATCGGCAGCACCGAGACTGCCGCCTCGCGCGTTTTTTCGACTATCGCAGTGTGATTGCTCCCAAATTCAACTGATTTTCTGATAATATCACTCCTTACTTTTTTGGAGGCGTTTTAACGCTTCTGCCGATACATTTATTGCGTCGGCCCGGTATCGAAGCTGCCGGGCATCACAACAATGATCGCTTGCCGAAACCGTATGCGCTCTTGTCAATCGAAGGTATCTTCGGAAAGCGCGTCGAGCATTTTCTGCTGAAGCCGGACGTATTCGTGCGCATCCTCCTCGCCGAGCGAGCGCAGTGCCGCCGCGACGCGCTCGATCGCCTCGCGGCGGCGGCTGTTTATAAGCTCGCGCCCGGCATCGGTCAGCGAAACGTTGACCCGACGCTCGTCGTGCTCATCGGCGCTGCGGCTGATCCAGCCCTTTTGCTCAAGGTGCTTCAAAAGCGCCGCAATGCGCGCCGACGATACCCCCATGCTGCGCCGCAGCCCCGAGGGACAGCCGGGCGCATCGTCGAGCAGCAGCAGACTCAGCGCGAAAAACTCGCCGCCGCAGGCGTCGCTTATAGCCTCGCCCGCCGGGAGATGGCTCAGCCTTGCCCTGACCGACAGCATCTGTTCCGCAAGAGAAAAATAGTCCATTGTTGTCTCCTTGCAATTTAGCTAACACTATTAGCTAAATGATAGCATAAAATTCGCCTCTATGCAAGGGCATAAAGGCGAATTGCGGAATTTGTTCATATTCTGAACGCTTTCTTAAGGCTCAGTCATAGCCTCCGTTTGCGGGCGGCAGGGCCGTCCATTCCGGCAGCTCCGTCACGGCCTTCTTAACGGAGGTCACGGCGTTTATGAAATTTGCGGCGTCCTCATCCGAGGTCATGTGGTAGACGGCCGTCTGATCGCCGCAGATAAGAAGGCTCCTTCCGTTCAGTGTTACGGAGATCTCGTAATGCTCGAGCGGGATCATGGAAACCGCCTTTGATTTATCGTCCGCGAGCTCCTGCGAGGTCATTTCGCGGTCGATATCCGTAAGGCGATATTTGCAGACAAGCTCGTACAGCCGCTGCAAAAAGTCCGGCTCGGGGCGAAGCTCCGCCGATGCCGTCCCGTCCGAGGCAAGATCCTTTTGAATACTGCCCGTCTGTGTGTCCAGGATGTTTTTCTGCGTCTCGTCGTACCACCATGAAAAGCGCAGCGAGAAGTCGTCCGGAACTGCCGGAGTGTTTTCTGGCGCTGCGCCCCGAAATATGCCGCAGCCTGCGAGCGAAAAAGCAAGAGCAAGGCACAGAATGCTCGCGGCAAGCTTTTTTGTCATGATCTCTCAACTCCTTTTGTGTTCTTTGCCTGTATGACGCCGAGGGATGCGGAAATGTTCCCGCAGAGGGAAGAAAAGCTTCTTCGGGCATTGAAAGGCCTGCTGCCGGCATGGTATAATTATATTGGGTAGGTATACACAAAGGCGCACACAGTCCGGATACGGGATCCACGCAATATATATCGGCAGCTGTGTCAGGACGTCTGTGAAAAAGCGGCAGGCAGGTCAATGTTTAGTAAGGAGGTAAAGGCATGGCTTTCTGGGTATTTATGCTTATCATGGGATTGCTGATCCCTTTGACAATGGTTGGCTTCGGCAAGCTGTTTTTGACCAGGGTCCCAAAAAACATCAATATGGTTTTCGGCTATCGAACGGTGATGTCCATGAAGAACAGGGACACATGGGAGTTTGCTCATAAGATGATAGGGAAGCTGTGGCTTCGGTGCGGCCTGGCGATGCTGCCGCTGTCCGTGATCCCTTTCCTTTTCGTGATCGGCAAGGATGCGTCGGCCGTCGGAAGGGTCGGAATAATCGTCATTGCGATCCAGATGCTGCCGATGCTGGGAACTCTTTTCCCCGTGGAAGCGGCTCTCAAGAAGAATTTTGATAAAAACGGTGTGCGCAGGCAAATCGGACTTTGATAAAGGAGATTCTCGTATGAATAAAAAGCTTCTTCGGGCATTGAAAGGCCTGCTGCTTTTTCATAGTGCCTGCTTGAGCGTCAGGTCACGTCGATGAGGTATTCCGTGACGATTCCGTCGCTTATCGAGATTATGAGCCACATGTTGTCCATGTACTCGACGTCCAGATGGTACACGAGCGTGGACTCCGGCGGATAGTTTTTATCGCTGAGCTTGAAGGAGGTCTGTCCGTCGCCGTCCTCCGCGCCCAGAAGCGCTATGACATCGGCCTCGCTCATGCCGATGAGCTGGTGCTTTTCGAGCATATCGTCGACGATCATGTAGCGCCCGTCCGCATTCGAAAGCCACTTTTCCTGCGAAAACGTGTGCTGATAGCGGTACACGCAGAAAGCGGCCGCTATTATCAGCAGCACGGCGATCAAAACAGAAAATGCGATAATAATACGCCTCTTGGCACGCTTGATCTCGTTTTCCATCATTCAAAGCTCCTTTCGATTTTTTAAAAACAGCTGCTTATTCAAAGAATAAACAGCTGTTTTTTGATTCTTTAATTATGCCTCGCCGCGCTCTTTGAGTGCTTCCTTGCGAGAAAGGTTTACTCTGCCGCGGTCGTCGATCTCGGTGACCTTGACCCAGGTCATGTCGCCGACATTGAGAACGTCCTCGACCTTTTCGGTGCGCTTGAACTCAAGGTCCTTGATGTGGCACATGCCGTCCTTGCCCGGGGCAAGCTCGATGAATGCGCCGATGGGGATGATGCGGACGACCTTGCCGTAGTACAGTGCGCCGACCTCAGGCTCGAAAACGATGTTTTCGATGGTCTGGCGTGCCGCGCGGCATGCCTCGATATCCTCGGATGCGATGAAGATGCTGCCGTCGTCGTCGATGTCGATCTTGCAGCCGGTGTCTGCTGTGATCTTCTGGATGACCTTGCCGCCGGAGCCGATGACCTCGCGGATCTTGTCGGGATTGATCTTCATCTGGATCATCTTCGGTGCGCTCTTTGCAAGCTCCTTGCGCGGTTCGGGCAGAGCCTTGAGCATGACCTCGTCGAGGATCTGGTAGCGAGCCTCACGGGTGATCTCAAGAGCTTCCTTGACGATCTCGTGCTTGAGGCCGTCGTTCTTGAGGTCCATCTGGATGGCGGTGATACCGGTCTTGGTACCGGCGACCTTGAAGTCCATCTCGCCGTGGAAGTCCTCAACGCCCTGGATGTCGATGAAGGTGGTGAAGTCGTCGCCGTCCTGGATAAGGCCGCAGGAGATGCCGGCAACGGGAGCCTTGATGGGAACGCCTGCGTCCATAAGAGCCAGCGTTGTGCCGCAGATGGAGCCCTGCGAGGTCGAGCCGTTGGAGGACAGGATCTCGGAGACTACGCGGATGGTGTACGGGAAGTCCTCGACCGAGGGGATGACGCTCTCGAGCGCCTTCTCGACCAGTGCGCCGTGACCGTATTCGCGGCGGCCGGTGCTGCGGCTGGCACGAGCCTCGCCCGTGGAGTAAGAGGGCATGTTATAGTGATGCATGAAACGCTTCTCTTCCTCTTCCCAGATGGTGTCGAGCTTCTGGGACATGGACAGAGTCGCGAGGGTAGCTATCGAAAGCACCTGAGTCTGGCCGCGGGTGAACAGTGCCGAGCCGTGGACTCTGGGGATAATGCCGACCTCGCTGCCGAGGGGGCGGATCTCGTTCATTGCGCGGCCGTCAACGCGCTTGCCGGCCAGCAGCCATTTCTTGACGACCTTCTTCTGCAGCTTGTACAGGATCTCGTCCATGTACTGCATCATGTCGGGGTGCTCCTCGGAGTACTTTTCCTCCATTGCGGTGACCCACTCGTTAACGCGCGCCTCGCGTACGTTCTTGTCGTCGGTATCCATGCAGTATTCCATGCCCGCAAACTCGTTCTCGACCAGCTTATTGAACAGCTCATCGTCGAATGCAGCATGCTCGTACTCAAACTTCGGCTTGCCGATCTCCGCGACCATCTTGTCGATGAGGTCAAGAACCGGCTGGAGGTGCTCATGAGCCTGAACGATGCCCTCGTACATTACGTCCTCGGGGACCTGGTCTGCCTCGGACTCGATCATGACGATCTTCTTATGGGTTGCCGCGATGGTGGTGGTCATGCGGTTGGTCTTGCGCTCTTCCTGGGTGGGATTGAACAGGTACTTCTCGCCGTCCCAGCCGAGGACTATGCCTGCGATGGGGCCGTTGAAGGGAACGTCGGAGATGCTGACTGCTGCCGATGCGCCGATCATTGCGGTGATCTCGGGGCTGCAATCGCGGTCAACGGACAGGACCTCGCATGCGATAACGACGTCGTTGCGCAGGTCGGTCGGGAACAGGGGACGCATGGGGCGGTCGATCAGGCGAGATGCCAGGACTGCCGGCAGGCTGGGCTTACCCTCGCGGCGCATGAAGCTGCCGGGGATGCGGCCGACTGCGTACAGCTTTTCGTTGAAATCGACCGACAGAGGGAAGTAATCAATGCCGTCCTTGGGTCGTGCCGATGCGGTGCAGGTAACGAGAACGGTGGTCTCGCCGTAAGTCACGAGGACCGCTGCATTGCACAGCTCCGCCATCTTGCCGACTTCCATCTTCAGAGGACGGCCTTCGTACTCGATCTCAAACTTTCTGTAATCGGGAAACTCTTTGTGCGTGATTATCATTTGTTTTGCTCCTTTTCATTTTTTCTATTTCAAAAACCGCCGGAGCATAGCACTTGAAAACGGGTTTTGTCCCAAAGCCTGTTTTCAAATACTAAGCTCCTTTTCAGAGGCGATTTGAGATTTTTTTAGTGGCGATTTGACGCAGCTGCGGATACACATATTGCGGTTGCCCGGTATCGAAGTTGCTGACAAAACCGGAAAACTCTCGCGCTACGTTAGTGCAGTGTTGGTTCTTGCCGCATCCCATTGGCTCACCTGTCAAGGGGAACTGTCAGCTTTGCTGACTGAGGGGTTTTAGTGGCGATTTGACGCAGCTACGGATACGCATATTGCGTGAACCCGGTATTGAAGCTGCGTAGGAAACCATTGCGTTTCGCACCCCATTAGGCCGCACTGCTCGTAGGGGCGATCATTGATCGCCCGATCCTAACGGTTTTGCCCGCACTCACCGGTCGTGCTGACGCAATAGCCGTATCGGTATCAGCGTAAATGCGCTATTAAAAATTCGTGCGCTTGCGCACACCGCACCTATTCACTATTACCTATTACCTATTACTTTCTTTTTTCCGCGGCCTCAGCCGCAGAAAAAAGCAGGGGACATATTCACTTGTCCCCTGCTTAAAACCTTCATACCCTTCGGAAATGCCGGACTTACTTGCGGATGCCCAGCTTTGCAATGATTGCGCGGTAACGCTCGATATCCTTCTTTGCGAGGTAGTCGAGCAGACGGCGGCGCTTACCGACCATCTTGTACATGCCCAGACGGCTGTGGTCGTCGTTGGGATGGACCTTCAGGTGAGCGGTCAGCTCGCGGATGCGCTGAGTGAGAATAGCGATCTGGACCTCGGGAGAACCGGTGTCGTTCTCGTGGGTCTTGTTTGCCTCTATAACGGCGGTCTTGGTCTCTTTGGTGATCATAATGATACCCCTTTCATGATTTTATATACCCAATGGCTAAGTAAAGTGAGGAAAGGTCTCCCGATCACTGAGCACACGGGCTTAGCCTTGTAATATTACCACTTACGGCGGCGTTTGTAAAGAGCTTTTTTCAGTTTGAGAGAAAGCCGTCGCCGCCGGGATTCAGCTCTGCGGTCTTGAAGTACAGGCTCTTCAGGGTGTCCACGCTCGCGCCCTCCGTCATGCCGACAGACCAGCTGCTGCCGTTAAGATACCAGTAAACGATGCCGGCGCCCTTTCCGTCGAGCTTGAATAAGGGGTTTCCCTGCAAAAGCTCCAGGGTCATTGTCGGATCCTCGGTCCACTCATAGTTCATACCGGAGATGTCCTTCTGTTCATCCGTTTTCTGTGCACGGATGGTGAATGTGCCGTAATCTGCCTGATACAGCGTCTCGTCTCCGTCAATCGTTGTGTACACGGGCGTTTTGCCGTCGATCTCGGGCATGACGATACCGGCGGCCTTAAATTTCTCGGCACTCGATTCATGCACGGGGTTTGCTATCCGGCTGTTATCGTTTTCATTGGTCTTCTTGGCTTTATCGTTTGTCTGGCTGCCGCAGGCGCACAGCGCGAACACCATTGCAAGGCACAGCGCCGCGCAGACCGTTTTCTTAAAAGCTTTCATATGATAAACGCTCCTTTATTATGCTGATATGATGATCGATCAATGCTTCTATGACGAAGCCTCAGCAAAAAATGTTCCGCAAATATTTGATATTATCCGCGCCGTGTGATAACATTATTTCATTCTAACAGAGGAGAGCGAAAATGGACAGCAATTTTTTTGCGCTGATCTCGCGCATGCGCTACATCGAGCGCTGGAGCCTGATGCGCAATTCGATACATGAAAACATTCAGGAGCACAGCCACATGGTTGCGGTGATCGCGCACGCGCTGGGAGTTATTCGCCGCGACGTTTACGGCATCAACTGCGACCCCGAGGCCTGCGCCGCCGTTGCGCTGTATCACGACGCAAGCGAGATACTCACCGGCGATCTGCCTACGCCGATAAAATACCACGATGACGAGATCATGAGCGCTTACCGCCGCGTAGAGACCATTGCGTCGAAAAAACTGCTGGGCATGCTGCCCGAGGAGCTTCAGCCGGCCTTCGAGCCGATATTGACGGGGCAGACTCAGCGCGAGCTGCACCCGATAGTAAAGGCTGCCGACAAGCTGAGCGCCTACATCAAATGCATCGAAGAGCGCAAGGCCGGCAACAACGAATTTTTAAACGCCGAAAAGCAGACGCTTGAGGCGATACATGCTTACAACATGCCGGAGGCAGAATACTTCATCGAGCATTTCATTCCTGCATTTGAAAAAACTCTTGACGAATTGGGGACGATAAAATAATGGAAAATTCAAAGCTTCAGAGAATAAATGAGCTTGCGCGCATAAAAAAAGAGCGCGAGCTGACCGCCGAAGAAACGGCCGAGCGCGACGCGCTGCGCAAGGAATACCTCGACGAGTGGCGCAAGGGCGCGATCGAGGTGCTTGAGAACACATATATCCAGACGCCCGACGGCAAAAAGCACAAGCTTCAAAGGAAGGATAATAAATGACTGCCTTTTTCGTTTGCTTAAACGCGGTCGTTCCGATATTTCTCATCATGGCGCTCGGATGCCTTGCAAGGCATCTGGGCGCTATTAAGCGCGAGGACGTTCCCAAGCTCAACAGGCTTTTGTTTCGCTATTTCATGCCGGTAATGCTGTTTTACAACATCTACACCTCGGATCTTTCCGGCGTCGTGCAGCCGAAACTGCTCATATTCGCGGCCGCAGGCGTCCTTGCCGAGTATGCGCTCGCCTTTTGTTACGTCATGCTTACCGAAAAGGGCACCTCCAAGCGCGGCGTTAAGATCCAGGGCATTTACCGCTCGAATTTTGTCATAATCGGTCTGCCGCTTGCGACGGCTCTCGTCCCCGGCGCGGACGCAGGCTCTGTCGTTGTGCTCATCTCCGTCGTCGTTCCGATGTTCAACGCCATCGCAGTGATAACGCTTGAGCTGTTCAGCGGCAAAAGGCCAAACGCCCTCGGCATCATCATAGACGTTTTCAAAAATCCGCTCATCCTCGGCACGGTCGTCGGCATTGCGTTCCAGCTGCTCGGCATACGCCTGCCCGAGGCGCTGCTTTCCACCATAAAGCAGATAAGCGCCGCCACTAACCCCATGCTGCTGTTCATGCTCGGCGCGTTCTTCCAATGGGGCGGCATACATAAATACATCAAGGATCTCGTCGAGGTCTGCCTCGGCAGGCTCGTCGTCATGCCGGGTATCTTCCTCACCGCCGCTTACTTCCTCGGCATACGCGGCATCGCCTTTGCCGGTATGATCGCCATTTTCGGCTCGGCGACCGCCATTGCCTCCTTCACCATGGTCCAGCAGATGGGCGGCGACGATGAGCTTGCCGGAGATATTGTCGTTTCCCCCAGCGCCCTGTGCTGCTTCACCATGTTCGCCTGGTCATTTATCTTCAAATCCCTCGGAGTTTTTTAGTGGCGCTTTGGGGCACCTGCGAATACATATATCTCCGGTAGCCCGGCAGCGCAGACTACGTCTGCGAAGTAATAAGTAAAAGGTAAAAGTGAAAAAGTTAGGTATTCGCCCGGAGGGCGAATGAATTTAAATCCGTGCCAAAGGCACACCCCATCTATTCACTATTACCTATTACCTCTTCACTGCGGCCAACGGTCGCTTGTAGGGGCGATCATTGATCGCCCTTTTGTTACTGCCTTACCTGCACAGAAATCTATAGTCGTAGGGAACGGATTCATCTGTTCCCTACAACTCTATTTCAGTGCCAGCAAAACCATAACAAAAGGGCGAGCAATGCTCGCCCCTACGATTATATGTTTTGGTGCCGACTTAACTTCAACACACGGAACGGGCAAGCCCGTTTTTTCAGTGGTGCATAAGCACCGAGGCCAATACGGTTGTTGCGGTATCCCGACCGTGAACTACCGGCGAAACCATAACAGGCGGAACGGATAAATCCGTTCCCTACGAGCGGCTGTTGGCCGCAGCGGAGAGCTAATAGCTGATAGTTAATAGGTTTTAATTCAACCCCTCGGCAGCAAAGCTGCCTGCTCCCCTTGACAGTGGAACCAATGGGTGCGATGCAAAATTCAACACCGCACTCATGTATGGCGAGGCAACCACGGTTTCCACCGCAACCTCGACACCGGGCACCGGCAATCACCGTATCCGTAGCTGCGTCAATTCGCCTCTAAAAAATCGCCACTAAAAATCAGTCTTCGGGGATGTGGATCTCGCGGATGAGGAAATCCTTGCCCGAGAGGATGGTTTTTTCAAAGCTGCCGCAGTTCGGGCAGTAGCCCTCGTGCTCAATGACGTTGAACAGCTCGTTGCACTCGTCGCACTCGGCCATGCCGGGGATGATGTTGATGATAAGCTTAGTGTCTTTAAGGAAGGTATCCTCAACGACGACGGGGTAGATATCCTCAACGTATTTGGGAATGACCAGCGACAGCTCGCCGATGTCAAGGACGATCTCCGTGACCTCGGCGATGTTGTTGGCTTGGGCAAAGTCCGTGACGGTCTTGACCATCGAGCGGACGACGCCTATCTCATGCATGACGCAGCTCCTTTACTTTCTTGCGATTTTCTTGGTGACGAGCTTTGCGACTGCTGCCGGAGCGTTTCCGGCCGCGCCGAGCAGCGCCTTGAAGTACGGTGCGCCGACATAGTCGGTGACCTTCTCGAGGTGGATAGCGTCGAACTTACACTTGGTGGTGCAGATGCCGCAACCCACGCAGAGGCTCTCGTCAACGACCGCAGCGCCGCAGCCGAGACAGCGTGAGGTCTCGATCTTCATCTGCTCCTCGGTGAGGGTACCGCGCAGATCCTTGAAGGTCTTCTTGGCTTCCTTGGCCGAGCCGTCGGCGGCCTTCTGTCTGGGAGCGGTGTCGAAGCCTGCTACGGAGATGCCTGCCGTTGCGGTGTTCATTGCCTTATAATCGCGTCTGTCGCGGCCGATGACCTGCGACTGGCCGGGATGCACATAGCGGTGGATGGAGATCGCGCCCTCCTTGCCTGCCGCGATAGCGTCGATGGCAAACTTCGGGCCGGTGACAACGTCGCCGCCTGCGAAAACGTCGGCAACGCTGGTCTGGTAGCTGGGCATGGAGACGTTGACGGTGCCCTTTGCGCCGGTGGCAAAATCCATGCCGTTAAGGTCGATCTTCTGGCCGATGGCGGAGATAACGGCGGAAACGGGCAGAGTCTCAAACTTGCCGGTGCCTACGGGCTTGCCGGCTTTAAGCTCCATGACCTCGACCTTGAGCGTCTCGGCCTTGCCCTCGCCGGTGATCTCGACGGGAGAAGCGAGGAACATGAACTTAACGCCCTCTGCGATCGCCTCTTCGACCTCGTCGTCTGCTGCCGGCATCGCGTCTCGGTCGCGGCGGTAGACTATCGTGGTCTTTGCGCCGAGGCGGACTGCCGCGCGCGCAACGTCGATGGCGACATTGCCGCCGCCGATAACGGCAACGCTCTTGCCGATATCGGGCTTCTCGCCGAGGTTGACTTCACGCAGGAAGTCGATGCCGGTCATAACGCCGGGCAGCTCGTCGCCGGGGCAGCCGACCTTTGCGCCCTTGGACGCGCCGACTGCGAGGTAGAATGCCTTGAAGCCCTGCTCACGCAGCTTATCAAGGGTGATGTCCTTGCCGACCTCAACGCCGGTCTTGAACTTTACGCCCAGATCCTTGAGAACCTTGATCTCGGCATTGATAACGTCCTTTTCGAGGCGGAAGGAGGGGATGCCCATGGTGAGCATACCGCCGAGCGCCTTTTCCTTTTCGTAAACGGTCACGGGGTAGCCCTTGACTGCGAGATAGTATGCGCAGCTCAGGCCGGCAGGGCCTGCGCCGATGACGGCGATCTTCTCTTCATAGGGCTTGCCGATCTGGTTGACCATCTTGGGAACGAAGCGGTGCTTGGACTCAAGATCCTTCTCGGCGATGAACTTTTTGATATCGTCGATAGCAATGGGCGAGTCGATGTCGCCGCGCGTGCATGCGTCCTCGCATGCCTTGTTGCAGATGCGGCCGCAGACTGCCGGGAACGGGTTTTCTTTCTTTATAAGCTCAAGCGCCTCGGTGTATCTTCCCTGAGCGGCGAGCTTAATATAGCCCTGAACGGGAACGTGCGCCGGGCACTGTGCCTTGCAGGGCGCCGTGCCGGACTCCATGACGTCGGTGCGGGTCGTGCGGTAATCGACGTTGTAGCTCTTCTTATCCCAGGGCACTTCCTTATCCGACTGATATGCGTCGGAGACATGCGGATCGGTGGTGCACAGCTTCTGGCCGAGCTTTACGGCGTTGGTCTGGCAGTTTTCAACGCACTGGCCGCAGGCGACGCACTTGTCCTTATCAACCTTGGCGATGAAGTTCGAGCTTACGCCGTCGGGAGAGCGGAACAGCTCTGCGATGCGCAGCGCATAGCAGGAGCAGCCGCAGCAGTTGCATATGGCGTTTATGCCGTCAAAGCCGAGCGCCTGGTTGACCTCGTGGACAAGGCCGTTATCCTCGGCGCGCTTGAGCACCTCATAAGCCTCCTCCTTGCTGATCAGGCGGTGCTCGCCATGCTTGGAGAAGTTGATGGCATTGTCGTCAAGGTACATGCACATATCCTCTTCAAGATGGCCGCAGCCCTCTCCGATCAGGCGGCGTGAACGGCGGCAGGAGCACGGGCCGACGGAAATCGCCTTTGCCTTCTCTATGATGGTTGCCAGCTCATCGTAGGATGCCGTGCGAGTGTTGCTTTCGACAGCACTCATAACGGGCATAACGCGCATGAAGTTAACGCCGTTGCCGAGAACCGGGGCAAGCATACCGACGCGGATGCGTGTGTATTCCTCGAAGCATGCTCCCAGATCGGGATACTTATCGCACTGTGCGCGATTGGAGAGGATGCCCTCCATGATGCCGGGCACCCAGATGGGATAGTAGTAGCAGGGCAGCTCGCCGCGATAGCGAACGCGGATAACGCCCGCATTTACGAGCTTGTCGCACTGCTCCTGAACAAATTCAACGCTCTTTTTGCATTTTTTTGCAAGCTCTGCCGCAGAAAATTCCTTCTCAAGACGCATACGCATCATGACAGAGCACATATCGTCATCGACGATGGGCTCGAGGATCCTGTATTCCGGATCCTTGTAGGTGATGCCGGTGTAGGTCATGCTTTCCAGGCTGATCTTTGAAGCCAGCGCCAGAATGTTAGGTCTGTTTGCCATAGTTTTTCCCCCTGTTTATTGTTGTTATATTTAAATGTATCTTCTCGCATATTACTCTAAAATATATTGTACCACATAGGTATACGCATTGTCAATTATTTGGCTTACCGTTTGGCACGTTAATTAACAACTGCGCACATTTATGTTCGAAAAGCCTGTTAAAAAAGCTGCAAACCCTTGAAACTGCACATTTTTTTGACCAGAACAATTTTTTACCACATCTTTTCCGTATTCATGCAAAAAGACCTGAAAAAATGGCGATTTGATTTAGATGGATTAATTTTTTTAAAAAATTGAACGTTTTTAATTCGTTTTAGTAAAATTGACGAAAATGGCCTATTTGTTTGAATTTTGACAGTCGATTTTTATTAAAAATATCGGTTGAAATATTGACGCATTGTAAACTTGCATGTAAAATATGCATGCATTTTGAAAAAGCCATAAATAAAGCGTAAGACAATTCCGCAGGAGGATCACTCGTCGGAATGCAGCGGATGAAGAAGCCGTCCGCCTGTCTGCCGCGGCAAGATTTTTTCTCTCCATTGAAGCCCTGTTGCCCAAGGAATTGTTTTATCGAAGCGTTCCTTAGGAGCGACGGGGGCTTTGTTTTGGTTTTAACAAGATGCACAGTAAAGAACATTAACCCCAGAGTTTTGCCGGGCGGTTGAGGAGCTGCTCCGCAAAACGGGCAATGTTAAAGAGACATTTTAAAGGAGAATCATTATGAACAACAAAGCAGCCAAGGGCACATGGGCGGCCGCGTTTACGGTCGGTTCTGTGTGGTTCGGCACCCATGTAGGCGGCGGTTTCGCCTCCGGTAACCAGGTAGTCAGTTATTTTGCACAGTACGGCATGTGGGCCGCTGTTCTCCCCATTATCGCAATGGGCATACTCGCACTGGTGATGTACACCGTTATGAAGTTTGCAAAGCTCAACGGCTTCACCAATTATAAGGACACCTTCTCGGCTCTGTATCCGAAGCCCTGGATGGAAGTCTTCTTCGAGATTTTCTACATCGTAATTCTTCTGGCGGCAGTTGCGGCAGCAGTCGCAGGCGCAGGCGAGGTTCTTGCAAACTTCTTCGGCGTTGACTATTCCGTCACCGCAAACAAGCTTATCTTCAACCTCATCATCGTTGCAGTGCTCATCATCCTGAGCATCTTCGGCGTAAAGCTTGTTATCGCAGCTTCCACCGTTCTTTCCATTGCAATTCTTATCTCCACCGCAGTTGTTGTTATCGCCGGCTTCGCAGCAGACTTCGACGCAATCAGCGCAAACCTGCTTGCTCAGAACGGCCTCGAGACTGCTCCCTATGTTGACAATGTCGGCGAAGCCATCTGGCGCGGCGTTCTCGTTTACGCAGCATTCCAGTGCGTATCCATCCCTGCAATGATCGCAGCAGGCGAAGGCCTGACCCTCAAGGGCGTAAAGCGCGCAAACATCCTCGGCTGGCTCATGAACGGCCTTGCTCTTGCGGCATCCACCGCAATGCTCTCCCGTTGGTATCCGCTTCTGTCCGCACTCCAGGCAGGCAAGGTTGAGGGCTTCACCACCGCAGCTTCCGGCATCCCCAACCAGACCGTTCTGACCCTCGTCGGCATCAAGTGGCTGATGGCGATCTTCAGCATTCTGCTGTTCAGCGCTTTCGTTTCCACCAGCGTCACCCTCGTATTCACCATGATCCAGCGCTTCCAGGGCGCCTGCTTCCCCAAGACCATCAAGAACGAAAAGGCTCGCGGCGTTATCGTCGGCGTTATCGTCATCGCTATCTGCTTTGCTATCTCCCTGCTCGGCCTCGGCAACATCATCAAGTACGCTTACGGCTACGACGGCTACTACGCAATCCTCGTTATCTTCCTGCCCGTCCTGATCTGGGGTCTTCCCAAGATCAAGAAGCTTTCCGCAGAGAAGAAGGCAGAGATCGAGTAATTAATCAGAATAATTCAAACACCACCGGTCATCCGGTGGTGTTTGACCAAGGAACAGTGTCAGAAAATGAGAATAGCTATGATCGGCTCCGGCGCTGCCGGCAGCGTTTTTGCTTCATATCTTAATAAAGGCGGCGCAGAGCTTTGGCTCGTTGACCGCTACAAGGCGCACATGGACAAGGTCGCGCAGAGCGGAATGGCCTTCGTCACCCCCTCGGGCGAGGAGCTCCTAACCGGATTCCGCACCGCCTATTCAGCCGAGGATATCGGCGTTATGGACATGGTCATACTTATGGTAAAGGCCACACAAACCGACGGCATCATGCCCTCGGTTATGCCATGCATCGGCAGCGAAACGGTCGTCGTTTCCCTGCAAAACGGCATCGGCAACGACGATGTTCTCAAAAAATATGTCCCTGCGGACAGGATCCTCTATGGCTTCGGCACGATAGGAACAGAGCTTCCCGAGCCGGGCAAATGCGTTTCAAAGCCCGAAAGCGGCGTTATAATGCGCTTCGGAGCCTCGGAAAACGATCCCGTTTCCGAAAAGGCCGGCAAGGCGCTGGAAAAGTGCTTCTGCGACGGCGGCTGCCTTGCGAGCTTTGAAAAGGATATCCGCCCCTTCGTTTGGAAAAAGGCGATATCAAACAGCGGCTACAACACCCTTTCGGCTCTCACGCGCCTGAAGGTCGGCCCCATGCTCGACTGCGAAACCGGCAGAGAGCTTATAAAAAGCGTGTGGGCAGAGGGCTGCGCGGTAGCCAAAGCGCTCACGGGCGTCGATCTCTGGGAGGAGATGCTCGAGGAGCTTGAAAGACTCAGAGAGGGCTTTGCAAAATACTATCCCTCCATGGCACAGGATGTTCTCATCCACCAGCGTCAGACCGAGGTCGAGCTTTTAAACGGCGCCATCGTGCGCTACGGCCGCGAGCTCGGTATCCCCACCCCCGTCAACGGGGCGCTGACGCTTATGATTCAGACAATACAGCAAAACTACGATAAGCAGTATTGCAAACAATAAAGTTTAATTAATTTTTATAAGGAGACGAATAAAAATGAAAATTGCAATGTATGGTTCCGGCGCAGCAGGCAGCGTTTTTGCTTCTTACCTCAAAAAGGGCGGCGCAGACATGATCCTCATCGACCGTTATGAGGCTCACATGAAGAAGGTAGCCGAGGACGGCATGCACTTCACCATCCATCAGGAAGAGAACGGTGCTTACACCGATTATAATTATCAGCTCAAGGGCTTCCGCACCTACACCAGCTCTGCCGCAGCGGCAGAGGCCGAGGGTAAGGTCGATGTCATCATCTACATGACCAAGGCAACCCAGCTCGAGCAGGCAATTCAGGACTCTCTGCCCGTCGTGGGCGACACCACCGTCGCTGTTTCCCTCATAAACGGCCTCGGCAACGATGACAACCTCTTCAAGGTCTTCCCGAAAGAGCGCTGCATCATCGGCTCCGGCGTTCTCGGCACCGCACTGCCCGAACCCGGTCACTGCGTTTCCACTCCTGCCGGCGGCGTTCAGATGAACTTCGGCGGCGCTGTAAGAAGCGAGCTCAACGACGCAGCTTGCGCAGAGATGCTCAAGTGCTACCGCGAAGGCGGCTGCGACGCTTACTGGCGCGACGGCGAGCCGGGTACCGACAACAACATCTACAAATTCATCTGGAAAAAGGTCTGCGTCAACGCAACCGTCAACACCGTCTGCGCGGTTCTGCGTCTGAAGATCGGTGAGGTCGAGGCTGATCCTTGGGGTCAGCAGCTGTTCCACGGCGTAATCCGTGAGACCTGCGCCGTTGCAACCGCAAAGGGTGTTCCCATGAACGCCGACGATTTCATCGCACACGACCATGCCGACATCGTCACCAACATCGGCGACTACTATCCCTCCATGTGCCAGGACGCACTGTTCCATCAGCGTCAGACCGAGATCGACGTCCTCAACGGCAAGATCGCAGAGTACGGCAAAGAGCTGGGCATCCCCACTCCGACCTGCGACATCCTCACCAAGGTCGTCCACTGCATCCAGGACAACTACGCAAACCAGTACTTCCAGGATAAAGACGGCAACGCATTCCACATCGGCAAGTAATTTTAAAAATATAAAAGCAGCAGCCGACAGGCTGCTGCTTTTGTCGTTTCGTTGCCGCGTGGGTTTATTCTGCCGACTCGAACTTTTTAATAAGCCGGTCGAACAGCTCGGCGTTGTTTTCGATCGCGATCTCAGGCTCACGCTTGGTCGTGTGCGCAAACACCGGCTCGTTCATCTTTCCGGCGTAAACCGCTTTCTGGATGCGCACGGCGTCCATGCCGCACTTTGCAAAGTGCACCGCTGCGGAGGCGAAGTGAGCGGCGCAGGGGCAGAGCTTGTCCGCAACCGGCTCGAGCGTCTCGACTATGCGGATGGACATATAGAATATCTCGTCGATGATGCAGCAGGCGGTGCGGTAAGCGGCCTCAAGCTCGGCGTCGTCGGCGTTTTCCTGCTTCAGCAGCTTCTCAAGCGGCTTTTTGGCCTTGTTCTCTTCGTCGACGAGGTGCAGGAAATAAACGCGCAGCTTTTCCATGTCCTGCTCTGCGTGCAGCATATCGGCATCCTCGGACGCGGTCATGCGCAGGGCGCGCAGCGCCATGGATGCGGCGCACATCGACGACGTTGCAGCCGCCGAGCCGAGGCCGAAAACGCTTTTGGGATCTGCGATCATCCCCGAGTACGATTTAAGGGTCTTGTCCGAATAGCTCTCGACCATAAGGTCTTCGATGTTGATCTTTTCTGCCATAATATATCTTCCTTTCGTTTGACAATTGAAAATTCAGGTCATATAATTTCTCTTGATAAATATACAACAAATATTGTTTATTTACAAGTGATTCTACTACAGGAGCGCACACAGATGAAAATTTTGCTCTGCGGAGATGTTAACTCAGGAAAGTCAACGCTTATACAAAAGCTCGTTTCCGATATCGGCAAAGCGCCGCGCGGCTATATAACCGTGCGCATGCCCGAGGATGAAACAGGCATTTCGCACGTCTATCTTTACGATATTTCATCACCGCCCGGGCGCATCGAGGATGCGCAGGTGATAATGGAGATACGCGGCGATAAATTCGACCGCAGGCCGGAATACATGAGCAGCATCGCAGCGCCCATTCTTGAGGGCATCCCCGAGGGCAGCCTCGTTGTTTTGGACGAGCTGGGCACGCTTGAGGAGCATGAGGAGCGCTTCAAAAATGCGGTAATGCGCATACTGTCCGGGCCCTATGACGTTCTGGCCTCGGTCAAGGCGCAGAACACCGATTTTCTGCGCGATATCCGGCGGCATCCCGACTGCGAGCTTTACATTATAACGCCCGAAAACCGGAACGCATTGTATGCCCAGCTAAGGCGTGAATACAACATATAGTGCCGTGATTTTGTTCCCTAAAAATTGCACAAAAATCGCGTCGATTTTATGTATGAAAATTTTATTAGTTTTTCGCAGAATTATGTTGACTTAACGGACACAGGTTGATATCCTGAAAACACAGCGAATGAAATCAGGAGGCAGTCATGAAGAGAATTACAGCACTGCTGCTGGCTGTGCTTTGCATGCTTTCGGTCTGCGCATGCAATAACGGCAGCAAAGCGGCGGACGTTTCGGCAAAAGACCTCATCGCGGCAACGATGAATTCCGCAAAGCCCGAGAGCGCCGATACGCTCTGCGGCTCTGACGATCAGAGCTTTAAAAACAGATTTTATTATTATTACGGCATCGAGACGGACGCTGTGCGCGACTATGCCATAGCATACTCCTCCGCCGCGAAGTCGGACGAGATAAGCGTTCTTGTTGCGGCCAAGGGCACGGATATGAAAACTCTGACCGACGCGCTGGAGGGCAGACGCGAGATGCAGCGCCAGACCTTCGAGCTGTACAGTCCCGAGAGCGTTGAGATGCTCAAAAACGCAGTCATCTTCACTCAGGGCAGCTATGCGGTCATGATAGTTGCAAAGGATCCTACGTCGATCGAGAGCCGGATGAAGGAGCTTCTTTCCGACGCGGGCGAGGTCGAAAAAGAGGCGAAGGCATACTATGATACCGCCGTCACCCCCACCGTGACAAGTAAGCCGGAGAAAGCATACGACTACTCCCTGCCCGTCCCGGCGACCGAGGCCAAGGATAACTCGTGGTTCAAGGACGCCGCGTTCGTCGGCGATTCGCGCATGGAAGGCATCATGAACTATGCCGATTTTGAGCATTCCTCTAACTTCTCGCACGTCGGCCTGAACGTTGCGGACGTTTTCACCAAGCCTTATATCAAAACCGAGTCCGGCACCGTTACCGTTGCCGACGCGCTGCGCAATGATCTGAAATACGGCAAGGTCTATGTCATGCTCGGCATAAACGAGCTGGGCTGGTACAATCTCGATAAATTCATCGAATACTACGGCAACATCGTCGATCTCCTGCGCGAAACTCACCCCGAGGCGCAGATCTACATCATAAGCATCCTGCCTGTCGGCGCGAAGGCGACCGCGAGCCAGGAGATGCTCAACAACGACCGCGTTCAGATGTTCAACGAGCGCATTCAGGGCATGTGCAGCGAGAAGCAGGTCTATTTCGTCAACGGCTTCGAGGCGCTTGCCGTAAACGGCTCGCTGCCCGACGACGCCTCTCCCGACGGCGTGCATATGCAGCCGAGCTACTGCCACAAGCTCACCGATTATCTGCTGACTCACACCGTTGCGGCATAAAATCAAAAGAGTGCAAGCCAAGCTTGCACTCTTTTTTTCAGAGGCGCTTTTCAGAGGCGCTTTGACGCACCTACCAATACATTTATCTCTGGTAGCCCGGTATCGAAACAATGGTGGAAACCATATTTGCATCGCCATACATTAGTGCGTTGCTGATTTTAGCACCGCACCACGTAGGGAACGGGCTTGCCTGTTCCGTTTTTTTAGAGGCGCATTGAGGCAGATAGAATACGCATATTGCGGTTGCCCGGTTCGAGGACGTGTGCAAAACCGTATGTGCCTCGCGCTGCGTTAGTGCGCTGCCGAGTTTTTCGCCGCACCACATTGGCTCACTTGCCAAGGAGAGCAGGCGCTTTACTGCCGAGGGGTTGAATTAAAGCGCACGTCACAGCTATTAACTATCAGCTGTTAGCTCTCCGCTGCGGCCACAGCCGCTTGTTGCGCCGATGCGCCGGGCGGTGGTATAATATCAAAAAACAACTGGGGTGAACGCCATGACAGAATATACGATAAATTCAAGCGGCACCGTCGTTCCGGCAAAGGGCGGCGCTCAGCCGATACTCATAACTATGACCGCCGACGAGTTCCGCGAGAACAAAGCCGAGTTTACGTTTCACCGCGAGATGCTGCACAGCCTCGGCTCCATACGCTATTGCAAGGCCGAGCTTTACAAGGGCTGCGTCATCGGAACGATGCGCATTCCGCGCAAGGAGGCGCAGCGTGCGCCGGAGCTGTGCTTCGGCTTCTGCCTGACGGATAAAACGCTGCACATCATCGAGGACACCGGCGAGTACAAAGCGCTCGTCGCGCGGCTTGTAAATCACTCGTCGGGCGCGGCGCGCCCCTCGCAGCTCCTGCTGCGCCTGCTCGAGCTTTTGACGGAAAACGACGTGCCGTACATGATGCACATCGAAACGGAGCTTGAGCGCATGGAGGATGAGCTTGGCCAAAAGCCGGGCGACGATTTCTTCCGCCGCCTGACGCGGCATCGGCAGAAGCTCTCGGAGCTCGGCGCGTACTACGGCCAGCTTTCGGATATTGGCGAGCGCCTGTCCGACGAGGTCTGCGCGCCCCTCTCCGGCGACTGCGCCGCGTGGGAAAAGTTCGCGCGCCGTGCCGAGCGGCTTCAGGATCACGCAGAGCTTGTGGCCGAGAGCGCGCTGCAATTGCGCGAGCTTTACCAGTCCGAGCAGGACTCGCGTCAGAACCGCATCATGGGGCTGCTCACCGTCGTAACAACGCTGTTTCTTCCGCTGACCCTGCTCACCGGCTGGTACGGAATGAATTTCCGCAACATGCCCGAGCTTAGCTGGCGCTGCGGCTACGCCGTCGTTGCCGTCGTCGCCCTCGTAATCGTCGTGATCGAGATCATCTGGCTCCGCAAAAACTTCAAAAAATTTTAGAGGCGCATTGACGCAGTCACGGATACGTATATCTCTGGTATCCCGGTTCGAGGGTGCATGCAAAACCGTCACGTTTCGCGTAACATGAATGCGATGCTGAATTTTGCGCCGCACCTTGTAGGGGTGAGCATCGATCGCCCACATGCCACGGTTTTGCCGGCACTGAAATAGAATCGTAGGGAACGGATTCATCCGTTTTTTCAGAGGCGCATCAACGCTGATACCGATACATTCATTGCGGTATCCCGACCGGTGGGTACCGATGAAACCGCGACATGCGGAACGGGCAAGCCCATTCCCTACAGGGGTGCGGTGCAAAACTCAACTCCACACCTGCGTTACGCGAGGCACGCACGGTTTCCACCGCACCTTCGACACCGGGCACCGGCAATCACCGTATCCGTAGCTGCCCCAATTCGCCACTAAAAAGCCTTGACCGGGATGGTGCAGGGGTGTAAAATGTGGATATAGAAATGTTCACCGGAGGTGTTATAATGAAAAAACAGGTAAACGCCGCAAAGCTTGCCGCATTTGCCGGAGCTGCCGCTGTCGGCGGATTTATATACCTCATTGCTCCCGGCAAGATCCGCAAGAAGCAGAAATCGCCTTTCCAAAACCGTAATTTTGCCCACCGTGGGCTGCATAAACGTGATAAATCCGTGCCGGAGAACTCGCTGGCCGCGTTCGAGCGCGCCGCGTCCTACGGCTACGGAATCGAGCTCGACGTTCAGCTGTCGAAGGACGGACAGGTCGTCGTGTTCCATGACGATACGCTCAACCGCGTCTGCGGAGTTGATGCGCGCGTCGATTCCAAGACCCTTGCCGAGCTGCAGCAGCTGAGCCTTTGCGGCACCGACGAGACGATACCTCTGTTTTCCGACGTTCTTAAAACGGTCAGAGGCCGCGGGGCTATCATCGTTGAGCTGAAAAACGGCAAGCGCAACAAGGAGCTTTGCGAAAAAACCTATGCACTTCTTCGCCGCTACACCGGCGACTACTGCATCGAAAGCTTCAATCCGTTTATCGTGCGTTGGTTCAAGATCAATGCGCCGGAGGTCGTGCGCGGCCAGCTGGCGAATCCGCCGAAGGACTATAACGGAGAGGTAAAACCCGTGACCGGCTTTATACTCGGAAATGTCTTGCTCAACTTCCTCGCGCGGCCGCAGTTTATCGCATATAAGATCGCGCCCAAGCCGTTCCCGGTGAAGCTGTGCGAAGCACTCGGCGCGATGAAGGTCTGCTGGACCAGCCACGAATGGGCCAACGAAAAGGGCAACGACACCGTCATTTTCGAGTTCTATAAGCCCAAACTCAAGTTTGATAAGCACTGATATCTATTGAAAAAAGCGCCCTCGGATGAGGGCGCTTTTTTCATGTTCAAAATCGCATCATCAGCTCGCGGTCGATCTCGCGGCCGTTTTTGAAGTAAACGCGCGGAACGCGCTTGCTGACGGCGCAGGTCAGCTCATACGGAATGGTTCCGGCAAGCTGCGCGAGCGTCTCGACCGGGTTATCCGGGCCGAAGATCTCGACCTCGTCCCCTACGCCGACATTGGGCAGCTCGCTGAGGTCGATCATGCTCATATCCATGCAGATCCTGCCGCGCTGGGGTGCGGGGCCGTCGGCGGTCATGATGCTGCACCGGTTCGACAGGCAGCGGAAGAAGCCGTCGGCATAGCCGTAGGGGATGACGCCGATGCGCGTCGGCTCGCTTGTCGTAAACAGCCGGCCGTAGCTGATATCGGTGCCCTCGTCATAGATCTTTATGGTGTTTATCATTGCCTTGAGCGCCATAGCCGGGCGCAGGCCGAGCTTTTCGGCAAACTCGCCGTAACCGTACAGCAGCAGTCCTGGGCGTACCATGTCCATGTACGTTTCCGGATACAGCGCAACGGCGCCGGTGTTGGCGCAGTGGCGCAGCGGTATGCGCCGGCCGATGCGCTCCTCGACGGCGGCGACGGTGCTTTTGAAAAGCTCAAACTGCTTTTTGGTGTAGTCAACGTCGGCCTCGTCGGCCTCATCTGCGACGGCAAAGTGCGTGAACATACCTTCGACATCGAGGTAAGGCATGCCGCAGCAGTCAACTATGCCGGAAACACCGGTTTCAAAATGCCGCCCTGCGCACAGAACGCCGAGGCGCGACATGCCGGTGTCCACCTTGATGTGAACGCGCAGCTTTGCGCCGAACTCGGCTGCGGCTGCATTGTATTCATGCGCCTTGGCAAGGCAGGTGACTGTTTGCGTGATGTTGTTGGCTATCAGGTTCGGCACCTGCTCGGTGGGCGTGTGGCCGAGGATGAGGATGGGCATTACGATGCCGTTTGCGCGCAGCTCCATCGCCTCATCGAGGCTCGAAACGGCCAGATAATCCGCGCCGAGCTCCTGAAGCGTGCGCGCGACGTGAACCGCACCGTGACCGTAAGCGTCGGCCTTGACGACGCCGAGAAATTTGACGTTTTCTCCGATGCGCGCGCGCAGAGCCTTATAGTTATGCTCTATCGCGTCGAGCGAGACCTCTGCCCATGTTCTGCGGAGAGTGGATCTCATGCTGTCACCTTCATCCCTGAATGTTAATCGTGCCGCCGGCGGAGACCCTGCTTATCTCCACACCGCCGTAGGTCCCGTAAAAGTCCCACTTGACGGAAACGGGGATCGCCGTTGCCTGGCCTGCCGGAACGGTGACTTCGATGCTGCGGCTTGTCAAAACGGCATTGTTTCTGACCTTTTCGCTCTTGTAGCTTATGCCGGGGCTCGTGAAGCTGTAGTCAACGCCGGCAACGGTGATAACGCCGTTATGGGGGCCGACGGACAGCGTGTAGGTGCTCAGGATAACGTCGAGCTTTATCGTGACGGTCTCGCTGTTTTGCGAGGTGGCCGTCCAGTTTGCGTACATTATCATTTTGGTGCCTGTGTTGCTCTCAAAGCTGCCGGTCTGGTTTATGGTGCGGTTTATGACCTGCTGCGTCGGCTGCGGCGCGGCAGTCTGACCGGGCTGTACACTCGGCGAGGGCGAAGCGCTCGGATCTGCCGATGGCCGCGCGCTCTCGGCCGGAGCCGGGGTCGGGGTCGAAATGACGCTCGGCGTGAGCGCCGGGGTCGGCTGCGCGCTCTCGGTCGGCACGGTGTTCTTTATGTCGCGGCTTGTAAGCCACATGGAGACCGCGGCGATGATGATGAGCACCAGCACAAGTGCGATGAATATGTTGATTCTGTGCTTGTTCATACAAATTTACTCCGATCTGCCGCCGTGCGGCAAGTGATACAAATGATTATATATCATCACCGGCGAAAAATCCAGTGCTATGTAAGCTGACAGGCGATATGGGTCAAGCTCTCGTCAGCTTGTAAGCTCCCAGCTCATGTCTATGAGAAAGCGCAGCTTATCATCATCGACTGCGGCAAGCTCAACGCTTATCCAGTGCTCCTTGCTCATGTGATAGGCCGGGAAAAAGCCCGGCTCGGCGCGCAGCGAGCCGGAAAGCAGCGGATCGCATTTTAAGTTTAAGACGGTGACTATATCCTCCCCTTACAGGGCGAGCCTGCTGCGCGGTATCTCCATAACGAGCGCGAACCACTTTTTGCTGACTGCGCTGCGAAAGACCTCGTAGGTGGGGTTCGATATCCAAGGGAAATCGTTTACGGCGGCATAGTTTTCAAGGATATACTGCCGCAGAGTGTCTCTGTCCATTTCTGTTCTCCTGTTCAAAACGCCATCCGGAGGACCCGGATGGCGTAATACCGTTTGTCACTTATTCTCTTCCGAGCGGCGGCGCGCTTCCTCGAATCTGCGGCGAGCCTCCTCGTATTCACGGCGTGCCTTTTCGTAATCGTACCTGCGTGCCTCGGCCTCGAGTTTTTCGGCCTCCTCGTTCAGGCGGCGCGTCTGCTCGGTAAGCTCGTCGATGCTGTCCGGCTCGGGCGTGTATTCAAGCTTTTCGGCGCTGTGCTTTTTGTTCTTATTGTCCCTGCGGCGCAGCTTGGGAGCCGGCTCTTCGTCATCGTCGTCCTCCTCGTCTGCGTCAAGCTCGGGCTGAGCCCTCTCCCGGCCGTTTACGGCATCGGTGTACGCTCTGCCGCAGACGACGGTGACTATCGCCGCTATGACCGAAACAGCAAGCAGCACGAGCATTGCTATAAGCTGCGTCTGTCCGTTGCCCGAGCCGTCCTCGAGCGAATAGACGAAGCTGCGGTAATCGTTGGACAGACCGTAGATGTTCAGCACAAGGGATGCGACCGCGGCAATGCCGGCGGCTCCGGTCGCCGCATAGATGCGCGTACGGTTGGGCTTGAGCGAAGCGAGCACGCCGATAACGCCGGCGATAACGCCGACGATGCTTATAATGCGCAGAAGGTTATACAGGTTCTGGCGCACGTCAAGCTCGCTGTTGAGCTTGTCGGCATCGTCCTCGACATAGTCGCGCGCGGCCTGGAGCACGGCTTCGTAGTCGCTCTCGTCGCTCACGAGCTTTGCGATGCCCTCGTTTTCCATGAGCACGGCAATGCCGGATTTTACTGCGGCCTCCGCGTCGTCCTGCTCGGTGAGCGTTTCCTTGAGGTCGTTCATTTTATCAACATTGTCGTTGAGCTTCTGCTGACCGGCGCTGAGCTGATTTTTGGCAACGGCGAGCTGCGCTCTGCCGTTATCGAGCTGAGCCTTTGCAGCGTCGAGCTGAGCCTTGCCGTTATCCAGCTGAGTTTTCGCGGCGGCGAGCTGAGCCTTGCCGTCGTTTATCTCCTGCTCGGCGGCGGATATCTGGGCGTTTGCCTCGGCAAGCTGCGCCTGACCGTCCTCATATTCCTTCATCGCGGCCCTCGCCTCGTCAAGCGAGGTGAAGCCGAAGTTGCGCAGGATGCTTTCGGCTATCTGGAGCGCCGGGTGCTTGTCGATAAAGGCAAAAAGCTGCTGCGCCTGCTGATATGCCGGCGTTGCGGCATCGAGCTTGGCCTGCGCCGCGTCGCGCTGAGCCTTGGCGTCGTTGAGCTGTGCCTCGCCGTCGTTAAGGCGCTTTTCTGCCGCCTGATACTCGGCGAGCTTTTCGTTATACTGCTTCTCGGCGGCGTCGTATTCCGCCTGACCGGCCGCGATCTTCGCAGCGCCGGCGTTATATTCCTGCGTGCCCTGACTGAGCTGCTCATTGCCCTTTTGATCGGTCACGACGGACTCGGTGTAGTCCTTTTCGTCCTCGGTGCGGTTTTCCTCCGCCTTGCGCAGATCGGCAACGCGCTTATCGAGTACATCGACAAAATCGATGATATCGGCCTTTTGGCCGCGCTTGAAGCGCATGATGTCCGACAGCTCGTCCGAGCCGCGTCCTGCCGCAATGATTCCGAATACCGAGCTTGCGGCGAGCAGGATGCTCATGATCATTAACAGTGTTCTTTTCATTATATCTTCCTTTCTCCTGCGGAAACACGTTTCCCCCCAATGTTTCCTGCGGAATTACTTCCCCTTGCGCGCCCTGTCTCTGAGCGCTATCTGCTCGAAGTCCTCGTCAAAAAGCGGATGCAGGCGAAGCCTTCTGCCCTTGACGGTCGTGCGCGAGATGAGTCTGTCGCCCCAGACGAGCATCTGCGGCAGAACGAACAGCACCAGCAGCAGAGATATTATCGTTCCGCGGCCGAGCACGAGTCCGATGACGGAAATTATGCTCTCGGTGCTTATAAAGCCGATGAGCAGGCCGGCAATGACAAGGATGCTGCCGCTTGTTACGAGCGTGGGCAGAGCGCCGTTGAGCGCAAGACGTATAGACTTGCGGCGCGAAACATTGCGCTGCCTCAGCTCAAGATATCGGTTTGACACGACGATCGCGTAGTCGATATTCGCACCCATCTGTATCGCGCTGACGATCAGGTAGCCGACAAAAAAGATGGAGTTCTGCGTAAAATACGATATCGAGAAGTTCAGCCAGATGCTGCCCTGAATGACCGCAATGAGCAGCACCGAAAGTCCTGCCGAGCGGAACACGAACATGATCACCAGCACGACGAACACCGCCGACAGCACGCTGACCAGAATGTTATCCGTCGAGAACGAATCCTTCAGGTCGCGCGCGGCGGTAGCGTTGCCGGTGACGTAAACATCGTCGCCGTAGTAGCTGTCGGCAACACCGTGGATCTGCGAGATGAGCGCGTAGCTTTCGTCCGACTGCGTTGGCAGGTCGGAATAAACGAGCATGCGGCTGTAGTGCTGACCCTGAAGCTGCGCCTTCGCGTCGGAAAGCTGGGCATACAGGCTCTCTATCATATCTATCTTGTCCTGAGGAAGCTCTATCGTGCCGCTCTCGGCAACGTCATACAGGAACAAAAACAGGTCGATAAGCGGAATTTTATATTCGCGCATGTTGCTCTGCACCTGGTCGTAGTCGGCGTGGCGCGCGGCGTAGTAGACGAAAAGCGCGCTCGCGCTCGTGTCGTCAAGCCCGGCAAGCTCGGAAAATTCGCCGATGGTCAGCTTATCGCCGAGGCGGTAGCCGTCCATGACCTCAACGGAGGCTATGCCGAGAACCGAGGTTACATGGTCAAGCTCCGCTATCTCGTCGAGCATCTTCGCCTGAGTCTCATAGTCGCCCGTCGGTACGACGAGCGCCATCATGTTATTGTTCCCAAATGTGTTTATGATCTGCTGATGCGCCTTTTGCGTTTCGTTCAGGCGCAGGGGGTAATCGTCGCTATAGTTATACGAAAACGGGCACATGCTCGAAAAGAAGAACGCAGCCGCCGCGACACAGATGAAAACAGGCGGCACGAGCTTGTGCGTTTTCCACGCAAAGCGCCCGATGGCGTTTATGTTCGGCATGAAGCTGCGGTGCTTTGTTTTTTCTATCGCGCGGCTGAACATGAGCAGCAGCCCCGGCATGAGCAGGAACACCGTCAGCATCGAGATCAGTATGGATTTTATCAGCACCTTGCCGAGGTCGCCGCCGAGGCCGAACTGCATGAACGTCATCGCGACAAGGCCTCCGATGGTCGTCAGCGAGGACGAGGCTATCTCGGGTATCGCCTTCGACAGCGCCTCCACCGCCGCGTCATACGGCTCAAAATACCGCCGCTCCTCGGCAAAGCGGTTGCACAGGATGATGGCGTAGTCGATCGCAAGAGCAAGCTGCAAAATGAGCGTTACGGAGTTTGCGACATATGATATCTCCGAGAACAGAAAGTTTGTTCCCTGCTGGATGGCCGCGGCCATTGCGAAGGTTATCAGCAGAACCGGCACCTCGGCATAGCTGCGCGAGGTAAGCAGCAGCAGGATTATGACCGTAACTACGCTCAGCGCGCCGATTACGAGCATTTCGCCCAGCAGCGTGCTGCTGAAATCCGTGCCGACCTCGGTGTAGAGCTTCACGTTATCCGCGTCAAACCTCGCATCGACGAGCGACTTTATCGCGTCAAGAGCCTGCGTGCATATCTCGTCGCTCGACGGTGCGGCAAAGCTCACGGAAATAAGAGCCGTCCCGGACTTGTAGTGATCCTGTGTATCATCGAAGCTTGCCTGGCGCACGCCGTCGATATTCTCTATATCTTGCGACAGCGCCTGCGCGTCGTCATACGAAATGTGCTCGATCATAAGCTCGGCCGTCGCGAAGGTGATAAACTCGCCGTCCATCGCCTTCAGGCCGCGCCGCGTCTCCGTTTCGGCAGGAAGAAACTGAAAAAGATCGTTTTGAACCGTCGTAAGGCGCATCGTGTAGGCCGACATGCACGCGGCCGCGATGAAAAGCACGAGGATGATTTTTCTGCTGTCTATAATAAATTTGGCTAATTTGTGCATCTGGTTCTCCCACGAGTGATGTATCTACATATTTTATTACATGTAGAAAAAAACATCAAGGGATTATTGTCAAGTTTTTATTAATTTCCTTGTGTTTGGGATAAAAGCATTATATAATTCAGGTGCGCCGCAGGGGGCGCAAAACAAATATCAAGGAGAGCGCGAAAGCGCTGCCGAAAAAATGGTTAAGCTGTTATCAAAACTGTTCATAAAAAATCCGACGGAGTACGCCGATCCGCTTGTGCGCAAGGCTTACGGAACGCTGTGCAGCCTGCTGGGGATATTCCTCAACGTGCTGCTGTTTGCCGGCAAGTATGCCGCCGGCGCGATATCCGGCTCGATCGCCATAACCGCCGATGCGTTCAACAACCTCTCCGACGCCGGCGCGTCGGCGATATCGCTGCTGGGCTTCCGGCTTTCGGGCAAAAAGCCCGACCCCGACCACCCCTTCGGCCACGGCAGGATAGAATACATCTCCGGCCTTGCGGTCGCGGCACTGATCGTTGTCATGGGCGTTGAGCTGCTGATAAGCTCGGTCGATAAGATACTCAGCCCCGAGCCGGTCGAGGTCGGCCTGCTCCCGGCGGCGATACTGCTCGCGTCGATCCTCGTCAAGCTGTACATGTTTGCGTATAATTGCAGCGTCGGCAAAAAGATCTCGTCCTCGGCCATGGCCGCCACGGGTGCGGACAGCCTGTCCGACTCGGTCGCGACGGCGGTCGTGCTGCTTTCAATGGGCGTAAGCTGGCTGTTCAAGGTCAATATCGACGGCTGGGCAGGCGCGGCGGTCGCGGTGTTCATCCTCTTTGCCGGCTACGGCGTTGCAAAGGACACACTCTCGCCGCTGCTCGGTCAGGCGCCCGATCCGGAGCTTGTCAAAAGCATCGAGGAGATAGTCATGAGCTCGGACGCCGTCATCGGCATGCACGACCTCGTTGTTCACGACTACGGTCCGGGCAGAATGATGATCTCTCTGCACGCCGAGGTGGACGGCCGCGGCGATATCTTCCAGCTGCATGACAGCATCGACACCGTCGAGCGCGAGCTGAAAAGCGCGCTCGGCTGCGACGCGACGATCCACATGGACCCCGTCGAGACCGACAACGAGCAGGTAAACGCCGAACGCGCCGCGCTTGAGGAGGCGCTTAAGGGCATTGACGGGCTGCGCGGCATTCACGATTTCCGCATGGTCATGGGCCCGAGCCACACAAACCTTATCTTCGACGTCGTTATGGACACCGGCTGCGGCAAAACGCCAGAGCAGTTCCGCGATATCATCTGCCGCACCGTCGAGGAAAAGCTCCCCGGCCACTTCGCCGTCGTCACCGTCGATACCTCCTTTGTCTTTTAGAGGCGCATTGGGGCACCTACCAATACGGTTATCTCTGGTTGCCCGGTGTCGAATTTACCGGCGAAACCGTAAAACTCTCGCGTAACGCAAGTGCGGTGCGGAGTTTTTGCCGCCCGGTGTCGAAATTACCGACCAAACCATGGTTGCCTCGCGCTACGTTAGTACGTTGCTGAATTTTGCACCGCGCCCCATTGGCTCACCTGCAAGGGGAGCAGGCAGCTTTGCTGCCGTGGGGTTGAATAATACCTATTCACTATTACCTATTACCTCTTCACTGCGGCCGCAGCCGCTTGTAGGGAACGGATTTATCCGTTCCGTCTGTACCGACCTTGCCTGCACAAAAACCATAGCTGTAGGGGCGATCATTGATCGCCCGTTTTTCATATAGTGTTTGCCTGGCGGCAAATGATTAAAATAACACCTCATCCGTCACCAAGGTGACACCTTCCCCTCAAGCTACGCAGGGGAAGGCAAAAAAGGGACGGTCTGTGACCGTCCCGATGAATAATGAATGATGAATAATTAATAGTGAATAATTATGGTGTGCCTGCGGCACTTTTTTAATAGCGCCTTTACGCTGGTACCAATACAGTTTTTGCGGTTGCCCGACCGGTGGGTTCCGGCAAAACCGTGGCAAACGGAACGGATAAATCCGTTCCCTACAAGGCTGCGGTGCAAAACTCAGCAGCGCACTAATGTATGGCGCGGCACGCAAGGTTTTGCCGGCAGTCTCGATACCGGGATACCGCAATATATGTATCCGTAGCTGCCTCAATGCGCCACTAAAACCTATTTGGAGCATAGGAATGACGTTTTGGAGCGGACAGAGGGTGGTATATAAGCTAAAATGCATATCGTAACCCCCATATGTATCTTCTTTGTCCGCAGGGCGGTCAGGTCTCCGCTCTGCGCGATATTGAATCACAGCCGAAAGGCATGGTTCTCCCTTCCCCTTTACCATAGCAAAGTTCTATACTCCTTTTATCTTCACTTTATGCACACTTTGCGGCAAAGCCCCGGACAAGCTCCGGGGCTTTGTTGTGCGCTGTTCAGGGCGGAAACAAAAAAGCCACGAGCTTCGGCTCGTGGCTTGGAATATCAGATTTTTGCTTCCGCTTCGGACTTCCTGGGCTTGACGATTGCTGCAAGGCCGAGTGCGAGCAGGCCGAAGATGACGGCCGGAAGTATCCAGTACAGGCCCATGTCGTACAGGGGAAGATTCTCCATTGCGGGGACCTTGAACGCACACAGGATGCTCGCGCCAACTGCGCCGAGAGCCGCGCCGCGGCTGACATAGTCGTTTGCCTTGGGGATAATGAGCGAGATGAAGATAACGACCAGTGCCGGCGGATAAACGATGTCCAGCACTGGAGCCGCGATCGAAACGATGCGGTCAAGGCCGAGATTGGACGCAACGGCGCTGAACACACAGATAACGATGACGAATGCCTTGTAGGGCACCTTCTCGCTGCACAGCTCGGTGAAGTAAGCTGCGGCGGAGCTGGTCAGACCGATGGCGGTGGTGACGCAGGCAAGACCCACGACGACGCCGAAGATGATCATGCCGGCCTTGCCGAGCAGCGCCTCAACGATGGCCATAACAAGCTCTGCGCGGCCGATCTCAAGGCCGTACTGAGCCGAAACGGTAGCGCCGAGGTAGCACAGGCCCATGTAAACGCCGAGCAGCAGCACACCTGCGAGGATAGCCGAGCCGGAGACGATCTTGAACTTCTGGCCGTTGGTGGTGTAGCCCTTGGAGGCGGCGCTCTGGAGGATTATGATGCCAAACGGCAGCGCTGCGAGCGCGTCCATGGTCTGGTAGCCGGCCTTGATGCCGCCGAGAATAACGTTGTCGGCGTTCGGGGTGAGGGATATCTCGCCGAGCGGCGTTGCAACGCCCTTGATTATGATGACCGCAAGGCCGATAAGCAGCAGCGGAGTGAGGATCGCGCCGACGATATCGACGACGGCCGACTGGCGGATGCACAAAAACAGGATAATCGCGAAGAATATTATGGAGAACACAACGGAGGAAACGCCGCTGATGTTCGGAACGATTGCCATTTCAAAGGTGGTCGCAGCGGTGCGGGGGATCGCAACCATGGGACCGATGCACAGGATGAGCGCGCTCATGAGTATTGCGGCCGGGACCTTGCCCAGACGCGCGGTGACGGCCTCGCTGCTGCCGACGCGCAGGAGCGCAAATACTGCGCACATTGCAAGACCGATGTCCGCAATGAAGTATGCCGAGAAGCCGCCGAGCCACTCGGGACCTGCCTCAACGCCGAGATACGGCGGAAAAATGACGTTGCCTGCGCCGAAAAACATCGCAAACAACGCAAAGCCGACGACGATAATGTCGCGGACAGTGTGGGGTTTGTTCTGAAGCTTCATTCAATTTTCCTCTTTCATCAATTGCTTTCTCATCTGCTGAGCAGCGCCTCCGTAAATACGCTGCACACTGTTACACTTCAATCCAATGCGTTGAAAAATGTGAATAAAGGATATCATTTTTTTCATGATTGCGGAAATCACTCTTGTTCATCCCCATATTAAAAACTTTAATACTATGCACAAAATAATTTCATGTTACGCGTGATAAAATGTTAACCAAATGTTATTGAATGTGTCGATTTGGCGTGTTATATTTGCATGGCAATAATTATAGATATAAGAAAGGTGTGAGCGTTATGGATGACGGAAGACTGCGCGCAGTGCTGACAGCGGTCGATCGCGGCAGCTTCAGCAAGGCCGCGGCGGAGCTGGGCTACACGCAATCGGCAATGACGCATCTTGTGAATAATCTTGAAGCAGAGCTGGGCTGCACGCTGCTCAATCGCGGCAGTCACGGTGTCCGCCTTTCGGAGGAGGGAGAGCAGCTTCTTCCTTATATAAAGAGCGTTATCGATGCGTGCGACGCGCTGCGCCAGGAGGCCGCCGCGCAGAGCCGCACCCAGCGCCACCAGCTCAGCCTCGGCTGCTTTGCGAGCATTGCGCGCTCCGCGCTGCCCCAGCTTTTGCAGGAATTCAAGGCGCTCTACCCCGATATCCAGATAGATGTGACCATCCGCGGCTATGAGATGCCGGCGCTTCTTCAAAAGGGCGAGGTGCAGCTTGCGCTCGTGGACGAGACCTGCGCCGAGGGCTTCGAGTGGATACCTCTTACGCGCGTTCCGCTTATCGCGGTCGTCCCCCCGACGTTTCGCTGGGAAAGGGAACGCATTTCCATCGGCAGGCTTCTGAAGGAGCCGTTTATCACCTGTCAGGAGCAGTATTCCGAAAAGTTGCTGCCGCCGGACGCAAAGCGCATCCAGGTCACGGCCTCGGACGATGCGGCGATCCTGTCCATGGTGTCGTGCGGCCTGGGAGTGTCGATCCTGTCGTCGCTCTCGCTTGCCGGATACGAGGGGCAGGTCAAAACCATACCGCTCGAGATACCCGTCGTCGTGCGCGTCGGCGTCGCGATCAAGTCGCTCGAGTCCGCCTCGACCTCCGCGCGCCGCTTCGTCAAGTTCCTCAAAAACCACTACGGTGTTTTAGAGGCGAATTGAGGCACCTACCGATACGGTTATCTCCGGTGGCCCGGCAGCGCAGACTACGTCTGCGAAGTAATAAGTAAAAGGTAAAAGTGAAGAAGTTAGGTATTCGCCCAAAGGGCGAATGAAATTCAAATCCGTGCCGTAGGCACACCACACCTATTCACTATTACCTATTACCTCTTCACTGCGACCAAAGGTCGCTCGTAGGGAACGGATTTATCCGTTCCGCTTGTCGTGGTTTGGTCGGCATCCACCGGTCGAGATACCGCAATAAATGTATCGGTATCAGCGTTAATGCGCAATTAAAAAACCGCTTGCGGCAGATGAGGTGCTATCAAATTATCGCCGTCAGGCAAACATAATAAAAAGACGAGGCCAAAGCGGCCTCGCCTTTTTTAATGGGGAGTATAAAGAAGGAGAATTGTATCGAAATCAGTGTCTGCCGTACTCGATCCTTGTGACCGAGACGACAAGTCCGGCGATGCCTGCAAGGGCAAGGACTGCGCAGACTGCCGTCCAGACGGCTGCATCGTGATTGGCCGAGTCAAGATCCATACGGTATGCCTCGCCTGCTGCGGCGCAGATGCCGCCGTAGGTCGTAGCATAGGTATCCGTTCCGCTGAGCAGATATTTTACCTCGCGGTCGAGTGCGGCCGAGTCGGTGTTGTACTCTGCGATGGGCTTGAGTGCATCGGCCATGCGGCTGAGCGAATCGGCATCGTCGTCGGAAGTGCTCTGTACGCTTGCCTGATACACGTCGTTTTCAACACCCATCGAGGCGGCAAGCTCGGCTGCCGATTCCGCGCGGCTTATGAAATTCGAGTCGGCCGATACGCGCTCTACCTTCTGCGCCTCAACATTTGTAAAGCCGACTGCGGCCAGCAGGATGACAACTACGGATGCAATGGCTGTGATAACATATAATGTGTTGTTTGATGACTTTGTTTTCATGATGCGATCCTTTCCGCTCTTAAAAGAGCTATCTTTATTCATTGACCACATAATAGACCCGAAGTTTATGTAATTCAACGTACAAATTTGCCTCAAGTGACAAGAAAATAGGCAATTGCATAAAAGTGCGTAAAAAAACAGCTGACGTGAAAATCACGTCAGCTCAGCCTGTTGAAAAAGCCCAGCCGTTGCTGGACTTTTTCGACAGACTGGGGTGATCAATGATCGCCCCTACGATTCTGTTTCGGCGCCGACCAAACCGTTACACATGGGCGAGCAATGATCGCCCCTATGGGTGCGGTGCAAAACTCAGCTCCGCACTAATGTGTGGCGGCAGTTTTACGGTTTGGTCAGCAACTTCGACACCGGGATACCGGAGATGACCGTATCCGTAGCAGCCTCAATGCGCCTCTGAAAGACATTCGGACATGGCTTTTTGGAATTTGGGCAGGACGCCGATACCGTTTGTTCGGTGGGGCGGAAGCTGATAGATATCGTGGCCGGGATAGTCGTTGCCCTCGATCAGCAGCGGCCCGTTATCGGTCACGCACACGTCCCAGCCGACGACGCCGACCTGCGGCACGACCTGGCCCGCGCGTTCGACAAGCGCAATGACCTCGTCCCAAAGCGGTATCTTGAAGCCCTTTATGGGCACGCCGGTCAGGGGATGCACGTCGTACAGATGCCCGGACTTATCCAGCGCAGGGTAGATTATCTCGCCCCTGTCCTCCTCTATGGGCACGACCATGCCGCCGTTATTGAAGTTATCGACATACTTGCCGTTGCCGATGCGCAGGTACGCGGCGACTACGCGCGTTTTTTTGCCGTGGGTGAAGCTTATGACGCGGCAGGTGTTGACCGAGCAGGGGTGCAGCGCCATGAGGTCGCGATGCTGCACGACGCACTCCTCCAGCAGCACCTTACCCGCTCCGTCCAGGTGCTCGCGCACAGGCTCGGTCAGCTCGCGCACGTCGATCTTTTCAATGCCGCGTCCGCATTGCCCGTCAACGGGCTTTACCATGAACACGGGGTGCTTTTCGATGAACGCGTCAAGCTCGGCGTCGCTCGCTGTGGAGTAGTCGAGCCAGTCGCGGTGCAGGAATTCGGAAAAGTTATGCGCGAATTTGAGCTTATTCTCGATCTCGGGCATATACGCCGGGTCGTTATACGCCTTGATGAAGCCGTTATTTATGCCGCGCGTGAGCACCGTTTTGCGCTGCGCGGCGTTGAGGTCGTACATCTCGAACAGCCAATAGTCCATGTACCCTGCCTGATAGCGCAGTCCGCACCAGACCATGTCAAAAAATATGAACAGCTTGCTGCGCCCGGACTTCTCATGGACCTCGTCTATCTTCCGGAACATCTGCTTCCAGTTCAGCCCCGCTATGCGCGCAAGCAGAAATTTTAATTTTCCCATACTATCTCCTTTTTTAGAGGCGCATTGACGCACCTACGGATACGGTTATTGCGTGAACCCGGTATCGAGAATGCCGACAAAACCGTGGCTGCCTCGCAACCCGTTAGTGCAATGTCAAATCTTTTGCCGCACCTCGTAGGGAACGGATTTATCCGTTCCGTTTGTCGTGGTTTCGTCGGCAATCTCCGGTCTGGCTGACGCAATAAATGTATCGGCAATTATTCGCTCACCGTGCGGACATGGTCTGCGAGGCCGCGACGGCAAGCTCATCGCAGCGGTTATTGAATTCGTTCTCGGCGTGGCCCTTGACCCAGTGACAGCGGACCTCATGCGTATCGCACAGCTCCAGAAGCTCTGCCCAGAGGTCGGAGTTGAGCGCCGGCTTTTTATCGGCCTTTTTCCACCCGTTGCGCCGCCAAGACACCGCCCAGCCCTTGCTGAGCGCATCAATGACGTACTTTGAATCCGAGTACAGCTCCACGATGCACGGCTCCTTGAGCGCACGCAGCGCCGAGATCACGCCGGTTAGCTCCATGCGGTTGTTTGTCGTCTGCTTTTCGCCGCCGGACATCTCCTTTTTCGCGCCGCCATAGCACAAAATCGCGCCCCAGCCACCCGGACCCGGGTTGCCGGAGCACGCGCCGTCGGTGTATATCGTAACCGTTTTTTTCATCATTTCAGACCGTATTTCCGCATGAGTATGTTGTATTCGTCCTTCTCAATGAGGCCGTTGCGCAGCAGCTCCTTGAGCTGGGATGCGCGTTTTTCCTCATCTGTGCCGTGATAGTCCGGCTCGACGTGCTCGTGGTCATCGTCGCAGCGCGTGAGGTCGTCGCGCATCTTCTCCGTCAGACGCTTGCTGATGCTCTCGCCCTTGCCGACAAATTTCGACACGTCAAAGTGCTCCGGCTTGAACTCGCGCTTTGCAGGCTCTGTGCGCGCCGGCTGCGCGGCATCGGACTCGGAGTTTTTATCCGCGGCATCTGCCTGCGCTTTTTTCATTGCTATCACCGCCAAAACGACCGCGCCTATCATCAAAACAATGAAAAGCACCGTGCCGCCGCCGATGCCCACCGCATCGGAGAGCACTAACAGCGCAACAATAACGGCAATAACCAGCTTTACCGGACTGCCATCGGGCTTCTGATCTCTTCTGTTGTCGTTATTCATCACTTTCTCCTTTTTTTAGAGGCGCTTTGGCGCACCTACGGATACAGTTATTGCGTGAACCCGGTATCGAAGTTACCGACGAAACCACAAAACTCTCGCGCTACATCAATGCGGTGTTGAATTTTGCGCGCACCCCATTGGTTCCCCTGTTAAGGGGAGCAGGCGGCTTTGCTGCCGAGGGGTTGAATTATAGCGCACACAACACCTATTAACTATCAGCTATTAGCTCTCCGCTGCGGCCAAAGGTCGCTCGTAGGGACGATCATTGATCGCCCGTGTGTATCAGTTTTGCCGGCACCCACCGATCGTGCTGACGCAGTATGTGTATCGGCAATTATTCACTATTAATTATTCATCATTCATTATTCATTGGGGCGGTCATGGACCGTCCCTTTTTGCCTTCCCCTGCGTAGCTTGAGGGGAAGGTGTCGCTTGCGACGGATGAGGTGTTATTAAATCATTGCCGTCAGGCAAACACATTTTTTAGAGGCGCTTTTTTAGTGGCGCATTCACATTGTACGAATACATTTGTTGCGGTATCCCGACCGGAGGGTACAGTCAAAACCGTTACATGCGGAACGGATAAATCCGTTCCCTACGAGGTGCGGCGCAAAATTCGGCATCACACCACAGGGTTGCGCACACCGCAATTATTCATCATTCATTATTCACTATTAATTTATTTTATCACGACTCTGTCGCCGTGGATCTCGAGCCGGCCTTGGCAATACAGGCTTATGGCCTGGGGCAGGAGCTTCCACTCCGCGTCCTCAAGGATGCGGCGCGACAGGCTCTCGGGCGTGTCGTTCGGGAGAATGTCAACTGCCTGCTGGGCGATTATCGCGCCGATGTTGCCGTCGATATCCGCGAAAAACGCCGTTGCGCCGGTCACGCGGCAGCCGCGTTCGAGCGCGGCGCGCTCGGGAGCATCGTCGCAGTTGACAAACGCCGGGATGAGCGAGGGGTACACTCCGATGATGCGCTTGCGAAACTGCGTTGATATGACGCCGAGCGGCATATTGTACCCTGCGAGGATCACAAGGTCAATGTCCATATCGCGCAGCTTGTTGGATATGGCCATGCTGTAGCTGAGCTTGGTGGGGAAAAGCGATGGCTCGACCACGAAGGCCTCAACGCCGGAGTTGCGCGCACGGCGCAGCGCATAAGCGTCCGACTCCGTGCATATTACCGCGGTAAGCTCAAAATTCGGGATCTCACCGAAGTACATAGAATCAAGAACCGTCTGTAGCAGTGCTCCGTCGCCGGAGACGAGTGCCGCCGCCCTTATCATATAATTTCCCCCTTATTCGCCGAGAAGGCGCTTTGCCGTTTCAATGTTCATCTTTTCAACGTTTTTGATATATTCAAATCGCCGGCTTATCATGTCCGCACCTGTTTCGGACAGCGCCGCGTCGATCTCATCAATAAGTCCCTGCGCCGTGACCTTGTCAAAATCCACGCAGGATATGCCCAGATACTGCGCACAGCCCGAGACCTTCGGATCATAGCTCAGGCCGACCGACGGCACCTCGCCGCAGGCCGCGTACAGCAGACTGTGCAGCCGCATCGCAACGCACATCTTCATCTGCCGCATGATCGCGATCTCAAGCTCCGCATCCTCTGTTTTCGGCATTATCTTAAACGGAATGCCAAGGCCGCCGGCTACCTGCTCGGACACGGGAAGATCCAGATCGTAGTTCATCGGCATGAACAGCGGCGTAAGCCCATGCTTATCATAGCAGGCCCTGAGCGCCTTGCGTATCTCGCCGCACTTTTCGTCAAAGCCCGGCCACGAGCGCAGGCCGAGGCAGATATAGCGCCCGTCGGGGTCGATATCGTGGCTGCGCATGAATGCCGCGGCGTCGGCGTCGCTTCTGCAATGCATGTTCAGCACCGGGTCGCCGGTGACGAGCACCTCCTGCACGGTAACGCCGATCTCGCGCGTAAGCTCAAGGCTCAGCGGATCGCGCAGGGTGATCGCGTCAACGCAGCGGTTTATCGTTTTTGCCGCGCGCCGGCGGTCGTAATCATAATTGAGCGGTCCCATGCCGCAGCCGTACATCTGCACCTTGCAGCCGCATTTTTTCGCAAGCGATATCGTGTGCAGATAAAACCACAGGCTGCGCCGGCTCGTGACGTCCTGAATAAGGCTGCCGCCGCCGCTTATGAACAGCTTCGAGCGCTTCAGCTCGCGGCGCAGTCGGATAAACTGGCCGCGCCTTATGGCACTGAGTGCGTGCACCGACTTCGTGTGCTTCGGATTTTTGGAAACGATCGTTATGCGCATGTCGGGATCTATCGTTCTCAGCTGGGCGGCAATGGCCGTAAGCAGAGCCTCGTCGCCTGCGTTTCCGTGGCCGTATGCGCCGCAGATCACCGCGCCGCTGCGCGGCCGGGAATAGCGCTCGAGAACGGTTTTATATATTTTAAGCTGCCTGCGGCAGGTGCTTTCCGTTGAAAATTCGCGCTTTGCCTTTTCGTACACCGCCTGTCCGAGCCTTTTGCGGAGCGCCTCGTCGTTTGCAAGGGCGAGGATGCAGCGCGCCATAGTCTCGTGGTCGCGCGGCGAAAACAGCATGCCGGTCTCGCCGTTTGTTATGAGCCTCGGCAGGCCGCCGACTCGGGACGCAACGGTCGGCTTACCGGCGCGCGCGGCCTCCGTCACGGCGTAGGGGAAGGTTTCCGACAGGGAGCTTATGGCGTTTATGTCGATGCTGGCATAGTATCCGTCCATGCCGTCGCTTATCCAGCCTGCGAAAAACACCTTGTCGCGCACACCGAGCTGCACGCACAGCTCCTCGAGCATTTCGCGCTCCATGCCGTCGCCGGCAATGAGCAGGCGCAGCCGCTCGTTTTTCTCCGCCGCTCCGGCAAAGCCGCGCACGGTGGTGGCGACGTCCTTGACCGCATCAAAGCGAGCCGCGATGCCGAGAACTATGCTGTCGTCGGGAAAATCACAGCCGATCTTGCCAAACCACTCTCGCCGCGTGATGCTCGGCGCCGGGTGCGAAAAGTCAACGCCGTTATATATCGTCAGCAGATCGTTCGGGTCAAAGCCGCGATCGATGAGCGTCTGACGCATACTGTCGGAAACGCAGACGCGGTAGTCCATATGATGCAGCGCAAGCTTGTTGAGCCTGCCGTAGGTCATGGCGGCCAGCGGCCGGCCGAGATAATCGAGCTTATAGTCGCTGTGGACGGTGCTGATAAAGGGAATGTCAAAATGCCGTTTCAGCAGTGCGCCCGTAAGGTTTGCGCGGCTGCCGTGGCAATGGATGATGTCGTAATTTCCGTTTTCTATGGCCTCGCGCGTTTTTTTCAGCCCCACGCCGAAGCTGCCGGGGAACACCCTCGTCGGTATGCCCATTTCGCGCGCTTCTTTTGAAAAATCGGCCTCCATATAGCAGACGAGGTCTGCGTCGATGTTATCGTTAAGGTCGCGCAGCAGCGACAGAACATGCGTTTTTGCGCCGCCCGAATCGCCGCCGGAGATAAGATGCAAAACTCTCACGTTAACCCCCACTTGTTTCTCAGGGAAAGATAATATATAATATCTAATATCTAATACATTATATATTAATAACTAATTGAGGTCAAGGCAAATGACAACTATCTACATGATCCGCCACGCCGAGGCAGAGGGAAACCTCTACCGCATCGTGCAGGGTCAGCACAACAGCTTTATAACGCCGCGCGGCCACAGGCAGATAGCCTGCCTCGCGGAGAGATTCAAGGACGTGCAGCTTGACGCGCTGTATTCAAGCGATCTGCGCCGCACGGTGACGACGGCAGGCGCGATAACGAAGTATCACGCATTGGAAATGCAGCTCACCGAGCGCCTGAGGGAGATAAATCTCGGCGTGTGCGAGGGTATGAGCTTCGGCGATATGTATAAATTTGATCCCGTGCAGATGGGCAATTTCAACAATGATCCTGCGCAGTGGCGCGCTCCGGGGGCTGAGACCTTTGCCGAATGCACCGAGCGCATAGTTTCGGCCGTTACCGAAATAGCGGCAAAAAACGACGGTAAGACCGTCGCCGTCGTCAGCCACGGCATGGCCATCCGCTCGCTGCTTGCGCACATTCTCGGCGTCGCAAGCCGCGATATCCCCTCGCTTCCGCACGGCGACAACACCGCCGTGAGCAAGCTCATATTCGATAACGGAGTCTTTTCCGTTGAGTATTACAACGATAACTCCCACCTGCCGCCCGAGCTTTCGACCTTCGCCCGGCAGAGCTGGTGGAAAAAGGAAACGCGCGGCGCAGATCCGAACAATCTGTATTACGAGCCGCTCGACCCGAACCGCGAGGGCGAAACATACAAGGAGTTCTATGCGGCCTCGTGGAAGGCCGCGCACGGCGATCTCAAGGGCTTTTATCCGGAAACCTATCTTGCCTCGGCGCGCAGGCATTTTGCCGCGGATAACAAGGCGATACTCAAGGCCTACCGCTCCGACGGCGAGCTTGCGGGCATCGTCGAAACGGACACGGAGCGCTCAAAAGGCGCGGGCGTGGGCTGGATAAGCCTTGTGTACATAAAAGAGCCTCTGCGCGGAGTCGGACTCGGCACGCAGCTTGTCGGCCGCGCGATAACAAACTACGAGATGCTCGGCAGACAAAAGGCGCGGCTGCACGTTTCGTCGGAAAACGCCTCGGCGATAAAATTTTACGAGGATCTCGGCTTTGAGATACTCAGCAGCGAGCCCGGTGCCGGCGCTCCGCTTTACCTCATGGAAAAGAGATTTGAATAAGCAATGTCAATGTGGAACATTAATGCGCGTGTGCAGAAGCTTGACACGCGCGATCGGCGTATCATCGCCGTTTCGGATATACACGCAAACATGCACTATTTCAGAGGGCTTCTTGAGAAAATAAGCTTTTCGGACGCAGACGAGCTCATCATTGACGGCGACTTTCTCGAAAAAGGCGAAAAAAGCCTTGAAACGCTGCGCTTTATAATGAAGCTTGCCGAGCGCGGCAACTGCCGTGTTGTCTGCGGAAACTGCGACACATGGGCCGATGTGCTCGACGCCGAGCGGCAATACTGGAGCTCGCGCATCGTGAGCTACATGCTGTTTAAAAAGAGCGGCCTTATGTGGGATATACTCACGGAAATGGGCGTTGAGATACGCGAGGATATGGACTTTGAGCGCCTTATCCCGGAGATTACCGAAAGATTCAAGCCCGAGTGGGACTTCCTGCATGCCATGCCGCACGTCATCGAAACACCGCACTATATTTTTGCTCACGGCGGCATAAAGCCCGATATCCCCATCGAGCGGCAGCTCGGCGGCGACTGCATGAAGTTTGACGCATTCATGGATTACGGCTACACTTTCGATAAGTGGGTCATCGTCGGACACTGGCCGGTGATGCTGTATCTTGCCGACCATGTCTGCGCAAACCCGATAATCGACCGCGAGCACCACGTCATCTCCATCGACGGCGGCTGCTCGCTCAAGGACGACGGGCAGCTGAACGCACTTATCATCCCATATGAGGGCAGCGAGAATTTTTCCTTTGAAGCGTATGACCCATTCCCCGTGCGCAGGGTGAAGAGCGCGCAGTGCGGCGGCGGAAAGAGCTATTACATCCGCTGGGGTGACAATGACGTGCAGGTGCTGCGCCGCGGCGAGGAGTTTTCCCTCGTGCGCCATGTCCGCACGGGCTATGAGATGGAGATACTCACGAAATATCTTTACTCCGACGAGGAGTTTTGCAAATGCAACGATTCGACCGACCTCGTGCTTTCGCTTGAAGCCGGCGACGAGGTCAGCGTTGTCGAAGAGACCTCGCGCGGCTATCTTGTCAAGCACAAGGGCACGTCGGGCTGGTATTGGGGAGAGCTGATATGATTGAAGATCAGGATTTTTTGCCTGTTTCGCAGGATGAAATGCATGAGCGCGGCTGGTGGTGGTACGATTTTCTGCTCGTAACGGGCGATGCGTATGTCGATCATCCGAGCTTCGGCCCGGCGGTGATAAGCCGCGTTTTGGAGGCCGACGGCTTCCGCGTTGCGGTGCTCGCGCAGCCGGACTGGCACTCGGCGGAGGACTTTGCGGCCTTCGGCAGACCTCGTCTTGGCGTTTTGATCGGAGCCGGAAACCTCGACTCCATGGTCGCGCACTATACGGCGGCCAAAAAGCGCCGCAGCGAGGACTTTTACTCGCCCGGCAAAAAGGCCGGACTGCGCCCGGACAGAGCCACGATAGTCTATTCAAACCGCGCGCGCGAGGCCTTCGGCGCGGATGTGCCGATAATCATCGGCGGCCTTGAGGCCTCGCTGCGGCGCTTTGCGCACTATGACTATTGGGACGACAAGGTGCGCCGCTCGATCCTCGTCGATTCGGGCGCGGACATGCTCGTTTACGGCATGGCAGAGTACGCCGAGCGTGAGATAGCAAGGCGGCTTAAAAAGAAGATCCCCGTTTCCGAGATGCGCGATATCCGCGGCACTGCGTTTTTGGCTCACGATGCAGCCGAATGCACGTTTGACTCGGTGACGCTGCCCTCGTTTGCCGACGTTTGCGACAGCAAGCGCTTTTACGCGGACGCAACGCGCATAGAATACGCCGAGCACGACCCCGTGCGCGGCAGGGCGCTGATACAGGAGCACGACGGCAGATATCTCATCGTAAATCCCCCGGCGATGCCGCTGGAGACAAAGGAGCTTGACCGCGTGGCCGAGCTTCCGTACACCAAGCAGTATCACCCGATGTACGAGCCGCTCGGCGGCGTTCCGGCCATCGAGGAGGTCAAGTTCTCGGTCATACACAACCGCGGCTGCTTCGGCGGCTGCAACTTCTGCGCGCTTGCGTTCCACCAGGGCAGAATGGTCACGAGCCGCAGCCATGAAAGCATCATCCGCGAGGTCACGGCGCTCACGAAATTCCCCGATTTCAAGGGCTACATCAACGACGTCGGCGGCCCCTCGGCCAATTTCAGGCATCATTCCTGCAAAAAGCAGGCCAAGTGCGGCATGTGCGCCGACAGGCGCTGCCTTGCGCCCACGCCCTGCCCGAACCTCGACGCGGATCACTCCGACTATCTGGCGCTGCTGCGCAAGCTGCGGCAGATACCGGGCGTGAAAAAGGTCTTTGTGCGCAGCGGCATAAGATACGACTACATGCTTGAGGATAAAAACGACGATTTCTTCGCCGAGCTTGTCAAATACCACATCTCCGGCCAGCTCAAGGTCGCGCCCGAGCATTGCATCGACGGCGTTCTCGACTACATGGGCAAGCCGCACATCGACGTGTACGAAAAGTTCATGGACAAGTACAAAAAGATGAACAACCGCTTTTCAAAGGAGCAGTACGTCGTGCCGTATCTGATGTCCTCGCATCCGGGCAGCACGCTCGCCGACGCGGTCGCGCTTGCCGAATACCTCAACAAAAAAGGCCGTCAGCCCGAGCAGGTGCAGGATTTCTATCCCACCCCCGGCACGGTTTCGACCTGCATGTATTACACGGGCATCGACCCGATGACGATGAAATCGGTCTACGTCGCAAAAACCTTCCACGAGAAGGCGATGCAGCGCGCGCTTTTGCAGTGGAAGCGGCCGGATAAGCGTAAGCTCGTCATCGAGGCGCTCAAGGAAGCCGGGCGCGAGGATCTCATAGGCTACGGGCCGGAGTGCCTTGTGCGTCCCGACCGTCCGCCGCGCCAAAAGGCTCCCGAGAAGCCCAAAGCGCCCGAAAAGCAGCAGATAACGAAAAAAGCCGGCTACGCCAAGGGCTGGGCAAAGCCCAAGCCCAAGAAAAACGCAAAGCCCGGCAGCAAGAAGAAAGGAAAGTGAACCGCATGAAGTACAAAAGATTCGGAAACACGATAGTCGCACGCATCGACCGCGGCGAGGAGATACTCGATAAGATACGCGAGCTTGCCGAAAGCGAGAGCATTAAGCTTGCCTCCGTCTCGGCGCTGGGCGCAACGAACGATTTCACCGTCGGCGTTTTCAACACCGCCGAGAAAAAATACTACTCGAACGAGTTCAAGGGCGCGTTCGAGATAGTATCCCTGACCGGTACCATTAATACAATGGACGGACAGTTTTACACGCACATCCACATGTCTGCCGGCAACGACAAGGGCGAGGTCTTCGGCGGTCATCTCAACCGCGCGATGGTATCGGCGACCTGCGAAATGATCGTCAACGTCATCGACGGCGAGATCGACAGATACGCAGATCCCGACGTCGGACTTAATCTGTTTAAGCTCTGATGCAGTACCTTACCTATTACCTGGCAGCGATCAATGTCGTTTTGTACGCCTTGATGGGGCTTGATAAGCTGTTTGCAAAGCTGCAAAAGCGCCGCATTCCCGAAAAAACGCTGTTTGCCTTCGCCGTTCTCGGCGGAGCGCTCGGCGGTACTCTCGGCATGTACGGCTTCCGCCACAAAACGCTGCACAAGACCTTTGCCATCGGCTTTCCGCTTCTGGCCATAGTCCAGATCGCGGCAGTCGTATTTTTAGTAATCAAATTCGCTTAGAAAGAAGTTTCCCGCAATGAAAGAAAAGATCAAGGGACTGCTGCTGTGCCTTGTTATTGCAGTTCCGGCATGGCTGCTCGGCCGCAAGTTTGCCGTCGTCGGCGGCCCCGTTATATCCATCCTGCTCGGCATGATCGTCGGCATGTTTCTCAAAAACCGCGCGCCGTTTGACGCCGGCATCAAATTCACCTCGAAAAAGATCCTCCAGTGGGCGGTCATTCTGCTGGGCTTCGGCATGAACCTGACCGTCATCGGACAGACCGGCGTGCAGTCGCTGCCTATAATCCTCAGCACGATAACGACCTCGCTGCTGGTTGCGTTCATCCTCTGCAAGGCACTGAAGATACCCTCGAAGATATCCACCCTTGTCGGCGTCGGCTCGTCCATCTGCGGCGGCTCCGCAATTGCTGCCACCGCCCCCGTCATCGATGCAAGCGATGAGGAGGTCGCGCAGGCGATATCGGTAATATTCTTCTACAACGTCATCGCAGCTCTCGTTTTTCCGCTCATGGGCACGCTTCTCGGCTTTTCAACGACCTCCGGCGAGGCCTTCGGCATTTTCGCCGGAACTGCGGTGAACGACACCTCGTCCGTCACCGCCGCCGCCTCGACCTGGGACAGCATGTGGGGGCTCGGCTCGCAGACGCTGGATAAGGCCGTCACCGTTAAGCTCACGCGAACCCTTGCGATAATACCCATAACGCTCGTTCTCGCGCTCGTACGCTCGAAAAGAACGGCAGGCGAAGGCGGCAAGAAAGTCAGCCTCAAGAGCGTTTTTCCGATGTTTATCCTCTATTTTGTGCTTGCCTCGGTCATAACGACCGTCGCGCAGTCGCTCGGCGTTGACGCAAGCGTGTTCTCGCCGCTCAAGGAGCTGAGCAAGTTCATGATCGTGCTCGCCATGGCTGCGGTGGGTCTCAACACCAACCCAGTCAAGCTCGTCAAAACCGGCGGTAAGCCGCTGCTTCTCGGCTTCTGCTGCTGGCTCGGCATAAGCTGCGTTGCCCTTGCAATGCAGCACGTTCTGGGGCTTATCGCGTGATGAAATGGCTGATTATCCCGGCCGCCGCAGGCGTTTTGACGCTTGCGGCGGCTTATGCCGCGGTGCGTGTCGGATGCTATGTTCCGCCGCGCTGCGACGAGGACGTTTTCTCAATGCCCGATACGGAGCAATATAACGTTTTTCGCGCGCAGTCGGAAAAAATGATCCGCGACACGCTGAGCATACCGTACGAGGATGTGTTCATCACGTCCTTTGACGGGCTGCGCCTGCACGCGAAGTTCTATGCCGCGTCCGAGCGCAAAGCGCCGGTGCAGATCATGTTCCACGGCTACAAAAGCTCGGCCGAGCGCGACTTCTGCGGCGGTCTGCGCGAGGGCATCGACGGCGGCTTCAACGTGCTGCTGGTCGATCAGCGCGCCCACGGCGAAAGCGAGGGCAAGTACCTTACCTTCGGCGTGAACGAGCGCTTTGACTGCCTTTCGTGGGCAAGCTACGCCGCCGAACGCTTCGGAAATGATGTTAAGATATATCTATACGGCATCTCGATGGGCGCTTCGACCGTGCTCATGGCCTCGGCGCTGCCGCTGCCGAAGTCGGTGTCCGGCATTGTCGCCGACTGCGGCTACACCTCGCCGAAGGACATCATTTTTTCCGTCCTGCGCGATCATCACGTTCCGGCAGCGCCGGTTTACGCAGTCGCGCGCCTCGGCGCAAGGCTCTTCTGCGGCTTTGACCTCGACTCAGCCTCCGCGCCGGATGCGCTCAGCCGCAGCCACATACCCGTTTTGTTCATTCACGGCGATGACGATCGCTTCGTGCCCTGCCGCATGAGCCGTGAAAATTTCGAGGCCAGCGCCGCCGAGCACAAGAAGCTGCTCATCGTCCACAACGCCGGCCACGGCCTGAGCTATATGCTCGACCGCCCCGCCTACCTCTCCGCCCTCCACGAATTTTTAGAGGCGCATTTTTAGTGGCGCATTGACGCAGCTACCAATACATTTATCTCTGGTGTCCCGGTTCGAGACTGCCGACAAAACCGTAGTTGCCTCGCGTAACATGAGTGCGCTGCTGAGTTTTTTGCCGCACTACAATGGCTCTCTGCTCTCAGCTCTCAGCTGCGACAAAGCCGCACGGTTTCCTCAGCATATTCGATACCGGGCTACCGCAATATGCGTATTCGTAGGTGTGGCAAATCGCAACTAAAAAGCTCCAAGGCATTTTGCCTTGGAGCTTTACGTTTCGTTATATCAGGTGAAGCTGGAGATCATGCTGATGGGCCAGCTCAGGATATCGCCGACGAGGCGAACCTTGCTCTGTACGAACAGACGGGTGTCTTCATCGGTGACCTTGTCCTTGATCTTCTGGGCTACGTCCTTGGGGTTGATCTCAAGAAGCTTGCCTGCAACGCCGAGGATCTTGCCTGCGTCGAGGTACTTAACGGTCTCAACGAGGTTATCCTTTGCGGCCTCGAAGTCAAAGTTGGCGATTGCCTTAATGCACATGTTGTTTTCCTCCCATATTAATCTTTGTTGTTCAGATGCAGTAACTATACCACATTAAGCTACATTTTGTAAACCGTATTCCATCATACAGCATAAAATATTTTAGCACAAAGTGTACGATATGTCAAAAAGAAAAAACTGCAAGCCTATTTTTTGTGCACAAATGCGGAAACGAGCGCGCGCAGGCCGCCTTTCTCGCGATTTGCCGCGCGCAGCAGCGCCTTGACCTGGACCTCGGTGACGGCACCCGTGAAGCGCGCAAGGCCGCGATACGGCAGGTTCATGGCAAACTCAGTGTTGTTTGCGCCCTCCGCGTTCCCGGTCAGGCGGAAGAAGCCACAGACAAGGCGCAGTGCGCGATACAGCAGCCGTCCGAGTCCGGGGCGGAACTGCCCCTGAACGAGCGCAGAATTAAACTCCAGCGGCGCATCCTTATCCCACATATGCGGCGGTATCTCGCGGCCGAGCAGTGCAGCAAAGCTCTCATCCGGCACCAAAAGAACATCGGCGCGGCGGTATGGCGCAAAAACAGGGTCGGTGTACGGGTCGGGCGCACCGTCGCCCGGCTTTTCGACTGCGCCGCGTAGGCGGATATCGCGCGATGACGCGCCGACGAGGATTTCATATCGCCCGCCGGCAGTCGCCCAGCGGTTTTCGGCAATGTTCCAGTACTGATACGCGCGCTCGGGGAGCCGGACAAAAACGCGCTTTGTCTCGCCGGGCGATAGCTCGACGCGCGCAAAGCCGCGCAGCTCCTTTTCGGGGCAGAACACGCCGCCCTTCGGCGCGGCGACATAGACCTGTGCTATCTCCGCACCCGGCACGCTGCCGGTGTTTTTTATCGTGAAGCTCACGCCGTCGGGCGCGATCTCAAGGCCGCCGTACTCAAAGCTCGTGTAGCTCATGCCGAAGCCGAACGGATACTTGACCGCCTTGTTCGCCGTGTCGTAATAGCGATAGCCGACGAAAATACCCTCACGGTATTCGCTCGTGCGCTCCGTTCCGGGGTAGCGGATATAGCACGGCGTGTCGGACAGCCTAAGCGGCATGGTCTCGGCAAGCTTGCCGGAGGGGCACGACTTGCCGGAAACAAGGCGCGCGATCGCCTTTGCCCCGGCCTGACCGCCCAGATACCCGTGCAGCAGCGCCTTGGCGTGTTTATCCCAATCCGTTTCCACCGGGCTTCCGCAGGACAGAATGACGACGATGTTGGGGTTAACTTCGCTCACCTCGCGCAGAAGCCGTATCTGGTTTTCGGCGATGCGCATATGCTGCCTGTCAACGCCCTCGGCCTCGCTGCCCTCGTCGAGCCCCAGCCACATGAGTACGGTGTCCGCACGTCCGGCAAGCTTGCAGGCCTGCTCACGCAGCCTGCGGCTTTTGCCGCCGCTTCGCCTGAAGCCGGGTGCAAAGCCTATGACGTTCACGCCCTCGGCGCGCAGTGCGTCAAGGCCGCATTCGAGTTTGGTCGGCTCGATGTGCGAGCTGCCTGCGCCCTGATAGCGCGGCGTTTTCGCAAAATCGCCGACAACGGCGACGCGCGCACCGGGCTTGAGCGGCAGTATGCCGTCCTCGTTTTTCAGCAGCACCGCGCACTCCTCCGCAAAGCGTGCGGCAAATTCGTGGTGCTCGGCCAAATCGCAGTCGGGTGCGCTCCCAAACGTGCTCTCGGCGTCGGAAACAAGGCGCAGCAGGCGCGCAACGCGCTCGTCAAGAAGCTCACGCTTAACTGTGCCGCTCTGCACGGCCTCGAGTATCTGCCGGTCGGTCTCGCCGCCGGTGCCGGGCATTTCAAGGCTGTTGCCGGCGATCAGGCCGCGAACTCTGTCGTTATCGCCGCCCCAGTCGGTGACGATGAGGCCGTCGTAGCCCCACTCGTGCGTGAGGATATCCTGCAAAAGGTGCTTATTTTCGTTGGTGTACTGCCCGTTTAGCATGTTGTACGAGGTCATAAGGCACTTTGCGTGCCCCTCCTTGACCGCGATCTCGAACGCCGGCAGGTAAATTTCGCGCAGGGTGCGCTCATCCATGACCGAGTCGCTGGTCATGCGCAGCGTCTCCTGCGAGTTTGCCGCGAAGTGCTTAACGCAGGCGGCGATGCCGTTTGACTGCACGCCGCGTATCAGCGCCGCGGCGCATTTTCCGGCTAGCAGCGGATCCTCGGAGTAGTATTCAAAATTGCGGCCGCACAGCGGACTGCGCTTGATGTTGACGCCCGGGCCGAGGATCACGCCGACGCGCTGTGCGCGCGTTTCCGCGCCGAGACGGCGGCCCATCTGTTCGATCATGGCCTCGTCCCAGCTGTTTGCCGCCGCGGACGCAGTCGGGAAGCATGTCGCCGGGTACGCCGCGTTCAGGCCGAGGTGATCGTTCTTGCCGATCTGCTTGCGCAGACCGTGCGGCCCGTCGGTCAGCATCATTTGGGGAATGCCGAGGCGCGCAACGCCCTTCGTGTGCCAGAAGTCCGCACCCGAGCACAGCGAGGCCTTCTCCTCGTCCGTCATTTTCGATATCAGTTCTGTATAGTCCACCATTCTTCTCCTTTTTTAGTGGTGAATTGGGGCACCTACCAATACATCTATCTCTGGTAGCCCGGCAGCGCAGACTACGTCTGCGAAGTAATAAGTAATAAGTAAAAAGTAAAAGTGAAAAAGTGCGGTATTCGCCCGTAGAGTTAATAGCTGATAGTTAATAGGCTTGATTTGCGCTTTAATTCAACCCCTCGGCAGCAAAGCTGCCTGCTCCCCTTGACAGGGGAGCCAATGGAGCGCGATGCAAAAATCAGCACCGCACTACTGGGTTGCGCGGCACGCATGGTTTCCTCCATTGTCCCGAACCGGGCGACCGCAAAACTCAGCACCGTACTAACGTATGGCGGCAGTTTCCCGGTTTCGTCGGTAACTTCGACACCGGGCACCGGCAATATGCGTATCCGTAACTGCGGTAATTCGCCTCTAAAACTACATTTCTTCGACGGCGAAGACGTTGGGGAGGGCGGTGATGGCCGGGACAAGCTCGGTGCCGCCGAGCTTCGGCGTTGTCTGAACCGACAGCAGCGCGTAGTAGCGGTGCTCCTCGTCCTCGCCCTGGGTACGGCTGACCTCGAGGTTCGAGACCTTGAGCGAGCGCTCGCTCATCATCTCGAGCACAGTCTGGATGGTGTCGGGCTTTGTATATTCGATGTACAGCGTGCATAGCCTGCTGCTTTTGGCGAACTTAAACTCGAACTTTATGAGCACTATCTCGGCAAAGAGTATGACCGCGGTCGCAAAGATCGCGCACTCGACGAAGCCTGCGCCGCAGGCGAGGCCGACGATGGCCGAGGCCCACAGTCCGGCGGCGGTGGTAAGACCCTTGACCTGGCGGCGGCCGGTGACGATGATCGTGCCAGCGCCGATGAAGCCGATACCGGCGATGACCTGCGCGCCGAGCCTGCCGATGTCGGTGTAAAGCCCGAGGCCGAGCAGCAGGTACTGGCTGGTCAGCGTTGTTATCGCAGCACCCAGACAGATAAGAATGTGCGTGCGGAAGCCTGCCGGGCGGCGCTTTATCTCTCGCTCGGCTCCGATGACCGCGCCGCATATGAACGCAAGCAGCAGGCGCAGCGCCATGGCCAGCGTTGTGGATTCCCTTATAAAATCAAAGCATGAAAGCATGGCTGCACCTCCTTACTGGCTTTCTTCGATCGAAACCGTGCCGCCGAGCGCCGCAAGCTGCGCGAGAAGCTCGGTATGGTTCAGACCCTTTGGCAGATACACGCTCAGGTGCACGCCGAGCTGCGCGCGCCTGTCCTCCGGCTGCTTGCTCAGGTCGATGTCGAACACTGTGACGCCCTGCTCGCGCAGCGTGCTCAGTATGCCGCCGAGGCACTCCATGCCGTCAAGCTCGGCGAGGATGTTCATGTACCGCGAGCGCTGTATCAGCCGGTTTTCCAGCGCCGGGAACGCATACATGCACACGAGGATCAGCGCGACCGACACGGCTACGCACTCGTAGTAGCCTGCGCCGATCGCGAGGCCGAGGCACGCCGACGCCCACAGTCCGGCAGCCGTGGTCAGACCCTTGACGCGCTTGCGCCCGGTCAGGATGATCGAGCCTGCACCGAGGAAGCCCACGCCGTTTATGACCTGCGCGCCGAAGCGCGAAACGTCGTGCGTTGCGCCGACGGACTGCGCGGCCGCTGCCCACTGCGTTGACAGCATCAGATCGATATACTGGCTGAGCATTATGGTCATCGACGAGCCGATGGCCACGAGCATATATGTTCTGAATCCGGCCGGTGAGCTGCGCCGCTCGCGCTCAAGCCCGAGCAGGCCGCCCACTACGACCGCCAGCAGTATTCTGACTGCCACAGACAAAAAACTCATTTTTTTAGTAGCGCTTTAACGCCGCTCCTTTACATTTATGTTGGTAGCCCGGCTCGAAACGTTGGCGGAAACCATATTGTTTCGCAGCCCGGGAGATTGTTCTGTATTAGTGCAAAATCTGCGTCTGCACCTTGTAGGGAACGGATTTATCCGTTCCGCTTTTTTAGAGACGCATTACTGCACCTACGGATACGTTTTTTGCGGTAGCCCGGTTCGGAACAATGGTGGAAACCGTGGCGTTTCGCATTCCGGGAGATTGTTCTGTATTAGTGCAAAATCTGCGTCGCACCATGTAGGGAACAGGTTTGCCTGTTCCGTTCACTACGGTTTTCTCCGCACCATCCGGTTGGGATACCGCAATAAATGTATCAGCATCAGCGTAAAGGCGCTATTAAAAAGTGCGCCTGCACAACTTTTCAGCGCCGCTTTCTTCGCATTCTGCGGCTGCGGCGGACGAGGAGCAGGATAAACACCAGCAGCAGAAACACCGCGATCGAGCAGACTATGACCGTTGCAAGCTTTTGCTCGCGGCTCAACTCCTGCGGCCGAACGGTCTGCGGCTCAGGCTCTTCAAACCGTGCCTCGCCCTGAGAAACGAGCGTCACGGTTCCGTAGACCGTGCCGTCACCGGGGTCTGAAAACGTGACCTTGCCAAGCTCCGTGCCCTCGGCCGGAACATCCGTCAGCGTCTCCGCATAGAGCGTGACCTCGCTTTTGAGCGTTGATGAGTCCAGCGCCTTTTCCGCAAGCGCGTTTATCTCCTGCGAGCACACGAGCGTTATCTCGCCGCGCCTGCCGTCCTTTTCGATCGGCTGCGCCGCGGCAGGGTAGCCGCGCTCAACGATGCTGCGGTAAGAATAGTTTTCAAAGCACCAGTCGAGCAGCGTCACCGTGTCGGCAAAACTGTCGAATTCTTTTGCTGCCGTGTCGCCGTCCGCGCCGAGGACGACGGCAATGACGTTCACGCCGTCGCGCTGCACGGCACTGACCAGGCAATAGCCGGCCTTTTCGGTGTAGCCGGTTTTGATGCCGACCGCACCGGGGTAAACGTACTTGTCCGAATACGGCGAATCGGGAGTTATGAGTGCGTTCGAGCTTTCCAGAACGCGCGCCGGCGAGTCGTTGGTCGCGCTCGTCGTGTATTCGCGGCAGCCGACAAGCTGCGCAAAAAGCCGGTGGCGCATGCCCTCGCAGGCGATGAGGAAAATATCCCTCGCGGTGGTGTAATGGTTATCGTCCGGCATGCCGTGGGTGTTTGCAAAATGCGTGCCGGAGCAGCCCAGCTCCGCGGCGCGCGCATTCATGCGCTCGACAAAGGCGCTTATCGAGCCGGAAATGTGCTCGGCGATGATGTTGCACGCCTCGTTTGCCGATGCAAGCGCCGCGCAGTAGAGAAGATCGCGCAGGCTCATCGTTTCGCCGCGGTCAATATACGCGGTCGAGCTGTCATGCTCAAGGCCGGTCTTGCACGCCGCCGAGGCCGTCACCATGTCGTCGGGCGAAGCCGTTCCGGCCTCGATCGCCTCGACGGCCAGCAGAAGAGTCATTATCTTCGTAAGACTTGCCGGTTCGCGGCGCGAGTATGCGTCGATATTAAAAAGTATCCTGCCGCTGCCCATATCGCCGAGCAGCGCGCACTGTGCGCTTTTGAGCTTCGGCGCGCCGTCATCCTCGGCGAGGGCGCAGGGGAGCGCCATGCCCAGCACAAGGCTCAGGCATATGGTGAGTGCCGTTATGCGCAGTTTCATCATTATCTATTCCCCACAGCTTCCGTTTATACCATATATTATAGATATATTTTGCTGCCGGCGCAAGCGGTAATCGATGTTGTTTTATACGTTTGCAAATTTGCAAAGCTGTGTTATAATAAAGTTTCAGACAAGAATATTATATAGGAGGTAATAACCTTGACTAAAATAGACATTTTCTCCGGATTTCTCGGAGCAGGAAAGACCACGCTCATCCGCAAGCTCATCGCGGAGGGCTACAAGGGCGAGAAGCTCGTTCTGATCGAAAACGAGTTCGGCGAGATCGCCGTTGACGGCGGCTTCCTGCGCGACGCCGGCGTTGAGATAACCGAGATGAACTCCGGCTGCATCTGCTGCACCCTCGTCGGCGACTTCACCGCCGCACTGCAGAAGGTCATTGATAAATATCACCCCGACCGCATCCTCATCGAGCCGTCGGGCGTCGGCAAGCTCTCCGACGTGGCAAAGGCCGTCGCGAGCGTGCCCGGCTGCGAGATCGGCGCAAAGGTCACCGTCGTTGACGCCGGCCGCTGCCGCATGTATATCCGCAACTTCGGCGAATTTTTCAACGATCAGGTTCACAATGCCGACGTTATAGTCCTCAGCCGCACCGACTCCGCCGCCGACGGCAAGGTCGTCACCGCGACCGCTATGCTCAGCCAGCTCAACCCCAATGCGACCGTCATCACCACTCCCTGGTCGGAGCTTGACGGCAAGCAGATAGTTGACGTTATGGAGCGTATCGACTCCCTTTCCACCACCATGCAGGAGATGGAGCATCACGATCACAACGAGCATCACCACGATCACGATCATGATCACGACCACGAGCACGATCATGACCACGAGCACGGCGAAAGCTGCTCCTGCGGCTGCGGACATGACCACCATCACCACGACGCAGACGAGGTGTTCACCTCCTGGGGCGTGGAGACTCCGAAGAAGTTCACCGAGGAGGAGGTCAGAAAGGCGCTGGGCGAGTTTGACGAGGACGCAAGCTACGGCACGATCCTGCGCGCCAAGGGCTTTGTCGATTCGACCGACGGACAGTGGATCTATTTCGACTACGTTCCCGGCGAGGCGGACATCCGCCGCGGCGGCGCTGCCGTCACCGGTCGTGTGTGCGTCATCGGCTCGAAGATAAACGAGCAGGGTATCAAGGAGTTGTTCGGCATTGAGTAAGGTTAAAGAGGTTCCCGTTTTTCTGTTTACGGGCTTTCTCGAGAGCGGAAAGACCAAGTTCATTCAGGAAACGCTTGAGGACAAGCGCTTCAACAGCGGCGAGAGAACGCTGCTGATCGTCTGCGAGGAGGGCGAGGAGGAGTACGCGCCCGACAAGTTCTCCGCGCCGAACGTTTTCATGGTCAATGTCGAGGAGCAGTCCGAGCTTACGCGCGCCAATCTGCGCAAGTGGCTCGACGAGCACGACTGCGAGAGATGCGTCATCGAGTACAACGGCATGTGGATGCTCGACGATCTGTATCAGGCGCTGCCTGAGATGTGGATGGTGTATCAGGAGTTTTTCTTCGCCGATGCGCGCAGCATCCTCAGCTACAACGCCAATATGCGCAACCTCGTTTACGATAAGCTCAAAAGCGCAGAGCTGACGGTTTTCAACCGCTATGACGATTCTATCGACAAGATGGAACTGCACAAGCTCGTTCGCGCCGCCTCGCGCCGCAGCGACATCGCCTATGAGTACGCCGACGGCACCGTCAAGTATGACGAGATCGAGGATCCTCTGCCGTTCGACCTTGACGCGCCTATCGTCGAGATCGGTGACGACGACTATGCCGTGTGGTATCGCGATATGTCCGAGGAGCCGAAAAAGTACGAAAACAAGGTCGTTCGCTTCAAATGCCGCTATTTAAAGCGCAAAAAGGTCCCGGCCGGAAACTTCATAGTCGGCCGCCACGTTATGACCTGCTGCGCCGAGGATATCCAATTTGCGGGCCTTATCTGCCAGTGGGAGGATTCCGACAGCATCGTCGGCGACTCCTGGCATGTGCTCACCGCGCGCATTAACTTCAAGTTCAGCCGCGCCTACGGCAAAAAAGGCCCCGTGCTCACCTTCATCGAGGACTCGCCCTGCGAAGTCCCCGAGCAGCCCGTCGCCACATTCTTTTAGAGGCGAATTGACGCACCTACAAATACATTTATCTCTGGTAGCCCGGTTCGAGACTACCGACAAAACCGTGAAACTGCCGCGCTACGCAAGGTTGTGCTATATTAGTGCAAAATTTGCGCCGCACCTGATTGGCTCCACTGTCAAGGGGAGCAGGCAGCTTGCTGCCGAGGGGTTGAATAAAAAAACTATTAACTAACAGCTATTAGCTCTCCGCCGCGGCCAACAGCCGCTCGTAGGGAACGGATTCATCCGATCCGCATGTTATGGTTTAGTCGGCAACTCCCGGTCGGGCTGACGCAATAAATGTATCGGTACAACGCTAAAGCGCCTCTAAAAAAACGCCTCTAAATGTCTTCCCCTTGCGGAGCTTGAGGGGAAGGCAATTGGGTGCAGATAAGATTTGCACTAATATAGAACAAACTCCGGCTCTCAGCTAACAGCTCACTGCTATCAGCTGCGGAGAAACCGTACGGTTTCCTCCGCAGTCTCGATACCGGGTTCACGCAATAAATGTATAAGGAGCGGCGTTAATTCGCCACTGAAAATGGATTTTAAGAATAAAAAACCGTTTGAAATATTCGTCGCGTACATAGTGCGTGAGAAAAAGCTGTTTATAATCGACACGATATGCGCGGTGCTGGTCGCGGCGATAGACCTTGCATTTCCGTATGTGTCGAAAAACAGCATGCAGACCTATCTGCCGCAGAGCATGTACAAGACGTTTTTCATCGTTATGGCGATACTTGCGGCGGCGTATGTGCTCAAGGCGGCGCTGTACTATGTCATCACCGTGCTCGGCCACCGCATGGGCGTCAACATTGAATCGCGCATGCGCGAGGATCTGTACAGCCACATGCAGGCGCTGTCATTCGGCTTTTATGACAAAAACCGCACCGGCACGCTTGTGAGCCGGCTCACGGGCGATCTGTTCGAGATCACCGAGCTTGCCCACCACGGCCCGGAAAACATCATCATCTGCGCGCTGACGATCGTCGGCTCGATGCTCATCATGTTCACGATAAACTGGCAGCTGACGCTCGTTCTTGCGGTGCTGCTGCCGCTGTGCCTGTGGTTCACGCTCAAGTGCCGCGTGAAGATGAAGGATGCGAACATGGAGGTCAAGCGCAAGATGGGCGTCATCTACTCCGCGCTTGAAAACGGCGTTTCCGGCGTGCGCACGGCCAAGGCGTTTGCCAACGAGGAGCTTGAAAAGCAGAAATTCGACGCGGCAAACGACATGTACCGCGGCGCGAAAAAGGAATACTACAAAACCATGGGTGCGTTCATGAGCGGCATGGAGTTCACGACTGGCATCATGCCCGTCGTGGTCATTGCCGTCGGCGGCGTGCTTATCATGAACGGCCGCTTCAGCTACATAGACCTCATAACCTTCACGCTTTACGTTTCGACCTTCATCAACCCCGTGCGCAAGCTCGCGCAGTTTGCCGAGATCTACATGCAGGGTGCTGCCGGCTTCGAGCGCTTTCTTGAGATCATGCGCACCGAGCCCGAGATCGTCGATGCCCCGGACGCAGTCGATATCGGCCGCATCCGCGGCGATATCGCGCTCAACGACGTTAGCTTCACCTACGACAGCGCCGAGGTGCTGCACCACGTTTCGCTGCGCGCCGAGGCAGGCAAAACGCTCGCGCTCATAGGCCCGTCCGGCGGCGGCAAGACCACGATCAGCCAGCTGATCATGCGGTTTTACGACGTGTCCGACGGCAGCGTCACCGTTGACGGAACGGACGTGCGCGGCATAACTCAGGCCTCGCTGCGGCGCAACATCGGCATCATCCAGCAGGATGTTTACATGTTTGCCGGGACAGTGCGCGAGAACATCCGCTACGGCCGCCCGGACGCGACCGACGAGGAGATCGTCGAGGCCGCGCGCCTTGCCGAGCTGCACGACGAGATCATGCAGATGCCCGACGGCTACGACAGCTACATCGGCGAGCGCGGCGTGATGCTCTCCGGCGGCCAGAAGCAGCGCATATCCATTGCACGCGTGTTTTTGAAAAATCCGCCCGTGCTTATCCTCGATGAGGCGACCAGCGCACTGGACACCGTCACCGAGCGCCGCATTCAGGCCTCGCTCGACCGGCTGTGCGTCGGCCGCACGAGCATCGTCATCGCCCACCGCCTGTCAACCATTCGCAATGCCGACAGCATCGCCGTCATCGAGCACGGCCGCATCGCCGAGCAGGGCAATCACGAAGAGCTCCTCGCCCTCGGCGGCACCTATTTTTCGTTGGCGAATTGAGGCTGCTGCGGATACATATATCTCTGGTAGCCCGACCGGAAATTGCGGAGGAAACCATAGTGTTTCGCGTAACATGAATGCGCCAAAGTCCTTTGTCGTCCGACCGGAAACAACGGAATAAACCGTGCGGTTTTTCCGTAGCTTACAGCCCGACTCACAGAAATCGTAAGGAAGTCCTGCGTCCAGTTTTTCTTCTTCCGTCATTCTAAGCCCCTCAGATCAGATCCATCTTATCCCACAGGTGCTGAGTCTGCGCAGTACCTGTGGGATAATTTTTTCGGTTATTGAATTTTCTGCTCCGAGTCAGCGCGGTACGGTATTTAGCCGGAGATCGTAGCGGCAAGATTACGATGGACATTTACGCTAAGGTGAAATATAATAGACCGGAGGAACTCATCCGAGCAGCTGATCGAGCATGGATGTAGAATGAGGTGAAAAATATGTGTACAGCAGCAACTTATAAAACAGAAGATCTTTATTTCGGCCGCACGCTCGACTACGAATTTTCCTACGGCGAAACGGTCACCGTCACGCCGAGAAATTTCAGGCTTGAATTTCGCCACATGGGCGTAACGGAGCGGCATTTTGCCTTCATCGGCATGGCGCATGTCGCGGATAACTATCCGCTGTATTACGACGCGGTGAACGAAAAGGGGCTGTGCATTGCCGGGCTGAATTTCGTCGGCAACGCGCATTACCGCGAGTGCCGTGAGGGGAAGGACAACCTTGCCCAGTGGGAGCTGATACCGTGGATCATGGCCCGGTGCGCGTCGGTGAGCGAGGCAAAGGCTCTGCTTGCCCGGATAAACCTCACCGCCGAGCCGTTTGCTCCGAATCTGCCCACGGCGCAGCTGCACTGGATCATTTCGGACAGAAGCGGTTCGATTACGCTCGAAAGCGTCAGCGACGGGATCTTCGTCTATGATAATCCCGTTGGCGTTTTGACGAACAATCCGCCGTTCCCGATCCAGCTGTTTAATCTTAATAACTATAGGGGTCTGTCCGTCGATAATCCGGAAAATCGATTTTCCGAGCAGCTTGAGCTGAACGCTTACAGCCGCGGAATGGGTGCTATCGGCCTGCCCGGCGACCTGTCGTCTGCGTCCAGATTCGTGCGCGTTGCTTTCACCAAAATGAACTCGCTGTCAGATGACGACGAGAAGTCGAGCGTCAGCCAGTTTTTCCACATTCTCGGTTCGGTCGATCAGCAGCGCGGCTGCTGCCGACTGGCGGACGGAAAGTACGAGATATCCATCTACACCTCGTGCTGCAACGCCGATAAGGGCATTTATTACTATAAAACCTATGATGATCACAGTATAGTCGGCGTTGACATGAACCGCGAGGAGCTTGACGGCTCGGCGCTCATAGCCTATCCGCTGAAAACGGACATGGAGTTTGAGATCTTGAACTGAGGGAATTTGTTGTGGAAGAGATAAAAACCGGCCGCTACCGGCATTTTAAGGGCAACGAATATCGCGTTTTGTACGTCGCAAAGCACAGCGAAACGCTCGAGCCGATGGTGGTGTATCAGGCGCTGTACGGCGAATATGGCATCTGGGTGCGCCCGGCGAGCATGTGGAACGAGCTTGTCGAGCGCGACGGCAGGACGTATCGGCGCTTTACTTATGTAGGAGATCGATAACATGATTTTTCTTTGCTACCCCAAATGCAGCACCTGCCAGAAGGCGCAGAAATGGCTTGACGCAAACGGAGTTTCCTACGAGCTTCGGAATATCAAGGACGATAAGCCCACCGAGGCCGAGCTGCGCGCGTGGCATAATCTGAGTGGATTGCCGCTGAAAAAGTTTTTCAACACAAGCGGTCTGCTGTATAAGGAGCAGGGACTGAAGGATAAGCTCCCCGGCATGACCGAGGACGAGATGTATGCCCTGCTCGCAACGGACGGAATGCTCGTCAAGCGCCCGATGCTCATCGCCGACGACTTCGTTCTGGTCGGTTTTAAAGAGCCGGAATGGGAAAAAGCAGTGAAGCATCAGTAATGAAAAAACCGCCTAAAGGCCGGCTGACATAAGAAGACACACGCCAAAAAAGGCGGAGCAAGCACGAATGTCTATGTTGCGACGGCTTGGTATACACAAAGTATGCCTGCACGCCGCGCCTCGACCTCGCACTTGCTCCGTCATTTTTGGTGCTGCGCAGTTTTGAAGCTGAGATTTTTTGTTCCTGCAAGGACAAAGTCGCTGAGCATACTGACGTATTCTCAAGGCTTTGGACGCCGCAGGGGCGAAAAAGATTGCTTCAAAACCGTATGTTTTCTTGTGTCAACCGGCCTAAGATTAGGCGGTTTTTCCTATTTCGCGTAGCGGTTTATGAACTCTGCGCGTGTTTTTGAGTACATGATCTTCTGACTGCTGTAAAGGCCGAAGTAGCCCGAGAGCATGTACGATATGCCGCAGGCAAGCGCGAAGTACAGCAGCTCGCCCGAGCCGAACAGCTCGACCGACAGGATGATCGACGCTATCGGGCAGTTTACCGCGCCGCAGAACACCGCGACGAGCGCGATCGCCGACGCGAACTGCGCCGGTATGCCAAGCAGCGGCCCGACCGTGCAGCCGAGGACCGCACCGATGAACATCGTCGGCACTATCTCGCCGCCCTTAAAGCCGAAACCTATGGTAACGGCGGTGAAAGCTATCTTCCATAAAAAGCCCCAAGCCGGAGCCTTGCCCTCGCCGAGGGCGGAGGCGATGATGTCGGTGCCGATGCCGTTGTAGCTTTCGTCGCCGACGATGAGCGTCAGCACGATGACGATAACGCCGCCCAAAAATGCGCGCAGATATATATTTTTGACGGTTTTGGCCGCAAATTGCTCGGTTTTGTGCATTGCAACGCAGAACACGATGCTGACCAGCGCACACACGACGGCGAGGACGCACACGCGCAGCAGCAGCCCGAACTCCAGCGGCGCGAGCGCGACAGAGTAGCGCATTGGTGCAATGCCGAACAGCAGCGACACGCCGTACGCCGTCACCGACGCGACGAGGCATGGGATCAGCCCCGAGTAATGTAGGATGCCGACCGATATGACCTCAAGCGCGAATATTGTTGCGGTCAGAGGTGTTCCGAACAGCGCAGCGAACACCGCGCTCATGCCGCAAAGCGTGACAAGGCGCATGTCCTTGTCATCAAGCTTCAGCAGCCGCCCGACGCGGTAGCCGATGCCGCCGCCTATTTGAAGTGCCGCGCCCTCGCGGCCTGCCGAGCCGCCGACGAGATGAGTGATCGCCGTCGAAACGAAAATGACAGGCACAAGCATGATGGGGACCTTCTCACCGTCGTGGATCGAGTCGATAATGTTGTTTGTGCCCTCGCCCTCCATCTTGCTCACCCGATAGATCAGCGCGATCGCAAGACCGCCGATCGGCAGCAGGAACACCAGCCACTGGTGCTGCGCCCTGAACGATGTTGCAAAATCGACCGTCAGGTGGAACGCCGACCCGACCAGTCCGCACATAAGCCCCGTCACCACCGACAGCAGCACCCAACGATAAAATGTTCTGAAATATTTTCCGACGCTTATCGCGCCGCTTTTAAAACTGTCCACTGTTATCCATACCTTCTTTTTAGAGGCGCATTGCCGCACCTACGGATACGCATATTGCGGTATCCCGGTGTCGAGGGTGCGGAGGAAACCGTAGTTGCCACGCACACCGTGAGATTGTGCTATATTAGTGCAAAATTTGCACCGCACCCAATTGTCTTCCCCTTGCGGAGCTTGAGGGGAAGATGCCGCTTGCGGCAGATGAGGTGTAATTATATCCGCGCCGTAGGCGCTACACATTGTGCCGATACGTATTTTGCGGTTGCCCGACCGGTAGGTACCGACGAAACCATCACAGCGAAACGGATAAATCCGTTCCCTACGAGCGACCTTTGGCCGCAGCGGAGAGCTAATAGCTGATAGTGAATTAGGCGCTTTTATTCAACCCCTCGGCAGCAAAGCTGCCTGCTCCCCTTGACAGGTGAGCCAATGGGTGCGGCGAAAAACTCAGCTTGCACTACCGGGTTGCGAGGCAGCCACGGTTTTCTCCGCACCCTCGAACCGGGCAACCGCAATATGCGTATCCGCAGCTGCCTCAATTCGCCTCTAAAAAGCCATGACGCGGCGGCGCATGTAGTCGAGGAAATTGTTGTACTCGGCCTCGTCGATCCTGCGCGGAGACGACATGATTATGAGCCTGTGACCCTTGCAGTCGCGGTGATACGGCAGATGCGTGTAGTCATAGTCGTTGGCCGCAAAGCCGTTTCGCTCATAAAAGCCCTTTCTGCGCCGGCTGATCTCGTCCACGGGCGGGTCGATCTCCAGAATGATCGTCTTGCCGCGCGCCCGGAGCAGCTCCAGCGCACGTGCTCCGCAGCCGCGGCCGCGCACATCCGGCAGCATGCAGAAATGCTCGACGTAAATAAAGTCCGCGTTTTCCCAGCTGAGCACCGTTCCTACGAAGCTTTCGTTTTCATAGATAAGCTCGAAATGATACTCCGGGTCGCTCATTATTTTTGCCTGAGAATCCGGCTCGCGCTGCTCGTTGTAGGGAAAGCTCATGCCGTAAAGCTCCATTGCAGGAGCAAACATCTCGTCGTTTATATTATTTATTCTCACGAATTTCATTTGCTTTGTTTTTTACCTTTTCGCTCAAATTTTTTCTGTGCTCCTGAATGCGCTCAAATGCCGCGCGGTACTCTGTCTGACTCAGGCGCGGGAACGCCGACAGAAGGTGACGGTGGACAAGGTTGCGCTCCTCAAGCAGCCCCTTGAGCTTTTCGCGCAGACGCTCGGCCTCGGCGCGGCTCTCCTGAACCTTGAGCGTGCCGTCGGTCAGGCCGTCGCCGATGCCGTAGGACACCTTCTCGAGCGCCTTTGCCACGTCGTCGATCGCACGCATATGCGCATCGAGCTTGAAGGCGTTCACGGCCGTTATGCCGAGGTCGCACAAAAACGCCGCGGAAATTATGCACAGCATAATATTGCCGTGCGTGCGCGGTATGGCCTCGATCAGATACACAAGCTTCATCGCCATCGGGTGGAATATGTACAGGATGCAGATGCAGCCCACGCCCCACAGCAGCGAGAATTTCAGACATACATAGCCGCCGATGTTGAAGGCGTTATCCGTGTAGTCCCACAGCCGGGTGTGCATGAATTTCTCCGATGCCCAGCCGACGATCAGCTCGAACACCGAGCATATGATCACGCTGCCTATGTACACCAAAAACACGTTATCCTTTATCGGAGTCAGTGCCAGTATGACCGCAACAAGGCCGTAGCCGTAGATCGGGCAGATCGGCCCGATGAGGAAGCCGCGGTTAATAAATATGCCCTTGTTCGCCGCGTGGAAGATGACCTCCACACACCAGCCGGCAAAGCCGTAAATGAAAAACAGCCACAAAAGCTGCGTGAAGCTATAACTCAAAAACCATCAACCTTTCTTTTTTAGAGGCGAATTGGGGCACCTACGGATACATATATCTCTGGTAGCCCGGTTCGGGACACTGGTAAAAACCGTGGTTGCCACGCGCTGCGTTAGTGCGTTGCTGAGTTTTGCTCCGCACCTTGTAGGGAACGGATTTATCCGTTCCGCGTGTTATGGTTTTGTCGGCACTTTCCGGTCGGGCTGACGCAAAAACCGTATCGGTATCAGTGCTGACGCGGTAGGCGCTACATTTTTTCAGAGGCGCATTCACATTGTGCCGATGCGTTTATTGCGGTGTCCCGGTGTCGAAGTTACCGACAAAACCGTGAAACTCTCGCGCTACGCAAGGTTGTGCTATATTAGTGCAAAATTAGGCTGCACCCCATTGTCTTCCCCTTGCGGAGCTTGAGGGGAAGATGCCGCTTGCGGCAGATGAGGTGTTATTATATCCGCGCCGTAGGCGCTACATTTTTTCAGAGGCGCATTCACATTGTGCCGATACGTTTTTTGCGGTTGCCCGACCGGTAGGTGCCGACGAAACCATCACAGCGGAACGGATAAATCCGTTCCCTACGAGCGACCTTTGGCCGCAGCGGAGAACTAATAGCTGATAGTTAATAGGTCTTATTCAACCCCTCGGCAGCAAAGCTGCCTGCTCCCCTTGACAGGTGAGCCAATGGGTGCGGCGAAAAATTCAGCATTGCACTGCTGTAGCTCGAGGCACACACGGTTTCCACCATCTACGGGTGCACCGCAAAACTCAGCGTCGCACTTGCGTTACGCGAAACGCCACGGTTTCCTCCGCAGTTTCGAACCGGGCTACCGCAATATGCGTATCCGTAGGTGCGTCAATGCGCCTCTAAAAATTCGCCACTAAAATTCCGATTCGACGTAGCCGATGCGGTCAAGCTCGCCGTCCTTATCCCAAAGGAAATCGAGCTTCAGCTCCTTGCCCTGCTTGATGCGCTCCAGGTTTTCGATGTGCTTGGAGAGGATGGGTAGGGTTATAAGCCCGAGTATCGCGGCCGCGCGCCAGTCGCCGCGCTCGATGCCGTGGTAGATCGGATAAAATATCGAGCCGGTTATCGGCACGAGGCAGAGATAGCGCGTCGCCATCAGCAGCACCGACTCGAGAAACAGCGTGGTGAGGAAGTCGTGCACGCCGAACGCGAGGATCACGCCGCCGAGGCAGGCAAGACCCTTGCCGCCGCGAAAATGCATCAGCGCCGGGTACATATGCCCGAGAACGCAGGCGGCACCGGCGGCTTCACCTGCATATTTGCTCTGCAAAAACAGCTTGCGCGCAAGTCCAACGCTCACAGCGGCCTTGCTGATATCAAAGCACATGACGAATGCGCCGGCCTTCTTGCCCTCGAGTATCATCAGATTTGTCGCCCCGGCATTGCCCGAGCCCTTTTTGCGAATGTCATATCCCTTGCGCAGACCCATGACGTAGGCCGGGTTGAGGTTCCCGATGGCGTAGCCGAGTCCGGCGGCCGCAAGCGCGGCTGAAAGCGGCTTGTTTATCTTCATTTCTCGCCCTCCGTAAGTATGCTAAGAAGCTCGCCGGTGCTGTCGGCTATCGGGCAGCCAAAGGGCAGCAGCGTCTCTCTGCCGCGAAAGCCCCAGGATACCAGAATGCAGTCGCATCCGGCGTTCGCGGCGGTCTGCCCGTCAACGTCGGAGTCGCCGATGTAAACGGCCTGTCCGATATCGCAGCCGAGGCTGCCGACAGTTTCAAAAACGCTGTCCGGTGCAGGCTTTTTGCGGACATTTTCGCGCTCGCCGACGACGCTGTCGAACACACCGGGAAAATAATGCGCAATGAGCGCTTTCACCGGCTCGTCTGCCTTGTTCGACACAACGCCGAGCTGCCAGCCGCGCGCCTTGAGCGCGTCGAGCATTTCCGGTATGCCGGGGTAGGGTCGCGTCAAAACCATGCAGTTTTCCGCATAGTGGCGCTTGAAGGCTGCAAACACGCGGTCGGTCACGTCCGGTGCGCAGCCGTCCGGCACGGCGCGCTCAATGAGCTTCCGTATGCCGTTTCCGACAAAGCGCCGAACCTCGTCAAGACTACGCTTCGGCAAGCCCTCGCTTTCGAGCGCAAAATTCGTCGAGGCGTGCAGATCCTCAAGCGTGTACAGCAAAGTTCCGTCCAAATCAAATATCGCAAGTTTTTTCATAGTTTGTCCTCCGCCATGATTTTAATACATGTGTCCGAAAAATTCAAGATTCTTTGTCGAACCATTGACCGCCCCGGAATTGGATGGTAAAATATTTATCCGACATTGAAAGGGGATATCGGCATATGGAGGATAAAACGCTGCTTGAAGAGCTGCTTGAGCGCTCGCCGGACGAGCGGATGCACAAGCGAAAAATGGACAAGGCGTATCAGCTCATGACGATGGGCTTTCGCGACGAGGCCGATGCTCTGTTTGATGAGATACTTGCCGAGGAGCCGTTTAACCGCGACGCGATGACCGGCAAGAAGCTCATCGAGCGCCAGAAGGCGGTCGAAAACAGATTGGACAATCTCGCTGCCCGTGCGCGCACGTCTATACCCGAGCCGAAGCCGGGCGCGACTCCGGAGGAGCCGAGCGAGACCGAAGAAAACGCGCCCGTTTGCGAGCCGAGACTCAAGCTTTTGCGCTCGAAGAAAGTGAGAGCCGTGCTCGTCGCGCTGTTTGTCGCTGCTTTTTTAGCGGCACTTTGGGGCGCCTACCGATACGGTTTTCTCTGGTAGCACAACAGCGCAGACTGCGTCTGCGAGGTAAAAAGTAAAAAGAATCGTAGGGAACGGGCTTGCCCGTTCCGTTTTTTTTAGAGGCGCATTTACGCAGTCACGGATACGTTTATTGCGTCAGCCCGGTTCGAGACTGCTGACCAAACCGGAAAACTGCCGCTCTACATGAGAACGCAGCTGAAGTTTGCACCGCACCCTTGTAGGGAACGGGCTTGCCCGCTCCGCATGTTATGGTCTGGTCGGCACCAAAATAGAATCGTAGGGGCGGCCATTGGCCGCCCGTTTTTAATAATGTGGCGGTTAGCACCGCAGATTTAATAACACCTCATCCGTCACAAGGTGACACCTTCCCCTCAAGCTCCGCAAGGGGAAGGCATTTAGAGGCGCATTTACGCAGTCACGGATACGTTTATTGCGTCAGCCCGACCGGAGACTGCCGACTTAACCGTAGCAAGCGGCGGCACAAATTTTGCACTAATATAGCACAATCTTATATGGCTCGTGGCAGCTGCGGTTTCCTCCGCACCCTCGAACCGGGCAACCAGAGATAGCCGTATCCGTGACTGCCCTAATTCGCCTCTAAAAAAACGGCGATCTCTTTGATGTTATACTCGTTGCCGGTCTCGAGCCAGGTGTTCTCGCTGCCGCAGTGAGGGCAGACCTTGGCGTATTTGACTGTTTCGTAGGTTTTTCCGCAGTTGCCGCAGCGAGTAACGGCTTTTATCGGCTCTATGATCAGCTCGGCATCCCGGAGGCATTTTTCCTTAGTGACAGCCCAGTGCCAAAAATTTTGGATATACTCCGGGATAATGCCGGAAACCTCGCCGATCTCAAGCGTGACGGACGCGACCTTGCTGAGCTTGTTTTGCTCGCAGACCTCGTTTACGGCGCGGATAACGTACATTACGGTTCCCATTTCGTGCATGATGCCACCTTATTTCGCGCCGGTAATACGCTTTACTGTGAGCTTGGCGACGCGCTTTATGCCGTGCTTGAGCACTGCCTGCTTTGCATAGTCGCCGTTAATGTAGTTTGCAAACTCGGGGTGAGTGCGGTTGAGGTGGATCGCGTCAAACTTGCACTTTGTGGTGCAAAGTCCGCAGCCGATGCACTTTTTCTCGTCAACGACCGTCCTGCCGCAGCTGAGGCAGCGCGAGGCCTCGAGCTTGACCTGCGCCTCGGTAAGCCCCACGCGGTTATCGCGCATGGTTTTGGTCTTGCTCTCGTCGTTTTCGTTAAACTGCCGTTCCGGCGCGTTCAGCTTCTCGACCGGGATGACGACATCCGACTTGTCAAGCTCCTTGAAATTGCGCAGATTGCGCGCGATCGTCAGGCTGTGGCCGGGATGCACGAAGCGGTGGATGCTCGTTGCGCCCTCGCGGCCGTTTGCGATCGCGTCGATGGTGTATTTAGGCCCCGTTGCGATATCGCCGCCGCCGAAGATATCCGCATCGGCGGTCTGCCAGGTGATCTCCGCGGTTTTGACAAGGCGGCCGTTTTGCGTTTCGACCTTTGTGCCGGAAAGGACATTGCCCCAGTCGGCGCACTGACCGATGGAGACATAGACGTTCGCGCAGGGAACGACGATCGTTTCGCTCTCGTCGAATTTCGGCGCAAATCGACCGTTTTCGTCGCGCACTGACAGGCAGCGCCTGAACTCAACGCCCGTGACACGGCCGTTTTCGCCGATGATGCGCTTCGGACCCCAGCAGTTGTTTATCTCGATGCCCTCGGCTATCGCTTCGTTCTTCTCGTCGGGAACGGTGGGCATTTCCTCGTCGCTTTCAAGGCAGAAAAGGCTGACCTTGCCGGTTCCGAGCCTGGTCGCCGCGCGGCCAACGTCGATCGCAGCGTTGCCGCCGCCGATAACGACCGTGTCGCCGCTGACAGACGTGGTCTCGCCGCGGTTTACGCCGCGCAGAAAATCAATGCCGCCGATAACGCCGTCAAGCTCCTCGCCCTCAACGTTGAGGCGGACGGCCTTTTGCAGGCCGATGGCGAGATAAAACGCCTTGTAGCCCTGCTCGCGCAGCTCGGGGATGGTGACATCCTTGCCGACCTCAACGTCGCACTTGAATTCAACTCCCATTTCCCGGAGAACATCGATCTCGGCATTGACAATGTCTTTTTCAAGGCGGAAGGAAGGAATACCCTTGGTAAGCATGCCTCCGGGAATGGGGTCTTTATCAAAAACGGTGACGGGGTAGCTCATATTCGCGAGGAAATACGCGCAGCTCATGCCCGAAGGGCCTGCGCCGATGACGGCGATCTTCTGCGTGTAGTCGATCTCGTCGCCCTTGTGGCGCAGCTTTTTGGGAATGTAGCGATGCTCCGCGTTCAGCTCGCGCGAGGCTACGAATTTCTTTATCGCGTCGATGGATATCGGATCATCGACCGTGCCGCGTGTGCAGGCGTTTTCGCAGCGCTTGTTGCATATCGAGCCGCACACCGCCGGAAAGGGGTTATCCTGCTTTATAAGCTGGAGCGCCTCGTCGTATCTGCCCTCGCCGGCCATTTTGACGTAGCCCTGAATTGCAATGTGCGCAGGGCAGGCGGTCTTGCAGGGCGCGGTGCCTGTGTCGTAGCACTGGATCTGGTTATCCTCGCGGTAGTTGTAGTTCCAATTTTTCCTGCCCCAGTCGAGGGTCTCGTCGGGCAGAGTGACGGTGGGGTATTCCACCGCGCCCTCACGGGTGCACAGCTTCTGACCGAGCTTTGCCGCGCCTGTCGGGCATGCCTCGACGCACTTGCCGCAGGCAACGCAGTTTTCGGGCGTAACGCGCGCACGGTAGGCGGAGGCGGAGCAGTTGGGGTTGTTGAAAAGCTGCGAGCAGCGCAGACCGAAGCACGAGCCGATGGTGCAGTTGCAGATAGCGAATATCTCGTCCGGGCCGTCGCCGTTTGTTATCTGGTGCATGTAGCCGTTTTCCTCGCATCGCTCGAGCAGCGCGACGACCTCGTCGTAGCTTGCTTTTTTCACGTCCTTGCCGGTCTCCCAAAGGTACTGCGCATAGTCGCCGAGAAGGATGCAGACATTATCCTCAAGCTCGCCGCAGCCCTCGCCGCGCGTAACCATCGCCTTGCGGCACTGGCAGGGCGCAATGGCAAACTGATCGCGCTCCTTGTATTTATCGAGCCAATATGAGATATGTTCAACGTCAAGCGACCGGCTCTCCTTCGGGATGGCCTTTTCAACGGGGATAACGTGGAAGCCCAGTCCGCCGCCGCCGGGAGGTATCATGTGCGAAATGCTCTCCATGGGCAGGTAGCTCATCTGATACGAAAATTCGCCGACCTTTTCGGGAACGCGCTTAAACAGCTCCTTGTTGTATATCATGTTTTCGCTGCTGCCGACAACGAAAACGGGGACGAAATACTGCTTGTGCCGGTCGGCGTTGTGCCAGTTGTACTCAACGATGCCGATCTGCGCAAGCTCCTCGAGCAGCTTCCCGACGCGGCTTTCCTCCCAGCCGATCCTTTTGGCAAGCTCGGCCGGAGTGTAGGGCTTGCGAACCTTCATCTTCAGCATAAGCTGCGCCATCTCGTCGGTGAGTATCTCATCGAGCATCCAATATTCCGGGCGGCTCTCGTCCATCTTGGCCTTGCCGAGAGTAACGTCCATGCAGTCGGTGATGTGCTTTGCGAGTTTTACTATAAGTTCTCTCATAAGTCTACTCCTTTTTTGCACTTGTGTTCTGGTGAAGTGGTCACAGATAGAATAGCACTTGGCGATTTTTTTGTCAAGTAGGAATGAAAAAACTGCCGGGAAAATTTCCCGACAGCGAAAGGATATATTTAAATCACGGAGTACGGCCCCTCGATCGCGCTCATCTGGCCGCTTGCGGCGTACATGCGCGCATGCTCGATATCGCGCGCAATAAGGCACTTAAGCTCGGCCTCCATGTTGTCGATGACCGGCTGAAGGCCGTTTTTTTCGATGAACATCTCATACATGCCGATCTGCGGCGACATGGTCGAGTTATAAAGCAGCGCGCAGAACGAATTCTGGCTGATGATGTACATTTTGTGATAAAAATGCGTTATCAGCCTGCACGTTTCGTGCAGCTCCTCGGATTTTTTTATCTCCTCGATAATGCCGCCGAGCGAGGCAATCTCCTCGTCGGAGGCGCGCTTTATAACAAGCTCCGCTATGAGCGGATCGAGCGCAACGCGGCTTTCGGTGAACGAGCGGAACTCCTTGGCGTTAATTTTGCCGCCGTTATAGCGGATGATCGCAAAGAAGGTTTCGGTGTTTCCGTTTTCGATGTAGTCGGCGACGTATGTGCCGTGGCGCGGCTTGACCTCAACAAAGCCCTTGGATGCAAGCTCGCTGACTCCAGCATTGACCACCGTGAGGCTCACGCCCATGATCTTGCACAGCTGCCTTGCCGGCGGCAGCTTGTCCCCCGGCTTCAGCTCGCCGGACAGTATCTTGTTCTCGATCTCGCGGACAAACGTTTCGCGGACGGAAAGCGTGCTTATCTTGTCAAAACTCATTGTGTCCTCCGATGCTTTCGTGCGGCCGCTTCAGGTAGTCGGCAAGTTTGAGCACCCATTCCGGGCGCGTGCTGCCCTTTAGTATAAGCTCGCCGTTTGCATACTCGGCGACTTCGACAAAGCCGTTGTCGTTATCGAAAAAAAGTGCTTCGTCGCAGTAGGGCAAAACCTTGGCGACTGCAGCCCAGCGCCCGGCAAAGCGCCGCTGCACATCCTCGTCCTTTATGTTGTGGCCGCCGCGGCGGACGCGGTTTTCTATTCGTGCAAGGCTCTCTTCCAACGTGTCAAGCCCAACATAATACAGGCGCACAAAATAGCCCTGCCGCTTTGCCTGCGCGGCGGTTATCTCCGTTTTGCGGCCGCTAAGAGTTGTCTCCTGCGTAAAGCTGACGTTTTTTTTCAGGCAGTCCGCTATGCGCTCGAGCGCTATTCTGCCGCCGGTCAGGGCGCTGCCGCCGTTCTGCGCGCTTATTTTGTCAACATCTATTACAATTCCAAGATCGGTCGTCTGCGTTTTCAAAACGCCGGTAAGGCTGCTTTTGCCAGTGCCGTTTACGCCGCCTATAATGGTGTAAGTTTTCATTGCCTGTCCTCCGGTGGCCTTTGGCAAAGTGATGCTTATTATTATTGCACAAAAATCATTTCCGCGCAATAGCGAGGCAATGCAAAAAAGCCCCGGCTTCAGGCGAAGCCGGGGCTTTGAGCATATTTGGCTTAGAACTTAATTTCCTTGCCTGCCTTGCGCCACTGCTTGAATTCCGCAACGGCGGTGAACAGTGCGTCGGAGGAGGAGTTGATCGCGGTCTCGACAGAGTCCTGAATGACGCCGATGATGAAGCCGACGCCGACGACCTGCATTGCAACATCGTTGGAGATGCCGAACAGCGAACAGGCCATGGGGATCAGAAGCAGCGAGCCGCCGGCAACGCCGGATGCGCCGCATGCGCCCAGAGCGGCCATGACGGACAGGACGATCGCTACGGGAACGCTTACGCTCATGCCGAGGGTGTGTACCGCGGCGAGGGACATGACGGTGATGGTGACCGCCGCGCCTGCCATGTTGATTGTAGCGCCGAGGGGGATGGACACGGAGTAGAACTCGCGGTCAAGTCCGAGGCTCTCGCACAGGGTCATGTTAACGGGGATGTTAGCTGCCGAGGAGCGGGTGAAGAATGCGGTAACGCCGCTTTCCTTCAGGCACTTGAACACCAGCGGATACGGGTTCTTGCGGATGACTATGAAGGTCATGATGGGGTTGACAACAAGCGCCGCTACCAGCATGCAGCCGACGAGGATCAGCAGGAGCTTGCCGTATTCGGTGAAGATGGCAAGGCCGCTGGTGGAAACTGCGGAGAACACGAGGCCGAGGATACCGAAGGGAGCGAGGTTTATTACAAAGCGGACTGCTTTGGTGACTGCGTCGGATGCATCTGCGAGGAACTTCTTGGTGGTGTCGGACGCTGCCTTGAACGCAAAGCCGAGCACGATCGCCCAGAACAGGATGCCGAGGTAGTTTCCGGAGACTATCGAGCCGATGGGGTTGGAGACGATGTTGTTAAGAAGTCCGGTGAATATCGAAGCAAAGCTGTCGGGAGCAGCGTCGGTGGCTGCGTCCGTGAGGGTGATGGTCACGGGGAAAATGAAGCTTGCGATGACCGCGATCACAGCTGCAAGGAAGGTGGAAACAAGATACAGAACGATGACCGTTCCGAACTGCTTGCCCATCTTTTCTCTCGACTGTGCCAGTGCGCTGATGATAAGGATAAACACCAGCAGGGGCGCTATCGCCTTGAGCGCGCCGACGAACAGAGTGCCGAGGATACCGATTCCGGGCGCGGTTTCGGCAGCGTTGGGGATAATAAGCGCAAGTGCTGCGCCGATGACCATACCTATAACAATTCGAAGCACGAGGCTTACGCTGTTATATGCTTTTACGATTTTCATTTCTCTTTTCTCATCCTTTTGTTGCGTTGTGGCTTAAAGCCGCTTTGCATAGTTTAACAAATTGTTAACACGATGTCAACACCGGCAGGTGATATATATATCCTTTTTATTGCTTTTGAGGATCATTTCCGGCGCTGTCGTCTATGCCGAGACGTTTAAGCCTTGAGGTGACGGCTCCCACCGTGCGGCCGAGGGTGCGCGCGATCTCGGTTTTCTCCACGCCTTCTCTGACAAAAGTGCCGAGCGTCTCATCATCCTGCGTGCTCCAGGGCTTGCCTCCGTTTTCTCTGCCGCCGCTTTTTTCGCGATTGAGCTGCTCTATCGCGTCAAGGTTATCGAATATGAACTGTTGAGCCTCGGGCTTATACAGCACGACGGAGTACACCGAGTTTTCGCCCTGAAATTCCTGCGTTATCAGGCCGAGGCCGCGTCCCTGCGGCGTGGGAAGTCTGGTCGTCTTGCCAGAGGGAAGCTGCACCTGCTCAAGCGCGCCGATTCCGAGAAGCCACCGGGTGATAACGCCCGAGCGCAGGCTTTTCATCGTCTCGGGGTCAACCCTTTCGTTTATGAGGCTTGTGACCTGCGATATCCTCAGCGGCTCGTCGGCCGGGGTAAGCTCGCGCCGGGCGCTGCTATCGAGCGCAAACGGTGCGCGCCCTCGCTTTGCCGGCTTTTTGCTCTCGGTCCCACCGTTTTCTATGACGCGGCGCAGAATATCCGAAACATAATACATGCAGCGAGATATTCTGACATTGTTTAGAAGATCGCCCTCGGCGATCGGCGTGCCGTCGATCGGGTTTATCCCCTCGGCAAGCTTGTCAACAAAGCCTTTTGTGTACTCAATCTTTTCAAGCTCGGTCATATCTTGCACCTCCTGAAATCACATATTGTAAATTCTGTTATATCCTGAGGCGCAGAATTTGTCAATAAGATTTATCAAAGCACATGGTTTAAAAACCGGCGGCCAAAACTGTTGAAAACTCAGCGACAATCGGCTATAATTACTTAAGCTGACGAGAGCCGAACACATATCGTCTGTCAGTGCGCCCTTCCGGCTATTTTCGCCTTTTTTGTCTTGATGGGCGCCGGCCCACCTGCATCAAAGAAAGCCGAAAATATCTCGAAAAGCACAGCCGACAGATGCTTTGCAGTTTTGCCGGAGCGGATTTTTGCTCAGGCAAGACAAAGCACGAAGAGAATACTGTCGTATTGTCAAGTGCTTTAACGCAGCATGGGCTAAAATCTGCCCGTCAAAACCGATACGTGTTCGACTCTCGTCAGCTTATTAAACTATCACACGTTAAACTATCACACGGGAGTGAATGAAATATGAAAGCAATCGTAACGGTCGTCGGCAAGGATCAGGTCGGCATAATCGCCGGAGTGTGCAACACGCTGGCCGACCACAACATAAACGTTCTGGACATCAGCCAGACTATCATGGAGGGCTTCTTTACGATGATGATGGTCGTTGACCTTGCGCTGTGCACCGAGTCCTTTGCAAATCTGCAAAATGTGCTCAAGACCTTCGGCGAGGGGCGCGGCCTTTCCATCCGCATTCAGCGCGAGGATATTTTCGACGCGATGCACAAGCTGTGAGGTGCCGCCATGCTGAGCCTTAACAACATATTCGACACCATCGATATGATCGACAAGCAGCACCTCGATATCCGCACGATCACCATGGGTATATCGCTGCTCGACTGTGTGAGCGAGGATCCCGGGCGCTGCTGCCGAAAGATATACGACAAGATCTGCCGCCGCGCAGAGCGGCTCGTGAAAACGGGCGAGGATATCGAGAGCGAGTTCGGCATCCCGATCGTAAACAAGCGCATCTCGGTAACGCCGATAGCGCTCGTCGCCGGAAGCTGCGCGACGGAGGATTACGTTCCCTTTGCGCTGACGCTTGACCGCGCGGCAAAAACCTGCGGCGTGAACTTTATCGGCGGCTACTCGGCGCTTGTGCACAAGGGCTTTGCCAAGGGTGATGAGCTTCTGCTGCGCGCAATTCCGCAGGCAATGGCGCAGACCGATCTTGTCTGCTCGAGCGTGAACGTCGGCTCGACGCGTGCCGGCATTAACATGGACGCCGTCGCAGCGATGGGGCGCATAATTAAAGACACCGCGCACCTGACACGCGATACCGACGGACTCGGCTGCGCAAAGCTCGTTGTGTTCTGCAACGCGGTGGAGGATAACCCCTTCATGGCAGGTGCATTCCACGGCGTCGGCGAGGCCGACAGCGTGATAAACGTCGGCGTATCCGGCCCGGGCGTGGTTTACCATGCGCTGCAAAAGTGCAAGGGCGCACCGTTTGATGTTGTTGCCGAGACGATAAAAAAGACCGCGTTCCAGATAACGCGCATGGGTCAGATGGTTGCCGCCGAGGCTTCCGACAGGCTGAATGTGCCGTTCGGCATAGTTGACCTCTCCCTCGCGCCGACGCCCGCCGTGGGCGACAGCGTTGCGCGCATCCTTGAGGAGATGGGGCTTGAGACGTGCGGAACTCACGGCACGACCGCCGCGCTCGCGCTGCTCAACGATGCGGTCAAAAAGGGCGGCATTATGGCCTCCGGCCACGTCGGCGGACTTTCGGGCGCATTTATCCCGGTGTCCGAGGATGAGGGTATGATCGCTGCCGCAGAGTGCGGTACGCTGACGATAGACAAGCTCGAGGCTATGACATGCGTGTGCTCGGTTGGTCTTGATATGATCGCAGTTCCCGGCGACACGAGCGCCGAAACCATATCCGCGATCATAGCCGACGAGGCCGCCATCGGCATGGTCAACAGCAAGACCACCGCCGTGCGCATCATCCCCGTTGAGGGCAAGGACGTCGGCGATATGGTCGAGATGGGCGGACTTCTCGGCTCTGCGCCCGTGATGCCCGTGCACAAGGCGCAAAGCGCCGATTTTATCGCGCGCGGCGGACGCATCCCGGCTCCCCTCCAAAGCCTCAAAAACTGATTTTTAGAGGCGAATTTTTAGAGGCGCATTCACATTGTGCCGATACGTTTGTTGCGTGAACCCGGTGTCGAAACAAAGGAAAAACCATGACGTTCCGCGTAACACAAGTGCAATGCTGAATTTTGCACCGCACCCATTGGCTCTCCTGTCAAGGGGAGCGGGCAGCTTTGCTGCCGAGGGGTTGAATTAAAGCACCTCTGCTATTAACTGTCAGCTATTAGCTCTCCGCTGCGGCCAACAGCCGCTCGTAGGGAACGGATTTATCCGTTCCGTGTGCGATGGTTTAGCCGGCAGTTTCCGGTCATGACACCGCAATAAATGTATCGGTACAATGTAAAAGCGCCACTAAAAATGTGTTTGCCTGACGGCAAAAATTAAAATAACACCTCATCCGTCACCAAGGTGACACCTTCCCCTCAAGCTACGCAGGGGAAGGCAAAAAAGGGACGGTCTGTGACCGCCCCAATGAATAATGAATGATGAATAATTAATAGTGAATGCGCCTTTGCGCTGCTACCGATACGATTTTTGCGTCAGCCCGACCGGAGGGTGCAGGCAAAACCATGACAGGCGGAACGGATAAATCCGTTCCCTACGGCTATAGATTTTAGTGCAGGCAAAGCCATGAAACGGGCGATCAATGATCGCCCCTACGGGTGCGGTGCTAAACTCAATTCAGCACTAATGTAGCGCGTGGCAGCTACGGTTTCCACCGTTGTCTCGTTACCGGGATACCGCAATATGTTTATCCGTAGGTGCGCTAAAGCGCTACTGAAAAAACGGAACGGATAAATCCGTTCCCTACAAGGGTGCAGATGAAAATTTGCACTAATATAGCACAATCCCCCCTGGCGCGAAACGATATGGTTTCCAGCAATTTTTCGATACCGGGCAAGCGCAAAAAACGTATCCGTAAAATTTTAATGCGCCACTGAAAAATGTATAAGGAGCGGCGTTAATTCGCCACTAAAAAGATGGAGATAAGGTTGCAGGCTTTTGAAAGCCTTGATTCTACGAATAATTATTTAAAGAAGCTTGCGGCGGAGGGCGCGGCGGAGGGTACGGTCGTCATTGCCGACGAGCAGACCGCCGGACGCGGCAGAATGGGCCGCAGCTTCGCGTCGGCCGCCGGCTGCGGCATATACATGTCGATGCTGCTGCGTCCTGCCGATTGCGCGCCGGACTGCGCGCAGAGCCTGACGGCCGTCTGTGCCGTCGCGGTGTGCCGCGCCGTGGAAAAGGTCTGCGGCCGCGCGCCGGGCATCAAATGGATAAACGACCTGTACCTGCGCGGCAAAAAGATCTGCGGCATACTGTGCGAAAGCTCGGTGAAAAACGGCAGGGTCGATTACGCCGTGCTGGGCATCGGGCTTAACGTCACGACGCGCATCGAGGACTTCCCCGAGGAGCTGCGCGAAACGGCAGGCTCGCTGCTGACGCAGACGGGCTTTGTTTTCGAGCGCGGCAAGCTCATTGCCGCGATCATCGCGGAGCTAAGCTCGCTGTACACAGCATGGCTCGAAGCGCCGAGCGTGTGCCACGCCGAATATAAGCGTCGCTGCATCGTGCTCGACAGGCAGATATCCGTAAGCTCACCCGAGGGGGAGTATGAAGCCGTCGCCGAGGGAATAAGCCTGGACTACGGGCTCATCCTTCGCCTTGACGACGGAACGCGCCGCACGGTTCACAGCGGCGAAGTGAAGATAAAGCTTTAAGGAGGCACTTATGAAAAAACAGACGGCATATATTTTTGCGGCGTTCATCGTCGTGCTGATCATACTTGCCATAGTAATCATGTGGCTGACCGGCGGCATCGGCGGCGATAAGCCTGAAGCTACCCCGACCCCGGCGACCGAGACGAGCGCTCCGCGCCAGACGCAGTTTGTCATCCCGACTGCAACTCCGCAGCCCACCGAGGCTGTTCCGACTGAGACTCCGACGGTGACGGCAACACCGGCTCCGGCTCCCACTCCCGAAGCGCCGAGCGGCACGGTCATCGGCTCGGGCGCGTTTGACTCGGCAACCGGCGTTGGTCTGAACACCCACACCGCATGGACTGCCACCGAGCAGGCCGACGGCAGCGTAAAGCTCACGCTATCGGTGTATGTGCGCTCGTACACGATGGAGATCGGCCGGCGCTCGATCGCGATAAGCGTAAACGGCTCGACCTCCGGCGGCATGACGAGCGCTTTCAGCGTTGACTCGCCCAACTCGCAGACCGATACGCTCATCTACACCTATTCGACGACCGTCGCAAAGGGCAGCAGCGTTTCCGTCAGCGTCGATTGGAACTACAAGGGCCAGTACAGCGGCCAGGATCTCGACGTGATCTCCTCATCCTCAACGATTTTTTAGCAGCGATTTTTAGAGGCGAATTGACGCAGCTACGGATACATATATCTCTGGCAGCCCGGTTCGAGGGTGCCGACGAAACAGGGAAGCTCTCGCACTGAATTAGTGTGGTGTTGAAATTTTTGATGCACCGCTGTATGGCGCGGCAGCCACGGTTTGGTCAGTAACTTCGACACCGGGCCACCGGAAATAACCGTATCAGAGACTGCGTCAAAGCGCCACTAAAACCCCTCAGTCGGCAGAGCCGACAGCTCCCCTTGCAGGGGAGCCAACGTGGTGCGGTGCAAAATTTCAGTGCCGCAGCTGTGTTGCGCGAGGCACACACGGTTTTGTCAGTAACTTCGACACCGGGCCACCGGAAATAACCGTATCAGTGACTGCGTCAATTCGCTACTAAAAACCGGAGGTTGGAGATTTGAGGGGAGAGGCGGTCGTAGGTCCAGTGCTTTGCGCTGTTATCAGGGCTGTTGGGATCGTTGACGGTAAAGCCGCAGCTGTCGTAGCCGGTGATAACGACGAAGTGTCCGCTGCTTGTGAAGTCGCCGGGGCCGAGCGCGAGGATAATGACCGCGCCGGAGTCCAGCGCGTTTTTCATCGACTGCTCCCACAGCGGAAGCTCGGCTGCGGAAAGGCCGAGCAGAGCGCTGCCCTCGCTGATAAGCGTCCACGAGCTGCCGTTTCCGGGCACGCAGTAGCCGTTTTTCTCGGCAAGGCGCGCGACGAACAGCGGCGAGTACGCGGCGTTTTTCGTGAGATACACCGCCGCCATCGACAGGCAGGTCGGGCCGCAGCCGGAGGTGCCGATAAAGCCGCTGCCGTATGGCTCATAGCCCCAACGCTCGTCCCACTGGATAAACAGCGGTACGGTGCCGCTTTGTGCGTCGGCAGAAAGGTCGATGTCAAAGCGCCTGTCCTTCAGCTCCGGGTAGTTGTAAACATAGTCCAGAGTCTGCGGACATTTCTCGGCCGTTTCGACTAAAATTTCGGGGTACTCGTCGCTTGTGCGTATCTTTTCGAGCTTTTCTGCGACGGTCGGGCCGCTTGATCCCGGAAAGCTCATGTCCGAGCAGCCTGAAAGCTGCGCGGCAAAAATGCAGATGCAAAGACAAACGGAAATAAGCTTTTTCATAATATCCTCCCTGTGAGTCAAAAAACGCTCCTGTTTTCGCTGCTATTGTAGCAAAAACAGGAGCGCTGTTTATCCGTTTGTCCTTATAAAATCGTGAAGCTTTTCGCCCGAATATCTTACGATTTTCTTACGGGCAGAGTGACGGTGAACTCAACCGTCTCGTCGGCGCTGCGCGCGTTGATCTTTCCGCCGTGGAGGGTGACGATGTTGCTCGCTATGGCAAGACCCAGCCCTGCACCGCCGGAGGATGAGCGCGCGGAATCGAGCCTGTAAAACTGCTCGAAAATGCGCCGCAGCTTTTCCTCGGGGATGGTGTTTCCGCGGTTAACGACGCTGACGGAAACGGTGTCGCCGTCGAGCTGCGCGTTTATCACGATCTCGGTGTCGGGATAGCTGTACAGCACCGCATTGCGCAGGAGATTATCGAAAACGCGCTGCATTTTTCCGGCGTCGCAGCTTATAGGCAGCGCATCCGGCGCGCAGAGGGTGCAGGTGAGCGATTTTTCCTTGAGCATGGGCATGAACTCAAACCTTAGCTGCTCGAGCAGACGCACAAGGTCTATGCTCGAGTAATCGAGCGTAACGGTCGATAGATTAAAGCGCGTGATCTCGAAAAATTCGTTTATCAGATCCTCGAGCCGCTCGGCCTTGTCGAGCGTTATCGAGAGGTACTTCTCGCGCAGCTCGGGGCTTATCTGCTGTTCGTCGCGCAGCAGCGTGAGGTAGCCGATGACGGAGGCCAGCGGCGTTTTCAGGTCGTGCGCAAGGTACATCACAAGGTCGTTTTTGCGCGCGGTTTCCTCGCGCAGAAGTGTCTGCGCGAGCATGAGCTTTGACTTTGCGTCTCTCAGCGGAACGGCGATCTCGTTGGGAATGCCGGCCTCGGGCGAGTCGCTGAGCATGAACTGCCCGACCGCATTGCCTATTCGGCGGCGCTCGGCGTTCAGGCGAAGCCGCGAAACGATGCCTATAATAATTACGCAGAACGCAAAGACCGCGAGCGCGAGCCTGAACGCAAGCCCCTTTATGGCGATCCAGTCCGGCTGAACGTAATCCGTTGCCATCTCGGGATCGTAATATTCAGTCATGTAGCCCCGGTAAAACCACTCGCGCAGCGTGCCGTTGAGCGTGTTGTCAAAAAAGCTCAGCAGCAGAACAACGAGCACCGCGCCGCAGATGAATATGCCGATGTAGGTGAGCGCCGTGCGGAGCGTGCTTTTAGTTTTCGATCTCATAGCCAACACCCCAAACGGTTTTAATAAACTTCGGCTTTCGCGCCGGCTCATGCATCTTCTCGCGCAGGCGGCCGATGTGCGCCATGACGGTGTTGCTGCTGCTCGTGAGGAATTTTTCCTTCCACACGGCTTCGAACAGCTCCTCGGATGCGACGACCCTGCCGGCGTTATCGCACAGATACCACAGAATATCGAACTCCGTCGGCGTGAGCGCAAGCTCGCGCCCGAACAGCGAGCAGCGGCGTGAAGCGCGGTTTATCGTAAGGCCGCGGATGTCCATTTCGTCGTTGGTCTCCGCTCCCCGGCGGCAGCGGCGCAGAACGGTCTTGACGCGCGCGGTGACCTCGAGGGGGTTAAACGGCTTTGTTATATAGTCGTCCGCGCCGATTGTCAGGCCGAGTATCTTGTCCGAATCCGTGACGCGCGCGGTGAGCATGATTATCGGAAAATCGTGCTTTTCACGCATTTTGCGCAAAAGCGCAAAGCCGTCGGTATCCGGCAGCATAACGTCGAGAACGGCGAGCGCAGGCTCGCATTTTTCGACAAAGCTCAGCGCATCGGCTCCGTTGAGGAACTTATGCACCTCGTATCCGTCATTTTCAAGGTACAGGCCGATAAGATCGGCGATCTCGCGCTCGTCATCGACGACGATGATTTTATCAGCCATTTATCCGAGGCTCTTTTCAAGCTTTTCGATGCCGACGCGCATTCTGCGCAGGGTTTCATCCTTACCAAGGATGCGGCAGATCTCGACAGCGCCGCCGGGCGTTACGGCCTTGCCGGCCGCGGCGATACGCACGGGCCACATGACCTTTGCATTTTTGCACTCGCACTTTTCGGCCATGCCGGTCATCGCGGCGAGGATGTTCTCATCGCACCAGTCGGAAATGCCCTCGAAAACGGGCAGCATGGCGCGCAGCATCTCAAGCGAGCCGGCCTCATCGGTCTTGCTCTTTTTGTGGATATAAAGCGCCGTGTCGTACTCGGGCAGCTCGTCGAAGAAATCAAGCTTTTCGGGAATGTCGGTGAGAACCTCCGTGCGCTGCTGCAAAAGCGCGGCGATAGCGGCGGCGCTTATCTCGGGCTTTTTGACGGCCTTGCGGATAAACGGCTCGGCGGCCTCGGCAAAGGCCTCGGGGCTCATGGCGCGGATGTATTCGGCGTTGAAATATTTGAGCTTTTCGATATCGAAGATAGCAGGGGACTTGGAGATGCCCTTTATGTCGAATATCTCGGCAAGCTCCTGCATGGAGAATATCTCGCGCTCGCCGCCGGGACTCCAGCCGAGAAGAGCAACATAGTTGACAACGGCGTCGGTGAGATAGCCCTGCGCGATAAGATCTTCATACGAGGGGTCGCCGTGGCGCTTGCTCATCTTGTTGTGCGCATCGCGCATGACCGGCGAGCAGTGGACATAGGCCGGGATCTCCCAGCCGAAGCCCTCGTACAGCAGATTGTATTTCGGCGAGCTTGAAAGATACTCTGAGCCGCGCACGACATGGGTTATGCCCATGAGGTGATCGTCGATGACGTTTGCAAAGTTATATGTCGGCAGTCCGTCGCGCTTTATGAGCACCTGATCGTCAAGTGTCGAGTTTTCAACGGTGATATCGCCGAAAATCTCGTCGTGGAACGTGGTGCTGCCCTCCTCGGGTATCTTCTGACGCACAACGAACGGCTCGCCGGCCGAGGCCTTTGCGTCGCTTTCCTCGCGGCTGAGGAAGCGGCAGGGATCGGCGGCCTTTTCAAAGCCCTCGGTCTCCTCCTGCTTTTCGCAGAAGCAGCGGTAGGCGTGACCCTTCTCGATGAGAAGGTCGGCGTACTTGCCGTAAAGATCGCGGCGCTCGGTCTGAACATAGGGGCCGACAGGGCCTCCGACGTCGGGGCCTTCGTCGTGATCAAGGCCGCACTCGGCCATCGTGCGGTAGATAACGTCAACCGCGCCCTCGACCAGACGCTCCTGATCGGTGTCTTCAATTCGAAGAATGAACTTTCCACCGCTGTGGCGCGCTATGAGCCATGTGTACAGCGCAGTGCGCAGATTGCCCACATGCATATATCCCGTGGGGCTGGGGGCAAATCTCGTGCGAACCTCGCCCTTGGGTATGCGAGCCTCCATTTGCTCGAACCATGTCATATCCATAAACTTTTCCTCCGAAAAACATAGATAACAACAGTGTAAAATGTATTTTGGCAGTTGTCAAGTGACAGTTAAGATGGTAAAATGCTATTTTAGATTAGTATCAGATCAAACAGGAGATAACTCAAATGGAAGAGATAAAAAAGAAAAGCATGCTGTCGGGCATTCAGCCCTCGGGCGATCTTCACCTCGGCAATTATTTGGGAGCCGTGAAAAACTGGGGTGCAAGAGCCGATGAATTTGACTGCTATTATTTTATGGCCGATCTGCACACGCTCACCGTGCGCCAGGATCCTAAGCTGCTGCGCCGCCGCAGCCTCGAGCAGCTTGCCCAGTACATTGCCTGCGGCATAGACCCGGAAAAGAACGTTCTGTTCCTGCAAAGCCATGTTCACGAGCATGCAGAGCTTGGCTGGATACTCAATTGCTACACCATGTTCGGCGAGCTCAGCCGCATGACGCAGTTTAAGGATAAGTGCGCAAAGAACGCCGATAATATAAACGGCGGACTGTTCACCTATCCCAGCCTCATGGCGGCGGATATCCTGCTGTATCAGGCAGACTATGTTCCCGTCGGCGAGGATCAGCGCCAGCACTGCGAGCTTACGCGCGATATAGCCGTGCGCTTTAACAACCTCTACGGCGAGACCTTCAAGGTCCCCGAGGCGTATATCCCCAAGGCCGGCGCGCGCGTTATGGGACTCGGAAACCCCACCTCGAAGATGAGCAAATCCGATCCCAACGGCTGCGTTTTCCTTATGGAAAAGCCCGAGGATATCGCTCGCAAGTTCAAGCGCGCCATAACCGACTCCGACACCGAAAACTGCGTGCACTTTGACCCGGCGAACAAGCCCGGCGTTTCAAACCTCATGAACATCTATTCCGCAGTCACCGGCAAGAGCATTGACGAAATAGAGCGCGAATTTGAAGGTCAGGGCTACGGCGTTTTCAAGCCTGCGGTCGGCGACGCCGTTATCGAGACCCTGCGCCCGATCCGCGAGGAGGCAACGCGCCTGCTTGACGACAAGGCCTATCTTTGCAGCGTCTACACCGAGGGCGCGCAGAAGGCAAGCGTCATCGCGCGCAAGACCCTCCGCAAGGTATATAAGAAGGTAGGTCTCGTAGAAAAGCCCTTCTAATTTCACTGGAGATATATAGATATGATCGATCTAAGTTTTGATGTCTGGAAGAACATCCTGCTCGCGCTGGCTGTTGCGTTTATCATTTCCTTTGCCGCGACGCCCGTTGTCAGCTCCTTTGCCAAAAAGGTCGGAGCGATCGACATTCCGGACAAAAAGCGCCATATTCACAGCCACCCCATACCGCGCATGGGCGGCCTTGCTATATTCCTGGGCTTTCTGCTGTCGGTGCTGCTGTTTGCAAACATAACGCCGCAGGTTCGCGGCATTCTGCTCGGTGCTATCCTCATCGTCGTTGTCGGCGCGATCGACGACGTGATGAACCTCAACGCATGGCTTAAGTTCTGCGTGCAGATAGTCGCGGCGGTCATCGCCGTTTTGTCCGGCGTTATCATAAACGTTGTGTCAAATCCGCTGCTTATAACGAGCGAGCAGGCCGTGACCATCGGCATCCTCGCCGTTCCCGTGACCATACTGTGGATAGTCGGCGTAACAAACTCTGTTAACCTCATCGACGGGCTTGACGGTCTCGCCTGCGGCGTTTCCGCCATCGCGTCGCTGACGATGCTCGTCGTGTCGCTTCTTGTGTCCGATGCGAACATCAACGTCGCCGTCATCCTCGCCGCGCTCTGCGGCGGATGCCTGGGCTTTATCCCGTATAACCTCAACCCGGCGAAGATATTCATGGGCGATACCGGCGCGCTGCTGCTGGGCTATGTTCTGGCGACGGTCTCGGTCATCGGAATGTTCAAGTTCTATGCCATCGTTACATTTGTCCTGCCTGTGCTTGCGCTTGCCGTTCCGCTTTCGGACACGATATTTGCGTTCACACGCCGCATCCTGCACGGACAAAGCCCCTTCCATGCCGACAGGGGACACTTTCACCACAAGCTGCTGGACATGGGCCTGAGCCAAAAGCAGGCCGTCGCCGTGCTCTACGCCGTTTCGGCCATCCTCGGCCTTGCCGCGGTGCTGCTGACCTCGACCGGAATCATCCGCGTCGTCGTTGCCGTCATTGCCTTTGTCATTGCCGTGTGCATATGGCTGTTCGTGTTCAGAAACAACAACAATATCCATCCGCTGCCGCACGAGAAGCCGGCGGATGAGTCCGGGGAGGCCGACAGCAAAAATGAGTAAGCTTAAAGTCATGTCCGTTTTCGGCACGCGCCCGGAAGCGATAAAAATGGCGCCGCTCGCGCTTGAGCTTCAGCGCCGCGAGAGCATCGAAAGCCTCATCTGCGTCACCGCGCAGCACCGCGAGATGCTTGATTCCGTGATGCACTGCTTCGGCCTGAAAGCCGACGCGGATCTCAACATCATGGGCAAAAACCAGACGCTTACCGATGTTACCGTCAAGGCGCTCAAGGGGCTTGAGGGCTGCTTTGCGGAGCTTCGCCCCGATCTTGTCCTCGTACACGGCGACACGAGCACGACCTTTTCCGCCGCGCTCGCCGCGTTCTATGCGAAGATACCCGTCGGCCATGTCGAGGCCGGCCTGCGCACCTACGATCGCTACAGCCCGTTTCCCGAGGAGATGAACCGCTGTCTCGTCGGCCGCCTTGCAACGCTGCACTTCGCGCCGACGGCGAAGAACGCGGAAAATCTGCGCGCCGAGGCCGTCACCGGCGATATCTTTATCACCGGCAACACCGTCATCGACGCAATGAAATATACAGTCGGCGACGGCGGCTTTGCCTCGAGCGAGCTTAAAAGCATCGACTTTTCAAAGCGCGTCATTGCAATGACCTGCCACCGCCGCGAAAACTACGGCGAGCCGATGAAGAATATTTTTTCCGCCGTGCGCACCGTTGCGCTGACGCACCCCGATGTTGAGATCGTCTATCCCGTGCATCTGTCGCCCGTCGTGCGCGGCGCGGCAAGCGAGTACCTTGCGAATCTGCCGAACGTTCACCTCATCGAGCCGCTCGACGCGATGGATATGCACCGGCTCATGAGCGCAAGCTACATGGTCATGACCGACTCCGGCGGCATTCAGGAGGAGGCGCCCTCGCTGGGCAAGCCCGTCCTCGTTCTGCGCCGCGAGACCGAGCGCCCCGAGGCCGTTGCGGCCGGCACGGTCAAACTCACCGGCGTTGACCGCGACGATATCATCCGCGATGCCGACGAGCTGCTCACCGGCGGCGAAATGTATCAGCGCATGGCGCACGCCGTCAATCCCTATGGCGACGGCCACGCCTGCGAGCGCATCGCCGACGCTATCGAGTTCTCCTTCGGCCTGCGCGAGACTCGCCCCTCATCTTTTTAGTGGCGTTTTTTTAGAGGCGATTTGACGCAGCTACGGATACGGTTATTGCGGTGTCCCGGTTCGAAACTGCGGAAGAAACCGTAACGTTTCGCGCTTTTTTAGAGGCGCATTGGAGCACCTACGGATACATATATCTCCGGTAGCCCGGTTCGAGGGTGCCGACGAAACCGTAACGTTTCGCGCTTTTTTAGAGGCGCATTGGAGCACCTACGGATATATATATCTCTGGTAGCCCGGTTCGAGGGTGCCGACGAAATCGTAACGTTTCGCTTCCTGTAATGTTGCGCTATATTAGCGCAAAAATTGCCTGTATGATCGAAAAAAGCGCCGAGTATGAATTGACTTGAAAATCGCTGCCGGGATCTTATCGATATTGCAAAGGACACGGGCATCTGGTATATTCATATCCGTAAAGCTCGAGGAGGAAAACGGCGATGACAAAAATACTGTTTATCTGCCACGGCAATATCCTAAGAAGCCTCGAAAAAGCCTGCTATATCAATGGCTTTCATCGCTCAGATGGCGCTTACTACACCACAATTACACCATTTGCGAAAGAGCTTTGATGTGACAATCCCAAATTACACATTCTGAATAAAATGAAGAGGACATATCCATGATGCCGGATATGTCCTCTTAATTTTTATTTGCGTTTCTTTTTGCCCTTTCCATGAGACACCTGCGGTCGTGCTTTCCCTCGCTGACTGATAGGATTTTTCATATACTTGGACTTTTTAAGAATCCCAATCAGCGAAACAAATTCTTCTTTTGTGAGGGCGTCATAGTCAAGGCCGATGGTCGCAAGGTATGCGCGGATCTTCTTTTCCTCAGAACTGCCTTCAAAGTTCATCGCATCCTGCAACTGACCCTGTACGGTTGCTGCGAGGGATGTTTCGTCCGCAGTCATGGTGTCTGGGCGATGCTCATTCCGAATGTCACGGAGAATACCTTTCAGGTCATCCGCAATCAGGCTTCCGAAATATTCATCCTCCCGAATCTGTGCTACTTCCAGCGTCCGCAGATGCAGGTCATTTTCATCGCCGCCATTTTTCATCAATGCCATCTGCCGGACGGCTTCCAGAACGGCGTTCATATCGTTGACCCGCATATCCGCGATCCGGTCAACGTAAATCTCGGTGTCCAGCATGAACCGCTGGAACTCCTTATGGCAGATCAGCTCCGACAGCAGCCGGTGATTGAACTTGCCCGTTCTCAATACTTCGATTGCATCATCACCCAAATGCAGAGCGTTTAGCTCTGTGTTTGGGTGATTTTTTTGTTCTGTCAGTCCCAGCAGGTAATCGGTGGACACGCCGTAGAACTTCGCCAGCTCCACCATACTGAACGGGCTGATGTCCTTGAAATCGTCGGCTTCGTATTTTCCCAGCGCGGACTTTGAAATACCTGTTTCCGCAGATAGCTGTTCCAGCGTCAGACTGCGCTCCACGCGCAGGTCTTTGAGCCGTTCCTGAATAGTGAGTTTTGGCTGCATGGCGGTGTCCTCCCTTCAAATTCCTGCCCTTTTCCGGTCTTGTCCATAAGCGTGGAAATTTGCATTTTTCGGTGTGTTTTCCGACCTCTTGGATATACGGGAGAGGGCTATATTTTTCGCTAAAATGGTCTTGCAATCGCACCTGAACCTTGAAAATTGCATGACCGTCCGAACGGGATATGTCCTATGTCCCCCAGCGAAGTAACCGCCATGACCGCGAAAGCGTGAGCGTACCAACGGGGACGAAACGCCGGGAGCGATCCTCCGGGCAGGAACGACGTTCGGAAAGAGCGGCAAAATCGAATGTAAAAATCAAAGCAAGTTAAAACGGCGAAAAAGTTTTCTGCTCTGTGCGGTTATCTGCATGGAACAGAGCGCTATCCGGCAGCGAACGATGTTTGCTGTCTGGTTTGATATTTCGCCGTTTCACACAAAGACACACCAAACGGCAAAAGCGGAAGGTGTCGCCTGTGACCAACGTATCATCGGCGGCATTTCCAGCGAAAAGCCGTGTATTAAAAACCAGCGCCCTATGGCGAATGGATGTCACGATTTGACAAATCCATTTTACCATAGAGCGCGCCGAAAAAACAGGAGGAAAGTTTGAATATGAGAAAATCTGAAACCTATCGCAACGAGATCAAGTCCTACATCGTCCGCACCGGCATGACCATGACCGAGTACCTCTCCGATGAATACGGCTGGAGCCGCAGCGTCCCCAATCTCTCCGGTAAGCTCAAGCGCGGCTCGCTCCGCTATGGCGAGGCGGTGGAGCTGGCGGACGCGCTGGGATATGACATTGTGTGGCAGAAGCGGAAAAATAGCTAATTACACCACAAGATGAACAAAAAATCTATAATCATAGATTTTAATTGCACTTTTTCGAGTTTTGCGATATAATAAAAGAAATTCAAAAGCACGATGAGGTGTAAAATGGAAATCAGCTATAACAAATTGTGGAAGCTGCTAATTGATAAAGGCATGAATAAAACAGATTTGAGAACTAAGGCACATTTAAGTTCTGGAACAATGGCTAAATTAGGGAAAAATGAAAATGTAACCACAGATATTCTTGTTCGTATTTGCACTGTTTTACAATGTGACTTGGCTGATATTATGGAACTTCAGTCGGTTGGAGAGTAATGTAAGCATTTAAAATACAAATGGACAAAGGATTTTGAACTATGAACTCTGAGAGATTAAAAATGATAGATTTGTTTTCAGGTGCAGGCGGCCTTTCTGAAGGACTATCTGAGGCAGGCTTCCATAGCCTATTTGCATCTGAAATTGTTCCGGTATATGCTCAAACCTACAAAAAAAACCACCCACACACAAACGTATTTACTGCCGATATTCGAACATTAGATGCAAATAAAGTTCGTACAACATTGGGGATCAAACGTGGAGAACTTGACTTAATTGCTGGTGGCCCTCCGTGCCAAGGATTTTCTATCAATGCCCCAGTTCGAACTACTTTGGATGAAAGAAACCATCTTTTTAAAGAGTACCTTCGTTTTGTTGACGCTTTTGCTCCGCGTGCCGTCCTAATTGAAAACGTTCCAGGCTTGGTTTCATTTGAGCATGGTGCAACACTCCATGCGATTTTGGACGCTTTAGCCGAATTGGGATATGGTGCAGATGTGCGGATTCTAGGTGCGCCATATTATGGCGTTCCTCAAATGCGTTGGCGTACCATTATACTGGGAGTGCGGGGAAGGGCTTTACCTGCGGGGGCTTATCCTGAGCCGATTTATCATGCCCCGATTCGAGCAAATTTCACCAGTACGTTTGATGGTCAATCGATTATCAAAGAGCCTTCTCCTGAAGCTAATGCAAATTTTGTCACCGTTTATGAGGCAATTGGAGACCTGCCTCCGTTAGTAAGCGGGGAGCAAGGCGAGGCTATTAAAGAATACCGTTGCGATGCGTTCTGCGACTACCAACGCCGATCTCGTTTAGGTTCCGTAGGTGTAATGAATCATGAGGCACCTCGCCTTTCCCCGATAAACCTTAAACGCTTGGAGTATATTCAACCTGGTGGAAACTGGACTGATATTCCAGATGAGCTGCTGCCAAAAGGAATGCAAAAGGCGCGAAAGTCTGATCACACTAAAAGATATGGACGAGTTCTTCCGGACGGGCTGGCATCAACCATACTCACGAAATGCGATCCACATTGGGGAGCGTTTTTCCACTATGAACAGAATCGCTCGTTTACAGTCCGTGAGGCGGCTCGTTTACAGTCGTTCCCCGATCATTTTGTCTTTACAGGAAACCTTGCAGAACAGTTTGCACAAGTAGGCAATGCAGTTCCGCCGCTCTTGGCACAGGCTGTAGGGCTGTCACTACGTTCAATTTTAGAAATGGAGGATTGATTATGTCGGGCTATATTTCAGAGTTTTTTGGTTACCGAGCAGAGGACTCCTCTGTTACTGCACTTGATAATACCTCCAAACAAGTATGCCCTTTTCTTTCCTCATACTGCACGAAGGCTCTTGGAGACAAGACTAATCGTACTTTATCCGGTGTATGTGCTATAAGGCAAGTATCAGAAGGTTCTCCCGCTGTGATTTGCTGCCCCAATAGAATTTACGCAGACAACTACAAAATGCTGGCTACAATAGCGCTGAAAGCATTTGGCC
>MNSZ01000061.1:193743-197262 GCA_001916715.1 Firmicutes bacterium CAG:24053_14
ACTGGTACTTATCAAAATGCGCGTAGAGCGTTAATTGAGCGCCATGAAATTGAAAAAGATACGGTTGGACTAAACTGGGAGAACGTATCGAAAAGAATTATACCTCAGATCATCTATAAAGGGCAGGTTCTGCAAAGAGAAGAATTATGCCGGAGCGGACTGTATTTTGTCTGTCCTAAACCTGTGTACGAGCGCGTACTTGAGCGGCTGGGCGGAAAAAACAAATTACCACAATTCCCAACACAGCCCGCAGCAATCCATTTTGTTGCTTATGATTACCTGCCAGACGCGGCGATTGAAGACGGCACAATCAAGCCGCTGGGCGTAATAGAGGAGTATTGCACTACTGTTTACAAGGTGCAAGAGGCCTTTTCTGCGGTAGATTTGCCAGATCAAAACGTCTACCGTGACGCAATCCGCCATTCGTTGTATGATTGAGGAAGGAGGACAGTATGTTACTCAAAAAAGTTACCATTCACAAGTACAAGAGTTTTTTAACCGAGCAATCTTATGAAGTAGAGCCGCAAATCACACGAATTGTCGGGAAAAACGAATCCGGGAAAACTGCTTTGCTGGAAGCTCTGGCAAAATCAAATTATTTTGAAGATAATACTGAGTTCCAATTTAACAAGGACTTAGACTATCCTCGTAGTGAGCTCATAAAAGTGCGCAACGAAAATCCACCCGCCCTAACTTGTGAGTATGAATTGTCAGACGAGGATATTAGTCGTGTTGAAAACGCGTTCGCCAAAGGAATAATACCACGGAAAACTTTTTGCGTAACTTCTTTCTATGATAATACAAGCGAGGCATCAGGTGTAGAGATTAATTTTACTGTCTTTAAGGACTGGTTAATCTCATTTTTTGGCGTTGGTGATCAAGGGAAAAAGCTTATTCGGACAGCAGATTCCCTCTCTACTTTAGAGAGTGTCGTATCTGAAAATGCAGAACTCCCCGCGATGGAACAAATCCAAGCACAACTGGACAAGATTAAAACAGGGGCTGGGGATTTTGAGAATAGACTTGAGGGGTACATTTACAACACTTATCTTTCTCCAGAAATTCCGAAGCTATGGTATTTCAGCGACTATTTTAGCTTGCCATGCCGAATAAACTTGGATGATTTTTCTGCAGGACAGCCAACAAATAACCTATCTCGTGAAGAGGTCAAAATTGCAAATGCTCTATTTGAGTTGAGTGGTTTGCGGGTCTCTGATATTCAAAACGAAAGTAATTTTGAAGCGTTTAAGGCGCAATTGGAGGCAACCTCCAATTCGATTACTGATGATATGTTTGAATACTGGACAACAAATCAAAATCTTGAAATTCGTTTTGAGATTGAACACGCACCTAACGGTGTTCGGTATTTGAACATCAGAATTTATAATTCAAAGCACAGGGTTACTCTGCCTCTGAAAAATCGTAGCAAAGGCTTCTTGTGGTTCTTTTCATTTTTAGTGTGGTTCAGCAAGATTCAAGGCGATAAGAAAAGCAAATATATTTTACTTCTCGATGAGCCGGGACTAAGCCTTCATGCTTCTGCGCAGAATGATCTACTACGGTTTATCGATGAGAAGCTGGCACCGGAGTATCAGGTTATATATACAACGCACTCCCCATTTATGATTGATTCTCTCAAACTTAATGAGGTGCGAACTGTTTATGATACACAAAATCCTAATAGAGGAAAAGGATTCTGATACATTGTTTCCTCTGCAAGCGGCATTAGGATATACAATTGCCCAAAATCTGTATGTTTCACCTAAAAATCTTTTGGTGGAAGGAATCTCAGATTTGGTGTACCTTAATCATTTCTCAACAATTCTCAAAGATATGGGGAAAGAAGGATTGTCTGAGGATATTACCATAGTTCCGGTAGGTGGCGCGGATAAAATTGCAACCTTTATTTCGTTAATGCGGGGCAACGAGCTATCCACGGTGTGTTTGCTTGATACCTTTACGGATCAGGCAGCCCAAGCTCGCTTGAAGCGCATGGTCGAGCAAAAAATTATCGCTGATAAAAAAATTCTGTATTACCATTCGATCATGGGGCAATCTTACGCCGACATTGAGGATTTATTTAACAAGGAAGAGTACCTTTTGCTGTTTAATGGAGCATTTGGAAAATCGGTTCAAATTAGTGAGCTTGACACGAATAAACCAATAATGTCGCAGTTAAAACGGCTTAATGGCAACAAGGCCTTTAACCATTATTCACCTGCAAATTATATGGCTAAGAATATTGGTAGCCTTGTATTTTCAGACGAAACAATAGGGCGATTTGAAAAACTTTTTGCTATGGTCAATAGCAAGTTCGACTAATTCCCTGACGGGAGTATGTGCGTCCTGCGGAGCAGACAGCCCGGACAGCCAAATGTCCGGGCTGTTTTGCGTCGCGTTGCTCCGAACAAGGGAGTGCCTCCCTTGCGCTGCCACAGCAGCTATCCCAGCGCACTTTGCAGCGGAAACAGTCTGCTGGCGCAGTCTATTTCCACCGCAAAGCCTTAAAATTCCATATCATCACACAGACCGTCTACCGAGAACGTAGGCGGTCTTTTTGTATCTATCCATCCCATCATTTATCAATCAGGAGGTCAAGATCATGCACGAAAAAGAAATCGAAAAGCTGCAAGCAGAGAAAGAAAAGGTGGAGCGTCAGCTTGCGCAGGAACAGCACAAAATCCAGCGCCTTGAAAACCGAGCCGCCTACTATGAAAAAGGAGATCGGCGCAAGCGGGCGCACCGGCTTATCACCCGTGGTGCAGCCATCGAGAGCGTTGCACCGCAGACGAAGGATTTGAGTGAAAGCGCGTTTTACGCTTTTGCCGAACAGGTCTTTGCTCTGCCAGCCACACAAAGGCTGCTTACGGAAGCCGTCAGCAACCATGCGGGAGGTGACTGAGTATCGCACTATTTCATTTTCATGTGACGCAGATCAAGCGAAGCGCGGGGCAGTCTGCCGTGGCTGCTGCCGCGTACCGTGCCGGGGAAAAGCTGCACAGCGAATACTACGGCGAGGACAGCGACTACACCCGCAAGGGCGGCGTGATCTGCTCTGAAATTCTGCTCCCGTCACACGCCCCGCCAGAATACGCAGACCGCGAAACGCTCTGGAACGCCGTGGAAAAAGCCGAGCGCGGCAAGAAAGCCCAGCTTGCCTACAGCTTTGACATTGCCTTGCAGAACGAGTTTTCTATGCAGGAGAACATCGACCTTGCAAGGCAATTTTTACTTCAAGATTTTGTGAGCCGGGGCATGGTGGCAGACTTTGCCGTACATCAGCCAGACAAGGCGGACGGCGGCATTTCCAACCCGCATTTTCACGTCATGTGTCCGATTCGCCCTATTGAGCCGGACGGCAGATGGGGCAACAAGCAGCGGCGGGAATATGTGCTGGATGAGCATGGGGAGCGCGTTCTGGATGAGGCGGGCAACTATGTGTTCAACGCTGTTCCCACGACAGATTGGGGAAAGCCCGAAACGCTGGAAGCATGGCAGCAGGCATGGGCTGACCTGTGC
>MNSZ01000061.1:197272-200215 GCA_001916715.1 Firmicutes bacterium CAG:24053_14
CCGGGCAATGGAGGCAAAGGGCATCCGCACCGACAAGGGCGATCTCAACCGCTTCATTCGGAAAACCAACGCGCTGCTGCGTGAGGCAAAGGAAAAGATCGCCGCGCTGATCGGCTGGCTGAAGGACGTAAAAGCTGAGCTTGCCAAGCCCCAGCCGCCCATGCTCAATGATCTGTTGGCGCTGCATTGCGCCAATCGTAACAAGGGTGCGTACAGCAATAAGGTGAAGAACGCCAATTTGCAGCGCTATGCCGAGGCGTTTAGCTTTCTGCAATCCAAAAACCTTTACACCGTGGATGATCTGGAAACTACACTTCACACCATGCAGGACAAGATTGACACGCTGAAAAAGTCTGCTTCGGCAAAGCAAGCTCGTATCAAAGAAGTGGACGAGCTGCTGCGCATGGCACAGTATTATGTCGATGGAAAACCGGTTGCGGATAAGCTGGGATGTATCCGTTTTGAAAAATCCAGACAGAAATACAAGTCGGAGCATGACGATACGCTGCGGACGTTCTACATGGCGGAACGCAAGCTGAAACCGTATTTCAAGGAAGGCAAGATTCAGACAGAGCTTTCGCCGCTTTACGCCGACGTTAAAAAGCTCTGGGCGATTCACTACAACATCTACGAGGTGCAGCATGAACAGGAGCGCCAGAACGCCGCGACGCGGCATAAAAAGCAGGAAATTGAACACTAAGGAGGGCATTGCCTATTGAGTATCTTTGAAATCGTCAAGCAGTCTGTGACCACCCGGCAGGCTGCGGAGCGATACGGCATCCGGGTGGAGCGTAACGGAATGTGCCGCTGCCCGTTTCACGATGACAGCACCCCCAGCATGAAGCTGGATCGCCGGTATTACTGCTTCGGCTGCGGTGCTACCGGGGATGTGATCGACTTCGTTTCCCGGCTTCGCGGGATTGGCAGCAAGGACGCCGCAATTCTGCTGGCACAGGATTTCTCCATTCCGTATGAAGGTAGTGCAGATAAGCCAAGCAAGCCGCGACAACAAAATACTGACGAACAGAATTATCAGCACATGGAACGCTACTGTTTCCGTGTGCTGCTGGACTATTACCGGCTATTATGCCGCTGGAAGGAGGACTATGCCCCACAGATGCCAGAGGACGGTTATCATCCGCGCTTTGTGGAGGCATTGCAGAAGCTCTCACTGGTAGAATATCTGCTGGACGAGCTGTTGGGCGGGGATATGCAGACGCGGGCATCCGTTGTGATCGAATATGGAGAGGAAGTGAGAAAAATTGAGCAGCGAATGGCAGAGCTTGCCGCCGCAGATGAAGCAGCAGCTCAAAATGCAGGCAGGCAGCATGGCACAGCCGATGAGCATTGAAGAAGTCACCACGGAAAAAGGCGGCGTCCGCAACAGTATCAAGAATTGCCTGACAGTGTTTCAGCACGATCCGCTGCTCTCTGGCGCGATCGCCTACAATCTGCTGACCGACCGCACCGACATTGTGAAGCCCATCGGCTACGACCGAAGCCCCAGCGCCTCCATGACCGACACGGATATGAAGTACATCCGGCTGTATCTGGAAGAGAATTACGACCTGACAAGTGAAAAGAAAATTATAGATGCCGCCGATCTCGCCGCCCATCAGAACAGCTATCACCCTGTCCGGGACTTCCTGAACAGCCTCACTTGGGACGGCACGGAGCGCATCCGCTATTGTCTGCACCACTTTCTCGGCGCGGAAGCGGATGAGTATACCTTTCAGGCATTACGGCTGTTCCTGTTGGGTGCGATTCAACGGGCATTTCATCCCGGCTGTAAATTTGAAGTCATGCTCTGTCTTGTGGGCGGTCAGGGTGCGGGAAAATCCACCTTCTTCCGGCTGCTGGCAGGAAAGGACGAGTGGTTCTCTGACGATCTGCGGAAGCTGGACGATGAAAATGTGTACCGCAAGCTGCAAGGTCATTGGATCATTGAAATGTCCGAAATGATCGCCACCGCCAATGCCAAGAGCATTGAGGAAATCAAGTCGTTTCTGAGCCGCCAGAAGGAGGTCTATAAAATCCCGTATGAAACCCACCCGGCGGACCGATTGCGGCAATGCGTGTTCGGCGGCACGTCCAACGCAATGGACTTCCTGCCCCTCGACCGTTCCGGCAACCGGCGCTTTCTGCCGGTGCAGGTTTGCCCGGAACAGGCAGAGGTTCACATTTTGGAGGATGAGGCTGCATCCAGAGCCTATTTGCAGCAGGAAATGGTGCGCTATCTCAAGGAGCATCAGAAGGGCTTCATGCCGGAGGACACGAAAGCGGGCATGATTCAGGCGTTTTTAGACAGCTATGCAGGCGATACCGTCTGCTCCAAGCAGCTTTACAAGGAGGCTCTGAATCACGCCTTTGACGAGCCGAAGCAATGGGAAATCCGTGAGATCAATGAGATCATGAACCAGTGCGTGACCGGCTGGACGTATTTCTCCAATCCCCGAAGCTTTGCCGGGTACGGCAGGCAAAAGGGCTGGGACCGCGAAAGAGCTGCAACAGGCGGCGTCAACCAAGCCGCAGAAATCCCGGGCGGCATTGTGGAGATCGCGGAGCAGATTGAGATGCCGTTCTGAAAAGCGTGACTGGTTGCAAAGCCTGTTGTCATCCCGTTGCTGGGCTGGTTGCCGGAGAAATCCTTGTCCTGTCAGGCTTTTTCTACCTTTGACAACCAAAGCAACAGAGAAATAAAAGAAAAGGAAAATCAATCGCAATAATAAATAAGAACAGTTTTGGATAAAGTAAAATACCGTTAACTATAGTGAAATTGTTTAAGTTGTTATAATAGGACGGAGCAGCGCTCCGTCCTATTATTTATTAAAGCGGCATTATAGAATTGAACAAAAAGTGTAATATCTGTTTTTAGAGCGCGTTGCAGAGATTTACTTTATCGTCATGACAATTGCTTGGGGATAGTCACCGAAGTTTTTGCCG
>MNSZ01000015.1 GCA_001916715.1 Firmicutes bacterium CAG:24053_14
GTTCGAATCGGGGCAGACGCTCTGAAACAGCGATTTGCATCTATGGTTTGAAAGAAAAAATCCGGGCCTGAAAAAGCCCGGAAACGGTTGATGCGCCTGACTTTTCGCCAGACGCATCTATACCGTTTCGTTAATATGGCGCAGTGGGAGGGATTCGAACCCTACGAGAGCCGTAAAAGACGGGTACTAACGTACCCGCAAATGCTCTGTTTTCAAGGGTTTTCCCCAAAGCTGTTGATACCAATGGGATTTCATTTGTGGTCAAATTTGTGGTCAAAATGGGGCGCGACCCGCAGGTGCGAAGCACCGAAAGGAGGCTCCAAATGAAAACAAAAGAACACGTTTCAGACAGGCGTGAACGGTTCTGCGTCCTGCCCCCGAAGGCAGGGAACCCTATCAGGGGAGCGCCTTCCCCATCCCTGCCTGAGATTATATACGATGTTCGGGTGAAGGTCAAGAGTATCGAAAATAATTTGAAGGCACTGCGTGCTGCCCACAAGAAAATCGGATGGACTTTAGAGAATTTTGAAGACGACCTGCAGGGCGTCCGGAGGATTATTGACGCCGATACTTCCGATGAAAGTGCCGCCCGAAGAGCGGCACTGCTGCAGAAAGCGGTTGATGAATTAGCAAATAACACCTGCCTTCCCTTCATGAAAATGTGGGATTCGGTGTGCGAGCTTGAGAGTATTTCTCTGCAATGGAAGACCCGCGAAGCGGACGTTTCGGATGATTTTTGCGTCGAGCTTTTTGAAAAAACACGACGGGAAGCGGGCCTGTTTGATGCTTTTGTGGAGGCGGATTTGCTGCTGGTCAGGATGCCAGCACTGCCCTCGATTCGGGCTCACGGCACGGTTGTAAACGGGCGGAAGATGGTCATTTATGACACGCAGATGTTCGTTGAAAAGGTGCGCGGAGCCGTGCTCTCCGTGGAGGATTCACTGCCCAAAATCGCTCGAAAATGCGTGACGTATGTTTTCATTTATAACAGCCTCACGACTCCCTGTCTTGACTCCGACAACCACGCAACGAAGGCGATTACCGATGAAATTTGCTCTCATTTCGAGGGCGGGGACGATGGTCTTTGCACCGATTTTCGCTTCTACACGAGGGTGTCGGAGACCATTCCTGCGGGGACTTACGTTACGATTTCTCCCATGGAAGGGCCGCTTCCAACGCCGGAAAATATCATCAGAATATGGGAGGCTCGCCAGCGAAGCAGCGGGGCTGCTGTAGGCCATTAAAAGAGGGCTAAATTGGTCGCATCAAAACGACCGCTCCAATGGCCGCTTTGGTGAGAACGTGGTGCAAGTGCAATCCATTGATTTTACTGGATTTTACGAGCCTTAAAATCGAAAAATGCCATTGCCGATATTGACCAAGGTACAATCAGCAAGAAATTTATGCCCGCCCCTGAGAGACTAAAAACGCTGTTGATCTACCCCATTTTCGGGGGCGGGCATCCTGAAAATAGTAAAAGGAGGATGGAGAATGCCAACCCACTATAACGTGAAAATGAAAATGTTATATGCCCTCGCTATATGTGGTCTTGTCCGTCGGGATGACCTTGCGATTTTTTCCGAGACAATGAACGCAGGTTCCCACGACATTATGGATTTGATTAGCGCCGGTTTTGTGAAGGAGTCGAGCGCAGAGGTTGATATTCGCATTGGGGGAAGAAGTCGGAAGCGGGTGCGCCGCGTCTGCTGTATCACAAACAAAGGCTTGGCTTTTCTTTTGGAGTTCGGCGGCGCACTGTTCCCTTGGCTGGAGAGAATCCCCAAGAGTATCATCGGAAGCGTCAACCTGCGCGGTGGTACGCTGGCGCGGAAAGCGCCGTTGGACCGCCGCTTGAATTTGGCTGGGGCGAACTGCTTTTACGCTGCCGCAGGTTTTGAGGTTCACCCGCTGGTATTCGGTGATGACGAGGACAGTCAGAAACCTGCGCTGACGGCTATCATTGCGAACGCGGTGGGTGATTTCGCTCCGGAGGAAAGTACAGTATACTACAACGCCATCGAGGTGAAGCGGAAGTGTATTGACGCAGACGCAGAGGATTCTCACTCCCAGAGATTTACTCGGCAGGTCGGATTCGCGGCGTATTCCAAAAATGATTTCAGCATCTATGTCATTCCGCAGGGCGGCATGAGATGGAAAACAGAAATTGCAAAAAAAGAGTGGCGGCTGTTTTACGACTATCGCAGTAAAATCCGTATGCATCAAATGAAGGAGTGCTATGCTGTCCTCTTTGCTCGTAACCCTCGTGACTTTGCGGCGCTGTTTCGGTCTATTAAGGATTTCTCCGGCAGGAAAATTAAAATGCGGCGGCTATATGTCGTCCCAATGAAGTGCGAGGGGCGCAAGGACAACTCTATAGCCGTGACAACAGGCTTCGATAGAGAGTGTGAGAACTGCATTGCCAAACTGGAAGAGGATGCAAGATTTGAACGAAACACAAGCTCGTTCACCTTTCCGTTCCGTACGTGTCGGGAGGGGGAAATTTACCATGTAGCGCTTGGAACGGTAATGGAGCTTTACAACATTCACTACATCAAAGAGAAAGCGGATGAGGGAATGCCTGTAGTGATTTACTGCTACCGACATCAAGTCCCCTATTATCGAGCAGTGTTCGGGGATGATATACTTTATGATTTTGCGGACTGAATGAAAGGCGAGAGGCGATCCGCATTGCGGATCGCCTCTCGCCTAGATGGCAGCCGGCTGGCAGATGGAGGATGTTATCGGAGCGCATGACATCCTTTGTGTAGAGAATATAGGACTCACCTATTTTCGAGGAAAACTTTGCGCGGAATTTGTCCAACGATGCGTGGCTGCGGTAGTTGCCGGACTTTACTTCGATGGGGGCTATTTTTTTGCCCTCGGCAATCAGGAAATCGACCTCCATGTGGTTTTCCCGATGCTCCTTATCACAGCGAGAGTAGAAGTAGAGCTTATGCCCACGACACCGGAGCATCTGCGCCACCATGTTTTCCAAAATCATGCCCTCGTTTACATCCAGCTTGTCAAAGAGAATGGCTTTATATAACTCGTTGTCTGTATAGCCCTTGTCCATGAACGTCTGTGTTACCAGCAGTCCCGTGTCTGCCATGTAGCATTTCTGTGTGGTGTGGTCGGCGCTGAGGGCAAGCCCTACATTGGGGTCGGTGGCGTTGAAGCAGGTGTTGACCACCATCGCCTCGTTCAGCCAGATAAAGGAATCCTCATAGGAACGAAAACGCGCATTTTCGCCCAGCGAACTCAGGCGATATTTCTTTTCTTTTTTGGATAGCTGACCGGGGATACCGTCGAAAACCGCATAAACCTTATCCTCGTATCCCTCGGCAAACTTGGCTACGTCGTCGCGGTAGAGCCGCAGGATGTTCCGCTTGACCGCATCGGAGGCGGCAAAGTCCTTCCCGTTCAGGTAGGCGAGGACGGATTGTGGCATCCCGCCCACCAGCAGGTACTGCCGGAAGCTGTTCATGACCTTTCGATGCACCGCCTGACCCAAGGGTTTTCGCGCCTCGAATGCCTGCCGGATAAACGGAACGGTGACCTCATCACCCAGCGCCCATAGAAATTCCTCAAAGTCCAAGGGGAACATCTCCAGATGTTCCTCCTCCGATGGGATGATAATGTCCTTGACGTTCTTCTTGAGCCGGATGAGAGAACCGGTTTCCAAATAATCGTAGCGCCCATCCGCCACAAGGTACTTGATAAGCTGCCGTGCGCGGGGGAACTGCTGCACCTCGTCAAACACGATGAGGGACTCTCTGTTGTAAAGCTGTGTTCCGAAGAAGACGGACAGCTTGGCAAAAAACATATCGAGGTCGGTGCTGTCATTTTCAAAGATGTCCAGCACATCCTTCGGGACATTTCCGAAATCAATAATGATATGGCTTTTATACTCGTTCGCTGCGAACTCCTTGGCAATGAAACTCTTGCCAACGCGCCTTGCTCCGTCAATCAGCAGCGCTGTCGTCCCGCCGCTTCGCTGCTTCCACGCGACGAGGTCATTATAAATTTTCCGCCTCAGCATACCGATTCCTCCTGACTTTCAGAGTCGTGTTGTTTTCCTTAGTTTAACACAGGTATGCACGAAAAGGCAAGTTAAAAATGTCGATATTTGCACGAAACGGCAGCTATGCAGTTTTTAATACTGCACGAAACGGCAGGTTTAACGCCTGCCTTTGTAGCAGTCAAGAAAGACGGGCCGCATGATCTGTGCGGAGGCACAGATCATGCGGCCTGCGTTGCGTTGCGTGAAGTAAAACTATTCGACGGGCTTTTAGAATTTTCAATCAGGCTGTCGTGTTATATATGACTTAACACGCCCCCTGTGTTTTTAGGACAATCTGCGGTCAATCACTGATTTTCATAGTTTCCGCTTCGCCACGAAAGTCATTATGCTTTGGTGCTCGTGGACGCTTAGGAATCCGAAACAACGAGACACCCCCTCAGAACCCCGCTGTGCCACGCCGCAGAGTTGGGTATAGTTTCAGGCACACGGACAGTTCCGCGCTTGCCGTGCCCCGTCTGAGGCCCTTAGCGGGTACGCCGCCGCACGCTGCTGATCAGCATATAGCCGGAACGCCTCGTATGGGCGGGAGGGCAGCGGATACCCGCATAGTTTAACAGACACACTCCTTTACGCACGTTGCCTGCCATAAGCCTCTCTGCTCGGCATTCGCTTGAAAAAATAGGGAGGAGTGAGTTTCACTCCTCCCTCACTTTTTGATTGAGAGTTTTCTGCTGGTTGTCAGCCGTGACATTCCTCAGCGAAACGTCTGTTGGCACAAGTAGTTTAAGTCCCCTGCGTGGACTACAACGGTTGCTGCTCGTTGCCAGCCACGGCATCCAGTTAAGATGCCAACAGTTATGGGTGTTTACCCTGTCCCATATCCAGCACAACTTTTTGCAGTGCTCTCACACTGGGAAGCATTACTGCTCCTGTGAGTATTATATGCTTTCCTCAAAAGCGTGTCAATCGCTTTTCAAGCACGTTGCGGTGGGGTGAAACTTATGATATACTCAAGGCATACTTGGTGCGGGGAGGAGCCTTATGAGGAAAATTACTTGTCTTATCTTGGCCTTGGCACTGACGCTGCTGTGCGGCTGCGGCAGCAAAAGCGGCGGAGATGACGCGCAGGATAGCGGAAACACACAGCAGACGGAGGAGTTTGTCATTACCCCCATGGCGTCCGGGCTGGAGCTTGTGCCGTATAGTTGCGCGGATTTCTCCATGAGCATCCCCCAGGGCTGGGCGGTGGAAGCCGCTACGTCCAACGCAGGGATGTATCACGCTTTGCGGGCATACGACCCCGCGTGCAGCGTAAATCAAATTTTGTATATCCTGAAGGCAGAGCCGCTGTTTGTGGATGATTTTCTGAAACAGAATTACACCTACTGGAATGCGGCTTACGCGGCGTATCCTGTGATGGCGGAGGAATCCGTGAAGGGCTACTTCGATGTGCTGCCGCAGTATGTGGCGGCGGTGGCGGAAGAACCGTTTTACCGCGACCTCCACCTCCCACAGTATGAGAATTTCACGGTGACGGAGACCTTTGACGCGACCGGCTCTTTGGGCGGAACAGCCGGCGTGCTGCGTGCGGAGTTCACGCAGGACGGCATCGAGGCGGAGGGTATGTGCTCCGCAGAGCTTGTTCCCTTTCCCATCCCCGGCCTTGGCGGGTATTACATGGCGTACAGCACCACCATCGTCTCCGCTGAAAAGGGAATGTTCCAGAATTGGGAGGACATTCTGACACGGAGCTTGGGCAGCCTGGACTATTCCGGCAGCTACACCTCCTCCGCCATGGCGCAGAGCGATGCGGTGATGCAGCAATCCCAGCAGTTGAGCCAGTCCGCCAATGAGATGCAGGATGCCATCATGTCCTCGTGGGAAAGCCGGAACACCAGTCAGGACATCATCAGCCAGAAGCAGAGCGATGCCACCATGGGCTTCGAGCGTGTGATGGACACGGAGACCGGCGAAATTTATCAGACGGACAACGGCTTTACCGACTGGTATGACGGGGAACGGTATACGGCTATCACAGACGACCAGTACACGGAGGCCGTTGTGGGCCGGTTCTCGTGGAAGTAAGGGGGATATTCGAATGAAAAAGATTTTGACCATGCTGCTGGCCGCAGCAATGCTTTTTACGCTGGCCGCCTGCGGCACGACACCCAACGAGGCAGACAACAATAAGAACAACGAACAGAACGACCATCAGGCCGAAACGCCCGACACGTCTTATGAAGCGCCTCAAATCACGGAACTGTATAACGAGGATTTCGACTATACCGACGGCGTGGGCAACAGCGGGTACTATACTTACCGTGTGCCCCAAATCGAAGCCGATACGCAGGGCGCGGAGGCTATCAACAAGGCTATCTCCGATGAGTACAGCCCTATCGTGAATGGCGTGCTCGAAAATGTCTCGGATAAGGTCAGCCTGTCCTGCTTCTACGTAGCGTGGGAGAAATATCAGTATGAAAACATCCTGTCGCTGGTCGTCTCCTGTGGCTGGGATGCAGATGTGAACGAGTACAATGTGTATCTGTATGACATCGCCAGCGGCCAGCAGCTTACCACAGCGGACTTGCTGAAGGTAATGAATGTAGATGAAGCGGCATTCTTGGAGGCGGCACGCCGCGCTGCCGCTGCAACATTCGACACACAGTGGGGAACTATCGCGGGCGGCGATATGGATGAGTTTCTGACGGAGCGCCGCGATTGGACGCTGTCCGATGAAAACATCAACATGGACGTCCGCACATACGCTGACGGTGCCGGAAAGCTCCATGTTGTTCTGCCCATCGGCTCTATCGCCGGCGCGGACTCTTATGAGCAGGTGCTGGCGCTGGATGGCATCAGCAAATAAGCGCGGTTCTCTGGACACATGAAACGAATAAGCGCTCCCGCGAGGTTGATCCTCGCAGGGGCGCTTTTCCTATGCAGCAGCGCTCCTGCGCCTGAGAAAATGCTGGTTAGGCTATGCAAAAAACGGCAGTTTGTTGAATGTGTATTATATGAGTAAGAATGTTTTGTTTGAAAATTGAGCGACATGAAACTCGACGCGCCATTCAATATCTTCCGCCACTGGTTCAAAATGCAACGCGGAGCAGACAGCGTGTAGATGTCCCTGAGCGTTCTTTCCGAACACAACTGCGGCTTGGCCAACCGCGCCACCGATAACACCGACACAGACAATACCGTTTCTGGCCTCCGGCGCATAGCTGTCAGCACATGGGGCGATTTCCAAAAATGTGTCGGGTAGCACCAACGATTCGAGTCAAACTGTTGTTGAGAAATCGCCTGTTCTTCCAACTCCTGCACAGTCAATGTGTATTCCGTTCCGCTGACCGGATGGGAGAAAGAAAACGAATCACCGGGAGCGTGCGTCTTGAAATGCGGGCCGGGTACGCGGCACGGCTGCTGCTCCATCGTAATGGAAAGTGATTTTATTTCAGGGCGGCGTTTTCTGCCCCACAGATAAGACTCCCTGTAAATCATCCAGCCGTAGGAGTCGTCTAAGCCATAATGCGCGGCTGCTGCTTGCGCCACTTTCTCGTTTGCTACTCCATCTGGCAAGCATGGACTAATGCTTACTGCACAACCATGAGAAGGCAGTATTGTTTTCCCGTTCAGCTTTATTTTGGCGCTGAAATCAAGGTCAAGCGGATTTTCCAGTTCCATCTGCATTTGCTGTTCCTGCGTAAAGTTTTCCGCTGAATCATTCTCAGCAGTCAGGTTCCATTTTGCTATGAACCTACGGATGTCCTCCGCTTCGGCACGCATACAGAAATCCACGACCAGCCCCTTGCTGCAAGAATACACCGCAGGGATAATCCAATGATGCCCCGCCCAATCAAAGTGTTTATTCAATTTGATTTCTACTCCGGCACGGTCTCTTCCCGAATGCCCCCAGAAATTTCCCTCAAAGTAGACTTTCCATTCCGGAGCAGTCGGTTCTGCCGCAGGGTTCATGTCAATATCGTAGTAGTCCTCTGTATACTTGATTTTCCCGTAATCAAAGGATGCTTGCAGCTCTTTGAGATA
>MNSZ01000016.1 GCA_001916715.1 Firmicutes bacterium CAG:24053_14
CACTGTCGGAGGATGGCTTTCTGCTGGCGCTGGAGGCGGACGACCTGTTCGCGCTGGAGATACCGCTGTGGCAGGTGATGGCGGACTTTGCCGCCGTCCACGGCGTTATCTGCGGCGTCAGCTGCCCCTACGGCGGTACGGTGGGCTTTCAGAAAGCAGACCGCAGCGCCCGTGCGGCGCTCCACATGGCGGCGCGATCGGAAGCACCCTGCGTGACAGACGATCCAGCGGGGGTGGTATGGCTGCTGGAGGAATCCTCCCCGGCGGAAACGGACGCCTATATCCATCGGCAGCTGGGAACGCTCCTGCGGCAGCCAGAGCCGCGGCGACAAGAGCTGCTGGATACGCTGGCGAGCTGGCTGCGCTGTATGGGCAACCAGCGCCGGATGGCGCGGGAGCTGCACCTGCACTACAACACCGTGAGTTACCGGCTCCAGCAGCTATGGATAAGAGCAGGACGAGCGGTGAATGGGAACGGATGGTGTCGGGGCGTCTCTATACGCCTACCGATCCGGAGATTGCCAAGCGGCACCGGGTTGGTATGCGCCGCTGTGACCGGTTCAACCGCCTCCCGCTGTGGTGCGCAAAGACCAAACAGCGTGCGCTGGAGCGCCTGATCCCCTCCGCAAAAGGGAAGAATTTCGAGGCGTTTGCACCCTTTTACTGCGAGTACGGCGTGAATATTTATGTGGGGCGGAACTGCTTCGTCAACTACAACAGCGTATTTCTGGATGTAGCGCCCATTACGCTGGGGGACAATGTGCTCATTGGACCCAATGTGACGCTGGCCACGCCCAACCATCCGTTTATCGCCGAAGAACGAGCCTATACAGACTACCCCAACGGCTGCCATGCGTTGGAGTATGCCGAACCCATCACCATCGGGGATCACTGTTGGCTGTGCGCCGGTGCGACGGTGTGCGGCGGCGTGACCATCGGAGCGGGCAGCATCATCGCCGCAGGCGCGGTGGTGACACGGGACATCCCGCCCAACAGTATCGCTGCCGGTGTACCCGCCAGAGTGCTGCGGCAGATTGACGAGCGCGACCGCCTGCATGTATGGGAGAAGTATGTGAAGAACGAACTGCCCGATGCGCAGCGGTGACAACAAAACCTGGGAGCAATTACAAAAACCGTCTCAAGCAAGTTGCTTGAGACGGTTTTTATATGCGGAAAGTTATGAGAATTGAAACCTGATTTGACCACTACTGAACATTTTGTGATTCGACTGAGTTATCCTTCGTCATATCTCCAGCATTCCCTGCAAGCCCGCGCTGGCGGCCTTTTTGTTCTTGTCGAATGCATGGGTGTAGATGCCCGGCGTGGTGGAGGGCGGCATAGATCTTCCGCAGCCGCTTGATGAAGGTGTCCGGGCGGATGAGCTGCCCGCGCTCGTCGGTGAACTTGATTATTCTGCGTTTTTTGATAGAATGAGCATATCGGGTGGCAGACATGAAGCAGATATGCGAATCTGCCCATGTGCAGTGGGCCTTGGGCGCGTCGATGCTGCTGTATTTCAAGGGCATCACCTCTGCGTTCCACGATATTGATTGAATGGTTGCTGACCATGACGCCGAATGTGTCCACACGATTTTGTTGGAAATGGGCGAGCTCCGCCCATCTGACCCCGTGCCGAATCCCATGTACCGGACGAAGACCTTTATGGAATCCCTCATAGAATCGATCGAGGTCGATGTCATGGCAGGCTTTGCCATCGTGCATGAGGGAACGGTCTATGATTGCTCTCTGCGTGAAGAACAGATCGTGGAGAAAATGCCGCTTGGGACAGAAGTCATCCCGCTGCAATCGCCGCAGTTATGGTGCAAATACTATCGGCTGATGGGACGGCCTCAGAAGGTGGACATGATCGAGAAAGCATTGTTGTGCGGCATCACATCGCAGCAGCCTTCTCGAAATAATATGGAATAAAAAGCGGCATCGGATGTGAAAAAATCATTTGAAATTCCGATTTGCCTCTGCTATAATAAGCGTACAGCGTGTGGCGTTTCTGCGTAAATCCAGTTGCAGAGCAGTCACACGCTTTTTTTGCGGAATCGGGTGAGAAATGGCAAGATGGGAGAAAACTTCATAGGCAAATCGTGTAGCAGAAATGCGTAAGTCCGGATATGTTGGGACTTACGCATTTTTTATTGTTTTCAAAAAGATAACATGATATACGAGCGACAAGATTTGTCACAGATGAGCGCGCAGGGCTGAAGTATTGTCCCCCTGCGGACAATGAGGCACCATTGTAGCCGCCCGTGCAGGACAACACCATTTTTACATCCTATCCGGAAACAGGTTTAATATTTTTAATTCTATTATTGACATAGATGAAATATTATGGTATCTTGAAAGTGAAGGAGGGAGATCGCTATGAAATTTTCTGGTCAGTGTCCTGTGTGCGGGGCGGCACTTCATTTAGCACGGCTGAGCTGCCCCGGCTGCAAGGCAGAGTTCCCCACCGATGAACCACTTTCCCCTTATGAGTGCCTTGCCCCGGAATACGCCCGGTTTTTGCAGACCTTTCTCGCCTGCCGCGGCAGCATGAAGGATGTGCAAAACAAGCTGGGCATCTCTTACCCCACAGCCAAGAAAAAACTCGATGAGTTGCTGCTGCAATTAAACCTGCGCGGCGAGGAAGAAAGTGAGGCATTTGACATGAGTCTTTTTACACCAAAAGAAAGCAGCAGTACAAAGGCTTCTGACATTGTGCGGAGCAAGCTCTACGAAAATGGCGGCAGGGCAACGGTGTATTCTGTTACCGGCAAGCCGTACATTATCCGGGCCGCTAAGGATGGCTGTTCCTTCCTCTGCGGCGAGCTGCCTATAAAGCCGCCGTATACCTACGATGTTTTTGATGTTATCGTGGATCTGTTGCTTCGGGAGGGCGGTTCTGCCCGCAAGGGCATGGGGCGCAATTCTCCCCTTGGCGAGGGTGGCTGCACGGAGGATACCGTTGTCGGTGCCATTGGCAAATACTATTTCAAAGCCCCTGCTGGGAAATATGTGTTTGACCCTGTGTTTGTGCTGGCGGCGGTGCTGGATTGGGCGGGTATTGCTCACAATGAGCGTGGCTATCTGACGCTGACCGCCGACTACCGTTCCCTGCTGTCCAGATAGGGGCAATGCTGTCTTTTCTGCTGTGGATGGTCGTAATAACCATCATAAAGCTTTTCAAGGATAATGATTTCTAAACATCAAAATCCGTTCACAGTTCAGACCGTTTCCTTTGCCGGTGACAGTATCGTTGACAAGTGCGTGGACATCATCGCGGAGCTGTATTGAGATGACATTTTCTCAAAAATTCGTTTGAAATCGAGTTTCGAATTTGATAAAATAGAGCCATACAAAGGTATCACGGGAGTGCATCCGGTGCAGTGTGCGTTGGCGGCAGACTGGCGCGCACAGGCTGTTTGTTCACTGATCATCTCTCTGAAAAAGGGCATCCGTTCTGACCGGGCGGAGGCTGAGGGAGGTGAAATCAATGAAGCGCGTAAAGGCAGCGTGCATCCTGCAAACACTGGTGTTTGCACAGAAGGACGATTGCGGTCTGACCCGTGAGCAGCAACTCAAGGTCAACCACGACGAAGTGAGCCGCTACAAGGCGACGATGGACAGAAGCCGCACCCGGTATCAGATCACCGAGGAAACCGAGCAGGCCGACGGCTCTGTGCTGGTCCGCGTCCGCAAGCAGTACAACGACAAAGCTGATGTAAGCGAATACTTCAACTAACACCAAACCCGCCCGATAGAAGCCAGGCGCATCAACCGTTTCCGTTCGTAAGGATATATTTTCTTATGAGAGATTGGCCGCAACCTCTGCTATGGAGGCTGCGGCCTTCTCTCGTTCTAAGGCGCGAAAACCTCTGTTTTTTCCTCTCAGAACGCCGCTTGAAAGGCGGCGTGGGTGTTTTCCCATGGGAAGCGTCCGGGAGGCAGGACGGAGGCTTTCTGCGTCAAAATCAACACTTTTCAAAACCAGAGGAAGGAGGCGCCGGATATGGCGGTTTTCCGCGGCGAAAAGACCGGAGATTACACGGTCATGTCCAACTACCACCTGCGGGACAGCGGCGGGGCCCGGGAGCTGGAGGCACACGGCTATCTCGTCCGTGTGCGCGTTCGCAACGAGAACGGACAGCTTGGCGCCATCGAGCACACCATTTTGGAGCTGCCGAAGGAGCCGGCACAGAAACCTGTACCTGTACGGGAAAATCCAATACAGGTGAAGCCAATGTTGGATGCCTCATGAATGCTGACATGTACAGCAGTTTGTTATGCAGTGGGTCTCATCCTTTGGGATGATTTACATTTCGAAACAGATTCGTATAATATAACTTAAGATAAGTGACAAAAGGCTTATGACAATCTCAATCTGTACCAAAGGGAGGGAAGAAATGACCGAAAATATCATCATAAAGCCCTCCGTTCAGAAACGGTTTGACAGCTTCATGGCACACGGCAGAGTCCTCTTTTTCAGCGCGCCCTGCGGCTTTGGAAAGACCGTACTGGCGGACGCGCTGCTGCGCGGGCGGAATGTGCTGCGGCAAAGCGCGGCAGACCCAGACTGCGCGATCCCACCGTCAGCGCAGGATTGGGACATTCTGCTGATCGACGATCTTCAGCTCATGCAGGAGGAAGCCGGGCAGCAGGCTCTTTGCGAATTGATTCGCTCAAGTCCGGAGCGCCATTTCGTGCTGCTCTCGCGCGGTGTGCCGCCCGGCTGCCTGACGGCGTTTCAGTACACGGGGCTGATGACGGTGCTGGAGGCCGACGACCTGCTTTTTGACGCG
>MNSZ01000017.1:0-2401 GCA_001916715.1 Firmicutes bacterium CAG:24053_14
CTCGGTGTGGTGCTCGTAGCCCAAGCCCTCCATGACAGCGTACAGTGGATGCGGCTCAAAGGTCTGGATGATGTGTAATCCTTCGCCCACCTCCAACGCTTCGGCCCGTTTCCTCAGCCCTTCAAAAAAGCTGCCCTGTATATGGCGCACATCCACGGTCTGAAACCCCTGCGCCTTGTCCTTCCAGTTTTCATAGCTCATGCAGTTATTCTCCTTTCCTCACTCGATAAAACCAGACGTGATACTCGCTGCCGCTCACCTTCTCCGTGTGATGCTCAAAGCCCATAAGGGCCAGCACCGGGTATAGGGGGACGGGCTCGAAGGTCTGGATGATATGCAGTCCTTCGCCGTTTTTTAGCGCGGCAGCCTTTGCCTTCAATGCGGGGAAGAAGTCCAGCTTTTTGCCCCGCACGTCCATCACTTCGAATGTGCCGATTCTGTCCTTCCAATTTTCATAACTCATAGTCTTTGCCTCTCTTGCAGAAAGCTCACGCCTCTTCGAAGGAATCCTTACCCACGCCGCACAGGGGGCACTCAAAATCCTCCGGCACCTCGCTCCAGGGCGTACCGGGGGCGATGCCGCCCTCCGGGTAACCCGCGCTCTCGTCGTATTCCCAACCGCAAAGACTGCATAACGGTGACCACCTGCCACGGAATGAACTTCCCACTCTGCCGGAGTGCCTTTTTCGCCGCCATCTCCAGCCCGCCGCAGCAGGGTACCTCCATGCGGACGACGGTGACGCTCTTGATGTCGTTCTCCCGGATGATTTCGGTCAGCTTTTCGGAATAGTCCACGCCGTCCAGCTTGGGACAGCCCACCAGGGTGATGTGTCCCTTGATGAACCGCTCGTGGAAAGCGGCGTAGGCGTAAGCGGTGCAGTCGGCGGCGATCAGGAGCCGCGCGCCGTCAAAATACGGAGCGTTCACCGGCACCAGCTTGATCTGCACCGGCCACTGGGACAGGCGGCTTGCCTGTTCAGCGCGGGGTGCTTCCGCGGCGGGCGCGGCCTCGCGCTGAATATTCCGGGACTGGCTGCCGGGGCAGCCGCAGGGCAGGGTCATACCCTCTTTCCGCATTTTCCGCTGCTTGTTCTCCATGACGGCTTTTTCGTCGTAGGCGGCGGCCTCCCGCTCCACAAAGGTGATGGCGCCGGTGGGGCAGGCGGGCAGGCAGTCACCCAACCCATCGCAGTAATCGTCCCGCATGAGCTTTGCCTTGCCGTCCGCCATGGCGATAGCTCCCTCATGGCAGGCCTCGGCGCAGGCGCCGCAGCCGTTGCATTTTTCCTGATCGATCTGGATGATCCTTCGAATCATTTTGATACCCCCTTGCGGTTTCTCTTGACTTTGTGATTTTATTCTACTATCATAATTTATGAAAGTCCGTTGGCACACCAACATGGAGGCGAAAAAAATGCAGATCAATTTAGCAAACACACGGCTTTTTCGCGGAATGGAGCCGTCGGACATTGAGGAAATGCTCGGTTGCCTGCACGCGAAGGAGCACGCCTTTCAAAAGGGCGAGATTATTTTCCCGGAGGGGACTGCCACGGAGCAGATCGGCGTGGTGCTCTCCGGCCGGGTCATCATTGAAATGGGAGACGTGTGGGGCAATAACAGCGTCCTGAGCAGCATCGGCCCCGGCGGCGTCTTTGCGGAGGCGTACGCCTGCGTGCCGGGCGAGCCGCTGATGGTCAACGTGACCGCCGCTGAGGACACGCGAGCGCTGCTGCTGAATATCAGGCGCGTACTGGAACCCTGCGCCAATGTCTGCCCGCGCCATGTACGGCTTGTGCGGAATCTGCTGACGCTCTGCTCGGAGAAAAATTTGCAGCTCTCCCGCCGGGTGCTGCACACCGGCCCCAAGTCCATTCGCAAGCGGCTGTTGTCCTACTTTTCGGAGTGTATCAAGCGCACCGGCAGCTATTCCTTTGATATTCCCTACAACCGCCAGCAGCTGGCGGATTATCTCAGCGTAGAGCGCAGCGCGCTTTCCAACGAGCTGTCCCTCATGCAGCGGGACGGGCTTATCCGGTATGAGAAAAACCATTTTGATGTCATGGAGCAAATTGATGGTTAATGTAAAGGAGGTCGCCGATGAATATCAGAAAGCGAACGGGCGAAGTTGTCCCGTTCCAAGAAGAAAAGATCCTGAACGCCATGAAAAAGGCATTTTCCGGCCAAGCGCAGGAGCTAGACGACCGGGTGCTCGATGAAATGCTGTCGGTCGTCCTCAAGCGCCTACCGGAAAACGGTGGGCTGACCGTGGAACGCGTACAGGACGAGGTGGAGCGCGTACTCATGGAGTGCGGACACTATGAGGTGGCAAAGGCATATATCCTGTACCGTGAAAAGCGCGCCGCCCTGCGCCGCGTCCGCGCAGACCTCGCCCGCGAGGTGG
>MNSZ01000017.1:2581-6844 GCA_001916715.1 Firmicutes bacterium CAG:24053_14
TCGCGGCACGGCTTTTGAATCACACCTTTTCCAAGCGCAATGCCTCGCGGTGGACAGAGCGCGGTGTGAAAGGCCTGTATGAAAAGCTCCGCTATCTGACGGATAAGGGGCTGTACGGCGACTATATCCTCGCCCGCTATTCCCGTGAGGAGATCGACACTGCGGAGGGCTTTCTGTGCCCGAAGCGGGACACACTGTTCACCTATTCCGGCCTTGACCTCCTGCTCAAGCGATACGTCATCCAGTCCCGCAGCCGTGAGCCGTTGGAAACGCCGCAGGAGATGTTCCTGGGCATCGCGCTCCACCTTGCCATGAATGAGGCCTCTGACCGCACGGGCTGGGTCAGGCGGTTTTACGATATGCTCAGCCGCATGGAGGTCACCATGGCCACCCCCACCATGTCCAACGCGCGAAAGCCCCATCACCAGCTTTCCAGCTGCTTTATCGACACGGTGCCGGACAGTCTGGACGGCATCTACCGCTCCGTTGACAATTTTGCAAAGGTGTCCAAGTTCGGTGGAGGCATGGGGCTGTACTTTGGCAAGGTACGGGCCACCGGCAGCGCCATTCGGGGCTTTCAGGGGGCGGCGGGCGGCGTCATCCGCTGGATCCGGCTGGTGAACGACACTGCCGTTGCCGTGGATCAGCTGGGCATGCGGCAGGGCGCAGTGGCGGTCTACTTAGATGCGTGGCACAAGGATCTCCCTGAGTTTTTGCAGCTGCGCACCAACAACGGCGACGACCGCATGAAGGCGCACGACGTGTTTCCTGCCGTGTGCTATCCCGATCTGTTCTGGAAATTGGCGGAGAAAAATCTGGATGCGCCGTGGTATCTCATGTGTCCGCATGAGATCCTCACCGTCAAGGGCTACGCGCTGGAGGACTATTGGGGCGAGGAGTGGGAGAAACGGTATCTGGACTGCGTCAGCGACCCCCGCATCGAAAAGCGCACCGTCACCGTCAAGGACATCGTGCGGCTGGTGCTGCGCTCGGCTGTAGAGACCGGCACGCCCTTCGCCTTTAACCGCGACGCCGTCAACCGCATGAACCCCAACGGCCATGCGGGCATGATCTACTGCTCCAACCTCTGCACGGAGATCGCGCAGAACATGGCGCCCATCGAGCATATCAGCACCTCGGTGCAGACGGAGAACGGCGACACGGTGGTGGTGACGGCCACCCGCCCCGGCGAGTTCGTGGTCTGCAATCTGGCCAGTCTCTCCCTCGGAAATCTTCCCGTGGAGGACGAGGCCTACATGGAGCGCACGGTGGAGACGGCCATCCGCGCGCTGGACAACGTCATCGACCTGAACTTCTACCCACTGGAATACGCCCGGCTCACAAACCACAAATACCGCAGCATCGGCCTTGGCGTCAGCGGCTATCACCACATGCTGGCAAAGCGCGGCATCCGCTGGGAGAGCGAGGAGCATCTCGCCTTCGCCGACGCGGTGTTTGAGCGCATCAATTATGCCGCCATCCGAGCGGACACGGCACTGGCACGGGAAAAGGGCTGCTATGCGCTGTTCGAGGGCAGCGGCTGGCAGACAGGCGCGTATTTTGAGAAGCGGGGCTACACCTCCGAAAAGTGGCTGGCACTGGCCGAAACGGTGGCGGCGCAGGGGATGCGCAACGCCTACCTGCTGGCCATCGCTCCCACCTCCAGCACCTCTATCCTCTCCGGCACCTCCGCCGGGATCGACCCTGTCATGAGGCGTTTCTTTTTGGAGGAGAAGAAGGGAAGCATCCTGCCTCGCGTGGCCCCGGAGTTGTCGCTGGATACATGGTGGTACTATAAGGCGGCTCACCTCATCGACCAAAGCTGGTCGGTACGGGCCGCAGGCGTGCGCCAGCGGCACATCGATCAGGCGCAGAGCATGAACCTGTATATCACCAACGACTACACCATGCGGCAGGTACTGGCGCTGTATCTGGATGCGTGGCGCAGCGGCGTCAAGACGATCTACTACATCCGCAGCAAGTCCCTTGAGGTGGAGGACTGCGAAAGCTGCGCGTCATAGGGAGGAGTAGTACCATGGTAGAACTGAAGAAAAAGCCGCTTTTTAATCCGGAGGGTGACATCGACGTGCGCCTGCGGCGTATGATCGGCGGCAACACAACAAACCTCAACGATTTCAACAACATGAAGTATCCGTGGGTCAGCGACTGGTACCGGCAGGCCATGAACAACTTCTGGATTCCGGAGGAGATCAATCTCTCGCAGGATGTGAAGGACTATCCCCGCCTGCTGCCGGCCGAGCGCACGGCCTACGACAAAATTTTAAGCTTTCTCGTCTTTCTGGACTCCATCCAGACGGCGAATCTGCCCAACATCGGCGCGTATATTACCGCCAACGAGGTCAATCTCTGCCTGTCCATTCAGGCGTTTCAGGAGTGCGTCCACTCCCAGAGCTACAGCTATATGCTCGACACCATCTGCTCCCCCGTGGAGCGCAACGACATCCTCTACCAGTGGCGAACGGACGAGCACCTTCTGCGGCGCAACACCTTCATCGGGAACTGCTACAACGAGTTCCAGGAGCAGAAGGACGCCCCTACGCTGCTGCGCGTGATGATGGCCAACTTCATTTTGGAGGGTATTTATTTTTACAGCGGCTTCATGTTCTTTTACAACCTCTCCCGCAACGGCAAGATGCCCGGCTCGGCACAGGAGATCCGCTACATTAACCGGGACGAGAACACCCACCTGTGGCTGTTTCGCAACATTATTTTGGAGCTACAGAAGGAGCAGCCGGAGCTGTTCACGGCGGAAAACGTGCAGGCGCTTCGGGAAATGATGCTGGAGGGCGTGGAACAGGAGATCGCGTGGGGGCATTATGTCATCGGGGACGAGGTGCCGGGGCTGAACCGCCGGATGGTCACAGATTATATCCGCTACCTCGGCAATCTCCGCTGGACGAGTCTCGGGTATCCGGCGCTATATCCCGGCTTCGAGCACGAGCCGGAGAGCATGGCATGGGTCAGCCAGTACGCCGACGCCAACATGGTCAAGACGGATTTCTTTGAGGCGCGCAGCACCGCCTACGCCAAGAGTACCGCACTGGTAGACGATCTATAAGGGATAAGGAAAGATAATGTACAATATTCTCCGTCAGCAGAAGAAAACTGCATGACCGAGAATGTTTCGTCACTTCGTTCCGTCAAGGTGGCTACACCCCCTTGCACCGCTTATGCGGTTATTCCCTGTGGACTTGCCGTCCGCAGAGACGGTTTTGAGAACCGTCCGCCGCCAGCAAGTTTTGAAAAACTATAACATAAAGGATTATTCAGTCGAATTTGATAGGACCGCATGAATAATTCCTCTTGCAAAAGCCCTAACAGTAGAATAAAGAATCAGCCCAGCAGCTTTGCCTTTATGCTGCTCTCCTTTACAAACGGGTCCGACCAGAAGCGGGAATCATAGGAGTGGTTGGCATTGTCGCCCTGAACGTAATAACAGTTTTCCGGCACAATCAGCGTAATGCCATTCCGAACGACAGCTTCGCCGCCGGATGCCGTAATTCGCTTTACAAGAAGCCTCCCATCCCGCTCAAAGATGATAATATCCCCATCGGCCAAATCTCCGTACAGCCGTGTCCCCAGAATAAATGAGTCTTTCTTCAGTGTCGGTTCCATGGACTCAGTCGGGACATACCCGACAAAGAGCACTGTTTTCATAAGGACAAGCAGCAGGAGCGAGGACAGGATCGGGATAAGCAGCCAGCGGTTATTCTTGAAGAGTTTCATAACTTCCTCCAAAATGCAAAACCCGCCCTCCGCAGTGTTTATACTGGGGAGGGCGGGTTTGCTGTATCGTTTTCAATTGTGCATAAATCAGAATGCCGCAAGGTCCGGATGCGACCTGAGATATTTCCTGGTGCGGGAGATTCGGGCGGCGACACATTTGTCGCTTTCCCCGAGTATGCTGCCGATTTCCGCGTGGGAATAGCCTTCGGCGCTGAGACGGATCGCCCGGATGCCTTTCGCCATCGCCTCGGAAGCGTTGGCCTCCAGCCGGTCGAGTATCATGCTCAGTTCGTGATGCTCGTCTAAACTATCTTCTTTCCCGAGCACCTCCGGGATCAGTTCGCACTCCTTTGCCGCCCGACGGTTGGCATAGATCAACGCCGTGCATATCTCGTTCCAGATTAGCCTGTATGCATACGTAGAGAAGCATCCGCCTTTATCGCTGTATGCCGCCTTGCAGAGGCCAATGCAGCCGATCTGATAGAGGTCATCGTAACTGTAGATACTGTTTTGACC
>MNSZ01000018.1 GCA_001916715.1 Firmicutes bacterium CAG:24053_14
TCGAACTCGCTACCTCCACCTTGGCAAGGTGGCGCTCTACCAGATGAGCTACGGCCGCACATTTCATGTGGTCTGCCGGGGTTTCGCTCCCGGCGACGTGGGTTATTATACCGCACGGCGGGGGCTTTGTCAACCATAAATTTTCAATTTCTGCAAGTTTTCTGGTTTTACACCAAATAACATCAAAAAATGAAGGCCGAGGTTATCCCCGGCCTTCGCGTCCAGCTTCAAGAAATCATTTTCCAAGACACACTTCTGGGCCTCTGCCGCAAATAAAATCGGCAGATATCCTTTACCCTTACTGCTTGGTCAGAATATAAGTTCCATTCACAGGTCTCGTTGCATCAGACATATTGATATCAGTCAGAACATAAGATTTGCCATCTTCGACTGTTCCGTTGGCGTATGTTCTTTGTGGGCAATGATCCGGAAAAACATAAATTCCAACTGTCATCGGATTGCTCCAGAAAGAGTCAAACGTGTCTTCACTGGAGTACTCTGCATATCTTGTTTTTTCAAAAACGATCTCTATCCCGTAATAATCCGATTTCCAATCTTCATATACCACAGAGACCGGAACCGGCGTTAATGTATCATATCCTCTGGAAATCATTCTAGAACTCCAGCCATATTGTGGCATTCGGAACTGCGCTTGATATTTCACATACGCTGTATCACCTTCAATATGGTCGATCACAAATTTGTAGGAATCTTCTCCATTCGAAGCGACCCAGGTTCCGCACAAATCATCTGTGATCTGAACCTTTACATCATCTTCATTTTGCCCGACCAGTTCCCATCCATCCAAAGTATACTGATAAAAAAGCTGGTAGCCTCTAGTCGCACTCATATACTGTGTATCCGAACAAAGCTGTACATCTACCGTTATGTCCTGTTCTAGCGCATTGCTATATCCACAATATCCTGGCGTCAGATAGTATCGCACATTTTCCTTTTCCTGCAAAAGTTGCGCTACATCAGAATCCACAATACCTTGCGGCAGTGATTCTTTCGGTAATACGGTTGTGTTCATTTCCTGCACACTGGTTACATCCCAGTCGCCATTCTGGCGACTGCCCACAACGGCATACGCCACTTCATAGGCAGAATCCGCATTTTCTGCCCGGACTTCTACGGTCACGCTCTCTGTTTTATAATTGCTGTCGTAGTTTCGGTCTTTTACAGAAAAATCTTTGAGTTCCAAACCGTATTCGCCGTAATTTCCATCCTCGTTCTGGATTGCCGTTTTTAGCAGATCATTCGGCATTTGTTTCGAACCGCTGCAAGATGTGCAAAAGCACAAAGCAATCAGCATCATGCTGATTTGTATAATTTTAAGCTTTTTCATAAATTTCCCCTCACTGTTTATAATAAGTGATATATTCGCCGTTATTGTCCACTACAATTTTATTTCCATTGATTGTGCATTTGAAGCTCGCCCATACCGCATTACCCCAATAAAAATAGAGCGTTCCATTTTTATATTCATAGGTGCAGGTAAAACTTCCGATATCGCAATATCCGTTTTCAAAAACAAATTCTTCCGGGAGCATATAAATGTATTGCGTAGATTGATCCGTCTTATATCTGCCTGAAAGCTTTGTTTCAGATTTTTTCCATGCCATAAGCCCCACCATCAGCACCAGCACAGCCGCCACAGCCACAATGATTTTCTTTTTTTGTTCCATGATATCTCTCCTTTGTTTGAGTTCATCAGACACCTGCCCGTTTTTTTCATTCTATCACACATTCGCAGCTCAATCAATATCATTTGATATTATTTTTGATATTTATAGAACATTGAACTGGCAATCATTCCTGTGTATCCTTAACTCAAGGATAATACTTTTTGATAGCAAGGGAGTGACGATTTTGAAAAGTTCAGCAATAGAACGTCAGGCACTTTCCTTGCAAGTAGGCCAGCGGATCCGCTCCATTCGCAAACAGCGCGGTCTGAGTCTCGAAGCATTAGCACTGAAATGTGATATGAATGCCGCCTTTTTGGGGCATATTGAACGTGGCCTGCGCTGCCCCACCCTTTATACTTTGGAACGCATCAGCACCGGCCTTGAAATCAACATTGTAGAATTATTTCTCGATAATAGTGTCACACTTTCAAACGCTGTTGCTGTTCAGCACTTTTCCGATGCCATCGCTTCCCTTTCGCCATCACAGGTTCAACAGATTCTGAGTATCGTTGACCATTCCATTGCTCTTACAAAAGCGTCTGAATCCTGACTTTTTTGATGAAAGCAAACCTCCATGTACAGCCGCAAAACTGCACATGGAGGTTTGCTTTCGTTTCTTTGTACAGGTAGATACCATTCTTTGTTTCAGCTTTGCGGCGGCAGACACAAAGAAAATTCGGTTGCGTTCCCTTCTTAAAGAGGTTATAATAAACTTGTCAAAAAGTTGCACAAAAACACGTCTGCTGTGCCGCGCGGGCGGGCAGACGTGTTTTTGTGCCGAGATTTTGCCAGAAAAAGGAGCAACCGCAATGTACAAGATCACTGAAAAGGTCGCGCTGAACCCCACCGTGACAAAGATGGTCATTGAAGCCCCGCTCATTGCCAAAAAGGCAAAGCCGGGCCAGTTCATCATTGTGCGCCCGTTTGAGGACAGCGAGCGTATCCCCCTGACCGTGGCCGGTTACGACCGCGAAAAGGGCACTGTGGATATCATTTTCCAGATCGTGGGCGGCACCACCATGGAGCTGAACAGCCTGAACGCAGGCGACAGCGTCCATGACTTTGTGGGCCCCTTGGGCCGCGCCACCGAGACCGAGGGCCTGAAAAAGGTCTGTGTTGTCGGCGGCGGCGTGGGCTGCGCCATCGCCCTGCCCATTGCCAAGGAGCTGCACGACCAGGGCTGCACCGTCCACAGCGTCATCGGCTTCCGCAATAAGGATCTGCTCATCCTCGAGGACGAGTTCAACGCCTGCAGTGACGAGCTGCGCATTATGACCGATGACGGCAGCTACGGCACCAAGGGTGTGGTCACTGCCGCTCTGGACGAGCTGGTAGCCGCCGGTAACCAGTATGATCTGGTCATCACCATCGGCCCGCTGATTATGATGAAATTCGTTGTCAAGACCTGCCAGAAGCACGGGCTGAAGAGCATCGTCTCCATGAACCCCATTATGATCGACGGCACCGGCATGTGCGGCGGCTGCCGCCTGACCGTGGGCGGCGAGACCAAGTTTGCCTGCGTGGACGGCCCTGACTTTGACGGTGACCTCGTCGATTTCGACGAAGCCATGGCCCGCGGCACCATGTACCGCCCCTTTGAGGCAAAGGCCCGCGAGAAGGCCTGCAATCTGTTCAAGACTGAGGAGGCAAAGTAAGATGGCTTTCAATATGGATCCCAAAAAGTGCCCCATGCCCACCCAGGACCCCAACGTCCGCAACAAGAACTTTGAGGAAGTTGCACTGGGCTATACCGAAGAGATGGCCGTGAACGAGGCAAAGCGCTGCATCCACTGCAAGAACAAGCCCTGCCAGACCGGCTGCCCCGTGGGCATCGATATCCCCGAGTTCATCGGTCATGTGGCCGAGGGCGACTTTGAAGCTGCCTATCAGGTCATTGCCCGCTCCTCTTCCCTGCCCGCCGTCTGCGGCCGTGTCTGCCCCCAGGAGAGCCAGTGCGAGGGCAAGTGCACCCGCGGCATCAAGAACGAGCCGGTTGCCATCGGCCGACTGGAGCGCTTTGTGGCCGACTGGCACCGTGAAAATGTCCACACCGCCCCCATCGTGCCTGCATGGAACGGCCACAAGGTCGCCATCATCGGTGCAGGCCCTGCCGGTCTGACTGCCGCAGGCGATCTGGCCAAGCTGGGCTATAAGGTCACCGTCTACGAGGCCCTGCATGTGGCCGGCGGCGTGCTGATGTACGGCATCCCCGAGTTCCGTCTGCCCAAGGCCATCGTGCAGCAGGAGATCGACGGCCTGAAG
>MNSZ01000019.1 GCA_001916715.1 Firmicutes bacterium CAG:24053_14
TTCGAGAAGGGATAGAAGTCGCTGCCCTCGAAGGTGGTACCGTAGGCCTGGGTATTCACTGTCATCTGTGTGCCGGGACGGACGCTGTATTCGTCCTGGCCGAAGCAGGTAAATGCACCGCCGCTTGACCAGAAGCTCCAGTTGCTGTACATGGCCACATCCCAGGTATCTCCGTTGGACAGCAGGATGTAGTCCGAGGTGGAACCCCAGCCGGGACTCATGTAGGGATAGCAGTGATTCCTGTAATACATTAAATTCTCGTCATGGCCCCAAAAATTTGCCATGTAGAGACTGGTGGGAGAGCCGGTGATCTTCAGCGCAGCCAGTGTGTCCGCCGTATAGGCAGTCTCCTCGTCCATGTAAAGAACATCGTCTCTGAGGATGAAGCCCTCCAGGTCGCTGCGGGTATATTTCCCTTTCCCGCATTCCTCTTCCGGCAGGCCGATAAAGTAGCGCTCCAGCAGATAGAGATACAGGTGCAGGCCGGTGGGCCGCTCCACGATGTTCTCACCCACATACTCACCTTCACCGTTTGCCGTATGGAAGCGGTAGAACTCGGGCATGTCGTACCGGCTCAGGTCGAAGTAGGGAACCGTGATGGCCTTGTGGCAGAGAATCGTCCCATCCTTGCCCCTGATGGGTACGCCGTCGTTGGAGATGGTCACATACACCGTGACCTCCTTGGCGGGGGTCTCATCGTAGTTATACTGTGCGTCCAATCCGTGGGGAGCTTCCTTGACCGTGATGGTAAAGGTCGCTGTAAGCTCTTTGCCGTCCCTCTTTGCCGTCCGAGCAGGTCGCCTTGACCTTTGGCTCATAGGTGCCGGGGTCTTTCTCTGATACATAGAGTGAGCCGTCCTTGACCTTGGTTTGGACGCTGAACTGCGCTGCGTTGGTCAGCGTGTAGGTCAGCGTATGGCCGTCCGTATCTTCAAAGACATCTGCCAGCTTGATCTCCAGCAGGCTGCCGGCCACCACCTCGCCGGTGGTGACGGCATCCGCCTTCACGGAAACGCAGGAATCCGCAGCCAGCGCCGGTATGACGCCGAATACGCCTGCCGACAGAGCCAAAGTCAGTGCCAGCAGCAGAGATAGTATGCGTTTTCTCATATTTGTTTACCTCATTTATGCGTAGGTTACATCCAGCGCGCGTAGAGCGTCATGTTTTTCTGTGTATCCCAGGGCTTGGTGAGCGCCTGATCTGCATACCAGCCGCCGAACACGGCACCGGGCTTCGTGGGCGTCATGACTTCGCCAATGACACCGCCCCGCTTCACGGAAACGGTCTCCAGCTCTGTGCCGCCGCTGGTTTCAAAGCGGACCTTCTTCTTGCCCAGCAGAGCCAGCAGAATCAGCAGCAGGGCCAGCAGGCCCACGCCACCGATAATCCACCAGGTAACGCTTCCTGCGGCGGCACCCTCGGCCCAGTTGGCGTAGAGGGTCATGTTGCCCTTAACGGTGTCCTTGTGGAAGTCCCACTTTTGGGTGCGGTCCAGGTCTCTGTACCACCCCTCCAGGTGGTAGCCCTCCCGGATGGGGTCCTCGGGCTTTTTCACCTTTTCACCGTACTGGACGGTCTGGGAGGGGACCTCCGTGCCGCCGTTGCTTTCAAAGGTAACGGTGCAGTCCGTGGTGACGATGACGGACACGCTATTATCCTTCACGGTGTATCCGGCCATGCCGTCCTGGGTGGAAACCAGGGTGTTGGTGGGGATAAGCTGCGACACGCCCTTCGTGCCGATGACCTTCATCTGAAAGCTGCCGACTACCACCTCCGGCTCCCAAGCCTCGCCGCCCTTAAAGGACACGAAGTTCAGATAGAAGGCCCGCCCGCCGGTGCGGCGGCCTAAATCGCTCCAGCGGATGCCGGGGGCGGTCATGACGCTGCCGTCCACCAGCTGGAGGAAGGTGTCGTCGTACTCGATTTCCGTCTGCATACCGTACATGTCGGCGCTTTCCTGGGCGTCGGTGCGCTTGAGCACCAGGGTCACGGTGATGGTCTCGCCAGTGGTGGCCCGCACCTCAGATGCACCGCCTACGGACAGGTCAAAATTGTAGCTGCGGCTCTCGTCTGTTTTGCTGCCTGTCTGCGAGGCAAAAGCTGCGGTGGGCAGCAGACACAGCAGCAGACACAGGGCTGCCAATAGTGTAAAAATGCGTTTTCTCATGCTGATCTCCTTCTCTCTCCGCCCGGTTGGGGCGAAGTCCCCAACGGGGGATAGCCTCCCCTCCCGCTGGGGGAGGGGAAGCTGGCAGGGTCTTACTTAAACTGATTCACGATGGCCACGGCGTCGGTGTGATCCACCGCCTTAGTGGCGTTTACATCGGCCCGCAGGAACTTCTCCACGGAAACCTGGGTGAAGTCACTGTATGTGCCGTTATACATATCGTAGACCAGCTGCGCATCATTGACATCCACTTTCCCGGTCATGTTAACATCGAAGCTCGGGGTGATGGTGACCACATTGTCTGCGGCGGAGATGGCGACCTTGGCAGCGGCCTCCTCCTGGGTCAGGGTCTGACCATTGTCCACGATCACCAGCCATGCGTACTGATCCGTGCCGTAGGCATTGACCTTATACATGGTGTTGCCGTCATAGGTGAAGGCTTTGCCTCCCTCGGGGGTGCCCTTGACCGTTATGAGCATCATGGTCTTGTCATTCAGCTCCAGGTAGGTGGATACACTTACTTCCTCCGCGCTGTGAGAGACCTTTTCCACCTTCACGACCAGGTTCCACCAATTGGAGTATCTATACAGATAGTCGTTATAATTCACGGCCTCGACCACATATTTCCCATTGCCAAGGCTGCGCACGGTGGCGGGCCTCTTAGAAGCCGTGGGCGTGTTGATGGGCTGATAGTAAGCCGTGACGGTGTAGTCGCAGCTCTCGCGCTCGTTCAGCGTGAAGTAGTAGGGCATATTCTTGCCCATAGAGCCTGCATTCCCGGAGGCTGTGTCCTCAGCGCCGTTGCCGGCGAACACGACCGGAATACCAGTTTCCTTGGTGGCGGAGATAGATATGCTCACATCTCCAACGATTTCTTTGCCGGGGATCGTGTAGGTGAGGGTGCCATCGTCATTGGCAGTGGGGACCGCTATGACTGTATGGACAAACTTATCCCCATTGTCTACACTGTAAACTACACGGTAGGAGTAGCCGGCCCTCGGGGTGATGCCGAAGGAGTAGTCATTCAGATAGGTGACTGTCTCCGGACCCTTGGTCACATCCTTCTCCAACTCTGTGTCGTTGTAAATGATATATTTCACATCGTACTGCTTGGGGGTCTTGCCGGTGTAGGTGACCTCCACATTGCCGGAGATATTCTCGATAGTGTAGGTGTCATCTGCGCCGAAGGTCAGGCTCTCGGTGACGGTATCGCCCATCTTCACGGTGAAGGTGTAGGTATAGTGGCTGTCCACGGGCTTGAAGGTGAAGCTGCCGCCGCTGGGCACCAGGCGGGTCTCCGCGTCAGAGGTGAACTCGTCCGGCAGGGTCACGGTGAAGTTGTTGGCATCCACCACGGTGTCGGCGTCGGTGATGGTGGTCTCCGGAGCGTCAAAGTTGATGGAGTTGGCATCCAGATCAAACTTGGCGGCGGTCAGGGTCACGGTGCTGGAGGTGGCCTTGTTGGCGGTGAATTCCAGGGCCAGGGCCTCGCCCAAGGGCACGGCATCGCCGTAGCGGCGGACCCGAACGGCACCGTCGTTATCCTCCACCGTCAGATTGGCGGCGTCACCGGTCTTGGTGTTCAGGGTCAAGGCTGCCGGGTCATAGGTAAAGGTCATGTCATAGGCGTTGAAGCCGGTGATGTTTTTCTCGGAGGAGGCGACGGTCACGGGGATACGCACCCGCTGACCCGAAACAAGCTGCTGGTCAGCACCCATGGAAACAGAGTATCCGGTCTCGGTTTTTGGAACGGTGATTATACTGCCACCCTGCTCAGTAACGACAAGTGTGGCTTCGACATTGGGATTGTTGATAACGGCCCTTGCGTCTGCATTGTAAAATGTGCCTCTAATTTTATATTTGATAGCCTGTCCAACCTCACATGATTCATTTACTTTGAAACGAACTGTGGCAAATGCGCCGGTCTGTCGCGTTTGAATTTTATTAAGAATAGCTGAATCAGTGCCTCTTTTGCTGTCAATTTTGAAATCAACATAGGACTTAAAATCGCCGGGTCGTTTTTGTGTGACGGAACAGCTCATGCTATCCCAAGAACAGGTATAGTCCACATATGTAAGGGTGTCCATATTATATTCAATACTACTTGTGACCTTATAGTAGTCAGATGGAGCTTGTTTCAAATAGATAGTCGCGGTTATTATATCCCCCGCATGGGGAGCTTTATTATCAAAAGTTAAAGTAAAAATTTGGCCAATTTCAGCGGCAAAAGCCACAGGAACTACGCTTAAAAGCATTGCAATCGCAAGTATAAAAGAAAAAAACTGTTTTTTCATACTATTCTCCAGTATATAAGTATGAGGTCCGGGGAATACGCAAGCGGATTCCCCGGACCTGCGTTTCAAGGATGTGAGCCCCTATTATGCCTACGGGGCTTTCCTTTCTTAGATTACCCAATAGGAGGACTTTATCACATTATGCTTCGGGATCATTTAGTTAATGGGGTGGATTTTGGGGTTTTCCAAATACCAAGTAAGTGCATCAAGATCATCTTCGTCAAGCCGGTTATTCCCATCAATGTCGGCCTGTGCCCACTGTTCAGGAGTGAGATTATCTTCCGATTTTCCTGCGTCAACCCACTCCTGTAGCAGCGTCAAGTCATCCTTATCCACATATCCGAAGGGATCCAGGTTCACATTGCCTACAGACGGAGTTGTCAAACCAATCAAGTCGGTCTGCCAGCTCAAAGCAGGGCTATACCGGCTGGAGCCGAAGGTACCCGCCATACCCGTATTCATGGTTGTCACGAAGTCTGTGGAGTCCATTTCTGCTCTGGTCTTAGCAGTGGCCGTCTGAGCAGTGCTCTTGGCACTGCCAATGCCCTGGCTGCAGGTGAAGTCCAGATAATACAGGTTGGACATCGCTGCGGAGGCGTTGTTGGTCATGCCGACCACTGCGCCCACATTGCTGCCGGGGCTCTTTACATAGGCCCGGTTGTAGCAGTTCTTGACGGAGGCAGACGCGCCGGAGGCAAAGGCCACGATACCCGCCACATAGTTGCCGGCACCGGTGATGCTGCCGGTGTTGTAGCAAGCGGTGACGCCCTTGGTGGTCTGACCCACGATGCCCGCCACATAGCCGTTGCCGGTGATCGCACCGCTGTTGTAGCAGCGGTAATAGTACCGGTAGCGTAGCTGGTGATACCGCCCACATACTGGTAGCCACGGATAGTGCCTTCATTGCCGCAGTTGTTGGCATTGGAGTTCACCAGACGGCCTGCAACGCCGCCCACGCTGCTCCAGTTGCCATTCACGCGGGTAGCGGTGATGTCAACATCGGAGACAACGCCGGAGATGTTGGTATAGTTGGCGTAGGCCACCACGCCGCCGGAATAGGCATTGGCAACGCTGCCCGTGGAGGTCAGGTACATCTTGCCGGTCACCTTCAGATTCTGAATGGTGGCGTAGCTGCTGCTGGTGCCGTTCACATAGCCGAACAGTCCCTTATACGGGGCCGAGGTAGTGGTGGCACTATAGTAGATGCCCATGTTCTTCACGGTATGAATGATTATTACCGTTAAAGCTGCCCTTGAAGGCTGTGCTGGCGGTAGTGCCTCCGATGGGCGTCCAGTTGTAGCCGGCTAGGTCAATATCACCTGTCAGCGCACCGTTGATGGCATAGCTCCCGCCGTTGACTTGCGCCGCAAACCAAGCCAGCTCTGCGCCGGTACCGATCTGATACACGCCGTCGGTCAGAGTGGGCTGCGTCTTGGTGGTGCCGTCCCATGCGCCGGCGGCAGAGGCCGTCAGCGGAATGGTCTTGGTCAGTACACCGCCGGACACATCGGCCTTGTCTGCACTGCCCAGGTAGAAGCTGCCGTAGACATAGTCGCAGCCGGCGCAGAGCACCGCATAGGTGTAAGTGCCGTAGGGCAGGTTCTCATACTCGCCGTTGCTGTTGGCGGTATGGACATTGCCTGCGGCATCCGTCAGCGTCACAGTGGGCGTGGCGGTGGTGGGATTGGTAATATTCAGCTTCAGCTTGAAGTTATAGCGCGGAGTGACCTCCACATTCACATTGGGGAAACGGTTCAAGCAGAAGTTCACCGTGACCGCATTGAAGTTCGTGCCCACGCCGGTATCCGACATGTTATACAGGGTGGCAAACGGGTTCGCCGCCGAGTACATGGAGCCGTAGGTATAACCGTTGGTGAGCTGAACATTGGCGGTGCTTCCGGAGCCAAAGTCCACATTCGTCGGGATTGTCAGCTCCAGCTTGGCCTGATCCATCTGCTGATACTGGGCGACATTGGTCTTATAGGCCGTATCGCCGATGGAATAGAACAGGTTGTAGGTAGTGGGGTTGAAATGCCCCGGTAGCTGCCATCGAAGGAAAGCGTCACCTTATCGCCGGGCATGATCTCCGTCTCCTGGGGATTGGAGGCGTTGGTGACCGTGGCGGTCACTTCGGCCACGCGAGCCAGGCAGTAGGAGGTGCCGGTGCTATCATGCATCTTGATGATCACAGTACCGCCGGCCTGCTCAGCCTCACGGAAGCCCAGGAGGCTTGCGTGATACTTGCCGCTGGAGTCCGCGGTCAAGGTGGTCCAGCCGGAAAGATGGGTATCCAGGTCATTTGCATCGGTGGTGACGATGGCGTACTGGACCGTCGTATCGCCGCTGCTGGACACCGAGAAGTCCAGGGTGGGAGCGGTATCGGAGCTCAGATAGAACCAGTTATCGTAGTTGTAATCCCAAGCAGACGGGCGGGAAGATGTCAAGCCATTGGAATTATAGGCGATATTGGCTTTTGCATTGCCGTTTTCGCTGGCATCATTGGTAAGCACGAACACACTGGTGCGCTCGGGATTGGTGGCCGGGTAGAGGCCGCCGTGGGTGCCGTGCTCGTCAGCGGTCGTATAGACATCCAGCGCCTTATAGTTCACGGCAACGATAGTTGTGCCATTGGGTGTGACATCCAGCCAGTTGCCCTTGGCATTGCCGCCGTTCGATACATCGACAGAGCCCTTCTCGCTCAGCACTTTGACCTTGAACTCGGGCTCGATCATGATGTTCATGGCATCGCTGTCAATGATCTGCCACAGACGGTAGGCGCGGACACGCTCCGAAGTCTTTTCCGTGTACTTATAGCCGGTGGGATCCAAATACGCCTGGATCTCGGCCTCGTCACGGGTCTTGGTAATGGTGCCAAGGTTGTCGAACTCGTGATAGTACTGATTCGTGCAATCTCCACTGTTGAAGGTGAAGGTCTTGGAGAAGTCGGCAGAATTGCTCTTGAGCCAACCGGCCTTGGTGACATAGTTCGTCACACCAGAGCGATTGTCCTCCAAACGCCAGGTGTAGTTGGAATTGCTCTTGCTGATTTTGTAGGTCAGAGTCTTTGTGCCGGCAGCAGCGTCAGTTTCAGCCTCTCCAGTCGGATTGATGGGCTTCGTGTTGAAGTTATTATACTGGAAGTAGAGCGTAAAATCTGCGTAGTCGGGAACTGTCGCAGTCATCGTTATCGCCTGGGAGAGCGACAGATTCTTGGTAACTACCGAGTACCCCGCAGCAGTCGTATTATTGATAGACTGCGTGAAGATGAAGCTGTCAGCGGTTGTTGCGGTAGGCTCCACATAGGCGTTCCAAAGAGCCGCGTTGCCGGCAGCGTACATCATGAAGGGATAGTAGGTGTAGTTGCCGGAAGGATAGGGTGTTCCGTGCTGCACATCACCGCCCATAATGGGCATGGCCACACGAGCCGTATAGTCCTCAGCGGTAAAGTAGTCGGTGCTGTTCTTTTTGCTCGTGGTATAGATGGAGTGCAGGCGCAGATAAATATCCGTGCCGCCGCCGGTGCCGCCGTCCACATTGGTCTCAGTGGGCAGGGTCAAGCTGTGGCCGCCCAGGTAAACATTTGCGCTGGTTTCCGAAGCTTTGTAGCCATAGGCGCGGAAGGAATATCTGCCGGCAGCCAGGCTGGCATAGAAATTGTTGTAGTTATCTGCCAGCGTGCCGGTAGAATCGGGCGCAGCCGTGGTAAAATCACTGGCCTTAAAGGTCAGAGGGCTGTAACCTTCCAAATCGTAGGTATCATTACCAATGGTAAGCTGATATTTGCCATCAACCTTGGCGATGGACAGGCCAGTGTCCTCATAGATGTACTGGGTCTTGCCACCAATTTCATAGGAAGCAAGGTAGTCAGCACCCTTATCGTCAAGACCAGCCGTCTTGTAGAGCTTGATCAGCGGGTACCTGCTGCTATTGGTGGAATAGTTCATATCCCGACCGACATGGAAGGTATAGTGCTGCTCGATCGAGTCGTCTACGGTCAGTGTCAGCGTCCAGGTGTCCGTGGACAGACCGGCAGAGTTCATGGCATGGAACTCATAGACATATGTACCGGCGGTGTTCTCCGTGATTTGGATCGTGGTAGCACCGAACAGAGCCGTGGAGAAGTAGTAAGGACCTTTCTTTTCGCCAGTTCCGACCGTTCTATAGTAATAGTAGTCGGTGTAGCTCAAGGAAGAACCGTCCGGATTCTCAAAGATGTTGCCAGCCTGCAGATCGGACAGGTTATAGGCGTATCCTACCGACACGGTCGCGCTTGCGGTGACCGGAACACCGCTCTTCAGCCGCGGGACCTGTGTGCCCTCCGCAGCGGTCAAAACAATGGTGTGGGTAGCCGTGCCGCTGTCGTCGGTAGCGGTAAGCACGACCGTATACTCACCAGCCGCAGTGGGAGTGTAGCTCAAGGTAGAGCCGTTCAGCGTTTGTGCAACGCCGTTGACGGTTGCTGTATAGGTCAGCGCATCGCCATCGACATCCGTGAACATCTCAGCCACATCCAGCGTCCAGGCATTGCCCAGGGTCACATTGGCTGTGGTGATCGCACCGGGAGCGACCGTGGGGGCCGACTTGCCTTCATAGGTGAAGGCGAGGAAGTGGACAGGCGCATAGCTGGCGCTGCTGTCATACTCCGGCGCATAGGCAGTTCCGCTACCATCTGCACCCAGCACAAAGCTCTTTTGGACCGTGGTCCCATCCTCGGCGGTACGGGAGTAGTTCAAGGGAATTGTGATTGTGATATCCCCATTGCTCTCCGTATAGGCCATTTCTACACCGCCGCCAGTCCACTGCGGCACATCGGCGTAGTAGCCGGATGCTACACCGTTTGTGGCATTGGTCAGTATGGCAGCGTCTTTGTATGTGGCCTTTACATAGGTCGTGCCTGCGGGAACGGTGACCAAATAATAGGGCACATTCTCGAAAGCAGAGTAGCCGGTAAAGGTCACAGAGTTTTGCACACTGATGGTTGCCGTTCCTGTGGTCTGGTCATTCGCACCATAGGGAACAATACTATCCAGCGGCGCAGCTACTGTGGCTTGTTCCGTTGCAAAGACTGCCGTGGGAAGGATGGATAGAACCATCATGAGCGCAAGCAGCATTGAAAGGAACTTTTTCGCTGTCTTTTGCATTTCCAATCTCCTCTCAGAAATTTTTGTATAATAAGGCCTGCCGGCATTATTACCTTAGCTGCGAGCACATTTTCGCATCCAATAAGAAAATAACAAGGTTATATAGGGGCGCGACACCCTATTATAATTGGTGTCGCATTCCGATCTGTCCAAGGCGAAAGGTGCTTTCGTTAAGAGGATTGGGCGGAAGGGGCTGGCTAAGCCCCTTCTGCCCATATGGAAAGCTGGCGGATCTCCGCCCTCGACTTGGCAAACCTTACTCAAGCATTACATCTGTTGCAACGAAGGTTTCCTCTGTGGCTTCGTGAACAGCGCATTCGCTTTGGCGTTGCTTGACTCGCTCAATCCGTGCTGCCCGTTTAGCGTCACGCTCGCTCCGATGCAACTGAATTTGGATATTCTTTTCGTTTTGATAGCGCCCGCAATCTCTATTGCGGGGTTTTTTGTATATAGGATTCAAATGGGCGGCTCTCAGCGCATCTTTCCAATCGCCAAAGCGCTCTGCGATGTAACTGCCACCGACGATCTCGATGGGGGCAGGGGACTTTCCCCAATGTCCGGCGCAGCGCCGGAGATAGGCCGCCAGCTGATCCAGGCTGTCGCCTGCGTGTTTTTCCGCAAAAGCGCGGTCCTGCTCAGCCAATGCATCCCGTGTTCTTTTGGCAATGTGCTGCTCGTACCAATTCGCTCCGTCAAAATTTTGCGCACCTGCTACTTTACCCATGGGCACACCTAAATTTTGCGCACCTGCTACTTTACCCATGGGCACACCTCCTTAATGATTCATGACAAAAAAGCGCTGATAAACCCATACCGGGTCATCAGCGTACACTTCTGCCATATCAGCACCACGGAGAGAGCGCCCGCTGCCTTTGAGTCCTAACTACACAATTCTACTGACTTGCGCCATGAGATACTCTCTGCGTTTATGATCTGTCTTCTCACGATTTTCTCGCAATGACGGACTTTCGTCCCAGTGGTTTCCCGCCTCGATCATATCCTTGCGCTTACAGTGCCGACCGCATGGGGAATCGCACCCCTTTCCTTCAGGGCAATCACCTGGCCGTTTCCAGCTCGGATGACCGCCGTGCAGCATCATCGGACTCGATTATTCTGTTTTCCAGTATCACTTTGTTTGTTAAGGGAATACTACAATAGATCCTCCGGAAATGGGCTTTCGTGAATTTATCCCATTTGCGATAGAGTCGTCAAAAGCTGCTGGTATCGGGGTGCTTCCGGATGATCTGACGGAGACGGTGACGGCGAACAGTCCGGGTCCAACACCGGTGCAAGGAAGCAAATACTCTGAATTACCCGCATTTTGTGCTCCAAGGACGAGTGAACATAGATCTGGAGTGTCGTGCGGACATCTGTATGACCAAGCATCTCGCTCAGGCTCTTGACATCGACTCCACGCTCCACGCATCGGGAGGCATAGGTGTGCCGCAACACATGGAAATTTCGATATGGAATACCCGTCGCCTTTAGCAAGACCTGGTATTGGTATTGTAGTGTCCGTGGCTCCATAGGCACATTTTTCCCGGTCAAGAGGTATTTTTCTCCATCGGGATGAGACTGAACAGCCTTTTTCAGGAGGGTGGCCATGTCCAGCGGCAGGGGGATGGTACGATGAGCACTGTTGCTTTTGGGCGGCAGCACGGCCAGACGAGTGCGATCCCCGCTGCGGATACGCTGCACGGTTTTGGTGACATGGATTACCCCGTTTTGTAGGTCAATATCCTTATATTGCAGGGCGCACAGCTCTCCAAGGCGTAAGCCGGTGTTTAGCGTCAGCAAAATAGCGATCCCGGTGGTCGTCGGCTCAACTACAATCTTCTGTGCCAATCGCTGGATTTCATCCGGGCAGAATATGTCAATCTGCTTTCTCCGATATGCTGGCAACTCCACAGTCAGGCCCGGACAGGAACAGCCTGCTTTTGGGGCGCTGTATTTCAGAATGGATTTCAATAACACCCCCACATCTCTGGCGCTTTTTCCGGAAAGACCATTTTTCTGAAGACGGCGAAGAAAATCGGAAATCTGATTCGCCGTCAGTTGGCATACAAGCACCGCTCCCAAAGCGGGCAGAATATAGTGTTCCAGCATATAGGCATATCGGGCAAGCGTGGACTGCTTCAATTTATCCTGTTTGTCCGCAAGAAACCGCTCCGCAGCCTGATTCAGCGTGAGTGAGGAAGTTTTCGCCGGCAGTTCTTGAAGGGATTCCAGGCGCTGCTGCCGTTTTGCACGGCACTCCCGATAACTCCTGGCATAAACATAGCCGTACTCGGCACGGCCGGAGGACGAGTGGCCCCGGATATACCGTCCCTCCCAGCGCCCATCCTTACGCTTGTAAATATTTTCTCCACGCCTTGGCATATTGATTTCCTCCTTGACGATGTTTTTGACGGCGTATTTTACTAACATTTTAATTTTGATCGATATGGCTCTGCAAAAATGCGGGTGAATTGGGTGCGATCAATGTATACATTTGTGATTTGTGTGCGAATTTTGCTAAATAACCGCATTTCAGGCATTGACAAGCGACAAAAAGGCCGATATAATGTAGATGGTTAAAGAGGAGTTTGCTTCGCAAATGGGATAAATTTACGAAAGACAATCGCTTCTCATTCCCACAAGGTTCATTACAAATTCATTATACTGTTTGGCATGTTGTCGTCAATTCGTTTGCTGCGCCGATATGTGGTAAAAGTGGTGTCACCGTTAGGGCGACACCACTTTTTTACTGCTATGGGCGCAGAACGCCGTAGCCCATGATTTCATACTGCCCTACAGGATATGTCCTTTTTCATCCTACTGGCAAAAGCAGCTTTGCTATAACACTCTCATAAGATACGAACGGATCATCCCAGTACCGGGAGTCATGGGAGTTCTCCGTATTATCGCCGAGCACATAGAAACAGTTTTCAGGGACAGTTACTACGGTATCTTTGTGAATTAAAGTGTCTCCTTCGCATGCTGCTATCCTTTTCACGAGGCAGGAACCGTCGTGATGAAAAATGATAATATCGCCGGTTTCCAGTTCATCAAAGAGCCTTAGTCCGAGAAGCAAGCTTCCGGTTTTAAGTGTCGGCTCCATTGATGCAGTCGGCACATAGCCGAGCAAAAATACGCTTTGAAAAAGAACAATTATAATGATGGATGCAAGGACCGGAATAAGAATAGGGCACAGTTTCTTGAGTCTTCCCATATACATCTCCTTCGAGTAAATAATAAGGCCGCTGAGAAACATATCTCAGCGGCCATGTTGTATATATTACATTTCTGCCAGCGCTAATATTTCCGGCCGGCTTTTCAGGTATTTTCTCGCCTTGGATACCCAGGCACAAACAAGATTGGCAGACACACCAAGCTCATTTCCGATTTCCTTGCTGGAGCGTCCCTCGGCCATCTGAATCATCGCATCGATTCCTTTGAGCACGCACGGCGAAGCTTCCTGTTTTGCTGCTTTGAGTGCAGCCTGCACATCCAACTGCGTTGCGACATCTGCAATCGATATGGTCGGCTCTTCTACAACCAAGGGAATCATATCACTTGAAAGTTCCGTTGCCTGCCGCCTGGTCGAGTAGATCAGCGCATCGCAGATCTCATTCCATATCAGGCGGTAGGCGTAGGTAGAGAAGATTCCGCCTTTGTCTGTTGCCACGGCCTTGCAGAGACCGATGCAGCCGATTTGAAAAATATCATCATATGTATAAATGCCCAACTGATATGGACCGTGGACCTTATCGTTAATCACTTTCTGAACCAACCGAATATTCTGCTCCACTTTTTTCTGCTGTTCTGCTGTCAGGGTCATGATGCCAGTGCGCCTCCTTTCTGTGCATAATATCGCCCCCGCGTTTTGGCTTTCCGCCGTTCTAAGAGCTTTCTGCTTTCTTCGATCACCTGCTTACAGTAATACTCGCCAAGATACCCAATGTGCGCTTCGGAAAGCGGCGCCATAATCAGATCGGCCAGCCATTGGTATGCGTCCTGCTTACTCATATAACCGGATTCATAAAGCTGGTCAAAATAATGGTGCGCTGTGCGGCGCAATGTACGCAGCTCGTGATTGGCCATACTGCCAACCGGAATATTCGTGCCGGCATGGACGCGGACATACGAGTCGCATTCGGGATAGCGGGAACACACATAAAGCATGGTCCCTTTGGAATTATTGCGGTAGATCCCGTCTGCACTTCTGTACACAACAGGACTGCCGCAGTAGGGGCACCGCATCCCGCCCCGGTCAAACCCCTTTCTTTTCTTCTTTTTATTCATAGTTCAATATTACCTCCGAGAAAAATAAAAAGCCGGAAGAACTGCGTTAAAACATACAGCACAAATGATCACTGTATGGATTCAAGCAGCCTTCCGGCTATCATATTCAATTGCCTGCGTTATTGTGGACTTGCTCAGTGCGCAAATCCGTAACGATTCCTTGCCTCTTCCCGAGACGAAGTCTGACGCCATACCATAGACGTATCGAGAGCCTGAACGCAAGCTCCTGCCAC
>MNSZ01000020.1 GCA_001916715.1 Firmicutes bacterium CAG:24053_14
AAGGATGCAACGGGCAGGCATCACGGGGGCGCGCCTGTATATGCTCTGGAATGACTGTTGCAACAGAGATACGGAAGCGGCGCTGTTGGCTATGAACACACTGAACATTGAAAGCGTCGTCGAGTTTATCAACTATGAGGGTGGGCGCGGTATTCCTATCGACATTGAAGCCCTCCGAGCGGCAGCGGAAAGGATGTAATAAATGGAAATCGCAAGAGCGTGGGAAATTCTCGACCCGGAACACCGGGAGCCGTATGAGAGCCTTGAACCGATAAACGAGGCTTGCCGGATGGGCGTGGAGGCGCTGCGGCGGCGTGTGCCGGAAAGCCCCTACCCTGACGGGGACGCGGGTGTAATGGCCTGCCCGTCCTGCGGGAGCGGCGAATACCTGCACAACGAGGACGGAAACCGCTGCCGCTTCTGCGGACAATGCGGACAAGCGATTGACTGGGACGGCAGCACCGGGGAGGAGACGGAATGAACGTTGTCTCTTTTGGCGGCGGGACAAACAGCACCGCCATGATTATCGGGATGTATCTGCACAAAATACCTATTGATCTGATTTTGTTTGCGGACACCGGCGGCGAGCAGCCGCACACCTACGAGTTCATGGGGACGTTCAATGAGTGGCTGGTAAAGCATGGCATCCCAAAGATCGTCTCCGTGGAGTACCACGACAAGGACGGGAACCGATTGACGCTGGAGCAGGAATGCATCAACAGCGGGAGGCTGCCCTCGATTGCCTATGGATACAAAAAATGCTCTCTCAAGCACAAGATCGGGACGCAGGAGAAGTTCTGCAACAACTATCAACCGTGCAAAGAGGTGTGGGCCAGCGGCCAGCGCGTCCACAAATACATCGGTTACGATGCCGGGGAGACACGGCGCATCCAACACGCCGCGCCCATCGACGAAGCGGACAAAAAGTACGAAAAGCATTATCCGCTCTACGAATGGGGCTGGACGCGCGAGGAATGTGTGCACGTGATCGAGCGGGCCGGACTGCTGAGACCGGGGAAAAGTTCATGCTTTTTCTGCCCATCCATGAAGAAGAAAGAAATACAAGCGCTGTGGGAGAACTACCCCGATCTCTTTGAGCGGGCTATCGCGCTGGAACACGGGAGCGCCAAGACAAATGTGAATGTAAAAGGTCTTGGGCGCGACTGGTCATGGGAGAGCTACTACAACGAGTTCATGGCAAACAAGGAGTTCGAGGAGGCACAGTTGACCTTTGACCAGTTGTTCCCGGACAGCCCCGGCGGGTGTATCTGCGGCGCTCCGTGCGGGTGCTATGACGGTTAAGGAGGTGGCGGAATGAAACTCTGTGATCGATGCAGGGTGCCGGGCTGCCTGCTGGACTACGGCGGGAAAGCCTGTAAAAACGCCCGGAAACAGAACTGCCCGGATGTGGTCTTTACCAACGCGGACAGGGTTCGAGAAATGAATGACGAGGAACTGGCAAAATTCATGCTGAGCAGCGACGGCGCGGCCTACTGCAAGAACAATGATCGTGACAGTACGTGCTACCTAAAAGGACGCGACGGAATGACAGCGTGTGAACTGTGCGCACTGGACTGGCTGCGCGAGGAGGCGGAGGAATGAAAATCTTGATCGGCGGCTCGCCATGTACGCGCTGGTCTATCGCACAGACAAAGAACCGTGAAACCGAAGCCAGCGGCATCGGCTGGGAGTTGTTTTTGAATTACCGCATCGCGCGGGACAAGTACCAGCCGGACTATTTCCTGTATGAGAACAACAAGTCCATGTCGCCCGCCATCCGGGCGCAAATCACGGCGGAGCTGGGCGTGGAGCCGGTGCTGATCAACTCTGCGCTGGTGTCGGCGCAGAACCGCCAGAGGATCTACTGGGTCGGTAAGCGTGAGCCGGACGGTACATACAGCCAAGTTCCTGTGGAGCAGCCGGAGGACAGGGGTATTCTGCTGCGGGATATTCTGGAGACAGGCATCTGCTGGCGCGAGAAAGGCTATGCACTAACAGCATCAAGCCATAGTGCCACAGCGGAAGATATGTTCGCAAGACGGCAACGGAATGGAGTTGCAGAGCCTATCCGCATCGGCACCATCGAGAACGACGCAAAGAAGCAGGACTTCGACAGCCAGCAATACCGCGTTTACAGCCCTGACGGAAAAAGCGTGACCCTGTGTGGGAACGGCGGAGGCGTGGGTGCGAAAACAGGGCTTTATGCCGTGCCGATTTCTGCGGAAAACAACAAGGTTATTCTGAAAGCGATCGACATTCTTGCTGATCGGAAAGGATATGTCCCGGAAATGTTTAATCCGTATAACCGCACGGAAATCACCGGGAAAGCGCCGACCTTATCGACCGGCAGCATGGTAACAAGCAGTTGTGCTGTACTGATTTTTGAGACGGCAGATGGAAAGCAAATTCCTGTCTATGAGGTTCGCGGCGGGCGTATCACCATCAAGGGTAAGGAATACCCCATCAAGCTGCGGGACGGCCTCTACATCATCCGCAAGCTGACCGTGACGGAGTGCAAGCGCCTCCAGACCGTGCCGGACACATACGCTTTTCCCGTCAGTGACACACAGGCGTATAAAATGCTGGGTAACGGCTGGACGGTGGATGTGATCGCCCATATTATGAACCATTTTACCGGGCTGACGGAGGAGCCGGTGGAAGTGCTTTCCATGTACGACGGCATGAGCTGCGGGCATATCGCGCTCGACAAGTTGGGCGTGGACATAACAGTCTACTATGCAACCGAGATCGACAAATACGCCATTCAGACCACACAGCACAACTACCCGGAGACGGTGCAGTTGGGGGATGCGTTTCAGGTGAGGGATGATGAATGGAGGCCGAGGAGAGCGGCGGAGGTGGAGTGATGGATTGCTACGACTGTAAAGCGAAAAGTGTTTGCGCGGCGGTGGTGCAGCGCGGCTCTGTGATGTGTCTGATGAACCGCATGAGATACTGCGGGACACACGCAGAGGAAGAACCGCGGCGACAGCAGGGCGACTATTGCCAGTATTGCGGGCATCGGCTGCGGGAGATCGGGCGCGAGCGCTTCTGCAACAATGTGAACTGCCGAAACCGATATGTAAACGTATGAGGCGTGGTTTCGTAGGATGTGAGATCAATCCCTCGTATGTGGAAATGGCAGCCGGAAGAATATCGGAGGTGGAGTGATGGTAAAGGTTTACTGTGATATGTGCAAGCGAGAAATCGACTATAACGCGGACGGCGTAAATCTGGACTTTAACCATTACGGCGTGGTGAAGTTTATGCACGGAGTGAAAGACGAGGAGCGGCAGCTTTGCCTGAACTGCGCCATCCGCGTCCGTAACTGGATTTCGGAACAGTGCGAGCGAGAAAAAACGGAGGTGGAGTGATGGGGTTCAGTGAGAAAAGCGCGGTATATGAGTGCGTAGACCGGGAGCATGACGCTTGGCGGTGCCGGGCGTGTGGGTACATCGAGAATTTCGAGGCGGACGGGCCGACGGAAAACGGCTGGCACTTCTGCCCCGGCTGCGGGCGGGAGATCATCGTGGAAGCGGTCAATCCGTGTCCGTTCGACAATGACAACTGTATGTGCCAATTCTGCGAAACGCCATGCAACAACGGATTGAACTGCTCTGACTGCGCCCACGAGGGAAAAACGGTGCATGATGTGCTTCTCTGCACGGGCTTTAAAGGGAGCATGGAGCAGTACACAGAAAACTGGAAGCGGAAGCAGATGGCGAAGTTGGGAGGCGAGCGGGAATGAAAGTGTATCTGGCCGGAAAGATCACGGGAGACCCGAACTACAGGGAGAAATTCGCGGAGGCGGCAAAGAAGCTGGAGGAGCGGGCCGGTGTGACGGTGATTTCTCCGGCGGTCACGCCGGAGGGACTGAAAAAGGCGGACTATATGCGCATCTGCTTTGCCATGTTGGAGAGCGCCGACACGGCGGCGTTCTTGCCGGATTGGGAGGACAGCCCCGGCGCACAGCTTGAAAAGCACTGGTGCGAGTACGTCGGGAAAAAGATGGTGTTTCTGATGGAGGGTACGGAATGATCGACTTCGAGGGCTACTATCTTGTGCCACCCGATCAGGTTGCGTACATCGAAACGAGGAGAGGCGGCGGGGATGCGCAATATGGGCTGTTCTTGGGCCTGTCCGGCGGGAAAGAGCTGGGCGTGTGGGTACATCGAGAATTTCGAGGCGGACGGGCCGACGGAAAACGGCTGGCACTTCTGCCCCGGCTGCGGGCG
>MNSZ01000062.1:0-61408 GCA_001916715.1 Firmicutes bacterium CAG:24053_14
CTGGTTCGTCGGGGCGCTGTACTATCCGCTTTTTTCGCCGGAGATGCATTTCTGCAACGCCTCCGTCCGGAGCGGCGTCCCGCTGACACAGCTGCTTTCTCCGTCTGTACCGCCCTATTACGGGGTGATCTTTCTCCGGGAGGAGCGCTCCCTCACTCCGGAGGTGCTGACGCATTGGGCGGAGACACTGTCCAAACCCCTGTTCGGCCAGCAGTTTTCCTGTACGCTTGCACAAGTCCCCAGCCGGCAGGAGGCGATGGAACAGTTTGAGAATGAGATGCGGCTGACGCGATGAACAAGTGCCAGCCGCGCTGCCCGGCGGCAACTGCAAGACCCCAAAGCCCTGCGGATGCAGAATTACTTACAACGGAGAATATGAATGACTTTTGAAATTCACAGTGATATCACGAATCATTCCATGACCATAGCCGCCCGCGCGATGCGCAAGGTGCTGCGGCGAAAACGCAGCATTCTTTGGGCCATTTTCGGCTGGAGCGTCTTTTTATTCAGCGCATTGCTGCTGATTCCATTCGATGGAGAGTCTTTTACGCTTGATGCCAGAACGGTGATTTCCTTGCTGGTAGAGGTGATACTGCTGTCCGTTCTGCTGTTTCAGGATCGGTTCAATGGCATGATCGCCCGCAAAAACGCGCTGGCGGGCACAAAGAAATATCATGTCGCATTCGGCGAGGATTCCTATACCGTCGTTACGGCGGCCACCACCTCCACCTTCCGCTATGAGCTGATCGACGCCATGGCGGAGTCGCAGGACTACATCATCTTTCTGATGAAAAAACGCTATGCGCAGCCTCTGGACAAGCGCACCCTCACCGGCGGGACGGCGGAGGAACTCAAACGATTTCTTGAGGAGAAGACCGGAAAGACATTCCGGCGAGTGAAATGAACGGATTATCTATAACGCCTTTTCGCGGGCTGCATCTGCTCCTGCTTTTGCTGACGGCAGCGGCGGCGCTGCTCATATTCTTGCTGCTGCGCAAAAAACCGGAAGCACGTCGCTCCCGGCTTCTGATCGGCATGTGCCTTTTTAATCTTGCGCTGTTTACCGTCTACAAGCTCTCACTGTCCATGGACGCAGCGTATATCCGTGCGTACTATCCCAATGGCTTCAACATTTTCAATGAGCTGCCGCTGCACCTGTGCAACATGCTGCCGCTGCACCTGTGCAACATCAATCTGTTCCTGATCCCCATCGGACTATGGAAGAGAAATCGCTCAATACTGGGATTCGCCTTCTTTGTGGCGCCGCTCGGCGCGCTGATGGCGCTGCTCTTTCCGGAGCCTCTGTTCTCCGGCTTTTCGCTGTTCCTGCCGCGGATCTTTGGCTACTATGTGACCCACGCGATCCTTGTTGTCTGCGGACTGAGTCTGGCGACGCTGGGGTTTTACCGCCCCGACCCAAAGGATATCCCACGGATCCTCAAGACCTTTGGTTTGCTTGCCGTTGGCGCGCACCTTATCAATCTCCTGTTGCGCCTCACGCTCTGCCCGGAGGCAAACTACTTCTTCACTTATGGCGCGGAGATCGGTGTGCTCAAGCTGTTTTGGCGTATCATCCCGGTGCCGCTGCTTTACGGGCTGCCGGCACCGCTGATCCTTGCAGGCTATATGTACGCGGTCTGTGCGTTGTCCCGCCTGGCGCGAGGCGCGGAAGAAGCGTCTTTTTCATAAAACAGGACACAAAAAGCGGCCTTGGGCGCGATGAACTGCCCCGCTTTTTTGGTGGTTGGCAGTTGAACGCTGCCGGCCGCTTTTTATGCATCGGACAAAGCGGAGCGCTTCTGCGCTCCGCAGCAGGATATCAGAAAAGGCGGACTGCGGCGCGCCAGAGAAAGAACAAAGTCAAGAGAAGGAGCGCGATCAAAGGCTCACTGGGGCGCTTCCGGGAAGAATTCACCGTGCACCGCGTGCACGGCTTTTTCATATTCCGGCTCGCTGATGCCAACGGTGATGTTGATCTCGCGCGTGCCCTGCACGATCATCCGCACGTTGATGCCGGCGCGTCCGAGCGCACAGAGCAGACGGCCGGAGACGCCCGGCCTTCCCGCCATGTCCCGTCCGACGATGGACACCATGGCAAGCCCGTCTGCAACGCAGATGCTGTCCGGGCGGACGGCGGCGGAAATGTCCGACAAAAGCGCCTCGCGGCAGGCGGAGACCGCCGCGGCCGGGGCGATGAACGAGATGCTGCCAAGCCCCGTCGCGATGTGGTCAAAAGGGACTTCGTGCGTTTCGAGCACCGAGAGAATCCGGCGGCAGTAGCCCACGGCGCTGTTCATATTTTCCTTCTCCACCTGTATGGAGCAATAGCCCTTGCGCCCTGCGATTCCCGTGACGGGACAGACGGAAGGAGGGCTCTGCGAGGAGACGAGGGTGCCGGGGGTGTCCGGCTGCATCGTGGAGCGGATGTGAATGGGAATGCCCATACGCCGGGCTGGCGTCACCGCGTCCTCGTGCAGCACGTTGGCCCCCATATACGCGAGCTCCCGTACCTCGTCATAGGCCATGGCAGGAATCGCCCTTGCGCTGGGCACGATTGCGGGATCGGCGCGGAAGATACCGGCTACGTCCGTCCAGTTTTCGTAGGCATCCGACCCGGAGGCGCTTGCCAGCAGCGCTCCGGAGATATCCGAGCCGCCGCGCGGCAGCGTGTGGATGCGGCCGTCCGCGCCGCCGCCGTAGAAGCCGGGCATGACGGCACGCTCCATGTCGCGGAGCCTGCGCGTTAGCGACCGTTCCGCCAGCTTGTGCTGCGGGAAGCCGTCAGCGTCAAAGAAGTGCAGCTCTGCCGGGTCGAGAAACGGCCAGCCAAGCAGGGCTGCCAGCATTCGCCCGCTGAGGTATTCACCCCGGCTGACACAGTATGCTTCGGATGCGCCGGAGGCAAGCGCCGCCTCGATTTGCCGCAGCTCCGACTCTAAGTCTATGGCGAGATCAAGCTCCTGCACGATCTGCCGGAACCTCGCAGCGACAGGCGCAAAGGCAGTCTCGGGGTCTGTGCCTGTTTTTACAGCGGCATGGCAGTCATACAGCAGATCCGTCACCTTTTTGTCCTCCGCAGAGCGCTTTCCCGGGGCGGAGACCACGACAAAGCGCAGCTCCGGGTCTGCCGATACGATGCGCTTTACCTGCCGGAAGCGGGCCGCGTCTGCCAGAGATGTGCCGCCGAATTTCGCTGTTTTCATAGGGCGTCTCCCTTCAAAAGATCGTCCATATCGTAAAGACCGGGCTGCCTGCCGCAGAGGAAGACTGCTGCCCGCAGCGCACCCTCCGCGAACAGCCGCCGGTCATGCGCCTCGTGCTTCAGACTCAGCGTCTCGGCTCCGGTCGAGATCAGCACCTCATGGATGCCGGTCACACTGCCGAGGCGGATGGAGGATATGCCGATCTCGCTGTGGTTTCGCGGTGAAAAGCCGCTGCGGCCGCACACAAGCGCTGCCTCCGGCCGCTCTTTTTGAATGGCGGCGGCGAGCATACGCGCCGTGCCGCTCGGAGCGTCCGCCTTGCGGCTGTGATGCGTCTCCACGATCTCAATCTCCGCCTCCGGAAACAGGCGCGCGGCCTCGCGCACAAGGCCGCAGAGCGCCGCAATACCGAGACTCATGTTGCCGGAAAAAAAGACGGGGATCTGCTCTGAGGCGCGCTCGATGCGCGCGCGCTCCTGCTGTGTGTGTCCGGTGGTGCCGATCACGATGGGAAGGCCGTGCTCCAGCGCAAAGCCAAGCGCGCTTTCGGTCGCCGTGTGAAAGGAAAAGTCGAGCACGACGTCGGCAGGCTCCAGAACTTCGGAAAAGGACGCAAACGCGCCGTTTCCGCTGCGGCTGACCATGGGCGCGCGAAGCGCTCTGCCCATCGCGCCGTTTGCTCCGTGCAGAAGGATCTTTGTCATCTCAAACACCCCATGCCTTGAGCGCGTTCAGAAGGACGGCCCGGCGTCCTTCCTCCATCGGCGTGAGCGGCAGACGCAGCGTGTCGGTGCCGTAGCCCATTTTTGCCAGCGCCGCCTTGACCGGAATGGGATTGACCTCGGAAAACAGCGCGTCGATGACGGGCAGCAGACGGCACTGGAGCGCCGCAGCGCCGCGCACATCGCCGGAGAAGAACAGCTCGCACAGCCGAACCGCCTCCTTGGGCAGCACATTGGAGAGCACGGAGATACAGCCCTCGCCGCCCATGGCGAGGATGGGCACGATCTGATCGTCGTTGCCGGAATAGACGTCCAGATGAGCCTCTGCCTTGTGAAATAGCGATACGATCTGCGAGATGTTTCCGCTTGCCTCCTTCACAGCGGCGATGCGCGGATGCCCGGCAAGTGCGGCGCAGGTCTCGGGCAGCAGGTTGCAGCCCGTGCGGGAGGGAACGTTATAGAGGATCACGGGCTTATCTGATGCATCCGCGATGGCGGTATAATGGGCAATCAGCCCCCGCTGTGTTGCCTTGTTATAATAGGGCGTCACCACCAGACAGGCATCCGCTCCGGCGGCGCAGGCAAACCGTGTCAGCTCGACGGCTTTTTCGGTGCAGTTTGCGCCGGTGCCCGCAATGACCGGTACGCGCCCGGCGGCCCGCTTTACGGCAAATGCGATCGTCTGCCGGTGCTCCTCGGCGGTCATTGTGGACGCCTCGCCCGTTGTGCCGCAGGTGACAAGCCCGGCGATGCCGCTTTCGATCTGCCAGTCTATGAGTCTGCCGTAGGCGTCATAGTCGATGGCGCCGGAAGATGTCATCGGGGTGGCAAGCGCCGTGGCGATGCCGCGGAAAAGTGTTTTCTGTTTCATTTGAGCTACCTCCTGTTTCTGTAGGTCGTCAAGTTCTTCTTTCCTGTTTGAGCTTTCTGCCCATGAGATATCCGATGCGCCAGCCCGTCATCGCCCACGGCTTTGAAAAGCTCTGGGCGATCAAAAGTCGCTCCCGCAGGCCGGGCAGGGCCGCAGGGTCCGGACAGGGACGCGTGCACAGCCCGCGATAAACGTCGTCGCAGAGTATAAAGATGGGCTTGTCTCCGACTGCGCGGCGGACGGCGGCCTCACATATGGGTGCGGGCGTGGGAAGATCCGGCTCGCCGATGGTCAGCGTGATGCAGTCCTCACGCTCTGCGGCGAGGGCGGTATAGCGGCGAATGGCGCTCAAAGAGAGCCCGCCGAGCGATGTGCAGAGCCTGTCTACCATGCCGTTCCTCCCGCGACCGCTTCATAATAGCGCACGCCCGCTTCCAGCACGCGCTCGTCAAAGTCAAACTCCGCCGTGTGCAGCGCCGGTGTGCCGCCGCAGCCCAAAAACAGAAACAGGCCGGGAAGCCGCTGCTGATAGTATGAAAAATCGTCGCTTGCCATGCTCGGCGCTGTCAGCGCCTCGATGGGAAACAGCGCAGAAGCCCTGCGGAGCAGATCGGGCGGATTCACAACAGCGGGGTAGCCCTCGCTGAAATGGACGGTGGCCTCGCAGCCGCTGGTTTGCGCGGCATGGCGGCTGATCGTCTCCAGCGCCTCCCGGATGCTGCAAAACGCAGCATCATCGAGTGCGCGCAGACTGCCCTCCAGCCGTGCGCTTCCGGCAACTGCGTTGCGGACGCTTCCGGCCTCCATGCGTCCAAAGCCGAGCAGGAACTCCGGCCTTTGCGGGAGCGACAGCGCCGCCGCCTCGTTGTAAAATGCCACGCAGGCGGCAAGCGCGTCGCGGCCGGAGCCGGCGGAGCAGAAATGTGCGCAGCGGCCCTTGGCGGTGAACGTCACCTCGGCCGAGCGCGCCATCATGGCGCCGGGCAAACCGGCGAGCGTCCCGGCAGGAAGCCCCGGCCAGAGATGCAGGGCGAAAATGGCCTTGACGCGCAGCCGCTCAAAAACCCCTGTTTCACAGATCCGTCTGGCTCCGCCGGTCGTTTCCTCGGCGGGCTGAAACACCAGCAGGACGTTGTGCGGCAGATTTTCCTTTCCGCGCAGCCTGCGGCCAAGCTCCAGAGCCATCGCCATGTGCCCGTCGTGACCGCAGGCATGCATGCGCCCGCTGTGCTGAGAAGAAAACGGCAGACCTGTCTGCTCCGCAATGGGCAGCGCGTCCATTTCAGCGCGAAACGCCAGCGTATCCGCCGCGCCGAAGTCAAAATAGGCGCATACGGCGCTGTCAAGCGGGAAGAACACCTCGCAGCCGAGCGTGCCGAGGACGTTTTGTAAATAGTCCATGGTCTTGGGCAGCTCGTCGCCCAGCTCAGGGATGCGGTGTAGGGCGCGCCTGTCCGCTGTCATGGGGGTGAGCGTTTGCATATTTGTAAACCTTCCTTGCTGCTTTTTGAATGTCGTGCGTCTGCGGCTCAAAGCTCCCGCAGGGCGTCCACCAGCGCTGTTTTTGCAGCGGACACATCGCTTTTGTGCTTGATGATGTGCGCGGGACATCCGGCGACCACGCTCTCGGGCGGTACGTCCGATATGACGACCGCACCCGCGGCGACGACCGCACCGCGGCCGATGCGGCAGCCCTCGAGCACCACGGCATTCGCCCCGATGAGCACCTCATCCTCCACAACGACGGGCAGTGCACTCGCGGGCTCGATCACCCCGGCCAGCACCGCGCCTGCGCCGATGTGGCAGCGTGCGCCGACCATCGCCCTGCCTCCGAGCACCGCACCCATGTCGATCATGGTACCTGCGCCCACGCTTGTGCCGATGTTGAGGATGGCGCCCATCATGATGACAGCTCCCTCCCCGATCTCGACCTGCTCTCGAATGATGGCGCCCGGCTCGATCCGGGCGTTCAGCCCCTTCGTGTCCAGCATGGGAACGGCGGAATTGCGGCAGGTGCTCTCGATCACGATATCGGCAATGGCGTCCTGCTGCGCCTCGATGGCGGGGCCGATGTCCCGCCAGTCGCCAAATACGATTTTTGCCCCGTCTCCCGCCGGAAAGACTCTTGCATTCGGAAAGCTCGTGGGCGAGCGTTCCCAGAGGTAGACCTTGACTGGCGTTTTCTTTTCGGCAGTGCGGATATATTCGATCAGTTCCGCTGCATTCATATGTGCGCTCCTTTTCATGCTTATTTACTGTAAATCCATCATATCGGATACTTCGATGCAATACAATGCACAATAATGCGAAGATTATTGCAAAAAATGCTCATTTCGCCGCCATAAAACGCTGAACTGCCAATTTGCCGCCGCCTTCTGCGGCTGGCCAGCAAAAGACCGCTGACCCGCGCTCTGAGCGCAAGGTCAACGGTCTTTTAAGGATTAAAGACACGTATCTTTATGGTGAAGACACGGTTTATAGTGCAGAATATGCAATATACCGCTCCGCTTCTGCATCACTCTTTCCGGCTTTATAGGGTAGTATTCCCCTGTGAAAATCCACCTAACTCCTTGAGCGTCGAGCTTTATGCTGTCTGCATTTCGCTGCCGAGAACGTGGAGCAGGGTATTACAATCCCGCCCCACGTTCTGCTGTGTCATTTTCTGCTGCTTAAAAGCACCTTGTCATAACTTAACCTGTTCTGCGCTGCTTGGAATCGGAATTTTGAGACGTGTCCGGTACAGTCTCGGACTCCTGACGGGAAAACCAGTCGGTTTTCTTCCCGGTAATATCCCCGGATACTGCATCGACCTTGTAGGAATACTGCTTCTTTGCGGTGTAGAACTCAAGGATATAGCAGGGCTTGCCAGAATTGCGGTTCAGCTCCTCTTTGGTGAATACGATTTTTTGTGTGGATTCATCAAGTCCCGCGTCCTTCAGGGCGATCTTCTTTGCTTCTTCCAAAGAGATGAAATCTGCAGTGTCGCTTTCCGTTGTGGCGGTCTCTTTCTGCTTTTTCTCCAGAACGATACCCAACACTGCATCAATGCGGTATGTCCATTGCGTTTTCACATCGGCAAAGACGAGCCGGTAGTAAGGCGTTTTGACGCCGCCGCTCACAAGGGTTTCCTCGGTAAAGCTGACTTTATCTTTGCATCCGGCATCATCCAGGGCGATTTTCTTCGCTTCGGAAAGAGTAATAAATTTCCCGGCGTAAATAATGCTGCCGCTCTTTGCGTCGATTTGGTAGAAATATTGATTCGTCCCGGTGTAGAACTCCAGCAGGTAGCAGGGCTTGCCCTGATTGCGGTTCAGCTCCTCTCGGGTGAACACGATCTTCTGCGTCAGTTCATCAAGCTTCGCGTCCTTCAGTGCAATCTTCTTTGCTTCCTCCAAGGAGATGAACTTCGATACGCTGACAGAAACAATGCCGGAAGCATCTTGGAATTTGAGAAGCTCGTCCAACGACATGCGGGCAACCTCGTCCGTGGGCAGCCCGGTTTTGTTTGCTGCGGTAAGGATCCAGTCGGCGCGGCCAAGGGAAACGTGGAATTCCTCGGCGATCTTCGCCACTTCAGCGTTTTCCGTCAGTTCGGAGTGGAAAACCAATGTGCCGACGGCATCGGTCTGCTCCAAGGCCTTCCGAATCTCCGCGGAGAGCGAGGCTTTTAGTTCGGCATTCGCATCAAGACGGGAATCAAAAGAGATCAGAACAGTCGCTTCGCCATTTTCCATATATCCGCAGGCTTCGTAGGCGGCGACCGTGCGCGTTAGAGCGGTCTCGACGCTCTGCTTTCCCAGCGTAACATCGCTGAGCGCATTTTCCGCATCGCTGTTCAAGCAGCGGACATTCTTAACGATCCCGCTTTTGGCAATCGTATATTCCACGCTGGGGTTGACATCCATTGTGAAGGTGCCGGCTGTCGCATTGCTTCGGATGGCATTTGCAGCGATGCCGGTGCAGAGAACCAGCGCAAGGCAGGCAACCATGATTCCAAGCTTGGCCCAACCGGGCTTTCTTTTGGTATTTGCTTCGCTTTCCGCGTCAGCAATGAGCTCGTCATTGATCTTTCCGATCGAACGAAGAAGAACTTCGGTTTTCATAGCATAATTCCCTCCTTTTCAAGAAATCGTCTTAATTCGTTTCTCATACGGAAAAGCAAAGACGTCACCTTGCTCTCGCTCATTCCGTATGCGTCCGCAATATCCCGTATTGCGTAGAGATGATAGTATCTGCGGACAAAAATGTTACGGTTCAGTTTGGGCTTTGCATACAGGAAGCGGTCAATGGCGGCAGCCAGCTCATTTTCTTCGACGGTCTGCTCCACAGTCGTTTCCGAAGGAACGCAGGCTTCCAGCTCAGACAGCGCGAGGACTACTTGTCCGTGTCCGCGTTTTTCGGCAGTATACCGCTTATAACGGTTCAGAGCGAGGTTGCGCGTGATTTTCCCTAAGTAGATCGACAAACGGTTTGGACGCTGCGGCGGAATTGAATTCCATGCGCCGAGGTATGTATCGTTGGCACATTCCTCCGCATCCTCTTTGTTACGCAGTATGTTATATGCAATCGTGTGGCAGTAGCTCCCGTACTTTTCTGCGGTGGCGGCAATCGCGCTCTCGTTACGCGCCCAGTACAATTCTATGATCTCATGGTCTCTCATTGCGCCCTCCCTTCTCTCTGCGTAAAGGCCTTTCACCTATATAGACAACAAAAATCGCCGTTCATTGCGTGTATTGCACACAAAGTATGCTTGTAAATTCATTATATCGTGTGGCAGATCTGATTTCCACCGGAATAAGCACTCCGCTTTAAGGAAGCAGGCACAGAAGCTGCGGCGGCGGGGAAGATGAGCCCCGCTGCGCAAAATAAATATATACGATTTTTCCGCTCCCGGCTATTGAGGAATACAAAATGTCTCACGAAATGGCAGACTAAATGGCAGGGTTTGCGCCGATGACACGAAAAAGACGCTGTGGTATAATCGTATCGTCCATCAATGGGTCGTGAAACCCGGCATGAATGCCGAATACTGCCCAAAGGAGTGCTGAATATGAAATATTGTCCCTATTGCGGCGCCGATCTTGCTGATGGCGTCGCTTCTTTCTGCATGGAGTGCGGGAAGAGCCTGCCGACTGCGGAAGGTGGTCAGAAAAAGCCAAAAGAGAAACCCGTAAGGTCACAAAAGCGTATGGAAAAGAAACGCAAGCACCCGTCTCCAAAGCCACGGAAAAAGCATGAAAAGCCTGTCGGTGAACACGTGGGAGGAACTTTTGCTCCAAATCTTGGCTTTTTGAGGGAGCTTTTTTACTGCTGTTTTCTGCCTCCTGGTGTGCATGAATGTCGTGCAAAAAAGCAGCAGAGACTATGTAATAGCATTCCTGCGGCAGAAGGACTTTACCGTATTTGCTGATATGCCAGGCGTCTGGGCGATCTCCCCATAACCATTCCCGGCAGCACGCAGCTTTTTAATCTGTTCTCTCTGATTGTATGTCATAACCCTTCGGCTCCTTCCGAGGGAAGCTCTTTGCTGTATCTCCCTCACTCACTGCCGAAGAATTCACCCCATCGTTATGACATCCAAATTCGGAACACGAAAAAAGCTATTACACTGTATGATTTCTCAAAAATTTAGGATATATAAAAGTATGTATTATATAGTGAGATGGGAATTTGGTGTTCCAACGTGTTCTCGTGTTCCAATAACCGTGGAAAAACTGCAAAAAATGTCCACCGGTATACCGAGTATTAACTCAATACGCCAGTGGGCTTTATGCATCTTATTTATTTCTTGTTCATTCCGGCAGCTTAGTATAAATGAGCAGTCCTCTGACAGAGAACGATGGTGATAAGCACCTGCGTGAAAATCCAGAATTTCAACATGGTACTGTCAGCCTTGATGATGTCCTTCTTGATTTTCTTGCCTCTATTATAGTTTTCTGCTGCTTTTCAATCAATTAGTCTCACGCCTGCCGGGGAGCACTTTTACCGCAAGAGCATTATCATCCGCAGTGATCTGGAGCAGCTTATCCGCGAGACAAAGCGGCTGGATGCGGATGACAGCTACACGTTTCGTCTGGGCTGCTATAAGGGCTACCACGGCGGCGAATTTTCGGAGGCCATTGCAAGGTTTTCCGAAAAATATCCCAAGGTCTTGGTCTGCACGGTGATTACCGGTTTGCGGATTCTCTGCAAGAAGCGCGGCTGATGATCATCACCGGACAGGGCTATCTGCCGGTGGACGTGATCGGAGAGCAGATGTGGTTTGATTCCGCCGTGAAGCGTATCCCGCTGGTGAGAAGAGGCGAACCGGTGACCAAGACCTACTGCGTATTCTGGAAGAAGGACAATTCCGGGTATTATATCGAGGAGTTTGCGGAGATTCTGAAAGAGGAGTTTGCGTGAAAGCGTATTCCTCTGTTGTCTCCATACTAAACAAACTTATCTAAAAAACTGCATCGCACTACAACAGTGCGATGCAGTTTTTATTTTACCTGCTCCTTTAATACAGGGTAACAAGACCCTATACCGCATTCATGTTACGCGAAACGCTACGGTTTCCACTGCGCCCGCGAACCGGGCTGCCGCAAAACATACCTTGGACTACCGGGTTGCGTAGCACCTACGGTTTCCTCCGCAGTCCCGAACCGGGCTGCCGCAAAACTCAGCAGCGCACTCATGTTACGCGTAGCACCTACGGTTTCCTCCGCAGTCCCGAACCGGGCCACCGCAAAACTCAGCAGCGCACTTATGTTACGCGTAGCACCCACGGTTTCCTTCATTGTTCCGAACCGGGCAACCGGAGATATATGTATCGGTAGCTGCGTCAATTCGCCACTAAACAGTCTTTTCTTCGATGAGAGGTAGGAAGTCCTTATACTGCGTATCGTAAGCGCAGCTGTACTCGGCGCAGTCGGCGAATTTTGCGACCGCGCGAGTGGACTTGTCGATCGGCTGGAGCGTGCCGGCGCCGGCGACGCAGCCGCCGGGGCACGCCATACCCTCGAGAAGGTAGCCGTCGTACTTGCCGTCGCGGGCCATCATCAGCAGCTTGCGGCACTCGTGCAGGCCGGTGGCCTTTGCGATCTTGACCTCGCGCGTCGGGTCGATGGACTTGATAGCGTTGATGACCGCCTGCGCAACGCCGCCGGAAACGGCGAACTTGCGCGCGTCCGAGCCTGCCTGGGAGAGCGTCTGCGCCTCCTCGGCCGGGATGCACTCCTTGTCCACGCCCTTGGCGGCGAACATGCCGAGCACCTCCTCAAAGGTGAGGACGAAGTCAACATCGCTGCGCACGGTGCGGCGGCTGGCCTCGAGCTTCTTCGCGTCGCAGGGGCCGACGAAAACGACCTTGCAGCCTGGGTGAGTTTTCTTTACAAAGCGCGCGGTGAGCACCATGGGCGTCATCGCGACGGATATGTTCTCGGCCATGTCGGGGAACATTTTTTTGACCATGTCGCTCCACGAGGGACAGCAGGAGGTGACCATGAAGCGGTGCTTGGACGGGACCTCCTCAAGGAAGTCGGCGGCCTCCTCGATGACGCACAGATCCGCGCCGATGGCGGCCTCGTAAACGTCGGTGAAGCCCAGGCGCTTGAAGGATGCGGTCATCTTTTCGGGTGTAGCATCCGGGCCGAACTGGCCGACGAAGGCCGGCGCGAGCACAACATAGACGGGCACGCCGCTTTTTATTGCCATGATGGTCTGGAAGATTTGGCTTTTATCGCTTATCGCACCGAACGGGCAGTTTACAAGGCACTGTCCGCAGGAGGTGCATTTTTTATAATCTATCGCCGCGCGGCCGAGCTCGTCCTTGCCGATGGCCGCAATGCCGCAGGCCTTCTTGCATGGGCGCTCCTGACGGATGATCGCCGAGAATGAGCACGCGTCCATACATCTGCCGCAGCGCACGCACTTGTCGGTGTCGATATGCGCGTGGCCGTTGACCTTGCTGATGGCCTTTTTGGGGCAGATCTCGATGCAGGGGTGCTCGATACAGCCCTGGCAGCCGTTTGTGACCTTGATGATGTTATCCGGGCAGCGGTTACATGCAAATTTGATGACGTTTATAAGCGGCGGCTCGTAATATTTCTCGGCAATGACGGTCTCCTCGACGCTGTCGGAAATGTTGTTGTGCACGCCGAGCTTGCGCATCGGCAGACCCATTGCAAGGCGCAGCCTTTCGCCGACAACGGCACGCTCGATGAGCAGATTGTTTCTGAATGGGCCGATCTCATCCGGGTCGCCCGGACAGATCTTGTACGGAAGCTCTTCAAGCCTCTGCGCGTAGTCTCCTCCCTCGTATGCCATGCGCGCGATTTCAGTGAAAACCTCGTGCCTTATCCTGGTTTTGCCGGTCTCCATTCCTCTCATGGGGGTGATCCTCCGATTATACTTCTATTTAGCCAAAAATAATTATACAAAAGTATCCGCTTTTGTCAAGAAATTTGTTATAAAATTAACGCGATTTTCACCTTATAAGCGATACTATAATTAAAGCGGGTATTAAAATTTTTAATACCCGCTTACAGGCTGTCGAAAAACTATGTGCAAAAGAAAGATAATAGAGCAGCAGGGGAGCTCGAGGGGGCAAAGGCCCCACTCGAAATTGGATTAATAGCCATCAAAAACGCCTGATTTATCAGGCAGATTTTTCGTGAAAACCTGTTTTCACAAAAAATGTGGCGTTTTTGAAGCGTGCAAAAAAGTCAAAGACTTTTTTGACACGCTGAAAGCAGGTATTAAAATTTTTAATACCTGCTTAGTTGAATTCTATTCTTTGTTGTATTCCTTAATGATCTCCTCGACCTCGTCATCCGCCGATTGCGGTTTAGCCTTTCGGACGGGCGCCTCAATGGTCGGCTCGGGAGCGGCCTCATCGGGGCTCGGCTCGATTACCGTGTCCTCGGCCTCGTCGTCGGATTTGGTCTCCGGCTCGGGAGATGCGATCTTTTCGGTTTCCGGCGGAAGGTCTTCCTTTGCACAGCGGTTTTTGATTATAAGCCAGCTGTACATCAGCAGCATACCGACCGTTGCGAGAATAATAAGCTCAAGTCCCATATGGCGGCTGTCGGCCAGCGTTGTTATGCACATGAATTCGCCCAAGAGGCTCAGATAGCAGGCCTTGCGCGGATCGGGTCTGCCGAAAGCGTAGCCTGCGACATAGAACAGCGCAAGTATCGCGCAGCAGATAGCGAGGATCTCGATCGCGAACATCCAGACGTTGGGGTTGTTTGCGTTTGACCGGTAGCTTGCTATGAGCCACACGCAGTACATCAGGATGGGCAGCGCCATGAAAATGCTCACAAGGCTCGGCGAATAGTGACTCCGCGAGGCGCTGCAGATGAGCGGAAAGCTCAGGCCGCTGAGCATGCCCAGAACTGCGACAAGGACATACATCGTGCGCAGACTGTCAAGCGATGTCTCGACAATGGTCATGATGCCGCCGAGCACGGCGAGCGCCGCGATGATCCAAGCGAATATTATGTATAGTATGGAAAGGCCGCGCAGCGCCTCGCTCATCCCGGTCGGGAACACGGTCTGATCGTCTGTGAGCTTCCTTGTCCGCAGCCACAGCACAACGGCGGCGGCGAGGATCAAAAGCGGCAGCAGAATGTTGAGGATGCTGGGGTTTATCATGCCCGTTTCCGTGTCGCGTGCGACCTGCATTTGCAGCCATCGGAAAAACGCGCCGAACGCGCCGAACGCACAGGTATAGCACAGCATTATCAGTGCGTCGTTGGCCTTGTTGTTGTTTTTAAGCATAGTATCAATCCTGTTAGAATAAATTTGTATCAGATTGATTTTATACTCATTTTCTCAAACAGTCAAGATGAAAGGGTGATGCCGGATGAAAAGAATAGTCTGCGCCGCGCTTTTCATGACGCTTGTCGTCATGGCCTTGCCGCGGCTTTTTCCCGTTCAGGAAACAGTGCCGCAGCCGTCCTCCGTGCCGGACAAGGCTGCCGAAAAGCTCGAGCCCGACGAAAGCCGGAGCATACGCCTGCTCTCGGGAGATACTGTCGTCGAGATCGGCGTTTTCGACTATCTCACGGGCGTTGTCGCTGCCGAGATGCCCGTGTCGTTCGAGCCGGAGGCGCTCAAGGCGCAGTCTGTCGCGGCGCGCAGCTATCTTCAGCGTGCGCTTGCCTCGCCCAAGCACGAGGGCGCGGATATCTGCGCCGACTCCGCCTGCTGTCAGGCATATCTCACCCCCGAGCAATTAAAAGCAAGCTGGGGGGACAAGTACGCACAGTACAGCGAAAAGATAAGCGCTGCGGTCAGGGCGACCGACGGCGAGTACCTCAGCTATGACGGAAAGCCCGCGCTCGCGGCGTTCCACTCATCCTCCGACGGCGCGACCGAGGACGCAGGCGCGATCTGGTCGGATGTGCCGTATCTGAAAAGCGTTTCCTCGCCCGAGACCGGCGACTCCGTGCCGAATTTCCAAAGCACCGTCGTGAACTCCGACCTTGATTTTCGCGACACGATACTATATCTCAAGCCCGAGGCGGACATGACCGGCGACGCAGACTCCTGGCTCGGCGAGACGACTCGCACGGCGTCCGGCCGCGTTGCGAGCATTGTTATCGGCGGCGCTTCGTTCACCGGCAGCGAGCTGCGCTCGCTGTTCAAGCTGCGCTCGACCGATTTTGAGCTTACCCACGCCGACGGCTGCTTCACCTTCACCGTCCACGGCTACGGCCACGGCGTCGGCATGAGCCAGTACGGCGCGAACGCCATGGCGCGCTCTGGCTCCGACTACCGCGAGATCCTCGCCCACTACTACCCCTCCGCTTTTTTAGTAGCGCATTGACGCAGCTACGGATACGGTTATCTCTGGTTGCCCGGTTCGGAACAATGGAGGAAACCGTATCTGCCACGCAACCCGGTAGTGCGCCGCTGAGTTTTGCTCCGCACCTTGTAGGGAACGGATTTATCCGTTCCGCATATACCGGTTTCGTCGGCAGTTTCCGGTCGTGACACCGCAATAAATGTATCGGTACAATGTAAAAACGCCTTCATCCGTCACCAAGGTGACACCTTCCCCTCAAGCTCCGCAAGGGGAAGGCAAAAGGCGGCTCGTCAATTCGCCTCTAAAAACAGCTCCTCGGCATCGAGCAAAGCCTCACGCAGCAGTGCAGCCGCAGCTTCGGCATTCTGCGCATCGTCCTCGATCATGCTGACAGCATCGTCGGCTGCCCGACACAGTCGGCAATACATCATCTTGTAATCTGCCAAAAAAGTCATCCCCTCACATTAATTGACCAGTATAGCGGTCAATATTTGCTTACAGTTTAGCATAAACTCTGTTCAGTTGCAACCAATATTGGTCAAAAGCCACTGGATCGGGGGATATGTGATGGAACAAAAACTGCGGCGCGACCGCAACATCGGAGAGAATTTGCGTAGATTGCGCTGTGCTAACGGCCTGTCGCAGGAGAAGCTGTGCGCCGAGCTTCAGCGGCGCGGCTGCGACATTGGCCGCACGACCTACGCAAAGTACGAGTCGGGCGAGCTTAACGTCCGAATTTCCGTCCTCGATGAGCTGAAGGACATCTATAACTGCACATATGATGAGCTTCTGCGCATCCTGTAAAAAACGGAACGGATAAATCCGCTTTTTTAGAGGCGCATTGACGCAGCTACCGATACATTTATCTCTGGTAGCCCGGTTCGAGACTGCCGACAAAACCGGGAAACTGCCGCGCTACATAAGTGCGCTGCTGAATTTTGCACCGCACCCAATTGTCTTCCCCTTGCGGAGCTTGAGGGGAAGATGCCGCTTGCGGCAGATGAGGTGTAATTATATCCGCGCCGTAGGCGCTACAGGATTTATCCGTTCCGCATATACCGGTTTCGTCGGCAGTTTCCGGTCGTGACACCGCAATAAATGTATCGGTACAATGTAAAAACGCCTCAAAGGTGACACCTTCCCCTCAAGCTCCGCAGGGGAAGGCAAAGGGCGGTGCGTCCTAAAATTCAGCAACGCACTTACGTTGCGCGAGGCAGCCACAGTTTTCTCCGCGCCCTCGAACCGGGCAACAAAAGCCTTTGCCGCATTCACGTTGTGCGAGGCAGCCATGGTTTTGCACGCACCCTCGACACCGGGCTACCGCAATAACCGTATCCGTAGGTGCCCCAATGCGCCACTAAAAAAACACGAACGACCATAGTCGTTCGTGTTTTTTCCATAATTAAAGAAGAGAGGTGTAGATGTGAACAAAAGCTCGCACTGTGTTGATTTTTTCCCGATGGCGTCCTGAACCGCCGCCGGGGGCTTATCACATAATTGATGGAGGCTTTTTGTGATTTTAATTTACTACTTCCGCGATAGGATTTCAGCTCCAAAACGGCTCTCTCCTGCTCCAAACGGGCGAAGTTACTCCGCCGGGCGCATTTTTTCCATTGCCGAGACATGCTCCTTTATTGCGTGGAACGACTCGTCGCTTATAATGTGCTCCATTTTGCACGCATCCTCGGCCGCAGTTTCGGCGTTGACGCCGAGCAGCTCGAGATATCGGGTCAGCAGTGTGTGGCGCTCGTATATCTTCGCGGCGACCTCGACGCCGGCCTCTGTGAGGCTCAGATGCCCCATCTCGTCGGAAACAAGATAGCCGCCGTTTTTGAGCAGCCCGACCGCACGGCTGACGCTCGGCTTGGAATAGCCCATGTACTCGCCGACGTCTATCGCGCGCACATCCTTATATTTTTGGGACAAAACGTAGATCGTTTCAAGATACATTTCGCCCGATTCCTGCAAATTCATTTGATCTTCTCCAATGCTTACAATAATACAATATAAAATATAGCACAACACTTAAATAAATTCAAGGAAAGACTTAATCCCTACAAGACGAGTGGGATATTATGCACAATTTTGACGGTTAGCAAACGCTAACTAATTGTGCAAGTCACCAAACCTTGTGACAGGGGCTTGACAATGGCAAAATAAGTGCTATTATTCATGGCAGTTAGCGAGAGCTAACTTTAGTTTGGCCCCACGGTTAGCAGGCGCTAATCAAAAAGGAGAAAGGATATAGAATGATGCCTTTAACATTAGCGGCAGTCGGCGAGGATAACACCATCCAGCGTATCGCCGGCAAGCCTGAGGTGAAGAAGCACCTCGAAAACCTCGGCTTTGTTGTCGGGGGCGATGTAAAAGTCTTAACTGCCGTTGGCGAGAATGTCATCGTCAAGGTAAAAGAAGCCAGGATCGCAATAAGCGCGGAAATGGCTCAGAAAATATATGTGTGAGGAGCAGAAACATGAAGACTCTGAGAGACGTTAAGATCGGCGAGACCGTGACCGTCAAGAAGCTCCATGGCGAGGGCGCGATAAAGCGCCGCATCATGGACATGGGAATTACCAAAGGCGCCGAGGTCTATGTCCGCAAGGTCGCTCCCCTGGGCGATCCCATTGAGCTCACCGTCCGCGGCTATGAGCTTTCTCTGCGCAAGGCAGATGCAGAAAAGATCGAGGTGGAATAATGGAAAAGAACATCAAAATTGCCCTTGCTGGCAACCCGAACTGTGGTAAGACCACACTGTTCAACGCGCTGACCGGCTCGAACCAGTTCGTCGGCAACTGGCCCGGCGTCACCGTTGAGAAAAAAGAAGGCAAGCTCAAGAAGTTTGACGGCGTAACGGTCGTTGACCTTCCGGGTATCTACTCGCTTTCCCCGTACACCCTTGAGGAGGTCGTCGCGCGTAACTTCCTGCTCGGCGAGCGCCCCGATGCGATACTCAACATCATCGACGGCACCAACCTCGAGCGTAACCTTTATCTGACCACTCAGCTCACCGAGCTTGGCATCCCCGTTGTCGTTGCGGTCAACATGATGGATATCGTGCGCAAGAACGGCGACGTTATAAACATCAAGGAGCTGTCCCGTCAGCTCGGCTGCAAGGTCATGGAGATCTCCGCGCTCAAGGGCGACGGCGTTTCCGAGGCCGCTGCGGCTGCGGTCGATGCCGCGAAAAACGGCAAGACCATCCCCATGCACTCGTTTTCCGGCGTTGTCGAGCACGCAATCGCTCACATCGAGGAGGCCGTCCTGCACGAGCTGCCCGAAGAGCAGCAGCGCTGGTACGCCATCAAGATCTTCGAGCACGATGACAAGGTGCTTGCAAAGCTCGCCATCAAGCCCGAGATCATGCAGCACATCGACGCGGATATCAAGGCCGCCGAGGATGAGCTTGACGACGATGCCGAGAGCATCATCACCAACGAGCGCTACCTCTACATAGCATCCATCATCAAGGCATGCTACAAGAAGAAAAACGCCGGCAAGCTCACCGCTTCCGACAAGATAGATAAGATCGTCACCAACCGTTGGCTGGGCCTGCCGATCTTCGCGGTAGTCATGTTCTTTGTCTACTGGGTCGCAATGGTTGCCGTCGGCGCACCTGCAACCGACTGGGCAAACGACGGCGTGTTCGGCGACGGCTGGCACCTGCTGGGCATCGGCTCTGCCGACTATAACGACACAAACGACGAATACACCGCAGCTATCCAGGCAGTCAGCGCGTTCCTCGGCGAGGATGTTGACGTTGAAGCAGACGACTTCGACGCAGACGCACTGCTTGCCGATATGAAGGCTCTCCAGACCACCGACAAGACCGCAACCGTTGACGTCGAGGATGAAGAGACCCTCGCAATCAACACCATGACTGCTTATTATGACGCACTTCCCGAAGGCGCTGACAAGATGGACGACGTTGTCCAGATGACCTATGTTGATGCAGTTGCCTACCTCGAGGAAAACGGCTTTGACGCTCCCGATCCTGCTGATTACGGCGTATGGGTACCGGGCATCCCCGTTCTCGTCGGCAACGGCCTTGACGCTGCAAACGCGGCCCCCTGGCTCAGCGGCCTTATCAACGACGGTATCGTAGCCGGTGTCGGCGCGGTCCTCGGCTTCGTTCCCCAGATGCTCGTCCTGTTCCTCATGCTCGCCTTCCTCGAGGCCTGCGGCTACATGGCGCGTATCGCCTTCGTTCTTGACCGTGTGTTCCGCAAGTTCGGCCTCTCCGGCAAGAGCTTCATCCCCATGCTCATCGGCGTCGGCTGCGGCGTTCCGGGTGTCATGGCTTCCCGTACCATCGAAAACGAGCGTGACCGCCGCATGACGATCATGACCACGACCTTCATCCCCTGCGGCGCAAAGGTTCCGTTCATTGCAATGATCGCCGGCGCACTGTTCGGCGGCAGCGCATGGGTATCCACCTCCGCATACTTCATCGGCATGGCGGCTATCATCTGCTCGGGCATCATGCTCAAGAAGACAAAGCGCTTTGCAGGCGACCCCGCTCCCTTCGTTATGGAGCTTCCGGCATACCACATGCCCACCCTCGGCAACGTTCTCCGCTCCATGTGGGAGCGCGGCTGGTCCTTCATCAAGAAGGCAGGCACCATCATCCTGCTCTCGACCATCTTCGTATGGTTCACCACCTACTTCGGCTGGGTTGACGGCACGTTCCAGATGCTCACCGAGGATCAGATCGACTCCTCCATCCTCGCAAAGATCGGCAACGCGATCGCCTGGATCTTCAGCCCGCTCGGCTGGGGCAACTGGCAGGCAACCGTCGCATCCATCACTGGCCTTGTCGCAAAGGAGAACATCGTCGGCACTCTCGGCATCCTCTACGGCGGCGGCGACGGCACCGTTTACCAGAACATCGCGGCAGCCTTCACCGGCATAACCGCATACTCCTTCCTGGTGTTCAACCTCCTGTGCGCTCCCTGCTTTGCAGCGATCGGCGCTATCAAGCGCGAGATGAACAACCGTGGCTGGACCTGGTTTGCCATCGGCTATCAGTGCGGCTTTGCTTACTGCATCGCCCTGATGATCAATCAGTTCGGCAGCGTTTTCGTCGGCAAGACCAACGTCATCGGCCTGATCTTCGCAGTCGCGATCCTGGCACTTATGATCTACATGCTCTTCCGTCCCTACAAGGAAGCTGAGACCCTCAACACCAAGGAAGCGACCGCAGCTGTAAAATAAGCAACGCAACATAACTTAACGAATAATTTTCAAAGGAGGAATAAGCAATGCTGGAATGGTTGGCTGAAAATATCGGAACTATACTGATAACCGCCGGACTTATCGTCATCGTGGCGCTCATAATCCGGTCGATCGTCAGGGATAAGAAGGCAGGCATATCCTCCTGCGGCGCAAAATGCGGCGGCTGCGGAGCCTGCGCCATGGCAGGAAAATGCCACGGCGGCTCGGGCTGCGGCGGCAGCGCCCTCAGGGATGTTAAAAACCTGAAGCATCAGAACACCTAAAATTCTGACGGGAGGTGCAGTGATTCCCTTCTGCACCTCCCGGTTTTACAAACAGGAGTAAGCAATGACTAACCCCAAGCTTGCGGTTTCCGCCTCGGTGATCCGATATCTTCTCGCCCTCGATGCGCTCAAGGGCGCCGGCGGAATACGGACGACCGACGTTGCGCGATATCTCAACATCAAAAAACCGAGCGCGCACACGATGCTCAACAATTTAAAAGACGCCGAGATCCTGACGAAGGATGAGCTTGGCATAGCGCACCTGACAGGCTACGGAGTTGAGCTTACGCAGAAGTACAGGCGCTATTACAGCGCCGTTGCCGCGACTCTCGCGCGCACCCTGCCGCCTGCGGCAGACATAAAAAATGCAGCATGCGCCCTTGTGGCGGAGCTTGACGAGCAGGTGCTCGAGGAGCTGTGCGCCCGATGCGGCGCGGAAGGGACACTTAATGTATCTTGAGATCCGTGATCTTCATAAATCCTTCGGCAGCGGAGACAGCCGCTGCGAGGTACTTCGCGGCATAAGCTGCGGCATTGAAAAAGGACATATATGCGTCTTGCTGGGACCGTCAGGCTCCGGCAAATCGACGCTTCTGAATATAATCGGCGGCATCGAAACGGCCGACTCGGGCAGCATCGGCATCGGCGGACAGAAGATCGCCGCGATGAGCCAAAGGGAGCTTTCGCTGTATCGCCGCAAGCACCTGGGCTATGTTTTCCAGTCGTATAACCTCATCCCGAACCTGACGGTCAAGGAAAACATCGAGGTCGGCGCGTATCTTGCCGACAAGCCTCTGCCGACGGAGGATATCCTCAAAACGCTCGGCCTGTGGGAGCACCGTGACAAGGTGCCCTCGCAGCTTTCCGGCGGCCAGCAGCAGCGCACCGCCATCGGCAGGGCGATAATCAAAAACCCCGACATCCTGCTGTGCGACGAGCCGACGGGTGCGCTTGACTACAAGACCTCCAAGGAGATACTAGACCTCATCGAGCGCGTGAACAAAAAATACGGCAACACCGTTATCCTTGTCACGCATAACGACGCCATAAAGCGCATGGCCGACCGCGTTATCCGCCTGCGCGACGGTATGATACGCTCGGATGAGCTAAACGCCGAGAAGCTCAGTGCAATGCAGCTCGACTGGTAAGGGGGCGCGGGCGCTTGAAAAATCCACTAAGTCGCCGTCTGCTGCGCGAGCTGCGGCAGGATATCGGCAAATACATTGCCCTGTTTCTGTTTTTGATGCTCACAACGGGGTTTATCTCGGGCTTTCTCGTCGCCGACGGCAGCATGGTCAGGGCATATGACGAAAGCTTTGAAAAATACGATATCGAAAGCGGCCACTTCATCCTTGAGGATAAGCTGCCGGACGAGACGAAAGCAAAGCTTGAAGCTGCCGGGGTTTCGGTGCATGAGCTTTTTTACAAGGAAGCAACGCTCGATAACGAAAACACCGTGCGCATTTTCAAAAACCGCAGCGAGGTAAATAAGACCGACGTGCTCGAGGGCCGCCTGCCCGAGAATAAGGGCGAGATAGCCGCCGACAGGCTGTATCTTGAAAATAACGGCCTTGCGATCGGCGATGAGCTTGCCGGGCTTAAAATAACGGGCGCGGTCGCGCTGTCGGACTATTCGGCGCTGTTTAAAAACAACACCGACATGATGCTCGACGCAAATAAATTCTGCGTTGCCGTCGTAACGCCCGAGACCTTCGACGAAATTGACGAAAACATTCACCTGTGCTACGCATGGCTCAATAACGACAAAACGCTCAGCGATGAGCAGTGCCGCGATAAGTCCGACGAGCTTGGCGAGATCCTCGCCGCCGACTGCGGCATAAGCGATATCGTCGAGAGAAACGAAAACCAGGCTATAAGCTTCACCGGCGAGGATATGGGCGGCGATAAGGCAATGATGACGACTCTTCTGTATGTCGTGATCGTCATTCTCGGCTTTGTGTTTGCGATAACCACGCGCTCGACGATCGAGCAGGAGTCCGGCACTGTCGGAACGCTGCTTGCCTCGGGCTACACAAGGGGCGAGCTTATCCGCCATTACATGACGATGCCAATTATCGTCACGCTCATTGCCGCGGTGATCGGCAACGTGCTCGGCTACACGGTGTTTAAAAACGTGTGCGCGGCGATGTATTACCACAGCTATTCGCTTCCGACCTACGTTACCGTCTGGAGCGCCGAGGCGTTTGTGAAAACAACGCTCGTTCCCTGCGTGCTCATCGCGCTGACGGTTTACCTCGTGCTTTGGCGCGTGATGCGCCTGCCGGTGCAGAGCTTTCTGCGTCATGATCTGCGCGTGCGAAAAAAGCAGTTCGTTCCGCGCCTCAAGGCCGGCGGCATAACCGAGCGCTTCCGCAAGCGCGTGATTTTGCAGAACCGCAGCGCCTACATAACGCTGTTTATCGGCATCCTGTTTGCAAACATCCTGCTGCTGTTCGGCCTTATCATGCCGCCGGTGCTGGATAACTTCAAGACAGAGGTGCTCGAAACAAAGCTTGCCGGCTATCAGTATATCCTCAAGACCCCGACGCTGACGGAAAACGAAAGCGCAGAGCCGTTCTGCCTTGCCTCGCTTGAATACGGCGACAATGAGGAGATCAGCGTTTACGGCATAAAGGCAGACTCAAAATACGCCGGTTTTTCCTATCTCCCGGCGAGCAGCGAAAACATCCTCGTATCCGAGGGCTTTTTGGAAAAGTACGGCCTTTCCGTCGGCGATAAGATAACGCTGCACGAAAAATACGGCGATAAGGAGTATTCCTTCAACGTATTCGGCGCCGCCGACTACGCCGCCGGGCTTGCCGTTTTCATGGACAAAACGAGCTTTAACGAGACCTTTGACCTCGATCTGCGCTTTTTTAACGGCTATTTTTCAAACGAAAGGCTCACAGACCTCGACCCCGAGGCCGTGTCCACCGTCATAACCGAGCACGATCTCACCGTTATCGCCGATCAGCTGACCGATTCTATGGGACTCATGTTCCCCCTCATGTGCGGATTTTCGCTTGCGCTGTATATGCTTTTGGTGTATCTGCTCTCGAAAATGATAATCGAGAAAAACGCGCAGAGCATATCCATGCTCAAGATCCTCGGCTACACGCGGCGCGAGATAAGCTCGCTTTATAACTCGGCAACGGCCATCGCCGTCGGCGTGTCGCTCATCGTGACGATCCCGATCTCGGCGCTCGTCATGAAATGGCTGTTTTACTACTACATGCACGAAATGAGCGGCTGGCTCACGTTCTATATCGCACCGTGGATATGGCCGGAGATGCTCGGCCTGGGCGCTGCGACATATTTCGTCGTGCATCTCATACAAACAAAACGCCTTGGAAGGATCCCCTTGGCGCAGGCACTGAAGAATATGGAGTGATATTTATGCAATACGTTATTTTCGGTATTATTCTCATAGCTTTTGCCGTGCTTGTGATCAAAAGCTACGCAAAAAAGCTCGCAGCCGGCTGCTGCGGAGCGGGCGGCGATACGGCCAAAAAGGTGAAGGTAGCGGATAAAAACAAGGCGCACTATCCCTACGCTGCGACCCTCACCGTTGACGGCATGATGTGCGCGGCCTGCGAAACGCGCGTTGAAAACGCACTCAATGCCATCGACGGCGTGTGGGCAAAGGCAAGCTCCGGCGCCGGCCGGGTGGATGTTCTCATGAAAGCCCCCGTCGATGAGGACACCCTGCGCAAGACGATAAACGATCTTGGCGTTTACACTCTGATGAAAGCGGATATCCACGATGCAAAGCAAAACTGAGGCATACTCCGGCGCCGAGGGCAGCTACCGCGTTACAAGCTACAACGTTTTCCCCGGCATCGAGCTTATCTACAACGACATAAGCCTTTGTGAGCACGACTTCCGCCCCGAGGAGGGCAAGGCGCTGCTCGAGATCCACCACTGCCGCTCGGGGCGCATGGAGTGCAGGATCGGCGCGGACTTTTTCTACCTCGCGCCGGGCGACCTGTCCATAAGCCTTTCCGACGGGGCGATATCCCATTCAAGCTTCCCGACCGGGAGCTACGAGGGCGTGACGATACGCATAAACGGCAAGGACGCGCCGCGCTGCCTGTCCTGCTTTTTGGCCGACGTCAACGTTCAGCCGGATGCGCTGCGCGAAAAATTCTGTCCGCAGGGGCAGTGCTTCGTTGCGCGCTCGTCGCAGGCGATCGAGCACATCTTCTCTGAGCTTTACAGCGTGCCCGAGAGCATCCGCAAGGGCTATTTCAAGGTCAAGATCCTTGAGCTTCTGCTGTTTTTGAGCGCAATGGAGTTGGACAGCTCCGCCCTTGCCGAGCGCAGGATATCCAACACTCAGGTCGAGCTTGCAAAGCGCATCGGCGCGTATCTTTCCGCGAATATGGACAGGCGCATAACGCTCGAGGAGCTGTCAAACAGCTTCCACATGTCGCAGTCGGCGCTGAAGTCCTGCTTCCGCGCGGTTTACGGCGAGTCCGTTTATTCCTACATCCGCGCACAGAAAATGCAGTGCGCAGCGGCCGATCTCCGCCGCTCGGAAATGAGCATCATGGAGATAGCCGGGCGCTACGGCTATGATAACGGCAGCAAGTTTGCCAAGGCGTTCCGCGATACCGTCGGCATGAGCCCGACCGAGTACCGCAACGCCGGGTGAGCTGCAAAATAGATAAAAGGAGACTGAAAATCATGAAGTTCCACATTGAAGACACCGCAAAAATGTTCGGCTGCGGCGTGCTGTTCGGCACCGCCGGCATCAAGATCCTCAGAAGCCGCGACGCAAAAACGCTTTATACCCACGTCACCGCCGCCGTTCTTCGCGCAAAGGACTGCGTAATGCAGACCGCCGACGATATCCGCTGCGACTGCGAGGATATCTACGCCGGAGCAAAGAGCATCAACGCCCGCCGCGCAGAGGAAGAGGCAGCGGCAGTCATCGAAGCGACCGAGGCAGAGTAATGAAATGCAGAATTCTCAGCGAAATTGACGGCAGAATGCGCGTGCGTCTTTTCATGCCGCGCATGAGCCTAAAGCAGGCCGACATCGTTGAGGAATATCTCGGCGCTGTCGCCGGAGTCAAAAGCGTCAAGGTGTTCGACCGCAACTGCGACGTCGTCGTTGAATACTCCGACCGCGCAGCCGTCGTTTCGGCGCTTTCGGGCTTTTCGTTTGAAACCTGCGGCATAACCGAACCCAAGCCCACCGGGCGCGAATTAAACCGCGAATATCAGGATAAGCTCGCCGGCGTCGTGCTGCGCAGGGTGCTTAAACAGGCATTCCTGCCTGTGCCGTGGCGCGCGGCTATCTGCGCTGCGAAATGCTCGCGGTATTTTGCGCGCGGCGTAAAGTCGCTGTGGCATAAGCGGCTCGACGTTGCCGTTCTCGACGCAACGGCCATAACCGTTTCCGTCCTGCGCGGCGATACCGACACCGCGTCGTCTATAATGTTCATGCTCAAGATCGGCGATATCCTCGAGGAGTGGACGCACAAGAAGTCCGTTGACGATCTTGCGCGCACCATGAGCCTGAACGTTGACAAGGTGTGGGTCAAGCTTGGCGATACCGAGGAGCTTAAAAGCATCTCCGACGTCAATGTCGGCGACGATATCATCGTGCGCATGGGCAGCATGATACCGCTTGACGGCAAGCTCGTTTCCGGCTCGGCGGCGGGGAACCAGTCGTCCATGACCGGCGAGAGCATGCCCGTTCGCAAGGAGGTCGGCAGCTATGTCTACGGCGGAACGGTCGTCGAAGAGGGCGAGTGCGTCATAAGGGTCGAAAAAAGCCTCGGCAGCGGCCGCTACGACAGGATCGTCCACATGATCGAGGACTCGGAAAAGCTCAAGAGCGACACCGAGTCGCAGGCGTATCACCTTGCCGACAGGCTCGTGCCGTACAGCCTCGGCGCAACGGCGCTGACATGGCTGATAACGCGCAACCCGACCAAGGCGCTTGCCATACTCATGGTCGATTTCTCCTGCGCGCTGAAGCTTTCCATGCCGATAGCGGTGCTTTCGGCCATGCGCGAGAGCGGCGCAAACGGCATCTCCGTCAAGGGCGGCAAGTTCCTTGAGGCCATCGCCAAGGCCGACACCGTCGTTTTCGACAAAACCGGCACGCTCACCCACGCAAGCCCCGAGGTCGCCGATATCATAACCTTCGGCGGACACGAGCAGAACGAGATGCTCTGCCTCGCCGCCTGCCTTGAGGAGCACTATCCGCACTCGATAGCAAACGCCGTCGTAAACGAAGCGATCCGCCGCGGCCTGAACCACGACGAGCGCCACTCCAAGGTCGAATACGTCGTTGCCCACGGCATCCACAGCACCGTTGACGGTCAAAAGGTCGTCCTCGGCAGCCACCACTTCGTTTTCGAGGACGAGGGCTGCACCGTACCGGATGATGAGCGGGATAAATTTGCCTCGCTCCCCACGCAGTATTCGCACCTTTACCTTGCCATAAGCGGCTCTCTCGCGGCGGTCATCTGCATCGCCGATCCTCTGCGCAGCGAGGTGCGCGGCGTTATGGATTCCCTGCGCGCGCTGGGTCTTGACAAGCTCGTCATGATGACCGGCGACAGCGAGCGCACCGCGGCTGCCGTTGCAAAATATGCCGGCGTTGACGAATACTACGCCGAGGTGCTGCCCGAGGACAAGGCCGCGTTCATCCGCGCCGAGCACGAAAAGGGCCGCAAGGTCATCATGATCGGCGACGGTGTGAACGATTCGCCGGCGCTCAGCGAGGCCGACGCAGGCATTGCAATGTCCGACGGCGCGGCCATCGCGCGCGAGATCGCCGACGTCACCATCTGCTCTGACGATCTTGAGAGCCTCGTCACCCTCAAGCGCATTTCCGACGGCCTCATGCAGCGCATCCACGCAAACTATCGCTTCATCATTTCCTTCAACACCGGACTCATCGTCCTCGGCGTCGCCGGCGTTCTTCCACCCTCGACCTCGGCCCTTCTGCACAACATCTCCACATTGGGAATAGGGCTTCGCAGCATGCGCAACCTGCTTCCGTGACGTGTCTTTTCCGCCCAGGCATCGTTAAACCCCTTGGAAATACACAAAGTATTCCCATCGGGGTTTGCCTTGCCTGAACGCAAAATCCACAGCCACGGGTGACGCGTCTTTTGTGCTGGTACTGCGTTGAAGCTCTCGGAGATACACAAAGTATTCCCATCGGGGTTTGCCTTGCCTGAATGCAAAATCCATCGCCACGGGTGACGTGCTTTTCCGTTCGTGCTGCGTTGAAAATGGAGCAGAAAAGAGCAAAATCAAATATGTCTGTTTGGAGCCTTGTTCATTCCTTTTGGAGCGGATAAGGCTCCGTTTTTTATGGCATAATAAATACACAGTAAAACGATAGGATATAGTGTAGAATTACGGACTTTTTGACGAGACATCACAAAGCCGGGGCTTTGTGATGTGGAGGATAAAATGAGCGACGAATTGGTAGTTTCGCAGTGCGCGCCGACGCTTGCGGGGCTTAAAACCGCGAATATGTTTTCCGCCGAGTACGAAAGCCGCGAAGAAGTCACGGCCGAGCTGCGGCGGCTCAACGCCGTGCTCGTTCCGAGGGGACTGCGCATCGTGCCCATGCGGTACATGCAAAGCCGCGTGCTTTTATATCTCTATCGTCCCGAGGCGCTGCGGCGCGACCTTGCCGACAGCGCGGCGCAGGATATCCTGCGCGAGTGCGGCTACGGCAAATGCAGCCGCGCCGAAAGCTGCCTGAGCTGCCTCATAGGCAGGCTCAGAAACAACGCCGATTTTCCCCACGAGGTCGGCCTGTTTCTCGGCTATCCGCCCGAGGACGTGCGCGGCTTCATCGAAAACCGCGCCTCCGGCTTCAAGCTCATCGGCTGCTGGAAGGTCTACGGCGACGTTGACGCGGCAAGAAAAAAGTTTGAAAGCTTCGAGAGCTGCACCCACCGCAGCCGCGGCAAGGCTCTCGATGAGATCATACAGTGAAAGGACGAATTTAAACATGAAAAAAGCAGTTGTATACTGGAGCGGCACCGGCAACACCGAGGCCATGGCAAAGGCAGTCGCCGAAGCGGCCGGCGCGGAGCTTTTCACCGCGTCCGAGTTCTCCGCGGCAAAGGCCGACGAGTTTGACGCGATAGCCTTCGGCTGCCCGGCAATGGGCGCAGAGGCGCTTGAGGAATCGGAATTCGAGCCTATGTTCGATGGCGTAAAGAGCCACCTTGCCGGCAAAAAGGTCGCGCTTTTCGGCTCCTACGGCTGGGGCGACGGCGACTGGATGCAGATCTGGGAGGACGACTGCCGCGCAGCCGGCATTAACCTCGTCCATGAAAGCGTCACCTGCAACGGCGAGCCGGATGCTCAGGCGCTTGCAAAGTGCAAGGCGCTCGGTGCCGCGCTGTAAACACCATAAACGCAAAAACTCTAAGGATTTTTCCTTAGAGTTTTTTAATTTTTTGTTAACAAACGCTTCACTCCATGGCGCACGGAGAGTGGTATAATATAATTGTACGCTTGTATGGTTACATGGAGGGACAAAAATGAAGAAGTTCTCTTTTACTCAGCCGCTGACGCCGGATCTGTGCGGCAAGCAGCCTAAAATGCAGCCGCCTGCGGCGTTTTTGCTGTTTCAGAATGCAGCCAGTCTGCACGCCGAGGCCATCGGCAACGGCACCGCGGCGCTTGCCGAGCGCGATTGCTACTGGGTGGCGACGCACTCGAAGATCGATTTTTACAACGATGCGAATCTTTTGGACATGCTGACCGTTTCGACTTGGGTAAATCCTGCAAAGCCCAACGCCGTGCGCGGCTACCGTGGCTACGACATCTTCGTCGGCGATAAGCAGATCGCCGAGGGGCTTACCGAGTGGGTCGTTTTAAACCGCGAAACGGGCTTTGTCCGCTTTTCCGAGTTCGGCTTCCCCGAGGGCTTTGAGTTTCAGGACTATGTCGCCTGCGGCGGCAAGCTCTGCCGCTTCCGCGATGAGTTTTCCGACGATGAGGAGGTCTACACCTTCACCGTGCGCACATCAAGTATTGATATAGGCCGCCATATGAATAACGTCGCCTATGTCCGCGCATTCCTCGACTGCTTCACCGCCGACGAGGTCGCGTCCATGCCCGTCAAGACCATGGAGGCGCGCTACATAACCGCCTGCATGGAGGGCGAGGAGCTTAAGATCTTCAAAAAGCGCACCGACACGGGCTTTGTTCTCGGCGCTCGCCGCGCCGACGGCAAGTGCGCCGCATTCCTCGGCATAACGCTTAAATAACGGCAAAAAAATCCGCTCCAGGCCGGTTGACGCAAGAAAACATACGGTTTTGAAAAGATCTTTTTCGCCCTGAGGTGTCCAAAGCCTTGAGAATACGTCAGTAATGCTCTGTGGCTTTGTCCTTGCAGGAACAAAAATCGCAGCTTCAAAACTGCAAAGCACCAAAAATGACGGAGCAAGTGCGAGGTCAAGGCGCGGCGGCGCAGGCATACTTTGTGTATACCAAGCCGTCGCAACGAAGACATTCGTGCTTGCTCCGCCATTTTGGGCGTGTGTTTTCTTGTGTCAGCCGGCCTTCTAGGGACGGACTTTTTTAATGCACGGCGGCGGTGCTCGGCTCGTCTGCGCGCTGATAGCACAGATAGTGGCCGAGTAGGCACAGCGGCACGGCTGCGAGCACGTCGAGGATCGAGTGCTGCTTCATGAACACCGTGGATGCGCAGATGAGCAGCGCCATCACGCACACGGCAAATTTCACCCACGGCTTTTGCAGCTTCCGGCAGTCGAGCAGGCCGAACATCGCAGCGACCGAGCCGAGAACGTGTATCGACGGGCAGACGTTCGTGTTCGTGTCAAAGGTATAGAACCAGCCGATGAACCGCGTCAGCGCGTTGTCGCGCGGAAACACCTCGGGCCGCAGATTCTGGCATGTCGGGAACAGCAGGTAAATGACCATCGTTATCGTGTAGGTGCAGATGATAAAGCGCATCATCCGCTTAAACGCCGGAACGTCGAAGAAGAAGGTGTACACCAATGTGCCTATCAGGTACACGAACCAAAACAGATATGGTATAAGGAACCATTCGCAGAATGGTATGGCGTCGTCAAACGCGCAGTGCATGACGTAGTACGAGCCGACGTGGTAAAACCGCTCGACGAACGAGAACATTATGCCGAACAGCGGCCAGAACAGCAGCAGCTTGACATGCCGGAACTCGTCGGTATTTATTTTGCTCAATCTAAAATTCCTATAATCCATCTTTTTAGTAGCGATTTAGCGCCGCTCCTATACATTTATATTGGTGCCCGGTTCGGAATAATGGTGGAAACCGTGCGTGCCTCGCGACCCAGTAGTGCAAGCTACGTTTTGCGCTTGCCCGGTTCGGGACTGCGGAGGAAACCGCGAATGCTACGCGATCCAGTAGTGCAAGCTACGTTTTGCGCTTGCCCGGTTCGAGGGTGCGGTGGAAACCGTAGCTGCCTCGCGTAACGCGAGTGCGATGCTGAATTTTGCGCCGCACCCATTGGCTCCTCTGTTAAGGGGAGCAGGCAGCTTTGCTGCCGAGGGGTTGAATAAAACCTATTAACCATCAGCTATCAGCTCTCCGCTGCGACCAACAGCCGCCCGCATGTACCGGTTTCGTCGGCACCCGCCGGTCGTGACACCGCAAAAACCGTATTGGTATCAATGTTGATGCGCAATTAAAAATCCGTGCCGCAGGCACACCGCAATTATTCACTATTGCGGTCGCAGACCGCCCCTTTTTTGCCTTCCCCTTGCGGGGCTTGAGGGGAAGGTGTCACCTTTGGTGACGGATGAGGTGTTATCTTAATCATTTGCCGTTAGGCAAACACAAATTAATAAATCAGTGTGTTATGCTTTCGTCGGCACCCACCGGTCGTGACACCGCAAAAACCGTATTGGTATTAGCGTAAAGGCGCTATTAAAAAGTGCGCTTGCGCACACAATAATTATTCATTATTCATTATTCATCATTCACTATTAATTCTCTGATTTATTAATTCTAATAAATCAGAGTTATCGCCTGCGGGCAGTTTTCAAAGCATATATCGCTGTGTGCGCCGCCGTTTTCGCCGTCGAAGGTCCATGTCTCCGGTTCATCGAAGATAAAGCGCGCCTTTTTTGTGTGCTTTATTATTATGTATTCGCTGCTCAGATCGTGGCTGAGCACCTTTGCCGCGAGCGTGGCCATGGCCGCCGCGTTCGGCAGCTTTTTTACGAGCACAAGCTCGTGCAACCCGTCGCCGAGCTTTATCTCGTCGCGCGGCAGATCGATCAGACCGGCGACGGAGTAGGAGTTTGACATGCTGCCGTAGAGAAACTCGCCGTCTATGCAGCCGTCGTCGTACTCGACGGTCACATGGCGGCTTTTGAGCGTTGAAAGCCTCTTGACCGCGCCCAGCAGATACGCCGCCTCGCCAAGCTGCTTTTTCGCCTCCTGCGGAGTTGCGTAGCTGACCTCGGTGAACGCGCCGAAGGCTGCGACATAGTTGAAGTATCCGCCGTCGCGGCGGCCCTCGTCAAACTCGTGGGGCGTGCCGCCTATAAAATGCTGCGCACCGGCAAGAATGTCATTCTTCGGCAGGCCGATGGTGCGCGCAACGTCGTTTGCCGTGCCGATGGGGATATAGCCCACCTTCGGGCGCTCGGCAAGCGGCATAAGCCCGGCGATAGCCTCGGCAAGCGTGCCGTCGCCGCCGAGAACGAGCAGATACGGAAACGCGCCGGCATACTGCGTGGCAAGCTCGGTCGCGTGACCGCGGCACTCGGTGAAAAACAGGCTCACGGCGTACCCTGTGTCCGACAGCAGCCGCAGCGCATCCGGCAGCGACCTTTTGAAGCCGCCCTTGCCTGCGGCCGGATTTATTATCATCATTAGCGGAGTTTTCATCAAAAAAGCCGTCCTTTACGGTGGTTAAGCTGACGAGAGTCGAACCCATATCGGTTTTGACGGGCAGATTTTAGCCCATGCTGCGTTAAAGCACTCGACAATACGACAGCCCATCAAGACAAAAAAGGCGAAAATAGCCGGAAGGGCGCACTGACAGACGATATGGGTTCGACTCTCGTCAGCTTTATCAATTTTATCACAAAATCTTCCCGGTTTCAACGTCTTATATTTGTTGAAATAATACGCAATGTATGTTATTGTATTGTTAGTATAGATGGGAGAGATTAAATGAATTATGTATTTCTTGGGGCGTTTGCCGCCTTTTCCGCCGTGCACCTGTACGCAAGCTGGAAGTGCGACAAGATCCTGCGCGCCGTAACGAAGGTTTTTCTGCTGCCAACGCTGCTCGGATGGTATCTTACAACGGTTCAGACGCCACTTGATATCGTCATTGCCGCAGTGGCAACGAGCTGGCTGGGCGATGTCCTGCTGATATTTGGCACCGTTGGGTTTGCTGTCGGAGGATTCAGCTTTTTCATATCGCACCTGTGTTTCGCGGCGGCCTACTGCATGCACGTTGATTTTTCGCTCGTGCCCGTGTGGCTGATGATCCTTGCGGCAGCTGTGTACATTGCGGCGGTTGCACTGGTTTTCCGAGGACTTATCGGAAATGTGCGGCCGAAGAGCCTGTATGTCGGTATGATAAGCTACCTTATCATAAACGGGACTATGAACTGCTTTGCGCTGTTCCAGCTCGTGACGCTGCCGTGCTTTGCAACGGCCATAATGTATGCCGGTGCGATAAGCTTTTTCGTATCCGATTCGATTTTGTTTTACGTCCGCTTCCGGAAAGGCAGGCCGTTTAAAACGCACTTCGGAGTCATGCTTACATACCTGCTTGCGGAGTTTCTGATCGTTTCGGGATTTATCCTGCTGGCGGCATAAAACAACCGAAAAAACCGGCGTCGAATTTTCAACGCCGATTTTTCTATATACTATTAACTATTACTTTTCGGCTGCAACGCTTGTCCTCTTGCCGACGGTTGCACGTAGGATGAAGAGAACGACAATGGTCATTACGATGCCGATCGGCAGGCAGATCCATGCATTCTTAACAAAGCCTGCAATGATGAAGTTTACAAAGCTTATAAGGGCAACGGTCACTGCGTAGGGCAGCTGAGTCTGGACGTGCTCGATGTGGTTGCAGTTAGCACCGGCAGAGGCCATGATGGTCGTGTCGGAGATGGGGGAGCAGTGGTCGCCGCAGACAGCGCCGGCCAGACATGCGGAGATGCCGATCATCAGCAGAGGATCGCCGACCTTGAAGATGGGCAGAACGATGGGGATCAGGATACCGAAGGTGCCCCAGCTCGTGCCGGTCGCGAAAGCGAGCAGGCATGCAACGATGAAGATGATAGCCGGGAGCATGCTGAACAGACCGGCGGAAGCGGCCTTCATGACGCCCTCAACATAGGTTGCAGCGCCGAGCAGACCGGTCATGTTCTTCAGCGAGACCGCGAAGGTGAGGATGAGGATAGCCGGGACCATTGCGTTGAAGCCCTTGACTGCGCAGCTCATTGCGTCCTTGAAGGAGGTAACGCCGCGGCAGATCAGGTAGATGATGGTGAACACAAGTGCAACGAGCGAGCCCCAGGGCAGGCCGACGAATGCGTCCGTGTTGCCGAATGCGCCGACGAAGTCGCCCGCAACGCCGCTTTCGGGATCCCAGAAGCCGCCGACGTACATAAGGCCGATGATGCACATGATGATGAGAGCGATGATGGGGATGAGCATATCCCACAGGGTTGCCTTGGTGCTTTCGACCTCCTCGTCGTTGCCGAGGGAGCCGAGGTTGCCCTTGAGCGCTTCAAGCTCGCTCTTTGCCATCGGGCCGTAGTCAAAGCCCATGACGATCATGCCGATGACGAACACGAAGGTCAGCAGAGAGTAGAAGTTGAAGGGGATCGCCTGGATGAAAAGCTGGATGCCGGAGATGCCGGAGTCGAGCTTCTCGGCAACGCCGGAAACTGCTGCCGCCCAGCTCGATACCGGGGCGATCATGCAAACGGGAGCGGCCGTTGCGTCGATGATGTAAGCAAGCTTTGCGCGCGAGACCTTCTGGTTGTCGGTCAGCGGACGCATGACCGAGCCGACGGTCAGGCAGTTGAAGTAGTCGTCGATGAAGATCAGAACGCCGAGGACGAAGGTGGCAAACAGCGTGCCTGCGCGGCTCTTGACGTGGCGCGCGGCCCACTTGCCGAATGCTGCGGCAGCGCCGGTCGAGTTAACAAGCGCGACCATGATGCCGAGGATGACGAGGAACATGAATATGCCCGCGTTATCCGAGATCGCCGGGGTGAAGCCCTCGGTGATCATCGCGTCAAGCGTGCCGACGGGGCTGAAGCCCGATACGAACAGCGCGCCGACGAGGATGCCGATGAACAGTGAGCTGTAGGTCTCCTTGGTGATCAGCGCAAGAACGATCGCGACGATCGGGGGGACCAGAGCCCAAAAGGTGTTTACAAATTCCATGATGTTTCTTCCCTTTTTCCTTTGAATTTTGAACAAAAAAATCGAGCCATGACGCGATCATGACTCAACAGGAAAACATCTTGCCGGATCATGACAGCTCTCCGCATAAAGCGACAGTATGCAGAATATTCTCCTGCATCCCAGGCATCCGACCTCGGGAAAGCCGAACCCTTCGGCGATAGCCCCTTTCGCTTAACGCTTCCCGGCGTTTTAAACTAAGCTACTGATGGCGACCGCGCCTCTATCATGCCTTGTTCAATTGTAAACCTATTATATATGCATTTCCTAATTTGTCAAGTGTTTTTAGTGGCGATTTGAGGCACATACCAATACGGTTGTTCCGGTTGCCCGGTTCGGGACATTGGAATAAACCGTATTTTTAGAGGCGCATTAAAATTTTACGGATACATTTATTGCAGTGTCCCGATTCGGGACATTTGAATAAACCGTAGTTGCCTCGCGTAACGTTAGTGCGGCGCTGAGTTTTTCGCCGCACCCTTGTAGGGAACGGGCTTGCCCGTTCCGTTGCGATGGTTTCGTCGGCAGTTTCCGGTCGGGCTGACGCAAAAACCGTATCGGTATAATGTGAATTCGCATCTAAAAATGTGGCGGTTAGCACCGCAGATTTAATAACACCTCATCCGTCACCAAGGTGACACCTTCCCCTCAAGCTCCGCAAGGGGAAGGCATTTAGTGGCGCATTCAAATTGCGCCGATACATTTATTGCGTCAGCCCGACCGGAGAGTGTTGGCAAAACCATAACACGCGGAACGGGCAAGCCTGTTCCCTACAAGCGACCGTTGGCCGCAGCGGAGAGCTAATAGGTTTTGATTCACCCCCTCGGCAGCAAAGCTGCCTGCTCCCCTTAACAGGTGAGCCAATGCGGTGCGGTGCAAATTTTGCACTAATATAGCACAACCTAATGTAGCGCGAGGCAACTGCGGTTTCCACCGCAGTCTCGAACCGGGACACCAGAGATATGCGTATCAGTGCAAACTCAAAGCGCCTCTAAAAAAGCGCGAAACGCTACGGTTTCCACCGCAGTTCCGAACCGGGCAACAAAACCGTCTGCCACACTCGCGTTACGCGAGGCAGCTATGGTTTCGTCGGTACCCTCGACACCGGGCGACCAGAGATAAATGTATTCGTAGATGTGCCAAAGCGCCTCTAAAAATCCTCTAAAAATTCAAGAGCGTAGGATTTGAAAATTTTTGCGGCGGGTGAGATGACATCGTCTGCGGGGGTGACGGCGCAGATATCAATGACCTCGGGCGGATCGAGCGGCACATAGGCAACGGCGTCGCTCAACTCGTCGGCGATCACGCGGTTTACGAGCGCAACGCCAAGCCCGGCCTTGACCATGCCGCAGGCAACGAAGCTGTCGGGCGTGGAGAAGCTCAAATTCGGCGTTATGCCGCGCTTTTCAAAGCACAGGCTGTTGTCGGTCTGAAGCCCTGCGTTTGCGTCGATGCTCGGCGTCGTGTTCCTCAGCGAGCCGGTCACAGTTCAGGGCGTGTGCGGCGCGCTGCTTATACTCGCAAGCCTGTATATTCCGCATCTGCTCGAGCATTTCGGCGTGCGCAGGAAAAAAATCGCATAACGCATAATAAAAAACACAGCATCTCATCATTTCAAGATGCTGTGTTTTTATATGCGCTGTCAGCCGCGCCAGAGGGTAGGGGGATAGATGCCGTTTTCGTGAAGCGCGGTGAGCGCGGCGACGGCTCCGGGCTTATCCTCCTTGTAGGTCAGGCCGAACCAGCGGTCGTTCGTGTTCAAAACCGAGATATTTATTTTGCCGCTGTTTGTCAGATCGCCCATCATTGTCGGCAGCAGGCACTCGGCCTTCATCTCGTCTGCCGGGAGCGCGGCGAGGAAATCGGCAAAGTACCGCTCCATAACGGGCAGAATATCCTGATGATAGCCCCAGAGATTCATGGAAACAAAGGTGTCGGGCGCGAGGATGGGGCCGTCCTCGGACTCGGACGTGTCGCGGATGCTGCCGTCGGGCATGACCTTGATCTTGTATGTCTCCCTGACGCCGGTGAGCAGCCCGTTATCGACCATGCAAACTCCGCGTGTGACGGTACCGAAGGGGCTGACGGTGTTTTTCAGCCTGTAGGCGACCATGGCGGCGTCCTGAGCCGAGTGCAGCTTTTCAAGCTGCTCGGACATGACGCGGAAGGCCTCGGCGCCGTAGTAATCGTCGGCGTTCATGACGGCAAAGGGCGTTTTTATGCAGTCTGCCGCGCATATGACGGCGTGGACCGTGCCGAAGGGCTTGGTACGCGCCTTGAACTCCGGGCGGCTTTCGGTGAAGCGGTCGAGGGTCTGAAAGGCGTAGTCTATCTTGATGCCGGTGCTCTCCTCGATGCGGTTTCCGAACATTTCGCGGACATCGTTGTATATCTCGTGCTTGATTATGAGCACGATCCTGTTGAAGCCGGCGCGGATCGCGTCGTATATGGCGTATTCCATAAGGATCTCGCCGTCGGGGCCGAGGCGCTCTATCTGCTTAACGCCGCCGTAGCGCGAGCCGAGCCCGGCTGCCATGACAACAATGGTCTTGTCCATATTTTTCTCCTTTCTGTGCGGTTATTTTATTGATTGACGCGCGTAGCTGCCGACGCGGAAAAGATCCTCGGGCGGTGCGGCTCTGAGCCATGCAAGATATGCCTCCGGCCAGTGCTGCTGGAGTATAAATGAGTCGCCCCCGTGCTGATATGCGTCGATTATGAGGATAACGAGCTGCTCGTAGAAATAGTCCTGCGAGCCGCCCGTGACCTTTGTCGCGGTGTATTTGGCGGCATAGCGGAAGAGAATGCCGATGACCATGAATATGATCTCCGTTGCCGGAGACTTATCGCCGGATTTGCGCTTTGAGAGCATTATGCCCAGCCGCTGCATTTTTTCGATGCCGCCGAGATCGTGCCAGTTGTCGATAAGTGAGCACAGCTCGTCGGCCATCTCCTCGTTCCCATCGAGCAGGAAATTGAGGAATTTGCGCAGCTCAAAGGTGTCGCCGTGCATTTTGCTGCGCATGTAGTCCATTGCAAGCTGCTGATATCCGTCGTCGCGGTATTTTTCCGGCGTGTCGAGCAGATCGTCGATATAGTCAAACAGAAGATCGAGCGCGCGCTCCTGATCGTCGAGCGGAACATAGGCCGCTTCAACGCCAAGCTCGCCCATTATCTCGGCAAACTGCGCCTGCATTTGGCCGAGAAGACGCGTGTATTCGCCCAGGCCGCGCCGGGCCTTGCAGGGAACGATCATGTCCGCGCCGTATCGGGTCAGTGCCCAGTAGCGCAGAGGCATGCGCGGAACGATGTCCATTTCGGACATGATGTTGAATATGTTGTCCGTGAAAAGGCATGCCCTGTCGAACACCGTGACGGGTGTTGCAAAGCTGTAGGCAAAAATGTTGTCCTTGCCTATGCCGCTTTCAAAGGTAAAGCGCGCGCCGAGCAGGTTAGTGACAGCGCCTCCGCGGCTGTATCCGCACAGCCAGAGCTTTACCCGTCCGCGGTCAAAGCCGCGGCGATCGAGATAATTCGTCACCGCGTCATAAACGCCGTCGGCCGCGGCCTTGAAGCCCACGGCATGGTCGGGGTATGCTTCCTCGACCGCGTGCGCGTTACTGACCCATTCGCCGCCGTAGCAGTGGCTGCGTATAACGACGGGGATAAGGAAGGTATCGTCCGGCAGCTTTTTTGCCGCGATGATGTATCCGCAGGAGTCGGCGCAGCTTTGCTGATCGTCAAAGCGGAAGCTTTCGATAGTGCGGTCGTCGCAGCCAATCGCATGCAGCGCCGCCCTTGCGTGCTTGTCGCCGTCGGCTTTGTAAGTGAACGCGCTCATAGTAAGCCCCAGCGACATTATCGCAAGCTCATGGTCGTAGGAGCAGGCCGAGTGCAGGAAAAACGAGTCGGAGTATCTGAATTTGAGCTGCCCGATATCCTTGGGCTTTTCCTCCTTTGATATCATGACGTCGAGCAGCACCTCTCCGTTGACCGGCGTTCCGTTCGTGCCGTCAAAATAAAATCTGAGATCAGTCACAAAAAAACCTCCGTGGGAATGTTTTTACTATTTTAGTATATTATTTTTCTTCGTGTAAAGCAAGGATTAAAATTAACAATCCTGCACTTGACATTGACCGTGCCGGAGGGTATATTAACTGTGCTAATGCAAACCACACAGTTTTGGGCGGAACTTTTTCCGCTTTCAAACGTATTAATATCCGAAAGGAGCTGCTTACATGAAAAGAAAGCTTATTAGAATAATGTACGTTGTAACGCCGGTGATGCTGGTTTTGCTCTTGGCGCTGAACGTGTTTACCATCTTCAAGGTCAAAGCGCTTGAAGAGAGCGCCGGAGGCGAGGAGACCGAGGACGTTGCGCAGGAGAACGACGTCACCGTCGGCGGCGAGTACGTCATAAAGGCGACGACGCAGATATCCGATGCGTACAAGTCGGGCAATGCCTCGAACCTTTCCGATAAGGACAAGGAGACGCTAGGTATGGCAAAGAGCGTGCTTGACGAGATAATCACCGACGGCATGAGCGATTACGAAAAGGAGCTTGCCGTTTATAAATGGATGACGGCAAACATCGGCTTTGACAGCGGCTCGATGACGGCCATTCCCGAGGATGAAAGCAAGCCTGTGGACAATCCCAACGGCGTGCTCAAGAACCACGAGGCCGTCTGCGTCGGTTATGCAACGACCTTCAGGCTGTTCATGCAGATGCTGGGCATCGACTGCATGGTCGTGCATGATTCGCATCTGTCGCATTCATGGGATCTTGTGAAGCTCGACGGGCAGTGGTACCACACCGATATTTATTCCGATGCCGGTTCCGGCGAAGGAAACTTCTCGCACTTTAACCTCAACGACGAGACGATGATGAGCTCGCAGGAGTGGAACACCGACTTTTTCCCGGCGGCCGACGGCTATGAGTACAACTATGCTTACGTCAACAGAACGCAGTGCAAGGATATTTACACTATTCCCGAGCAGGTGCGCGCAGCTATTAATGAGCAGCAGGGCGTCGTGAGCTTTGACTTCGGCGATGAAATAAGCGTTGATATCTATAACATTGCCGATACTATCATGAACCAGATCGAAAACGCCGTAGTATTCGGCGGCGATTACGGTATCGGCCTAAGCTGGAGCTGGCTCGATGCCGATGGCGATAATATTTTCTGCGTGTACATAAGCTATGAGAAGAGCGAAGATCCGGATGTCGCTCCGGGCGTTGCCGACGAGACTCAGCAGAAGATAGACGATGCCGTGAACAAGGCATTCGGCGATATGGGCAGCGGCGATTCTTCAGGCCATAGCGACAATACCTATAGCCACAATACGATAGTAGGCGGTGCCTGCGGAGTTACGAGGATGGCATGATGATAAAAAGAATAGTATGCGCCCTGTGCGCCGTGATGCTTGCGCTTTCGCTGTGCGCCTGCGGCGAAAAAACGAAGAGCATCGACATGCAGGCGCTTGAAAACAGCATGGTAAGCGCCGATAAGACCCTGCCGGAGATGAAAGTTAGCGGCAGCTGGGAAGAAAATGCGGAAAAAGCCTTTTCATATATATCCGATTTGGAGTATAATAAAATTCACGGCTTTTTCCTCGCCTATGCCGCCGACGGCATGGCGTACGAGATCGCTGTGGTGCAGCTCAAGGATAAGTCCGACGCTTCCGCCATGGCCGACAGTCTACGCGAGCATGTCCGGTCGCGCGTGCAGATGTACAAGACCTATGAGCCGCAGCAGGTGCAGCGCGCCGAAAGCGCAGTTGTAAAAACCGACGGCGACTGCGTTCTGCTTATAATGAGCGACGCGCCGCAGAACGCGGAGACAGCGTTCAAAGAATTCACTAAGTAAACGGAGAGACATACATGGTTTTCAGCAGTACGATATTCCTGTGCGTTTATTTGCCCCTTGTTTTGCTGGGGTACTATATCTGCCCGAAAAAGGGGCGAAACCTGTTTCTGCTGATAGTCAGCCTTGTGTTCTACGCATGGGGCGAGCCGAAGTATGTTTTCCTGATGATATTCTCCATTCTGGTAAACTACATTTTCGGCCGGCTCATGGACAAAAACCGCGGCAGGCAAAAGCGCATGAAGCTGCTGCTCGTTTTGTCGGTCGTCATTGACCTCGGACTGCTGAGCGTGTTTAAATACACCGACTTTATCATAACGAACGTAAACGCGATATTCGGCTCAAGCTTTGACCTTCTCAATATCGCGCTGCCCATAGGCATTTCGTTTTACACCTTCCAGGCCATGAGCTACACCATCGACGTTTATCGCAACGATGTCAGGGTGCAGAAAAACCTCATCGACTTCGGAATGTACATCACCATGTTCCCCCAGCTCATAGCAGGCCCCATAGTCCGCTATGCCGACGTGCAGGATCAGCTTGCCGACCGCAGCGTGACTACGGCCGACTTTTCCGAGGGCGTTATGCGCTTTGTGGTCGGCCTCGGCAAAAAGGTGCTGCTTGCAAACCAGATGGGCGCGGTGTGGTCGGAAATATACGCACTCGGCGGCGACGTCTCGGCACTGATGGCGTGGACGGGTGCGATAGCGTATACCTTCCAGATATATTTTGACTTTTCCGGCTATTCGGATATGGCTATCGGTCTCGGCAGGATGTTCGGCTTCAAGTTCCCCGAAAACTTCCGCTATCCGTATCAGTCCGTGTCCATAACAGACTTTTGGCGCAGGTGGCATATCACGCTGAGCACGTGGTTCAAGGAATATCTCTATATTCCGCTCGGCGGCAACCGCTGCGGCCTTGCCCGTCAGGCACTGAACCTGCTGATCGTCTGGTCGCTCACCGGCTTCTGGCACGGAGCGGGCTGGAACTTCGTCATGTGGGGCCTGTATTACTTCGTGATCCTGTTTATAGAAAAGCTGTTCCTGCTCAAAGCATTGGATAAGCTGCCGAAGCTTTTCCGCCATGTGTATGCGCTGCTGCTGATCGTCATCGGCTGGGTCATATTCGCAAGCGACGACGTCAGCGTTCTCCTGCCGTACCTCGGCTCGATGTTCGGGGCAAACGGAGCCGTAGGCGGCATGGATGTGTACACGCTTTTTACAAAGGCGGCGCTCCTGATCATCTGCTGCGTTGCCTCCACCGAGCTTCCGAAGAGGCTTTTCCTCTCCGCAACGGGCGCAATGAACGAAAAAGCGGCCTTTACGATAAAAAGCGTTATGACGATAGCGCTTCTGGCACTGAGCATGATCCTGCTTATCGGCGACAGCTACAATCCCTTCCTTTACTTTAGATTCTAAGAGGTGAGCGTAATGAAAAAATTCCACATAGCGCTCATCGCGCTGTTCCTTGCCGTCATAATTCTCCCTGCGGCGTTTGTGTTCGCCGGGGAGGACAGGACGTTTTCCGACAATGAAAACCGCATGCTGCAAACCGCGCCAAAGCTCACGTTTGACAGCATCCTCGACGGCAGCTTTCAAAATAAGATAACCGACTATATCTCCGACCAGTTCCCGGCGCGCGACACATGGACGCAGCTCGGCTCGCAGGTCAAAAAGCTTGCAGGCTTCAAGGATATAGGCGGCGCGTACCTCGGCTCGGACGGATATTATATGGAAAAGATCACGCCCGACAAGGTCGATGAAACAAATCTGCGGCGCAATATCGGGCTTGTTTCCGACTTCGTGCAGTCGTGCGGAGTGAAAACAACGATGCTGCTCGTTCCGGCAACGGGCACGGTCATGAGCGATAAGCTCCCGGCGCACGCGCAGATGTATGACGCCGAAAAGCTTTATAACACGGTCAAAAGCGCAATGCCGGACGTGAGCTTTCCCGACCTGTATACCGCGCTGAGCGAGGCAAAGACCCAGCAGCAGGTGTATTACCGCACCGACCACCACTGGACATGGTACGGCGCGCACACGGCTTATAAAGCGCTGCTGCCGGACGGAAAGTATGCTGCATCCCCCGAGCTTTTCAGCGACAGCTTCCTCGGCACGACCTATTCAAAGACCCTCGACCCTGCGGCAAAGTGCGACGGTGTTTACATCTCCCCGGTGTCGGATAACCTAAGGGTCACGGCCGACGGAAAGGAGATATCGCTTTACGATATGTCCGCTGCCGGAGAAAAGGATAAATACAAGGTCTTTCTCGGCGGAAACTACGGCGAGACGACTATAACGGGCGGCTGCAATAACGGCAAAACGCTGCTTATTATAAAAGACTCGTTTGCAAACAGCCTCGTGCCGTTCCTCACGGCCGATTACGAGAATATAATCATGCTCGATCTGCGCTATTACATGGGCTCGGCAAAGCAGCTTGCCGCGGATAAAGGCGCTGACGAGATACTTTTCGTCTGCGAGATGTCAAGCTTTGCAAACGACAAGAATATGGTCAAATTGGGGTTTTAAAATATGAAAAAATTCAGAAAGCTTGCCGCGGCGTTTCTTGCCGTGCTGATGTTAGTGGGAGCTTTGCCGGTATCGGCGAGCGCCGACGGAGATAAGCTCATTGCTCTCACCTTCGACGACGGCCCCTCGAGCAGCAACACCACCCGGCTTCTTGACGGACTCAAGGCGCGCGGCGCGCACTGCACCTTCTTCCTCGTCGGCCAGATGGCCGAGCGCAGCCCCGGCCTTGTCAAACGCGCCTGGCAGGAGGGTCACGAGATAGCGAGCCACACCTACGATCACCCTGCGATGACGACAAAGACCGATGCGCAGATCCGCCAGGAGCTTCAGAAAACCGACGCGATACTCGACAGCGCCATCGGGCATAACTTCAGCTATATGCTCCGTCCGCCCTACGGCGACTATAACCAGCGCGTCCTCAAGGCCGCGAACACGCCGTGCTTCTTCTGGTCGATGGACACATACGACTGGAAAAGCCAGAACGCAGACTCCGTTTATCGCGAGTTTATAAAGCAGGTGCGCGACGGCTCAATTGCGCTTTTGCACGACACGCACTCGACCTCCGTCACGGCTGCGCTGCGCGCTATCGACACGCTTCAGGCGCAGGGCTATAAATTTGTGACGCTGAGCGAAATGTTCATGCGCCGCGGAATAAGCCTTGAAAACGGCAAGATATACTTTAACGCCTATCCCGGCAAAAACGGCACCGCCGCCGGAATTGCAAAGCCGGCCGTTAGTCTTGAAAAGGATGAAAGCGGTATGCGAGTTACCCTCTCGGGTGATGCGCGCGGCAGCGTATACTACACGCTCGACGGCAGCATGCCCACGCCGTCAAACGCGAAAAAGTACACGGGCGCGTTTTATGTGCCCGGCGGCACCGTCATTCGCGCGGTGAGCGTCGTGAAGTGGAACGGCATCCGCTCGGACGAGACGAGCATGACCGTTACCGCGCGCGGCAATCTGTTTGCGGATGTTAAGCCCGGCGACTGGTTTTACAATGACGTTGACCGCGTCGCAGCCGAGGGCATATTGAACGGAACGGCAAAAAACGTTTTCTCGCCGAATGTCGGCCTTACTCGCGCAATGCTCGCAACAGCGCTCTACCGTGCGGCAGGTCAGCCCGAGGTCAGCGGTGAGCTTGATTTTTCTGACGCTTCCGCGGTCGGCAGCTGGTGCCGTGACGCGCTGCTGTGGGCGTGCGAAAACGGCATAATGCGAGGCTATGAGGACGGCGCTCTCCGCCCCGGCAGGAGCATAAGCCGCGCCGAGCTTGGCTGCATGATGACAAGGTATCTTGTGCTAAGCGGCAAGGATATAAGTGAGCTTGAGGATGTGCTCTCGGGCTTTTCCGATGCCGGAGCCGTCAACGAGTCCATGCGCACGGAGCTTAACGCCGCATGCGCGCTGGGCATAGTCAAGGGCGTCGGCGGCGGCCGCCTTGACCCGAACGGCGGCGCAACGCGCGCGCAGACCGCTGTCATGATAAGCAGAATGCTCGATATTGCTGTATGAAAAACGACCCTCTGTGCAGAAAATTGCACAGGGGGTCGGCTTTTGTATATATCAGAGCTCGATTTCTCCGAACTCCTTTTCAAATGCCGCAACGCGGCGCTTTATCATCTGCTCAAGCTCGCGATTTTTCGTTCTGCCCTCATATTCGGCTATATAGCCGAATTTCTCAAGCAGATCACGATCTATTCTCATTGTATAACGGGCTTTTTCGTCAAGCGGCATTGGAAAATCCTCCGATTATGTTGTTGACAAAATTATATCTGCATTCTATTATTATGTGTAAATTCGACTCATTTATAAATCAATTATGACTCACAAATGACTCAGTAAACGGAGGAGCGATCATGTATAAAAAGCTGTATTTTATGATGTTTAACCGTATGACGGATGCCGTCAATGCCTTAAAAGAAGGGCGAAGCGATGACGCATTGCAGACGCTTCAAGGTGCGCAGAAAGAAGCAGAGCGGATTTTCGTGGAAAGCGGAGAAGAAAGCAAATAAAAAACGCCCCCTGTGCAGAAAATTGCACAGGGGTTTAACGTGTCACTGAAAAAGCAAAAACCGCCACTCTGCCAAGTGACGGTTTTCAGGTTCGTTTAATTACGATCACATACTGAGCTAAGCGCTTGCCGCAGCACACTTTTTATGCCTGTTACAGCGTCTGCCTTGTTTAATGTCAAGGCGGACGCTTTATTTTTCTTCCGGCCAGGGAACGGGGGTCTGCCCCTTATCGATGATGAGATAGGCCCTCTGAGCTATGCGCGCCATGGGCGTGTCGGACAGAGAGTCGGAGTAAAACGCCTCGGTCACGGCGCCGGGGTGAGCGGCATAGAACCTGCGCACCTTTTCCTCGCCGTGGCAGTTGCGGCCGTACATTTTGCCCGTGCGCTTATCCATCGGCGAGGCGATAAGCTCGATGCCGAGCCTGTCGGTCATGGGCTTTACGACAAATTCGGGCGAGGCCGAGATCACAATGTCGTCCGGCCTGTGCTGCGCGCGGTACCACGGTGCGATCCGGCTCTCGTGCTCGTCCCAATAGACCTTCAAAACGGCGTCGATATCGTCGATGCGGCGCACAAAGCTGAATATGTTCTCCTTGAGCTTTTCCTTGGGGATGAGCTTTAAAAGATAAGCAAGCCCGATCACGGCCATCCTCGGCAGCCAGCACAGCAGCGCAAACGGATGGCGGCGCATATACCACCTGACGAAGGTCACGGATGAATCGGGGTAGAAGATCGTTTTGTCAAAATCATATGTATTCATAGGCCTTATTTCACCTTGTATATCCTGTATGCGCCGGCGACCGTCAGCATAAATGCCAGCGTGTCTGCCGTGACGGCGGCGATCATGCCGATGCTTCCGAGGGCTGCAAGCAGCAGCACCGCAAGCTTTACGACAATGGCGAGCAGCAGACTCAGCCTTACGGTGCGCGATGCGGCTTTGCATATGCGCATGGCCAGCGGCAGCTTGCGTATATCGTCGCTCATGATGAGAATGTCCGACCTCGACGCTGCCGCACGGGGGTTCAATGCGCCGATGGCAACGCCGACGTCGGCCTTTGAGATGACCGATGCGTCGCTCACCGCGTCGCCCACGAACGCGAGCTTGCCTGCATGCTTTTCGCGCAGCAGCTCGCCTACGGCAACCACCTTGTCCTCGGGCAGAAGCTCGGTCATAACATCCGAAACGCCGAGGGCGCGCCCGACGGCCTTGCCGACGCGCTCGGTGTCGCCGGTCAGGAGCACGGCCTTTTCGATGCCTGCGTCGTACAGCTCGCGTACGGCGTCCTTTGCGCCGTCCTTGACCCTGTCATCGATGATGATATAACCGTAGTAAATGCCGCCGGCGGCGACGTGAACGACGGACAGATGCCTGTCGGTGCGGTCGCACTTAATTCCGTTCGAGTTCATAAGCGCCGTGTTGCCGACGAGAACGCGTCTGCCGTAAACATCGGCTTCAATGCCGCGTCCGGCAAGCTCGCGCACGTTTGTGACATGCTCGGGATCGATGACCGTTGTGCTCGCTCTGCGCAGCGAAAGCGCGATCGGGTGGTTTGAATAGCTCTCGGCCGCCGCAGCGAGGGAAACAAGATCTGCGCTGCTGATGCCCTTCGGCTCAACGCCGGTGACGGAAAAGCTGCCCTCGGTGACGGTTCCGGTCTTGTCCATGACGACAGTTGCCGAGTCTGCAAGGGCTTCAAGCCCGCTCTTGCCGCGGATGATAATGCCGTGCCCGACCGCAGTGCTCAGTCCGGCAAAATAGGCCATGGACGTGACGATAAGCGGCTGAGCAAACGAAGCGGCGGCAAGGAAGATCAGCGCCCTGTGCGCCCAGTCGAGCCATTCGCCGGTGATGATCGACGGGATGATGACCAGCGCTATTGCAAGGGCGATCACTATGGGGGTGAACAGCTTCGATATGCCGGCAAAGCGCTTTTCGCGGCGCGAAACGCTCTTGGGCGCGCCCTCGACAGCCTGCGAGGCGCGAACGAGAGTCGAGTTGTTGTAAAGCCCCGTGACGCGGATCTTCAGCGTGTTTCCGAGGTTTACGCAGCCCGCAACGACCTCGTTGCCCACGCCGACGTCGATCGGCTGCCTGTCGCCGGTGTAGGCCGAGGCATCGACCGAGCTGCTGCCGTCAACCACTATTCCGTCGAGCGGAATAAGCTCGTTTTTTCCGACGGTCATGACCGTTCCGGGACGAATGCGCACGGGGTCGACCATGTTCATCCTGCCGTCCTGCTCGACCGCGACGTATTCGGGCCGCAGAAAGGCGAGATACGGGGTGCGCTTCTGATTTTTGCCTGCAAAGATGTGCTCAAAGCAGCTGCCGGCGTCAAAGGCCACGAGCACGAAAAACGCCTCGTTAAAATTCTGCATGCAGGCCGTTCCGGCGCATGCGAGAACGATCAGCAGCTCATACGACAGCACCTTGCCGCCGAGAATTTTTCCGAATGCATTGCGCAGCGGCGTGACTGCGGCAACGACAATGGGCACAATCGCCAAAATGAGCGTTGCCCATTTAGGTAGATTGACATATACGGCGCCAACTGCCGAGGCGGCAATGTACAGCGCAAGCGCTATGCCGAGCCAGAGCAGCTCACGCTCGAGCGCAATGCGGTGCATGTCGTGTCGGCGGATATCCTTATGCTTCATTACTTTCACTCCAAACGCGAGGGTAAATGTTTATACGTCAAAATGATACGCCAATATGGTGCCCCGTGTCAAATCCGCATACACATAATTTTAATAAAATAGCTTATTCCTTGACATAATCTTTGCAGGATGCTATGCTATACTTAATGTAATGTAGGAGGTGTGCTGCTTGAGAGGCTCGATGCTCAAGGAGATACTTCAGGAGCAGGGCATAAGCATCAGCGAGCTTGCCCGGAGGCTGAACGTTTCCGCACAGACGCTTTACAGCATGGTAAAGCGCGATAATCAGAAAGTCGATTTCGACATGATGATGCATATCTGCAAGCTGCTCAACGTTCCGGTCGAGCGGCTGTGCGAGGATAATGCGCTGCCGAAAATGCCGGACCTGCGCGAGTGGCAGTTTATCGGCAAATACAGGCGGCTGAGCGAAAGCGGCAGGGAGCTTGTCAACATGGTCATCGACCATGAGCTGTCGCGCCGCGAGGAAAAGCCGAGCGTAAATTCGCCCGAAAGCAAGATAATACCTCTTTACCTCACCCCGGCCGCGGCAGGCTACGCATCGCCCGCCCTCGGCGACGATTATGAGGACTATGCGGTCGAAAAAGGCAGCGCTGCCGATTTTGCCGTGCGCATAGCAGGCGACAGTATGGAGCCGTATATCCACGATGGAGATGTTGCGCTGTGCAAGCGCGGAGCCATTATCCACGACGGCGACGTCGGCCTGTTCTTCGTTGACGGCGACATGAAGTGCAAGCAGTATTGCCAGGATTACAGCGGAAACGTCTATCTTTTCTCGGCAAACCGCGACAGGAGCGACGCCGACGTGACCGTCTCTGCAAGCTCGGGCATAACGCTCATGTGTTTTGGCAAGGTCCTGCTCAATAAGAGCATACCGCTGCCGGAAATGCGGTGACTATGACGTTTGAAAACAAGCTGCCCTCGGGATACACGACCGGGACGATAGACCTTGACGGCGATAAAAAGCTGAGCCTTCGGCTATATGCCGCAGCCGCGGCCGTCGCCGTGGCGCTCACGGTGGTCTGCTGTCTGCTCAAAGACATAAGCCTGCTGTTTGATGCATCGGGTGTGTTTGCGCTGTTGGGAAGATTTATCCTCATCATGCTGATAACGGCTGCCTGCCTTGTCGGGCAGGAATATTTAAAATGTATTATCATCGGCAAGCTCACAGGCAAGCCTGCGCGCGTCGTGCGCGGCAGGATGAGCGCATATATAGAATACAAGTGCTGGCTGGATAAGCGCAGCTACTTGATAATGAGCCTTGCTCCGGCGGCTGCGGTCTGCCTTGTGCTGCTCATACTGATGATAGCTCTGCCCGACAAGCTGTTCTGGCAGTGTTATGTGATATTCATCGTCAGCCTCACCGGCGCGTGCGGCGACGCATATGTTGCGTACAGGCTTTGCAAGGAAAAGTCGGATGTGCGCATAAAAAACGAGGGATACAAGATACTTATTGCAACGGAGAAATAACTAAATGCAGATAAGCGAACAGATACTCAGCATGAAGGACGACTGCGTCAAGATACGCCGCGACCTGCACAGAATACCCGAGATCGGCTTCGAGCTTCACAAAACGCACGAATACATAAAGCCGATAATCGAAGCATGCCGCCCCGATGAGCTGAAGGTGCTCGCCGAAGTGGGACTCAAGGCGGTGTTTTACGCTAAGGGCGCAGATCGCACGATAGCCTTCCGCGCCGATATGGACGGGATGAAAAACACTGAGGAGAATAAATTCCGCTTCCGCTCGCGCAACAAGGGCGTGATGCACGGCTGCGGACACGACGGACATATGACGATCCTTTTGCTTCTGGCAAAGTGGATATCGCTCAACCGCGATAAGCTCAAATGCAACGTCGTGCTGCTGTTCCAGCCCGGCGAAGAGGGCTGGGGCGGCGCGCGAAAAATGATCGACGAGGGCGCGCTCGTTTCGCCAAAGGTCGATCGCATCTACGGTCTGCACCTGTGGCCGACAGTGCCCGGCGGCAAGATCGGCATACGCTGGTCGAACCTCATGGCGCAGACAAGCGATTTTGAGATAAAGATCCACGGCAAAAGCGCCCACGCGTCAACGCCGCAGATGGGCATTGACGCCATCGTTGTCGCAGCCGAGCTTATAACTATGATACAGTCGGTCATAACGCGCGACGTCGATCCGCATCAGGATGCACTGCTGACCCTCGGCAAGATCGTCGGCGGAACGTCGCACAACGTCATTGCCGAGGAGGTCACCATGAGCGGAACTCTGCGCGTTTTCAGCAACGAGCTTTACGATAAGCTCATGCGTCAGATAATTGCACTGCTCAAGGGCCTTGAGATGGCAACGGGAGCCGGCATCTCCATGCAGACTATCGTTCACTATCCCTATGTTGCAAATCCGCGTGCACTGGTCGAGAAGTTTTACACTGTGCTCGATTCTATGGACGATGTCGTTCTCGTCGAGCCTGTCATGGCGGCGGAGGATTTCGCCGAATATCAGCAGAAAGTCGAAGGTATGTTCATGTTCCTCGGCGTGAACGGCGGCAGGGGAGGAGCCCCTCTGCACAGCAGCAAATTTGACTTTGACGAAGAGGTGCTGCTCGTCGGAGCTGAGGCATTTAAAAGAATATTGGAGAGTGAAAATTATGCATGACGAAGTATCAATTGAGAAAAAACTGCCCAACCGAGTTGATGGTACGCTGCGTAAGTTCGCACTTCGTGTGCCCGAATGCATTTACAAATGCAGCGGTATAATCGTTTTCGGGAAGCGCATCAAATCGCTCGTGTTCTCGACCGATCTGAGCATTATCAGAAACGTCAACGCCGACGCGATCCTGGCGGTGTATCCCTTCACGCCGCAGCCCGTGATAACCCAGGCGCTGCTCACCGCGGCGGATATCCCCGTGTTCTCCGGCGTCGGCGGCGGACTCACGCAGGGGCAGAGGGCGATAAACCTTGCCATGTTTGCCGAGATGCAGGGCGCGACCGGCGTCGTGCTCAATGACCCGACCTCAAACGAGGTGCTGTCGCTTGTGCGCCACACGGTCGATATCCCCGTCGTTGTGACCGTCGCGAGAAAGGAAACGGATTTTGAAGCCCGTTTGAAGGCCGGTGCGGATATCTTCAACGTCTCCGCCGCGTCAGATACGCCGGATCTTGTCCGCAGAATAAAGGACGCACACCCCGATGTTCCGGTCATTGCTACCGGCGGCCCGACGGAAGAGAGCATCATGAAGACCATTGATGCCGGTGCAAACGCCATCACCTGGACTCCGCCTTCCAACGGCGAGGTTTTCCGCGATATCATGGCGGCCTACCGTGAGGGTAAGCCCCATCCCTGATGATACCATCGGTTGACAAGGACAGACACGGTTTTGACGGGCAGAAATACGCCCATACCGCGTCAAGCCCCTTGACAATACGGCAAGTATTCTCTTCGGGTCCCAGCGATGAATTTTCGAGTGATTTTTGTTTTTTTGAGGTGCAGGCGGGCTGGCGCCCGTCAAGGCGAAAAGGACAAAAAGCGCCGAAAAGGCACGCTGTCAGGCGTATTTGCCCTTGTTAACCGATGGTAAAGATGATAAATATAAAAATCCCGAAGGATGATTCCTTCGGGATTTTTAAATGCGTATTTACATCAAGCGTTTGCCGAGTAAGTGAAGCTTACGCCGGGATAGCGCGTCTGCGGATCGATCCTCGAGCCGTTTATGTACATCTCAAAATGCAGATGCGGGCCGGTTGACATGCCGGTCGAGCCGACATAGCCGATGGTCTGGCCGCGCGAAACGGTCTGGCCGACGGAGACTGCGCGCGAGGACATGTGCGCGTAAAGCGTCTGCATGCCGTTGCCGTGGTCGATCATGACGTAGTTGCCCCAGCCGCCGTTCCAGCCGTCGGCCGAGCGCACTACCGTGCCGGAGTCGGCTGCGTAGATCGCGCTGCCGTAGCTTGCGCCGATGTCGGTGCCGCCGTGGTTTTTATACTCGCCCGTGATGGGGTGGGTGCGCGGACCCTGACGGCTTGTTATGTAGGTGCAGTAGCTCGGCCAAACGAGGTTTCCGGTGCCGACAGTGCTTCCGCCGCCGCTGCTTCCGCCGCCCTGCTGTTGCTGCTGCTGTTTGTTCAGCTCGGCGATCTTCGCCTGAATGTCGGCGTTAAGAGCCTTTTCCTGCGCGGAAAGCTCGCTGAGCAGCGAGGAGTTGGAGCTTATATCGCCCTGAAGCGAAGCGATAACAGCATTGGCCTGGGCGATGTCCTTTTCCTGCTGGGCCTTGAGAGTCTCAAGCTCTGCCTTGCTGTCCTCCATCTCGGCCTTGGCCTGCTCATACTCTGCCTTTACGGCCTTGAGGTCGTCAACGGACTGGCGGTAAGCATCCTCAAGTTCCTTGTCGCTTTTCATGATATCGCCGATATCATCAATAAGGCTCAAAAACTCTCCGATGCTGCTGGCGCCGAACAGAACCTCGAAATAATTGTATCTGCCCGATTCCTCCATGGCGCGAACGCGAACCTTGTATTTTTCAAGCTGAGCGTCGGCAACTTTCTGAGCTTCCTCGACCTCGGCGGTCTTCTGCTCGATAAGCTCGGTGTGCAGATCTATCTGCTCGTTTAGATTAAGGATCTGCTTTACGGTGATGGCGTTTTTCTCGTCAAGCGCGTTTTTCAGCGCTATCTGGTCACTCTGCTGACTCTGAAGAGAGTTGATCGTAGACTGGAGGCTGCTCTTCTGACTCGAAAGCTGAGACTTCTGAGACTTGAGCGCGTCTATCTCCGACTGCGACACGGCAAAAGCCGAAACGGACATGCACGAGAGCATAACGCTCATCGTCATGACCAGAGCCATCGCGAAAGCAAAAAACTTTTTTATTTTTTTCTTCAGCATAATGATCTCCAATACTTTTGGTTTACCATAATATTATACACCCCGTGTCAAGCCGGGCGCATTTGTATTATGAACTGCGCTTATTATGCCATAAAAACCGCGCTTTTTTGTTAATAAAGTATGATTAAAGTGTAAAAACCGCCCTGCATCCTATATCCTATGGATGCAGGGCGGTGAGCCTTTTGATTATCAGAACAGGCCGTTTGCAGTGAAGATAGCTGCGAAAACGGTGGAAACGACAGTCATGAGCTTGATGAGGATGTTGATCGACGGACCGGAGGTGTCCTTGAACGGATCGCCTACGGTGTCGCCGACGACGGCTGCCTTGTGAGCATCGCTGCCCTTGCCGCCGTGGTGGCCTTCCTCGATGTACTTCTTTGCGTTATCCCATGCGCCGCCGGCGTTGGACATGAACATTGCCATCATAACACCGGAAACGAGGGAGCCTGCCAGCAGACCTGCAAGAGCGGTCGAGCCGAGGATGAGGCCGACTGCCAGAGGTGCAACGACTGCCATGATGCCGGGAACGAGCATTTCCTTAAGAGCAGCGGTGGTGGAGATAGCAACGCAGGTCTTGTAGTCGGGCTTTGCTTTGCCTTCCATGATACCGGGGATCTCGCGGAACTGACGGCGAACCTCTTCGATCATGCTGTAAGCGGCCTTGGAAACGGAGTCCATGGTCATTGCCGAGAATACGAACGGGAGCATGCCGCCGATGAGCAGACCGATAACGACGGTGGGACTGGTCAGTGCGACCTGGTCTGCGGTCAGGCCGGTAGCCTGGGTGAAGGAAACGAACAGAGCAAGTGCGGTCAGAGCAGCAGAGCCGATCGCGAAGCCCTTGCCCATTGCTGCGGTGGTGTTGCCGACTGCGTCGAGCTTGTCGGTGATCTCACGCACGGAGTGGTCAAGGCCGCTCATCTCTGCGATGCCGCCGGCGTTGTCGGCGATGGGGCCGTAAGCGTCAACCGCGACGGTGATGCCGGTGGTGGAGAGCATGCCGACTGCCGCAAGAGCAATGCCGTACAGGCCTGCAAACTTGTAAGCAAGGAAGATGCCTACGCAGATGAGGATGACGGGAACCCAGGTGGACATCATGCCGACTGCGGTGCCGGAGATGATGGTGGTTGCGGAACCGGTCTCGGACTGCTGAGCGATCTTCTTTACGAACTTGTAATCGCCGGAGGTGTAGACCTCGGTAACGATACCGATAACGAGGCCGACGACCAGACCTGCAACGATCGCGATAGCAGGACCGTAGCTGCCGAGCATGACCTTGCTGAGGATGATGGCGGCTATAACAACGAGAAGGGCGGAAACATAAGAGCCCATCTTCAGTGCCTTGTGGGGGTTGGAGCCTTCCTTGCCGCGGACAAAGAAGGTAGCGATAACGGATGCGAGAATGCCGCATGCCGCGATGACCAGCGGGAAGATAACGGACAGATCGCCGAACTCGGCAACGACAACTGCGCCGAGGGTCATTGCGGAGATGATAGCTCCGACATAGCTCTCGAACAGGTCAGCGCCCATGCCTGCAACGTCGCCTACGTTGTCGCCGACGTTATCTGCGATAACTGCAGGGTTGCGGGGGTCGTCCTCGGGGATGCCTGCCTCGACCTTGCCGACGAGATCTGCGCCGACGTCAGCAGCCTTGGTGTAGATACCGCCGCCGACACGGGCAAACAGAGCGATCGAGCTTGCGCCGAGGGAGAAGCCGAACAGAACGTTGGTGTCCTCGAAAATGAGGAACAGGACGGATGCGCCGAGAAGGCCGAGGCCGACAACGCACATGCCCATGACAGAGCCGCCGGAGAATGCGATCGACAGAGCCTTGTTCATGCCGCTTGTGCGTGCTGCGTTTGCGGTGCGGACGTTAGCCTTGGTTGCAACGTTCATGCCGATGTAGCCTGCAAGGATGGAGAACAGAGCACCGAACAGGAAGCAAAGTGCGGTGATCCAGCTGCCCAGACCGAGGCCGATGGCAATAAACAGAACGACTACGAAGATCGCAAGGATCTTGTACTCTGCAAAAAGGAAAGCCTTTGCGCCATCGTTGATAGCCGCTGCGATTTCCTTCATGCGCTCGGTACCTGCGTCCTGCTTGGAGACGAATGCTATCTTATAGAAAGCAAACAGCAGAGCGACCACTGCGAGAGCAGGTGCCAGGAACTTAAGGGATTCCATAAAATTCACTCCTATTAAATTGATTACTGAACTGGGAGTCGCAACGGATACGGTGTTTATAAGCCGTTAACAACTCGTTTATGTATTTTATACTATTATGGGGCAAAAATCAATTTTAAAATTAGCGCCTTTCGTTCAATTTCAACAAATTTATCAATTTTTACGAAAGATGCGCGATTTTAGCGCTCAAGGTGTGCAAAACACACAAAAATGCACCGAAGAAGGTCAAAACACTGATATTTATATAACGAAGTTACCCCGATTTTGGGCATTCTTCCGTGAAAAGTCGAAAAATGTGTTTTTACATTGAAACTAAAAAGTTAAAAATTATTAAAATGTTCAAAAAATTAATGTTGGAAAATCACGAACTCGTGGTAAAATGAATAAATATCATATATTTTTAAGTTCGAACCGGGAGGCTTGTTCATGCTTCTTAAAATATTTGCCGCTATCGGAGCCGGAGGCTCCGTTTTGCACACGCTCATTGCCGGACAGACGGTCAATGCCCTGGAAACAACGGGTATACTGCTGCTGCGCTTTCTTGAATATTTCTTCGGTGCGCACATTGCGTACGCGCTCGTGATGCTGCTGTCTACGGAGCTTTTCATAAGAAAGAGCAAGCCGCAGGAAAAGCCGTCGAAATTCTGGCTGTGGCATCTGCACGCCGTGGCGGACCTCCTGTGCTTCTATGCGCGCGCGGATGTCTCGATAACAGGAACGGAGCTTATCCCGAAGGATACGCGCTATCTTATGGTGGCAAACCACCGCTCGCTTGCCGATCCCGTCGTCATGGTACACAAGATGCCCAAGGAGGAGCTTACCTTCGTATCAAAGCCGGGCAATCTGAAGATCCCCATCATCGGCAAGGTCATGCACAAGTGCGGCTGCCTGCCGCTTGACAGGGAAAATAACCGCGAAGCGCTCAAAACCGTCAAGGCGGCGACCGAGTATATCGACAAGGACTATGCCTCCGTTGTCATTTATCCCGAGGGCACGCGCAGCAAGCAGGAGGATATGCTGCCGTTTCACGCAGGCTCGTTCAAGATCGCGCAGAGAGCGAACGTCCCCGTCGTGTGCGTTGCGCTGCGCAATACCGACAGGGTCGTTCACAATTTCCCTCTTAAAAAGACGAATATATACATAGACATTGTCGGCGTTATTGATGCCGAATACGTCAAGGAACACAAAACGAAGGAGACCGCCGCTCTTGCACAGGGCATGATCGAGGAAAAGCTGCGCGAGGGCGAGACCGGCGAAAAGGAGGATGCTGCCGCTAAATGCTGAAGCTTTTGAAACTGTTCAGGTATCTGAGAGCGAAGGAATGGCTGTTTTGCCTGTTCAGCCTTGTTTTTGTATGTGCTCAGGTCGTTCTTGAGCTTATGATACCCGATTATATGTCCGAGATAACGACGCTTATCGAAACTCCGGGCAGCGCGATGGGCGATGTCTGGAGCGCCGGCGGAATGATGCTGCTGTGCGCGTTCGGAAGTCTTGTCTCGTCGATCGCGGTGTGCTTTTTTGCCTCGCGCATCGCGGCGAATTTCTCAAAGCGTCTGAGAAAAGAAATGTTCTACAAGGTCGAGAGCTTTACTCTCGAGGAGATAAACGCTTTTTCGACCGCGAGCCTTATAACCCGTTCGACAAACGACGTTGTTCAGGTGCAGATGCTGGTCGTTTTGTCGCTTCAGGTCGTTGTCAAGGCGCCGCTCATGGCCGTCTGGGCGATAATGAAGATCGCCGGCAAGGCATGGCAGTGGTCGCTGGCAACGGGCATCGCGGTCGTGCTGCTTGTTGCGATACTGAGCGTTGCCGTCGTGCGCACGTTTCCGCGCTTTAAGCGCATCCAGTGGCTTCAGGATTCGCTCAACCAGTCCGCGCGCGAAAATCTCACCGGCATCCGCGTCGTGCATGCGTACAATGCCGAGGAATATCAGGAAAAGAAGTTTGAAAAGGTCAACACCGAGCTTCTTAACAACTCGCTGTTTGCAAACCGCACCATGACGCTTTTAAGCCCGTTCATGAGCCTTGTCATGAACTGCCTTAACATGTCGATCTACTGGATAGGCGCGGTGCTGATAAATACCGTTGCCATAAACGGCGCGGCATCCGTTGCCGCGCGCGTCGGTATCTTTGCGGATATGATCGTTTTCATGTCCTACGCGATGCAGGTCATAATGAGCTTTATCATGATCGTCATGGTCATTATTATCATGCCGCGCGCGCTGGAGGCCGCAAAGCGTATAAGCGAGGTGCTTGCTACCGAGCCTAAGGTCGTAAGCGGCTCTGTCACCGATCCCGGCGGCGTGCGCGGAACGGTCGAGTTTAAAAACGTAAGCTTCACCTATCCCGGCGGCAGCGGCAGCGTCATAAGCGACGTGAGCTTCAAAGCCGACAGGGGCGAAACGGTCGCGTTCATCGGCTCCACCGGCTCCGGCAAAACGACGCTCATGAACCTCATACCGAGGTTTTATGACGCAAGCGAGGGCGAGGTGCTCGTTGACGGCGTGAACGTCAAGGAATACGACCTCGAAGCGCTTTATGCAAAGATAGGCTACGTCTCGCAGAAGGCGGTCATGTTCACGGGAACCGTCGCCGACAACGTGGCGTTCGGCCAAAACGCGGATAAGAGCAAGCTGACCGACGCGCTGGAGATATCGCACTCGGCAGACTTCATCTCCGAGCTTGAGGATAAGGAAAACGCGCACATGGCGCGCGGCGGCACAAACTTCTCCGGCGGCCAGAAGCAGCGCCTTTCCATAGCCCGTGCACTCTGCCGCGACTGCGAGATACTCATTTTTGACGACACCTTCTCCGCGCTCGACTTCAAAACCGACCGCGAGCTGAGGGATGCTCTGAAAGACCGCACCGCCGGACAGACAAAGCTCATCGTCGCCCAGCGCATCGGCACCATCATGTCGGCCGACAGGATCGTCGTTCTCGACGAAGGCCGAGTGGTCGGCATCGGAACTCACAGGGAGCTGCTCAAGTCCTGCGAGGTCTATCGCCAGATCGCGCTCAGCCAGCTTTCGGAGGAGGAACTTGCCATATGAGACACGGACCACCGGGAAGAGGCGCCGACGAAAAGCCCAAAAACGTCAAAAGCTCGATGCTTGAGCTGCTGCGGTATCTAAAGCCGTGGTACAAGCCCATTGTCATTTCGCTCATCTTCAGCCTCGTCGGCACGCTTCTGACGATCATAGCGCCCGATAAGCTTGCAGATCTGACCAATAATATCAGCGACGGACTGCAAACGGGCATAGATATGGACCTTATCATAAAGTCCATCCTCATCATTTTAGCAATATACATAAGCGCAAACCTTGTCACCTGCGCGGCAAGCTACATCATGATAACCGTCATGCAGAAGCTTGCATGGAGCATGCGCACGAGCATCAGCCAGAAGATAAATAAGCTTCCGCTTAAATTCTTCGACAAGGTCACAGTCGGCGACGTTCTCAGCCGCATCACGAACGACGTTGACACCATATCCTCGGCGCTCAACTCCAGCATAACGACGCTCGTTCAGGCTGTCGTGCAGTTCGTGGGCGTTACTATAATAATGTTTGCGACCAGCGGCCGCCTTGCGCTGACGGCGATCGGTTCGTCGATACTCGGCTTTGTGCTGATGTTCTTCATCGTTTCGCGCTCGCGCAAGTACTTCCGCCAGCAGCAGCAGAATCTCGGCGATATGAACGGCCACGTTGAGGAAATGTATTCCGGCCACAACATCGTAAGAGCCTACGGCGCAACGGCGCAGTCGAAGAAAGAGTTCGACCGCATAAACGATAATCTTTACAACAGCGCCTGGAAGTCGCAGTTTTTCAGCGGAATGCTCATGCCGCTGATGGGCTTTGTCGGCAACCTCGGCTATGTCGCCGTGTGCATCGTCGGCGCAACGCTCACGATGAGCGGAGCCATCCGCTTCGGCACGGTCATTGCGTTTATAAGCTACGTAAAGCTCTTCACCAACCCCCTGAGCCAGATATCTCAGGCTGTCAGCAGCCTCATGTCGGCCGGCGCGGCCGGCGAAAGGGTGTTCGGCTTCCTCGCCGAGGAGGAAATGCCCGACGACAGCGGCTGTACCGCGCACATCGACCATGTTCGCGGCAAGGTCGAGTTTGAAAACGTGCGCTTCGGCTATGATGCCGATAAGCCTATAATCCACGACTTCTCTGCCGATATAGAGCCAGGTCAGAAGGTAGCTATAGTCGGCTACACCGGCGCCGGCAAGACCACGATGGTAAATCTGCTCATGCGCTTTTACGAGCTGTGGAGCGGGCAGATAAAGATCGACGGTGTGCTGGTTTCGCAGATGCGCCGCAGCGACGTACACGCAATGTTCGGCATGGTGCTTCAGGACACATGGCTGTTCGACGGAACATATCGCGAGAATATCGCCTATGGCAAGCCCGGCGTCACCGATGAGCAGATCGAGGCCGCGTGTAAGCTCGTCGGTCTTGACCACTACATAAAGACGCTGCCCAAGGGCTACGATACGGAGCTTAACGACCGCAGCAGCCTTTCGGCAGGCCAGCGCCAGCTGCTGACCATTGCGCGCGCAATGGTCGAAAATGCTCCGATGATAATTCTCGACGAGGCCACAAGCTCTGTAGATACGAGAACCGAGGTGCTCGTGCAGAAGGCGATGGATCGCCTCACGCGCGGCAGAACGAGCTTCGTCATTGCCCACCGCCTGTCCACCATCCGCGACGCGGACCTCATCCTTGTCATGGATAAGGGTGATATCGTCGAAAGCGGAACGCATGAGCAGCTGCTCGAAAAGGGCGGTTTGTATAAGGAGCTGTACACCAGCCAGTTTGAAAACAAGTGAGGTAGAGCGTTGAAAAAGGTTGCACTGATAACCGGCTCGTCTCGTGGCATCGGCAGGTCTTGCGCCGTGTCACTTGCCCGGCGCGGCTACGCCGTGTGCATAAATTACATCGAGCGCCGCGATAAGGCAGAGGAGCTTCGCGATGAGTTGCTTGCCGAGGGGCATGAGGCCATGTGCTTTGGAGCCGACGTTGCCGACAGAGCCGCCGTGCACGAAATGGTCGGCGCGGTGAAAAGCTGCTTTGGCAATGTAACGCTGCTTGTCAACAATGCAGGCATTGCGCGCCAGAGCCTTTTTCAGGACATCGGCGAGGAATACTGGCACAGGATATTCGACGTGAACGTAAACGGCGCGTTCAACACGATTCAGGAGGTGCTGCCGAGCATGCTGCATGAGCACTCGGGCTGCATAGTGAACGTGTCGTCGATATGGGGAATGCACGGCGCGTCGTGCGAGGTCGCGTATTCGGCGACAAAGCACGCGATAATCGGTCTTACACGTTCGCTGGCGCAGGAGCTCGCGCCGACTCACATCCGCGTAAACTGCGTTGCGCCCGGCGTTATAAACACCGATATGGTGCAGGTGCTCGGGCAGGAAACGCTCGATATGCTCGCCGAGGACACGCCCCTCGGCAGGCTCGGCAGACCCGAGGACATTGCCGAAGCCGTCGCGTTCTTGGCGTCAGACAGCGCCTCGTTCATAACCGGGCAAATACTCTGCGCCGACGGCGGATTTATAAAATGACATTAGGCGGCCTTTTGCGCGCGTTATATTGTGTCAGGCTAATAAAAAGGGCTTGCTGTCTGCCAAGTGCAGACGGCGAGCCCTCAGTTTGTCGAAAAACTATACTGCAAAAGAAAGATAATAGAGCAGCAGGGGAGCTCGAGGGGGCAAAGGCCCCACTCGAAATTGGATTAATAGCCATCAAAAAC
>MNSZ01000062.1:61438-112310 GCA_001916715.1 Firmicutes bacterium CAG:24053_14
ACGAGCGTAGCGAGATTTTTCGTGAAAACCTGTTTTCACAAAAAATGTGGCGTTTTTGCAGCGTGCAAAAAAGTCAAAGACTTTTTTGACACGCTGAGGGCTTGCTGTCTGCCAAGTGCAGACGGCGAGCCCTTTTGCTTTGATGCGATGCCGCATTCATGTTACGCAAAACGTTAATGCTTCCTCCGCACCCTCGAACCGGGCAACCGCAATAAATGTATCCGTAGCTGCGTCAAATCGCCTCTAAAAAAAGGAGTCTCCGGGGGGCGGAGACTCCATACGATTGGGGGGGTGGAGAAGGAGATTTTTATAATGTTGAACGTAAGAAATGCTCCGTTCACTTATAATGACGCGATTTTCAGCGGAATATTGCGCCCACGGTGCAAAAAGCGACAAAAAAGCTCCCACGGCTTGTCCGTGGGAGCTTAAAATTTAAAAATCAGTCGGTCACATAGGGCAGGAGAGCGATCTGACGGGCTCTCTTGATAGCCTCGGTGAGCTGGCGCTGATGCATTGCGCAGGTACCGGTAGTACGACGGGGAAGGATCTTGCTGCGCTCGGAAATGTAGCGGCGAAGCTTTGCAGTATCCTTATAGTCGATGCTGGTGGCCTTATCTACGCAAAACTGGCAGACTTTTCTGCGCTTGCGGTTTTTGGGATTGTTCTTATCGAAAGCCATTAGCTGTATCCTCCTATATTATTTTTAAAACGGCAGTTCGCCGTCATCGTCGCCAAGCTCGGAAAATGCCGACGCGCCCATCGAGGGAGCCGGAGCATCGTAGCTTGAGGAGTGACGGGGCTCACCGCGCATGTCGCCGCCTTCGCGGCGCTTGCTTTCGCCGAAATACATATTGTCAACGACGACCTCGGCGCTGCGGCGCTTGCCGCCCTCGCGGTCGGTCCAGTCGCGGATCTGCAGTCTGCCGGAAACGACAGCCATGCTGCCCTTGGCGAAATACTTGCTGACGAACTCAGCAGTCGAACGCCATGCGACGCAGTCGATGAAATCGGTCTGCTTCTCGCCGCCGTCGCGGCCGCCGAAATCGCGGTCAACGGCAAGGGTGAACGATGCGACAGGGGTCTGTGACTGAGTGTATCTCAGTTCAGGGTCACGGGTCAGGCGGCCCATGATCGTGATGTGATTAAGCATAACTCGTCTCCTTACTCAGCACGCAGGGTGATCAGGCGACGCATGATGCCGTCGGTGATGCCGAGGATACGGTCCAGCTCTGCGGGGAAATCCGCGCCGCTGGTGAACTTCATCAGCACATAGTAGCCTTCCGAAATGTAGTTGATCTCGTAAGCGAGCTTGCGCTTACCCATCTCCTCCAGTTCGTCCAGGGTACCATGAGCCTCAACGAGCGCCTTGAACTTCTCGACGACAGCAGCGGTCTGCTCCTCGGTGAAGTTCGGGTTGATGATGTACATTACTTCGTACTTCTCAGTTGCTTTTGCCATGGTTTGCACCTCCTTCTGGTCTTTTGGCCCCCGATTTCTTCGGGAGCAAGGATAGCCTGCGCATACTCGCAGACCATAATATTATATCTGATTTTCCTCGTTTGTCAAGTATTTTTAGAGGCGCTTTGACACACCTACGGATACGCTTATTACGGTGGCCCGATCGGAGACAATGGAAGAAGCCGCAGCGTTTTGCTTAAGAGAGCCGAATTGCTATCCGTTCCGAATGCTGCGGTTTGGTCTGTACCGCACTGCAGCAATTCGCCTCTAAAAAATCGGTACAAGATTATCTAATATTCAATATTAGGTCTTGACAAGCGGCACATTCTGTATTATAGTGCGATTATCGCGCACAACCGACGAAGTTGGTGGGGTTTTAGAGGCGCTTTTACGCTGCTGCCGATACGCATATTGCGGTTGCCCGACCGGAAACAACGGCATAGACCGCATCGCTTTGCGTAACTTAAATGCGGCAAAGAATTTTGAGACCCGGTTCGAGCCTGCCGACTAAGCCGCGGTTGCATGCGCAACGCAAAATTGTGCGAAATCAGCACAAAAAATCGGCTGTATCAAATGTATTCATAGGTGCGCTAATGCGCCCCCGGAAAGGGATGCAGCTCCGGATTTCTCGGCAGAGTCGATACCGGGCTACCGCAAAAAATGTATTCGCAGCCAAAAAGGAAAGCAGCTCCGGATTTCTTGGCAGTTTCGCTACCGGGCTACCGCAAAAAATGTATTCGTAGGTGCGTCAATGCGCCTCCAAAAAGGAATGCAGCTCCGGATTTCTCGGCAGAGTCGATACCGGGCTACCGCAAAAAATGTATTCGCAGGTGCGTAAGGAGAAGGACAATGAAAGACAATACGATCAAGAAATTAGTGTTCGCGGCGCTGTTTGCTGCGCTCAGCTGCGCGGCGACAATGGTTATCCGCATCCCGACGCCGATCGGCGGCTACATCCACGCAGGCGACGCGGTCGTGCTGCTTTCGGCGTTTCTGCTCGGTCCGTGGTGGGGCGCGGCGGCGGCCGGACTCGGCTCGGGCCTTGCCGACCTCATAGCAGGCTACGGCCTGTACGTTCCCGGCACGGCCGCGATCAAGTTCATCGTTGCGCTGCTGGCAGGACTTCTGCTCAACTGCAAGTTCATAAAACCCGTGCCCGTGCGCGCGATCGTCGCCGGCGTTGTGGGTGAGGTGTTCATGGTGCTCGGCTACCTCGCGTACGAGGCACTTATCCTCGGCTACGGTGCGGCCGCAGTCGGAGGAGTTCCCATGAATTGCATCCAGGGCGCATTCGGCGTCGTTGCCGGTGCGGCTCTTTACGCAGCGCTGCTCAAAACGAAGTATTTCAAGCCGGTTTGACGCGCTGCGGCAAAAAGCCAAAAGCATAATAAAAAGGCTCGAAAACCGATGTTTTCGAGCCTTTTGCTTGGTGCGCGAGGCGGGACTTGAACCCGCACGCCCGGAGTGAGCACTAGAACCTGAATCTAGCGAGTCTGCCAATTCCACCACTCGCGCATTTAAGTGCCTGATAATAATAGCATTACCGACCCTCATTGTCAAGAAAATTCTTTCGCCGGGCGTTTAATATTTTGTGAAGGGCCGCTCTAAGCGGCCTGGCGGCGGCAGAACACGTTTGCGGCGGCTGTGCAGCATGCGATGCTTAGAACCGCTGCGGCAGCGACTGCGAGGTACTGCGCCGGCATTACCGAGCCGAAGAGCTTTGCCGGAATATAGACGCTCCAGATCATCACGCCGCGGATGAGGCAGGTCGGCAGAAGTATTGCGGCTCCGGCGCCGATGGATACCAACATAGGCGTAAGCAGCAGCGCAGCGCCCAAAATGACCGATACGAACATGCTTTCGGTAAGCTCGGAGAGCAGCATCACGATACAGGCAAAAAACAGCGTGCCGATAAGGCTTGTTGCAAGTTCCACTATGATCGCCTGCCCGATCGTCCACCGAAACGGAGAGGAGATGCCGGTAAACGACTGCCAGAATGCGCCGAAGCCCTCCGCGCCGTAGAGGATGAAGCAATATGCCGCCGCGCTTATCGCCATGACGCTCCAAACAAGCAGAGTGTAGAGCGTTCCGGCACATATTTTTGCCCGAGCCGTATCGCGCCGGCCGAGCTTTGACGATAGGATAAGCGCGTCGGTTTTGCGCGCGCGTTCGCGAGCGAACAGCGGAGCAAGGCCGATGAGCACGGGAACGCCGACCGTGAACGGAAACGCATTGGCTATGACATATTGTATCGACGTGTAGGCAAGGTCATAGTCGCAGAACGCGCGATAGTCGTTTATAAGCGCGTCATAGCGCGCGCTTATATCCGCGCAGATGTCGGCATCGGATGAGTATTCGTCGAGAAGATACTGCTTTTCCTCCTCGGCGTTATCGTAAAAGCTCGCTGCATGTGTGAACTTTTCGGTGTGTTCATAGGCCGTTATGCCGTTGTTGTTCAGTATCGTGTATGGTTGACTTTTTAGCCGCTCGATCTCCTCGGCAGGATATCCCTGCGCGGCAAGATCGCTCAGATATTGCTTTAGCTCGTCCTCGGTTTTAGATATTTCGGGTCGTTTAATATGTTTTCAACGTCGCTCCTGCGCGCGGCTATCCATTCGTCGGTTATCTCGCCGCGCTTTTCGGCGTATTCGCTCTTGAGCGTTTCTATCGGCTTAGATTTGCTGTCCGGATCAAGCGCTGTGAGCAAATAAGCGGCGCGATAATCAAACGTCATGTACAGATTCAAAAGCAGCATGACAACGACGGCGATCACCGTCAGCGGCGTGAATATCTTTTTAAATTCAAGCTTTGTAAGGTTCATTTCCAAGCTCCCGTCTGAAATGATAGAGGTACAGATCCTCAAGCTTCGGCTCGGCGCAGACGGCGTCGGCCGTCGGGCGAGCCTCGGATACGATACGCAGCGCAACGCCTCCGTGCGTGTTATGCAGATTCGTTACGACGTGCTCTGCGATAAGCTCGTCTGCCTCGGCCTGCGCGACCGCGCACTCCCACACCATGCCGGATATGCTGCCGCATATGCTCTCGGCCGCGCCCTCAAGCGACACCTCGCCGTTTTTCATAAGAACGATGCGGTCGGCGATGTACTCAATATCGGACACTATATGGGTGGACAGCAGAATGATTCGGTTTTTCGACAGGCCGCCGATTATATTGCGGAATTTTGCGCGCTCTGCCGGGTCAAGTCCGCTTGTCGGCTCGTCAAGAACGAGGATTTTCGGGTCGTTTATGAGTGCCTGCGCAATGCCGATGCGCTGACGCATGCCGCCGGAATAGGTCTTGAGCTTTTTGCCGGCGACCTCGGAAAGGCCGGTCAGCTCAAGAAGCTCGCCGCACTTTTCCTCCGCCTGATATTTGGTAAGTCCCTTGAGCGCGGCGAAATACATCAGAAAATCCCGGCCGGTGAAGTTCGGATAATAGCCGAATTCCTGCGGCAGATAGCCGAGCACATCGCGGTAGCTCTCGCCGAGGCCGATGATATCTTCGCCGTCGAGGCTTATGCTGCCGCCGCTCGGTCGGAGCACCGTGCATATCATGCGCATAAGCGTTGTTTTGCCCGAGCCGTTCGGGCCGAGCAGACCGTAGATGCCGTTGTGCATAGTCAGCGACAGCGCGTTCACGGCGAGCTTATCCTTATACTGTTTGGAAACGGAATTTAAAGATAGTTCCATATGCTTTTTCCCTTTCTGCGTTCCATGCATCTAAGCTCGCGCCAAACCTCGAGCGCAAGCAGCCCAAAGCTTATGCCGGCAAATATGAACCAGAAGCCTGCGCTCCACGGTATGCCTGCGCACACCGTTTCGACGGCTACCGCCGAGATAAGCGACAGCGACAATGCCCCGGCTCTGCTTTTTATCATCGGCAGCGCCCGAAGAGCAAGCAGCGTCAGAAGGCTCGATGTGAACATCAAGGCCGCTCCGCTTGCAAGCAAAACGGCGAGGTCCGCGCTATACTTTGCCGCGGCAATGACCGCAGTCAGCACAAGTCCGATGAGGTTTGCCGCTCCGATGATAAGCATACGCGCTGCGAGCAAGTCTGCGCCGCTTACGCGGCAGCTCAGCTCGATCTCGCTCATTTTGCAGGATATATCGCGCACAAGCTCGGGGCAGGCGAGGGTGCTTGCCGCCCCGGCATAGACGAATATCAAAAGGCGCGCGGCGCTTGCTTCGGAAACGATAATGCCGTCTGCGCACAGTATGGCGATGATCGTCAAAAGCTGAAATAGCCAGTATGTCGGCGAAAAATTGCCGAGCTGCAGAGCGATAAGCCGGCCAAGCGGCATCTTCGACAGGCGCAGAGTGCGCATGCGCATTTTTCCAAGCTCAACGGTGCGCTCCTTTGCGCCCTCCGGGGGCGTGGGAACATCATATTTAAGATTCAAGGCCTTCTCCCTCCAGTTCAAGAATTTTTCGCATCCTCGCCATTCCGAGCCGCAGCCGTGACTTTGCCGTTGCCGTCGGAACGCCCGTCACGGCGGCAATATCGCGCAGCTTCATGTCGTGCCAATAACGCAGGATAACGGTGTCGCGCTGCTCGTCCGGCAGCTCGTCGAGCGCGCGGCGTATCACGCTGCCGCTGTCGCGCCGGAGCATTTGTTCCTCCGCGCCGCCGAGCGCCGCGCAGTCCTCGCTCAGCTCGGCGCTGTCGGGCTTTTTGCGCCTGTAATAGTCGTTACAGACGTTCACTGCGATGGTGAATAAATAGTTTGTGAATTTGCCCGTCACCGAGTAGCGGTAAACGGCGGTTACAAGCTTGAGGAAAACCTCCTGAGTCAGATCGGCGGCGAGGGAACGGTCTGCGCAGCGGCGGTAGCAAAAGGCATAGATGCTGTCGTAGTGGCGCCGAACAAGCTCGTCAAACGCCGCCTCGTCGCCCTGCTTTATACGCCGTATGAGTAGTGCATCCTCCACGCGCTCACCTCCTGCCTCTGCTTATATAAACGCTGAAATTCGAAAAAGGATCAAATTTTTTCAATAATCCACTACAATTTATGAAAAAGCCCTCCGGCCTTTGGCCGGTTGGCACAAGAAAACACACGCCAAAAAAGGCGGAGCAAGCACGAATGTCTTCGTTGCGACGGCTTGGTATACACAAAGTATGCCTGTGCCGCCGCGCCTTGACCTCGCACTTGCTCCGTCATTTTTGATGCTTTGCAGTTTTGAAGCTGAGATTTTTTGCTCCTGCAAGGACAAAGCCCGAGAGCATGCTGTCGTATTCTCAAGACGTTGTACGCCGCAGGGGCGAAAAAGATTGTTTCAAAACCGTATGTTTTCTTGTGTCAACCGGCCACCGGAGGGCTTTTTCATCAGTTGAGGAAATCTCTGAGCTTTTTGCTTCTGCTGGGGTGGCGGAGCTTGCGCAGCGCCTTGGCCTCGATCTGGCGGATACGCTCACGGGTGACGTTGAACTCTTTGCCGACCTCCTCGAGGGTACGGGTGCGGCCGTCAACTATGCCGAAGCGCAGCTCGAGCACCTTTTTCTCGCGCGGCGTGAGTGTGTCGAGCACCTCCATGAGCTGTTCCTTGAGCAGCGAGAAGCTTGCCGCCTCGCTCGGCTCGGATGCGTCCTCCTCGGGGATGAAGTCGCCCAGGTGGGAGTCCTCCTCCTCGCCGATAGGCGTTTCGAGCGAAACCGGCTCCTGCGCGATCTTGAGTATCTCGCGCACCTTTTCGACGGGCATGCCCATCTCGGCGGCGATCTCCTCGGCGCTGGGGTCGTGGCCAAGCTCCTGAAGCAGCTGGCGCGATACGCGGATGACCTTGTTTATAGTCTCGACCATGTGGACGGGGATGCGGATGGTTCTGGCCTGATCGGCGATGGCGCGCGTGATAGCCTGACGGATCCACCACGTTGCGTAGGTCGAGAACTTGTATCCCTTGGTGTAATCAAACTTTTCGACTGCCTTTATAAGGCCGAGGTTGCCCTCCTGGATGAGGTCAAGGAACAGCATGCCGCGGCCGACATGGCGCTTTGCGATCGAAACGACCAGACGCAGGTTGGCCTCGGTCATGCGGCGCTTTGCCTCCTCGTCGCCCTGGCTCATTCTTATCGCAAGCTCGACCTCCTCCTCGGCGGTCAGAAGCGGCACCTTGCCGATCTCCTTGAGGAACATGCGAACGGGGTCGTCGGTGCTGTAGCTGTCATCGACCTTGACGTCGGACATTTCCTCCTCGGTGACCTCTTCTATCTCGTTGAGCTCCTCGATCTCCGGCATGTCGATATCATCAAGGATCGTGGCCGCGTCGTCGTCGCTGATGTCGATATCTATCTTATTGGCTTCGAGGGCGTCGTAAAACTTCGCGATAGAGTCGGCGTCAACGCCCTTTTCCTCGAGCGCTGCGATCTCCTTCGTGGAGATCTTGCCGGCTTTTTTAGCCTTTTCCATGAGCTCGTTGAGGATATCCTCGGTGTTTTTAGTCTCTGCTGTTTCCTCGGCAGGCTCTTCCTCGGCGGCCTTGGTGCGGCGCGTGTTCTTTTTCTTCGGCGCCGGTTTCATGGCGTCTGCTGCCAGCAGCTCGTCTGCTGCACGCTCGAGACCCTGCGTGGTCATGGTTTCAATGTCTTTATCCATAGTTTTACCCCTCATATCCTTTGGTTTCTTTAAGTCTGTTTGCAAGCTTGCGAAGGTCCTCGCCCGACTGCTTCAGCTCATGCCGGGAGCGGATCCTTTCTATGTAATCGGCAAGCGCCTTATCGCCGTTGCGCAGCGCCTCAGGTTTTTGCAGCACGGAAGCTAAAAGCGCCGCCTCCTGCGGAAGAAGCACCGCGCTCATCGAGGCCATACTGATTATCTCGCCGTTTTCAAATTTTGATTTAAGCACGGAATATATCCGCGCGAGCGCCGGCGACGAGAATATCTCCGGCGGCGGGAGCTCCTTGCCGCGGCAGATGCCCTGATCGAGATACAGAAGCCTTATGATGCCCTCCTCGGCCGCGGCGGATTCGGGATCTTCATAGCGCAGTTCCTTTGCCTTGGGCTGAAACTGCCGCTCGGGATGTGAGGCGCTTTTTGCGTCGGCGCGCTGAGCCGTGCGCACAAGGCGCTTGCGCCTTCGCTCAACCTCCTGCGCGACAACGTCGCTGGCAACACCGGCCATTGACGCAACGCGCATCGCGTAGACCTGACGCTCCACGCTGCCCGGCAGGTGCGCGACCATATCCGAGGCTTCCTTCAAGAATGCGACCTTCTGCTCGTCGATGCTCAGATCGTATTTATCCGTCACGTTTTGCAGCTGATAGTCGATGTGGTTTTCCGACTTGTCTATCAGATTGCGGAACGCATCCGCGCCCTTGGTCTTTATATACTCGTCCGGGTCCTTTGCGCCGCTCATAGAAAGCACCTTGACCTTCAGATCGAGCTTTTCCAAAAGCCCGATGGCGCGCTGCGAGGCTTTTTTGCCTGCGCCGTCGTTATCATAGGCGATGATGACCTCGTTCGTGTAATGCGAGATCAGCCGCGCCTGCTCGGGCGTGAGCGACGTGCCCAGCGACGCTACCGCGCCGTCAAAGCCGGCCTGGTGCATCATCACGACGTCAACGTTGCCCTCAGCAAGTATTATATGTCCGCTCTTCGATTTTTTAGCCAGATTCAGCGCAAAAAGATTGCGGCTTTTGTTGAACACCATCGTTTCCGGGCTGTTCATATACTTCGGCTCGCCGTCGCCGAGTATTCTGCCGGAAAAGCCGATAAAATCGCCCCTGACGTCGATGACCGGGAACATGAGCCGGTTGCGGAACGTGTCGTAATGTCCGCCGTTTTTGCCCTTGCGGACAAGTCCGGCGTCGAACATCTCGTACTCCGAGTAGCCGAGCGCCTTCATCGCGTTTATGAGGCTGTCCCATGTGTCCGGCGCGTAGCCGAGGCCGAAGCGCTTTGCCGTGTGCGGCGTTATCTGCCGCCGTGCCATGTAGTCAAGCGCAGGCTTGCCCTCGGGCTTGCTGAGACATGAGTAGAAAAACCTCGCCGCGTCGCGGTTCAAGTCCAGAAGCCGACGGCGCTTTTTCGCCTCGCGGTTATCCTCCTGCTCGGGCATGGTCATACCCACGCGCTTTGCGAGGAACTCAACTGCCTCCGGAAAGCTGAGGTTTTCGATCTCCATTATGAAATTTATAACGCCTCCGCCCTTGCCGCAGCCGAAGCAGTGATATATCTGCCTGTCCGGCGATACGGAAAACGACGGCGTTTTCTCGCTGTGGAACGGGCACAGGCCGAACTGGTTCGAGCCGGAGCGCTTCGTTAAGCGCACATACTCGCCCACGACGTCTACTATATCGTTTTTTTCGACAAGCTCCTGAAGGAAGCTCTCCGGTATAGCCATTACCCATCCCTCCTTTTAGAGGCGCTTTAGCGCCGTACCTATACATATATTGCGGTAGCCCGGTGTCGAGACAATGGAGGAAACCATGGCTGCCACGCGCTATAGCAGTGCATTGCTGAATTTTTTGCCGCCACCCTGTAGGGAACGGATTTATCCGTTCCGCTTGCCACGGTTTTGTCTGCACCCACCGGTCGGGACACCGCAATAAACGTATCGGTACAATGTGAATGCGCTATTGAAAAGTGCGCTTGCGCACACATTAATTATTCATCATTCACTATTCATTATTAATTTTACTTCACCGTCCACGACATGGGGATAAATATCTCGCTGTATTTTTCCATGGCGTAGCCGTCGGTCATGCCGGAGATATAGTCGCAAACGGCGCGCGAAACGCCCTCGCGGCTTGCGATAAGCTGCATCTCGTCCGGCATTTTATCCGGATGCTTGAGGTAATAGTCAAAAAGCGAGCCGATGATGCCGTCAACCTTGCTCTCCTCGCCCTTGGCGATCGGATTTGTGTACACGTCCGAATACATGAAGGCGTGGAAGAAATCGACCGCCTCCTGCATGTAATCGCTCATTTGAATTTTTCCGCCGCCGCTGTTTTCGATGAGGTCGAGCATGATGGAATTTATCCTCTCGCTGTTGCGCTCGCCGCAGCGCGTGCGGATCATGTCGGGAACGTCCTCGGCGCGGAGTATTCCGGCGCGGATGGTGTCGTCAAGGTCGTGATTTATGTACGCTATGCGGTCGGCAAGGCGAACGACGGTCGCCTCGGTCGTATCGTCCGGCGCGCCGTGCGTGTGATGCAGGATGCCCATGCGCGTTTCATAGCACAGGTTAAGCCCCCGGCCGTCGCGCTCGAGGATATCGACAACGCGCAGCGACTGCTCATAGTGCTTGAAGCCCTCTTCGTATATTTTGTTGAGCGCGCGCTCGCCGGCGTGACCAAACGGCGTGTGTCCCAGATCGTGGCCCAGCGCCATAGCCTCGGTGAGATCCTCGTTTAAGTCGAGCGCTCTGGCTATCGTGCGCGCGAGGCGCGATACCTCGAGCGTGTGCGTAAGGCGCGTTCTGTAATGATCGCCCTCAGGACGCAGATACACCTGAGTTTTGTGCTTTAATCTGCGGAAGGACTTGGAGTGCGTTATTCTGTCAACATCGCGCTGGAAGCAGGTGCGTATCTCGCACTCCGGCTCCGGTGTGCGCCGACCCTTTGAGTCCTCGGCTCTGACGCCGAACTCACCGACGAGCGTTCGCTCGATCATCTCGCGCTTTTCTCTCGGACACGCCATGCATTTCCCTCCAATCAAAAGGCATCAAATTTTCTTTCAATACTTTATACGACGCAAATTCGCATTTCCCTGCAATTTATTTTAAATTTTCTCGAAAAAATTTTCGGAGGCACGGCTGTACCCCCGAAAAAGTTAAGCTGACAAGAGCCGAACACATATCGTCTGTCGGCTTTCATTTTATTCTGACCGGCATAAGCTCCTCGCCGACAGCCAGCGCGCTGCATGCCCCGGCGCTCAGCTCCGTAACGCGCGCGGAAAACGCCTCGGCGTTATTCTCCGGCAGCAGCAGCGAAAGCAGCACGTCCGCGCCGTAGTCAACGTTCTGCACGGCCCCGTCAAGCGAAAGGCACTCCGTTTTCATGCGCTCGAAAAGCGAATACGGGCAGCCGACCTCGAGCTTCACCCAGCGGCGCACGGCGGCGATACCGGCCGCGTCCAGCGCGTCCTTTGCGCTTTTCGTGTATGCGCGCAGCAGTCCGCCCGTTCCGAGCAGAACTCCGCCGAAATACCGCGTGACGACGCACACGACGTTTTCAACGCCCTCGCGCTTAAAAACCTCGAGCATCGGCAGTCCTGCCGTGCCCTGCGGCTCGCCGTCGTCGGAATAGCGCACGGCGCCGTCGCGGATCATATAGCACCAGCAGTTGTGCCGCGCGTCATAGTGCTTTTTCTTCATCTCGTTTATGAAGTCGCGCGCGGCGTCCTCTGTTTCGACAAAGCGCACATGGCCGAGAAAGCTCGAACGCTTTTCGACAAATTCAGCCTCGCCGCTTCCGGCAGGCACGAAATACTCGCTCAATCCTCCCAGTCCTCCTTGGGCTCGGTGTAATTGGGTATATACCGCTTTACCTTGCCGAAAACCTCGGGCGGAACAGTGACCTCGGCCTTGATGCCGTCATCGAGATATTCAAGGCTCGTCACCGCGGCCTCGCGGTTTAAAAGATCCATGATCCCGGCGTCGGAATACAGTATGCGCAGCGTGACCTTGTGGTTGCCGCGGTCGAGCAGAGCCGACAGGCGCTGCACAAGCTCCTGCACACCCTCGCCGCTTTTTGCCGAAAGGCAGATGACGTCCTCACCGTGCGGCAGTATGCCGAGGTATGCATCACACTTGTTGAAAACGCGGATGCACGGCGTGTGCTCGGCTCCGAGCTGGCAGATAAGCTCGTCGACGACGCGCGCCTGCTCCTCCCAGTCGGGGTTTGATATGTCTATGACATGCAGCAGAACGTCGGCGTAGCTCAGCTCCTCGAGCGTTGCCTTGAACGCCTCGACCAGATGGTGCGGAAGCTTGCGGATAAAGCCGACGGTGTCGGATATGAGAACCTCGGTCACTTCGTCGATGCGCAGCTTGCGCGTCGTGGTGTCAAGCGTGTCGAAAAGGCGGTCGTTTGCCGGTATGCCGGCATCGGTCAGGCAGTTTAAAAGCGTTGACTTTCCGGCGTTTGTGTAGCCGACGAGCGCAACGACGGGGACGTCGTTTTTCTCGCGCTTGCGGCGCTGTGTCGAGCGCACCTTGCGCACGGCGGCAAGCTCCTCCTCGAGCTTCTGTATCTTCCTGCGGATATGCCGGCGGTCTGTTTCAAGCTGAGTTTCGCCGGGGCCGCGCGTTCCGATAGGCGACGAGCCGCCGGAGGCTGTCTGGCGCACAAGGTGAGTCCACATGCCCGTCAGGCGCGGCAGCAGGTATTTGTACTGCGCAAGCTCAACCTGAAGCTGACCCTCGCGCGTCTGTGCGCGCTGGGCGAAAATATCGAGGATAAGCCCCGAGCGGTCGAGCACCTTGACCCCAAGCTCCTCGCCGAGTACCCGCATCTGCGACGGCGACAGCTCGTTGTCGAAAACGGCAAGGTCGCAGTTGTTCATTTCTATAAATTCCTTCAGCTCGGCGACCTTACCGTCGCCGATGAAGCTGCGCGGATCGGGAGTCGGACGGTTTTGAATCATCATGCCGACGGCCTGACCGCCTGCCGTTTCGACAAGCGCGGCAAGCTCCTGCATCGAGATCTCGCTTGAGCGCTCCGATTGCTCCATCGACGCCGCCGCAAGTCCGGCCAGCACCGCGCGCTCGATTTTTATATCATTAGTCTCTATTGTTATCAGTCCTTATTTTTGGTTTACATTATATTATACCAAATCCGCCGCCGCTTGTCACGAAAATATGAAAAAGGCTCTCTTTCGGGAGAGCCTTGTGCTTGTATAAGATCGCTTATTTGCCGCCCGACGCGCGATAGAGGAAGGTCACGACCTGTGCGCGCGTGCAGCCTTCGTTCGGGGAAAAGCGCCCGGCGCTCGTGCCCTTGGTTATGCCCTCGGAGCTTGCCCAGATAACAGCGTCATGGCAGAACGAACCGGCGGAAACATCGGAAAAATCGCATGCGCCGCTTACCTTGGGCGAACCTGCCGAGCGGTACAGGAACGTGACGATCTGTCCGCGCGTGCAGGGTGCGAATGGTGAAAAGCTCGTGCTGCTCGTTCCTTTCGTTATGCCGCGCTCGACTGCCCATTGCACCGCTTCATAGAAGATGTCGCCGGGCTTTACGTCGGCAAAGCTCACGGCCGCCTTGGCCTCGGGCTGACCGGCCGCGCGCCAGAGAAACATCACTATCTGGTATCGCGAGCAGACGTCATTTGGAGAGAAGGTGCTTTTCCCCGTGCCGTTTGTTATGCCGTTTTTTACAGCCCACTGCACGGCGTCGAAGTAAAACGCACCGGGCTTAACATCGTCAAATTCCGGCACGGCTTCTGCACCCTTCGCGCCGCAGACAGAGCACACGCCGCCGAAAAATTTGTGCCCCGTTGCCGCAACGGTATTGCCGATCTGTGTCATGTCTCCGCAGCGCATGCAGATAAGATCGCCTGTATAACCACTTTCGTTGCATGTCGGCGCTTTGACGCGCGCAGGTTGAGGATCGTGACCGAGGGCGAATATGACGCTGCCCTGTTTGAACACCTTGCCGCAGAAGGTGCAGACCTCGTCGCCGGTGTAGCCGCCGGTCAGGCAGCCTGCGGTTTTGGCGTTTTGCAGCTGCGTTTTGTGCACGACGGCGCTGACATAGTCCTTTGTGTAGCACTCGCCGCAGGAGCAGGTGTAGGTCGTGAAGCCCTCGGTCAGGCAGGTGGGCTTTGTGACGGTGGGGATGAAATCATGCTTGTGCTGCGTGTCCCCGTTCGGATCGAGTATGCCGCAGCGGACGCATATGCCGCCCCTGTAGCTGTGTCCGAGCGGCGGCGTGTAGCTGTCCTCGCGCTTATCGCCGCATGCGCACAGATGCACGGTGCAGCCGCGCTCGGTGCATGTCGGCGGGATAACGGTGTCGGTGTATTTGTGCTCGTGATCTGTGCGGGTAAAGCTCTTTTCGGCATTGTCGAGTACGTTGTTGCCGGTTTCTTTAGTGACCTGGCTCCAGTCTGTGTCGCTGCCGAGATAGTCTACCTTTTTCAGCGCCGTGCAGCCGTCGAAGGCGCGCTCGTTTATGTGGCTGACGCTTTTCGGTATGGTTATGCTCTCAAGCGATACGCAGCCGGAAAACGCCTCGGCCGGAATGACGGTCACCTCGGCCGGAATTTTCACGCTTTTGAGCGCGGCGCAGCCCGAAAACACCTTTTCGCCGAGCGCTTTAAGGCCGTCGGGCAGCGTGATCTCCGCAAGAGACGCGCAGCCGGAAAAGGTCAATGCTTCAAGCTTTGTTATGCTTTTAGGAAGCGTGATGCGCTTTAACGCCGCGCAGTTTTCAAACGCGCTCTTGCCGATCGCCGTCACCGAATCGGGAATGACAAGGCTTTCAAGCTTTGCGCAATCTTTGAACGCGCCGCCGGCAATGGCGACGGTGCCGCTCGGAACGGTGCAGTCTGCCGCCTTGCCGACGGGACAGCGCAGAAGCTTTTTGTCGGCGGAAAAAAGCACTCCGCCGTCGGACGAAAACGCCTTGTTGTCCGCTGCGACCTCAAACTCCGCGAGAGCCGTGCAGCCGTCAAATGCATTCAGGTCGATTTGTGCGACCGTGTCGGATATGCTGACTTTTTCAAGTGCCGTGCAGCCGGAAAACGCGCCGCCCGATATGCTCTGCACGCCGCTTTCGATGACGACGCTTTGGATTTTGTCCTTTTGCTCATCCCATGGCGCCGCGTTTGCGACGGATGAAAAATCGGGCATTTTGCCGCTGCCGCTTATGGTGAGAGCGCCGCTGCGCGAAAGCGACCAGCTCAGACCGCCGTCGATGCTTCCGCTGCCCAAAGCTTCCGACAGCGCAGCGCCGCAGACGGTGCAGGTATCGCCGTCGCCGGTGTGAGCGCCTTCGTTTTGCGTTTTTCCGCAGGAGCACGACTGCCAGTGCTTGTGTTCGTCATATTCCCAGCCGCTGAAATTGCAGATGTGTTCAAGAAAATCTATTTTGTCCCGAGCAATGCCGCAGCCGTCGCCGCCGATTGTTGTCCATCTCTCCGGCGTCCCGTCAAAGCTTGCTTTGTCAATTACCGTGCCAGTGAACGCGGCCTCGCCGATGTGCTCTAAAGTTTCCGGGAGAACCAATTCTTCTATCCTTCCGCAGTTTTCAAACGCGGCAGCGCCTATGCTTTTTATGCCGTCCGGCAATCCCGTCAGGCTGAATGCCGTACATTTTGAAAACGCATTCGCGCCGATTTCGGTAACGCTGCCGGGGATTGTAATACTTTCAAGCAGCGCACAGTCTGTAAATATCCCGTCCGGGATTATGGTTAGCGTTGGCGGTAAGTAAACCGATTGCAGCCCTTCGCAACAAGAAAAAGCCTGGCTGCCTATGGACTGAACACTGTCGGGGATTGTAACATCAATGAGATTGTTGCAATTGGAAAACGCATTTGCGCCGATGGTTTCGAGGTTGTACGGAAAGTCAAAGTCTCCAAGTGCTTCGCATCCGGCGAATGCGCCGCTGCCTATGCGCGTCAAGCCACCCATAAAAGTGACCATAGATAATGTACTGCAAGAATGAAAGGCATTATCGCCTATGCTTGTAACGCCGTCGCCTATAGTGATGCTTGTGATTTCAAGACAGTGTTCGTTCCATGGAGCAGGATCAGCACTACTGTAATTATACATATCTCCCGTTCCCGAGATCGTCAGTATGCCGATTTCATCCAAATTCCATGTCAGGCTTTCTCCGCATTTGCTGTTTTCGTCTGCCAATGCGCCGAGGGGTAAAAGAGTTAACGCCATCAGCAGCACGAGCAGTATGCTTAGCAGTCGCTTTTTCATCGTTTATCTCCCTTATAATAGCATTTTTGCCTTGCCGAGAATAATTTTACAAAAAACTGTAGTTTCTTGTAAATGCACTATTATAAACGAAAATCCTGTTGAAATTTTGTGCATTTCAACAGGATCAGGAAAAACATCGGTTATTGACGGCAGACTATTCGATTCGGCAGCGTTCGACAAGAATATCCACGAAGCCCTCGCGCAGCCTGCACAGCTTTGAAAACTGCTCGGATATATTGTAGTTCATCGCGCAGTTGAGCCAGTCGATGATCTGGCCGAAGCACTCGCACTTATAAAACCAGACGAGTATCTCGCGGCTTTCGGGGTCGGCCTTTATATCGCCGAACATTGTGTGCAGATAGTTTTCAACAACGCTGCCGCAGACCTTCATAAGATACAGCTCGTACACGCTGCGGTTTGACGAGTTGTATATATTAAGAACGGTGCGCTTGTGCTCAAGGGCAAACTCCGCCATTTTGTCAATGCAGGCTTCAAGCGAATGATAGTCGGAATAATCGCTGATGATCTTTTCGGCGGTTTCGATGACGATCTCCTCGACAAGGCAGGGAATGTCGTCATAGTGATAGTAGATCGTGTTTCTGTTGAAGCCACAGCCCTCGGCAATGTCACGGACGCTGATCTGGTTTATCGGCTTTTCGTTCAGCAGCGCTAAAAAGCTCTTTTTTATGGCCGCTTTTGTAAGGTCACTTTTCGCTTTATAGGGCATATGCCACCTCCGTGCAGTTGTTTTTAAAAATTATATCACAAAATCCATTGCACAATCAATATTTTTAGTGGCGAATTGGGGCACTTACGGGTACGGTTTCACCGTAGCTGATAGCTGTTAGCTGTTAGCTGAGAGCCAATGGAGTGCGGCGAAAAATTCAGTGCCGTACTAACGGGATGCGAAACGCTATGGTTTATCCCATTGTTTCCGGTCGGGTCACCGCAATATGCGTATCCGTTACTGCCTCAATGCGCCACTAAAAAATTGGAGAAATGTTGTCAAGGAATTTTGCGTGCGAACGGTTGAATGTGGGACATCGAGGTGATACAATATTGCTGCAAAGTGAGTGCAGTTTTGAGCGAAGTGAGGAAATATCGTCTCTAAACTGCCGCGTTTTCAACACATTTGCGCAAAGCAAAAGAAAGTTTTGCTCGGCAAAGCGTGCAATTAAATGGCAAATTTGCAATTTTGGAAAGGATGGAATGAAAATGAAGTTTTCAAGCAAGATCGAAAAATGCGGCCTTTCCCCGATGAGAAAGTTCGCGCCCTACGCCGCCGAGGCTGTCAAGAAGGGCAAAAAGGTTTATCATCTGAACATCGGCCAGCCCGATATAGCGACTCCCGAGGCGTACTTTGAAGCCGTGAAGAATTTCTCGCAGCCGGTTCTGGCGTATGCTCCGTCCGACGGCGTTCCCGAGATGATCGATGCCGTTGTCAATTACTACGGCAAGATAGATGCTCCGATAACCAATAAGCAGGTGCTCATCACGACCGGCGGCTCGGAGGCGCTTCAGATAGCGCTCTCCTGCATCCTCGATGAGGGCGACGAGATCATTATTCCCGAGCCGTTTTACCCCAACTACTCGACCTTTGTCACCCTCACCGGCGCGACTATCCGCCCCGTGACCACAAAGCCCGAGGAGGGCTATAAGTTCGCCGTGCGCGAGCGCATCAAGGCATGCATCAACGAGCACACCCGCGCGATACTGTTCACAAACCCCGGCAATCCGACCGGCACCATCCTCACCGAGGAGGAGCTGAAGCTCATGGCCGACATTGCCAAGGAGCACGACCTGTTCATCATCGGCGACGAGGTGTATCGCGAGTTTGTCTACGGCGGCGAAAAGCTCATGAGCCTTCTCCAGCTTGAGGGCTATGAGGATAACGTAGTTGTCATCGACTCGGTCTCCAAGCGCTTCTCGGCCTGCGGCGCGCGCATCGGCTGCGTCATCACGAGAAACAAGGAGCTGTATAACCACGCAATGAAGTGGTGCCAGGGCCGCCTTTGCGCATCGACCATCGACCAGGTCGCGTCCGCGGCGCTGTATTCGGTCGGCCCCGAGTACTTTGACGCCGTGCGCAAGGAATACTGCGCGCGCAAGGACACGCTCGTTGAGGGACTCAAGAAGATCCCCGGCGTTGTGTATTCCGAGCCGAAGGGCGCGTTCTACGTCATGGCGGCGCTGCCCGTTGACGACGCCGAGAAGTTCCAGATCTGGATGCTCGAAGAGTTCGACGACAACGGCGATACACTGATGTTCACTCCGGCCGAGAGCTTTTACAAAACTCCGCACACCGGCGTCAACGAGATCCGCATGGCCTACGTCATAAACGAAAAGGACATCACTCGCTGCATGGAGCTGCTCAAAAAAGGCATCGAAGCTTATTTAGAGGCGAATTGAGGCACCTACCGATACATATATCTCTGGTAGCCCGGTGTCGAAGTTGCCGACGAAACCGTAGTTGCCTCGCAACCCAGTAGTGCGCTGCTGAATTTTGCACCGCACCATGTAGGGAACGGATTTATCCGTTCCGCATGTTATGGTTTCGTCGGCACTCAAATCTGTAGCCGTAGGGGCGGCCATTGGCCGCCCGAGTGCCACGGTTTTGCCGGCACCCACCGGTCGTGCTGACGCAGTATGTGTATCGGCAATTATTCACTATTAATTATTCATCATTCATTATTCATTGGGGGCGGTCACAGACCGTCCCTTTTGCCTTCCCCTGCGTAGCTTGAGGGGAAGGTGTCGCCTTGGCGACGGATGAGGTGTCATTAAATCTGCGCCGTAGGCGCTACATTTTTTAGAGGCGCTTTTTTAGTAGCGCTTTTTTAGTGGCGCTTTTTTAGTGGCGCTTTTACAATGTACCGATACGGTGATTGCGGTGGCGCGACCGGTTGGTGCGGAAGAAACCGCGACAAGCGGAACGGATAAATCCGTTCCCTACGCTTCTATTTCGGTACTGGCAAAGCCACCACATGCGGGCGATCAATGATCGCCCCTACGGGTGCGGTGCAGAATTTAACACTGCACTAATGTATGGCGGCAGTTTTCCGGTTTCCACCGCACCTTCGACACCGGACAACCGCAATATGCGTATCCGTAGGTGCCCCAATGCGCCTCTAAAATGATTGACTGTGAGTTTTTGCTATGATATACTGATTTTTAATTTACCGGGCAGCAGCCCACGAATGGAGAGTGTTAGATCCGAAATGGACGATGCCAGTCGATTGTCGCTGATAGTCGTAATTCTGCTTATCCTGTGCGCGGCGTATTTTGCCGTGGCGGAGACCTCGTTTGCCTCGGTCTCCAAGGTCAGGATAAAGGTCCGCGCCGAGCGCGGCGAGGCAAAAGCAATACGGGCGCTGAAGGTGCTCGACAACTTTGACCTTGCGATAACGAGCATACTCATATGCACGAATATCGTACATCTTTCCGCGGCGAGCATAGCTACGCTTGCGGTAACGCGCATGTTCCCGGGCGTAAGCGGCGCGGTTACGATCAGCACGTTTGTAATGACGCTGGTCGTGTTCTTTGCCGGCGAGATGCTGCCCAAGAGCATCGCGAAGAAATACAGCGAGCGGCTGTCGCTGGCGGTCGCGGGTTCGCTGTGGTTTTTCATGACCGTTCTCAAGCCTCTTGCAACGCTGCTGACGGCGATAGGCAATTTCGCCGCAAAGCTTGCCAAGGCCGATCCGCAGATATCCGTCACCGAGGACGAGATATACGATATCATTGAGGATATGACCGAAGAGGGCAGCCTCGATGAGGAGCGAGGCGAGCTTATAAGCTCGGCTCTGCAATTTGCGGAAACGACGGTCGAGAGTATACTTACCTCGCGCGTGGACATAGTCGCGCTTGACATCGACGATCCTGTCAATGAGATGCTCGGCACCATACGCAGCGAAACGCACAGCCGCCTTCCCGTGTACGAGGGCAGCATTGATAATATTATAGGTATACTGTCGATACGGAAATTTATAAAAACATACCTGCGCGAGGGCGAGAAAATGGACGTTCGCGCGCTTTTGGATGAGCCGTACTTCATCCACGGCAGCACGAACATAGACGGGCTGCTTCCGGTGATGAGCAAAAAGCGGCTCAATATGGCCGTGGTTACGGATAACTACGGCGGCACGCTCGGCATAGTGACGGTCGAGGATATCCTCGAGGAGCTTGTTGGCGAGATCTGGGACGAGGACGACGTCGTCGAAGAGCCGTATGTCGCGCTGGATAACGGCGAGTGGGACTGCACCGCCGAGATGACCGTCAGCGACGTTTTCGAGCTTCTGGAGCTTGACGAGGACGACGATGACGAGTTTACGAATAAGCTCCTGGGCGAGTGGGCCTACGAGCAGTTTGACAATATCCCCTCGGTGGGCGACAGCTTTGAATATGATAACGTTGCCGTCACCGTGTCGGAAATGCGCAATAATCGAATACTGCGGCTGAGGGTGCGCCTCATCGACGAGGGAGGTGAGGAGAAATGACCTGGGCATATGTCTGCGGAATAATCGTCTGCATCATCTTCTCGCATATCTTCTCCTCGGCCGAGATGTCTTACTCCTCGTGCAACCGCATGAGGCTTGAAAACGCCCGTGACGACGGCTCGAAGCGCGCCGGGGTCGCGGTGAAGATCGTCGATAATTTTGACGATTCGCTCTCGGCAATACTTATAGGCAATAACCTCGCGAACATAGCAAACTCCTCGCTCGGCTCGCTGCTGGTGCTGGAGCTGTGCAACGGCGATGACAGCTATGCGTGGGTGTCAACGCTCACGATAACGATCCTGGTTATCATCTTCGGCGAAACAATACCGAAGATCGTGGCAAAGGCAAGCGCAAATCGCCTGGCGCTGACGTATGCCTATTTCGTGCGCGGTCTGACGATCATATTCATGCCGCTTATCCGCCTTGTCGTCGGGCTTATAAAGCTGCTGACGCTTGGGCTCAAGGGCGAAGCGGAGAACACCGACGAGGAAGCCGCCGTCGAGGAGCTGAGCTCTATCATAGAGACTGCCGAGGACGAGGACGTCCTTGACGAGGATCGCTCGGAGCTTGTGCAGGCGGCGATAGACTTTTCGGATATAATGGCCTCCGAGGTAATGACCGCGCGTGTTGACGTTGTAGCGTTGGATATCGACGAGGACATGGCCGATCAGATCGAAACGATCGAGAATGCGCCGTTCTCGCGCATCCCGGTTTATGAGGACAGCGTGGATAACGTGATCGGAGTTTTGTATCTCAATCACTTCCTCAAAGCGCTTGCAGGCGACGAGAAGCCGGACATACGCAGTCTGCTCATGCCGCCGTGCTATGTTTATAAAACCATGAAGCTGCCCGCGGTGCTCACAGAGCTGCGCAAGGCAAAGCAGCACCTGGCCATCGTCACCGACGAATACGGTGGAACGTTGGGCATACTGTCGATGGAGGATGTCCTTGAGCAGCTCGTCGGCGAGATATGGGACGATACGGATGAGATAAAGGAAGAGATCCTCGAGCGCTCCGACGGCGAGTTCGAGCTTGACGGCGACATGAGCATCTCCGACTTTATCGACCTTGTCGGCATCCGTGAGCGTGATTTCGAGGCGGAAAGCGAAACCGTCGGCGGCTGGACGATAGAGATGTTCGGCTCGTTCCCCTCGGTGGGCGACAGCTTTGATTATGAAGATCTGCACATCACAGTTCTTGAAATGGACGGACTGCGAGTCGAAAAAGTCCTCGTAGTCAAAAAACCGCCCGAAGTCGATCCCGACGGCGATTAATTTAAATGAAAGCCTTCTCCGTTTTTTCGGAGAAGGCTTTTTGAGTGACTGTATAATCGGCGGCGTTTCGGAAACACTTACACCGAGGTGTTTCCATGTATATAAGAAAAAAGACGTTTATACTCATCATCACATATCTTGCGGCGGCGGTCGTTGCGCTGGGCGCGTACACGGCGGTGCATTTCGGCATGGAGGGCAGCTATCGCCGCACGGCCGAGTACGGTTATGCGCACGCGTTCGAGGAGGTGGTCGGCTCCGTGTCGGCGCTTTCGGACTCGCTGCACCGCGCGTCGTATGCAAGCGGCGCTGAGCTGTCGGGTCAATTGTGCGCGGATATCTACGGGAGCTGCCTTGCGGCCGAGATGACCATGGCGGTGCTGCCGTTTTCAACGCAGGAGCTGGAGCAGACGGCGGCGTTTATAGGAATTGCCGGCGACTATGCGCGCGGCAGCCTGCGGACCTCGGCGCAGTCGGGCTTTGACGATGCGGCGCGTCGGAACTTTGCCTCGCTTTACAAAACCGCCGCGGCGCTGACGCAGGAGCTGAGCGAGCTGCGCGACGAGATAAACGACGGCGATGTGCTGCTTGACGAGCCGGAGAATGTGTTTGCAGACTCCGGCGACAGGCTGAGCGCGTCCATGCTCGGGATAGAGGACGGCGTCGGCGCGACCGAGCTTGACGGCTACGACGGAAAATATGCAAAAACCGCGCAGAGCACCGGAAAAAAGCCTATTGTACAGAGCGAGGCCAAGGCCATTGCCGCCGAGTTCTTCGGACTTGATAAAGATAAGCTCAAAGCTGAATACAGCGCCGAGAACGGCACGGTGTGCTTTGCATTTAACGGCGGCAGCGTATGCGTCGATGCCGAGGGCAATGTCCTGTCGCTCAGCTCCGAGCGCAGCGTGGCAGGAGACATGGAGTCATCCGAGCTTGAGTCGATAGCCCGCGATTTCCTGACCGCCCGCGGCTTTGGCGAGCTGTATCTTGCGTCGAGCGAGCGATACGGCAGCGTGCAGACGATGAAATTCGAGTGCGTCGAAAACGGCGTGAGGTGCATTGACGACAGCGTGCGCATTTCCGTCGCCGGAGACTACGGCGATATCTATGCCTTCGACGCGGCGGCGCATATCAAAAACCACGGCTCTTACCCGAAGGCCGCGGCCGCCGTGAGCGAGCTTGCGGCACGCACCGCGATCCCGGAAACGCTGAGCGTTTCGGATGCACAGCTTTGCTATGCTCCGACCGAGGGCAGGGGCGCGGTCTTGTGCTACGGCTTTGACTGCGCAGGCAGCGGCGGCGAGCGCGTTTTCATCCTCGTCGATGCGCAGACCGGGCGGCAGTTTGATATAGAGATACTGTGAAAAAGGAGACTGCATTTTGCGGTCTCCTTTTTCACGATACAAGGCAATCGACCGTCAGCATAAGGCAGAAGCCGAGGAGCATGCAGTAGGTCGAAAGCCGGCCGCTGCCGCGGATGTGGGTCTGCGGCACCATGTCGTCAACTATGACATACAGCATCGTTCCGGCTGCAAAGGCGAGCGCAAACGGCAGTATGCCGCGCGAGAGCGTTATGGCAAAGTAGCCGAAAAACACACCGGCTACCTCGACAGCGCCGCTTATAAACGCAACTATCGCCGCACGCTTTTTGCCCGTTCCGGCTTTCAGAAGCGGCGGTATGATTATCATGGCCTCCGGGATGTTCTGAAATGCGATGCCGCTTGTTACCGTCACGGCGTCGGAGAGGTTTCCCGTTCCGAAGCTCACCCCGGCGGCGATGCCCTCGGGAAAGTGGTGTATCGCAATGGCCGCGACGAACAAAAGCGCGTGCCGGCATGCCTCGTCATTGCCGTTTGTCATGCCCATGCCTCCGGCAAGCCGCGGGCCGACGATGTTTATGCCGCTTAAAAAGAATGCGCCGCAGAATATGCCCAGCGGCGTGAGCCACAGCGCCCGCGCGCCGGAAAACTCCACCGACGGCACGACAAGGCCGAGTATCGCCGCGCACAGCATTATGCCTGCCGCCGCGCCCGACAGCGCGTCCTCGACTGCCGGCGGTATATTCTCGAACAGAAAGCCTATCACAGCGCCGACAAGGCTGCAAAGTGCAATGCCTGCCGCCGTAATAAGTACATAAGTCATATAATTCCCCCAATTGCGGTCGATGCATTCTATGCCGCATCGGAAAAATTGTGATTGACAGCGGAGCAAATTTCCAATAGTATAATGTATAAAGTTATACACAAACCTAAAAGGAGTTCAAAGTATGAAAAATATGTCCCGACGCTTTGCGTGTCTTGTGCTTGCACTTTCGCTGTGCCTTGCTCTGCTTGCCGGCTGCGGAAAGGATAAGGGCGGCGCGCCGGATCCCACGCCCGAGGCGACAAAGCAGACCTTTGACCCGGCGGCCTATGTCAGGGGCGGCCTCGACGCCGTGTATCTCGGAGAGTATTCCGACGAATACCTTGCCATGCTCGGCGGCGAGACTAAGGAGAGCTGCGATGAGCGCTATGAGCGCGGCATGCAGGTGAGCCTTGAGGTTTTCTGCGAATATTTCGGCATTGATCTTGCGCAGTGCAGCGACACGACGCGCACCGAGCTTCTTGACCTCATGCGCCGGATGTATAAATGCGCAAAATACGAGATCGGCCCCACGGTGCAGGGCGGCGACGGCTACACCGTTTCCGTAACAGTCAGTCCCATTGCTGCGGTCGCGCAGGCGGCGCAGAACGATTACCCCGGCTTTGCGCAGGACGCGGCAAACCGCATAGCCGCCGGGGAGCTTGACAAATCGTCGCAGAGCTTCAAGGACTGGTGGGCAAAGTCGATCTGCGGCATGGTCTCGGCGCGCCTTGCTTCGCCCGAATACCTCGACGCGCAGACCGTCAGCGTGACTCTTGCAAAAAACGACGGCGGAGCTTACGGCTTTGCAGGCACGAGCCTTTCGGATGTTGACGCGCTGATCGTTTCTTACCCGGCATAAAATGAGCAAAAAATTCTTCGTATCGGAAGTGATACGAAGAATTTTCATTTTAGCGTCATTTTTATGTGCGGTATGCCGTCCTCGTCGCGCAAAACGAGGTGATATGCAGCCTTGTCCGCGTCATCGACCTCCTGATACGGGCAGCTTTGGTCGACCACGAACACCGATACGCGCAATTTGTATATCTCGAACAGCTCCTGCGCGGAAAGCTCATTAAATTGTTTCACAACAAATTCCATTTTTTCGGCGGCGAATTAGCGCATTACTTATACATATATTGCGGTAGCCCGGTTCGTGACATTGGATAAAACCGTGATTGCTACGCAACGCACTAACGTATGGCGAGGCAACTATGGTTTCCTCCGCACCTTCGATACCGGGTTCAGGCAATATGCGTATTCGTAGATGCGCTAAAGCGCCTCTAAAAAATGTTGGTGGTGGAGAGGAAGGCGGCGACGTTTGTGACCTTGCCGTGCTCGAAGGTAAGCTCGATGCTCACTCTGCCCTTTTCCGCGCGGCAGGAGTTAAAGCCGCCGTCGGCCATCTTGTATCGCGCATCGAGCAGCGCCGTTTTTGCGTCAAGCTCATCGTCGCCGACGCGGATGCCGAGAACGGAGTAAGACTTCTCGGCCGAGGAAAAGCCGATCACGCCGTAACCGCCAAGCCCGGAATCGGGGTGCTTGCCGAGGTAATAGCGCGTGTCGGTGTCGGCCTGCATTATGCCCTCGCCGCGCTCGTCTGAGAACCACTCGAATCCGTCGGCGTCATACTGCTTTGCGTCGTCTGCGCTGCGGATGTAGTCGATCGATCCGCCCAGCCGCCAGTCGGTGAGCGAGCGCGTGTTGAACTGGGCAAGCTCAAACGTTCCGAACCATGTGAACGCGGCGCCCAGCAAAACCGCGGCTGCAAGCAGGATTATTATTGCAAGCTTTAGTGTTTTTTTAGATATCCTTTTATAAAACGGCATGTAAAATGCTCCTTTGAATCGTTGTAGATCGATCTGACGTTTCTGACTAAAATATCATAACATTTAATGATGAAAAGTCAATAACGGACACTTACCCGAAAAATAAATATTTTGTAAAGAGCAGGATTGTCAATAATGCACTAAATAATTTGCGGATTTTATGCTAAAACGTCAAATGTTAAGGCGTGGCAAAATTCATGCTTCAAGTTCGGCATATGACTATGTTATAATAATTTACATCGGCACAACCGAAAAATTTTTATCAGGAGGAGCAATATGAAAAACACCAAGAAACTCCTTTCTCTGCTTCTGGTCATCGCCATGATATTCGCTCTGGCGGTTCCGGCATTCGCAGAAGGGGAGACCCCGTCTATGGCAGGCAAAACCGTTATTGTACACTCGAACGACGTTCACGGTGCAATAGCCGGCTATGCAAACATTGCTGCACTTGCGGCGGAGTATGAAAGCCAGGGCGCCAAGGTAATAGTTGCCGATGCAGGCGACTTCAGTCAGGGCAAGGTCGAGGTCAGCTCGAACAAGGGTCTGAACGCGGTCAAGATGATGAACGCGGCAGGCTACGACATCGCAACCCTCGGCAACCACGAGTTCGACTACGGCTATGCTCAGCTCAAGGAAAACCTCAAGGAAGCGACATTCAGCACCATCTGCTGCAACATCCTCGACGAAAACGGCAAGCCCGCATTCGAAGGCAGCAAGGTATTTGACATTGACGGCCTGAAGGTCGGCTTCATAGGCGTCAACACGCCCGAAAGCCAGACCAAGGCAAACCCGGCGCTCATAAAGGGTCTGACCTGGCTTGCAGGCGCCGACATGGTCAAGGCAGTTCAGGCCGAGGCCGATAAGCTTAAGGCCGGCGGCACCGACGTTATCGTCGTTCTGTCTCACCTGGGCGTTGATTCCGAAAGCGAGCCCAACCGCTCGACCGACCTGTGGGCAGGTCTCACCGGCGTTGACTTCATCATCGACGGCCACTCTCACAGCGTTATGGAAAAGGGCGATAATAACGAGCCCATCCAGTCCACCGGCACCGCATTTGAAAACGTCGGCGTTATCGTTATCGACAATGCCACCAAGAAGATCGAAAAGAACATGCTCGTCAAAGTGACTGAAGACTCTGCAAAGGACGAGGCAGTCGCAAAGGCAGCTCAGGACATCACCGACGCTATCAACGCCGAGTACGGCGCCGTCTTCGCAAAGAGCGAGGTCGAGCTTAACGGCGACAGAAGCTACAGCAGCAAGACCGACCTCTACGGCAACCGCGACGGCGAGACTAACCTCGGCAACCTCATCACCGACTCCATGGTATGGTCGGTCAAAAAGACCGGCGGCGTGACGGTTGACGAGAAGAACATCGTTGCAGTCACAAACGGCGGCGGCATCCGCGCGGCGATCAAGGCCGGCGACGTCACCAAGAAGGACGTAAACACCGTTCTGCCCTTCGGCAACACCATTGCCGTTGTCTATGTTACCGGCGCAAAGCTGCTCGAGGCTCTCGAGGCTTCGACCTACTGCTCGCCCGACAGTGCGATCGGCGGCTTCCCCCAGGTTTCCGGAATAAACTACACCGTCGATGCATCCAAGGCATATGATGCAAACGACACTACCTATCCCGGCTCGACCTACTACGGTCCCAAGACCATAAACCGCGTTACCATCGACAGCATAAACGGCCAGGCGTTTGACGCAAAGGCAACCTATGCGGTCATCACCAACAACTTCCTCGCAGCCGGCGGCGATACCTACTATGCATTCGCCTCCGCAAGCGCTCAGTTCGACACCGGCATTCCTCTTGACGAGGCACTGATGGACTACATCACCACCGAACTCAAGGGCGTCATCGGCGAGCAGTACAAGGCTCCGCAGGGCCGCGTCAGCTACACCGAGCCGTTCACCGACGTGACGGCAGGCGTATACCATGACGCTATCATGTGGGCATACAAGAGCAAGATCACGACCGGCGTTACCGAAACCACCTTCGCTCCCAAGGACAGCTGCACCCGCGCTCAGATAGTCACCTTCCTGTACCGCGCGGCAGGCTCGCCCGAGGTCGCCGAGAACGTTACCAATCCCTTCACCGACGTCAGCAAGGACAGCGTTTACTACAACGCTATCATGTGGGCTGTCGAGAAGAAGATCACGACCGGCGTGACCGAAACCACCTTCGAGCCCAATTCCCCCTGCACCCGTGCTCAGATAGTCACCTTCCTGTACCGCGCGGCAGGCTCGCCCGAGCTTGCAAAGGACGCAGCAAATCCGTTTAGCGACGTGTCCGACAGCAGCGTTTACTACAACGCCATCCTGTGGGCGGTCGAAAAGAAGATCACGACCGGCGTGACCGAAACGACCTTCGTTCCCAACGACACCTGCACCCGTGCACAGGCCGTCACCTTCCTGTACCGCGCAAAGTAATTTTGCGCCCGGCAGGAGCTGAGGCTTATAATTAAATATGTAGCACCCGAAGCCTTGCGGCTTCGGGTGCTTTTTTGCCGAGCAAAACTTTCGCGCGAAAAAATATATAAATTTTCGCACGAATTTTTTAATAAAAGCCTTGACAAGAATAAAAAACAGTGCTATATTAGCACTCGAAGGCTAAGAGTGCCAACAGACAAGAGGATTGAGTGCTAAATGAGTATAAGCGAAAGAAAAAAGAAAATACTCGGCGCACTGGTCGATGAATACATCAAAACTGCCGAGCCTGTCGGCAGCAAGGCCATTGCGAGCATCTCCGGTCTCGGATGCAGCAGCGCCACGATACGAAACGAGCTTGCAGAGCTTACGGCACTGGGCTATCTTGAACAGCCGCACACCTCCGCCGGACGCATCCCGACCCCCGCAGGGTACAGGATGTACGTCAACGAGCTTATGGAAAAGCAGAAGCTTTCCCTTGAGGAGGCTGAGGATATAAACCGGCGCCTGAACGAAAAGCTCACTCAGCTTGACGAGCAGATGCGCGACGTCGGAAAGCTTGCATCGCAGCTGACCGATTATCCGGCGCTTGCGCTTGCGGCCTACGCTCCGGCGACGATAAAGCGCTTTGATCTTATCTATATTGATGCCAACACATTCATAATCGTTGTGATGCTGAGCAACAATACGGTTAAGAACAAGCTCGTAAATCTCCCGGTTTCGGTCGATCAGCAGATGATACAGAAGCTTGCAACGCTGTTTAACGCAAACTTCACCGGCATCTCGAGCGACAAGATAACGCCGCTGCTGATATCTTCAACAGAGCGCGCCGCCGGCGACACGATGGGTCTTGCGGCGGTCATAGCGTCGTTTACGATGGAAACGCTCGAAAGCCAGCAGGGTGTCGAGGCCTATATCACCGGCGAGAACAGGCTGCTCAGCCAGCCCGAGTTCCGCGACCCGGACAAGGCGCATAAGCTGATGAATTACCTTTCCGACGGCGGCCATATAATTGCCGACGCGGAAAACGGTCTGTTCGATGATAATTCCGAGGTGCGAGTCCTCATAGGCCCGGAGAATATCGCCGAGGAGCTTAAGGATTCAAGCGTTGTTATAGCAAGCTATGACATGGGCGATAATACGAAGGGGCTGATCGGAGTTGTCGGGCCGACGAGAATGGATTATTCTGCGGTTGCCGCAAAGCTGAGCTTTTTGGCTGCCGGACTTTCCAAGCGCCTCGGCGCGGGCTCCGCACCGCCGTCGGGCATGCATAATAAGCTTATAATCAAGGGAGATGACATAATAGATGAGCAGTAACAAAGATAAAAAAGAGCAGGAGCCTCAGACCGAAGAAATAAAGGAAGAAAAGGTCGAGACCGCTGCCGAAGAAATAAAGGAAGAGGCAAAAACCGAATCCAAGGAAGAAAAAACGGAAAAGAAGCATAAGAAAGAGTCCAAAAAAGAGGCCGAGATAAAGGAAACGGCCGAAAAGCTCATTCAGGCGGAAAAGGAAAAGTACCTCAGGCTATGCGCCGAGTACGATAACTTCCGCAAGCGCAGCCAGAAAGAGCGCGAGGGCCTGTACGCCGATATAAAGGCGGACACGCTGCTCAAATTCCTTCCCGTCTACGACAATCTGGAAAGAGCGCTCTCCACGCCGACGTCAGACGAAGCGTACCGCAAGGGCGTGGAAATGACGATGGTGCAGTTTAACCAGACGCTCGAAAAGCTCGGCATAACCGAGATCCCGGCGCTCGGCGAAAAGTTTGATCCGAATGTTCACAACGCGGTCATGCACGTTGAGGACGAGTCCCTCGGAGAAAACGAAGTCGTCGAGGTGTTCCAAAAGGGCTTCAAGCTCAATGACAAGGTGATCCGTTTCGCTATGGTAAAAGTAGCGAACTGATTATAAATTGATTTAGTATATTATTGACTTTCAAATAGGAGGATTTACATTATGGGTAAGATTATAGGTATTGACCTCGGTACAACTAACAGCTGCGTATCCGTTATGGAAGGCGGCGAGGCTGTCGTTATCGCAAACGCAGAGGGTGCTCGCACCACTCCGTCGGTCGTTGCATTCACCAAGACCGGTGAGAGAATGGTAGGTCAGGTCGCAAAGCGCCAGGCCATCACGAACCCCGACAGGACCATTTCGTCCATCAAGCGTGAAATGGGCACCGCATACAAGGTCACCATTGATAATAAATCATACACTCCGCAGGAGATCTCCGCAATGATCCTTCAGAAGCTGAAGGCAGACGCGGAGAGCTATCTCGGCCAGCCCGTAACCGAGGCTGTCATCACCGTTCCCGCATACTTCACCGACGCACAGCGTCAGGCGACCAAGGACGCAGGCCGCATCGCAGGTCTGGACGTAAAGCGTATCATCAACGAGCCTACCGCAGCGGCTCTGGCATACGGCCTTGATAAGGAAAGCGATCAGAAGATCATGGTCTATGACCTCGGCGGCGGCACCTTCGATGTCTCCGTGCTGGAGATCGGCGACGGCGTTATCGAGGTTCTCGCAACCGCCGGCAACAACCGCCTGGGCGGCGACGACTTTGACGCATGCATCACCAAGTACCTCGTTGACGAGTTCAAGAAGGCAGAGGGCATCGACCTGTCCGGCGATAAGGTCGCAATGCAGCGTCTGCGCGAGGCTGCCGAGAAGGCGAAGATCGAGCTGTCCGGCGTTACCACCTCGAACATCAATCTGCCTTACATCACCGCAGATGCAACCGGCCCGAAGCACCTCGACGTAACTCTGTCGCGTGCAAAGTTCAATGAGCTGACTCATCACCTCGTTGAAAAGACCATGGGTCCTGTAAAGCAGGCACTGTCCGACTCCGGACTGTCCGCTTCCGATATCTCCAAGGTCCTGATGGTCGGCGGCTCCAGCCGTATCCCGGCAGTTCAGGAGATGGTAAAGCAGCTGACCGGCAAGGAAGGCTTCAAGGGCATCAACCCCGATGAATGCGTTGCCATCGGCGCAGCTATCCAGGGCGGCGTTCTCGCAGGCGACGTAAAGGGTGTTCTGCTTCTGGACGTAACTCCGCTGTCTCTGGGCATTGAGACCCTCGGCGGCGTATGCACCCGCCTGATCGAGCGCAACACCACTATCCCGACCAAGAAGAGCCAGATATTCTCCACCGCGGCCGATAACCAGACCGCAGTTGAGATAAACGTCCTTCAGGGCGAGCGCGAGATGGCTCAGTACAATAAGAGCCTCGGCCGCTTTAACCTCGACGGTATCGCACCGGCTCGCCGCGGCACTCCGCAGATCGAAGTCACCTTCGATATCGACGCAAACGGCATCGTAAACGTTTCCGCAAAGGATCTTGGCACCGGCAAGGAGCAGCACATCACCATCACCTCCTCGACCAACATGTCCAAGGAAGATATCGACAAGGCCGTCAAGGACGCCGAGATGTACGCAGCGGAAGACGCAAAGCGCAAGGAAGAGGTTGACGCCCGCAACGAAGGCGATCAGATCGTCTACCAGACCGAGAAGACCCTCGAAGAGATGGGCGATAAGGTCGATCCGAGCATCAAGAGCGAGATAGAAGCAAAGCTTCAGGCGCTCAAGACCGCACTGACCGGCACCGATACCGCAGCCATCAAGAACGCTACCAAGGAGCTGACCGATGTGTTCGGCAAGATGTACGAGGCAGCGCAGGCGGCTCAGGCTGCACAGGGCGGCGCAGGCTTTGATCCCAACGCTCAGGCCGGCGGCAATGCAGGCGGCCAGGATTACTACGACGCAGACTACACCGTAGTTGACGACGACGATAAGAAGTAATCGCAAAGCGACGATATCAATATGGGCGCACTCTGTGCGCCCATATTGAGCGTTAAAAAAGTCATATAAAGCAGCAGAAAGCAGCAGACTTTTTTGACTTGAGCGAAAGGAAAAATTGCAATGCAGCGTGTTCTCCGAGGCGCTTAGTAGAGATAATAGAGTAGCAGGGGAGCACGAGGGGTAGCGAAGCGGCGACGCGGTAGTGAATGACATGCCGGGGGCATGTCAGAGCCGCGGCGTGACCGAGCCGCAGCGAGAAAAAGGCCCCACTCGTAATCAGATTATAGCCATCAAAAACGTCCGGTACGGGCTTTTTGACGAGCGTAGCGAGATTTTTCGTGAAAACTTGTTTTCACAAAAAATGTGGCGTTAAATTTTTGCGCGCTCAAAAAAGTCGCAGACTTTTTTGACTTGAGCGAAAAAATGAGGTGAAAGTATGGCAGAAAAAAGAGATTATTATGAGGTCCTCGGCGTATCAAAGGACGCTACCGAGGATCAGCTCAAAAAAGCATACAGAAAGCTTGCCAAAGAAAATCACCCCGATCTTCATCCCGGCGACAAAGAGTGCGAAGCGCGGTTTAAAGAGATAAACGAGGCTTACGAAGTCCTTTCCGATGCTGATAAGCGCGCAAAGTACGATCGTTTCGGCCACGCCGCGTTCGACCCGAGTCAGGGTTATGGCGGCCAGGGCGGTTTCGGCGGCTTTGGCGATTTCGGCGGTTTCGGTGATTTCGGCGGCTTTGGCGATATATTCGGCGACATTTTCGGCTTCGGCGGCAGTGGCGGCGGTAAGAACCCGAACGCTCCGCGCAAGGGCGAAAATCTGCGCGCAAACGTGAACATAAAGTTTGAGGAAGCGGCGTTCGGCGTCAAAAAGGAAGTGTTCGTAACGCGCGTTGAGCAGTGCCCCGACTGCAAGGGCACAGGCTGCGCCGCGGGCACGACTGCCGAGGTCTGCCCCGACTGCAAAGGCTCGGGTCAGGTGAAAACCACGCAGCGCACGCCGTTTGGTATGATGCAGCAGAACACGCGATGCAATAAGTGCAAGGGCCGCGGCAAGATCATCCACAGCCCGTGCGGCACCTGCCACGGCGTCGGCAGCATCCGCCGCCAGCACAAGGTGAGCATCAGCATCCCTGCCGGTATCGACGACGGACAGACCATATCCCTGCGCGGACAGGGCAATGCCGGCGTAAACGGCGGCCCGGCCGGCGATCTGCTGGTCACGGTGCTCGTGCAGCCCCACGCAAGGTTTGAGCGCGAGGGCGCGTCGGTGCTCCTTAATCAGGATATATCCTTTGCAACGGCGGCGCTTGGCTCGGAGATCGAGGTTCCCACGCTCGACGGCAAGGTGAAGCTCAACATACCCGAGGGCACGCAGACAGGTACGACCTTCCGCCTAAAGGGCAAGGGCATTCCGTTCCTGCGCTCCGGCGGCAGAGGTGACCAGTTTGTTACCGTGAGGGTCGCGGTCCCGAAAAACCTCACCTCGGCACAGAAGGAAGCTCTTCGCGGCTTTGCCTCCTCGCTCGGCGAGACGGTCGAAACCAAAAACGGCGTGTTCGGCAAGCGTAAAAAGTAAGTGAATAAAGCGCTTTTGTGAAAAAAGGCAGCAAATCGCTGCCTTTTTTATTTTTCTCTGTCGGAAAATTGACAAATTAACTAAAATATATTAAAATAGTTTAAACATCGGCTGCAATGAAAGGGGAGCTCAGTATGCTGCAGGATAACTTTTTGGAAGTGTACGATAAGTTTAAGCTTGAATTTTTCCGCAGAATATTTGAGCTTGTGCGCGAGCGCGAAGGCTCGCTTACGGCAATGGAGGCGTTTTCTATTGAGATAATCCATGCGCTCAACGAGCCGACGATCGGCCGCTTTGCCGAGTTTTTGAACATTTCGCAGTCGAATGCAACCTATAAGGTCAACAGCCTTATTAAAAAGGGCTACCTGAAAAAGCAAAACTCCGACACCGACCGTAGAGAGTATCACCTTGTTTTGTCGGAGAAGTACTATAACTATACCGATATCATGCGCAGCTATGTAAAAACCGTCCTCGGCCGGATAGAGGAGAGCTTCTCGAAAGAGGAGATCGAGCTGTTTTCGAGCATGCTCATGCGCATATCGGCCGAAATGATGCCCGAGGCCGGAAACTTTGAATAATAAAATGCACCGACGTTTTTTCGCCGGTGCATTTTTGCTGCCAAATTGACTTTTCAACAAGCGGCGCGGATTGACAAGTGATATGCGCCGTGATACAATATACTCAATAGGTAACTTGCGTTACCTATGAAAGGAGCGTGTATCATGGCACCCGAAACCCAGTTTTCCGCCGGAAAGATTATAGACGCGGCGATAGGCATAACGCGAGCACACGGCATTGACGCAGTAACCGCGCGGAGCATAGCAAAAGAACTCGGCTGCTCGGTAAAACCGATCTTCACGGCGTTTGACAATATGGATGATGCTATAGAGGCAACGGTCGAAAGGGCGAGGAGCATTTTTACGGAGTTTATGCAGAAACCCTATGAAAAGCTTTCGTTCATGCGTATCGGACTGAGGTGGATCGACTTTGCACGAACGGAGCCGAATCTTTATAAACTGCTGTTCGTCCCGTCGGCGCGCGGCGCGCGGCTGACGACGCCACTGAATGTTTTTATGAATTTCGAGGGGCTGACGGAAAAAATTGTGCCGATAGTTGCTTCCGAGTTCGGCCTCAGCGGCGACAAGGCTTACAGATTGTATAACCAGATGATAATCCACGCCCACGGAATGGCCTGCATCCTTGTGAGCGGACAGACGGATTTTACGGAGCAGAGCATAAGAGAGATATTCTCCGAGACTGTCGAAAGTCTTGTGGGGTATTATAAAAAATCGGAGGAATAGAGTTTGAAGATCGTATTTCTTGTCTTGTTCGCGGCGGCGAGCATAGCGCATTTGTATTTCAGCTGGAAGGACGATAAGCGCGGTCGAGCCGTGACGAAGCCGTTTTTGCTGCTGTTTCTGGCGCTGTATTACGTTTTTTCGGTCGATAAGATCTCACTCGTGCTGCTTTTTGCTCTGCTGACGAGTTGGCTGGGTGATGTGCTGCTTATACCGAAGGGGCATAAGTGGTTCTCCGCCGGCGGCGTGAGCTTTATGGTCAGTCATTTTCTCTTCATAGCCGTGTATATCGAGCGCATAAGCTTTGCCGAGGTCCTGTGGCTACCGGTCATCGTCGCCGCGCTTGTCTATTGTATCGTCGCGGCAAAGATAATCTCAATGGTGTGGAAGACGACACCCCGGCTTATGCGCGCCGTCATGTATATATATCTGCTGGCAAACAGCGCAATGAACGTCTTTGCACTGATGCAGCTGTTATCGACAGGCACTCTTGGTGCGGTCATTGCCTATATCGGCGCGGTGCTGTTTTTCGTCTCGGATTGCAGCCTGTTTCTCGTCCGCTATTATAAGCCCCGGAAGATCGTCTACAAGGACCACTTTACGGTCATGCTGACCTACATCCTCGGCGAGCTGCTCATAACTCAGGGCATAATCATGCTGACAATATAAAAACGGAGGAAAAAGGGATGAAATGCGTATTTATAATCAATCCACATGCAGGCGAAGCCGATAACGAGGAAAAGATCCGCCGGGAGGCGGCGGGTATCGAAGGAGCCGACTGCGAGTTCTATGTCACAAAAGCTGTCGGCGACGCGACGGAATTTGTGCGAAATTGGTGCAAAGAACATGCCAGCGAAGAGGTGAGGTTTATCGCCTGCGGCGGCGACGGAACGATAAACGAGGTATTTAACGGCGCTGTCGGGCAGAAAAATGTCAGCGTAAGCTGCTATCCGAGCGGCAGCGGCAACGATTTTGTCAAGGCGTTCGGCGGAGCGGAGCTGTTTCTGGATATCGCGAAGCTTATCACCGCGCCCACGCGAAAGCTTGATCTGCTCAAGGTTGGCGACAGATACAGCAACAACGTGGTCAACTTCGGCTTTGATACCACCGTTGCGATAACGATAAACAAGGAACGCGACAAGACCGGCCACGGCGGCAAGAACGCTTACACCAAGGGAGTTGTCACTGCGCTTATAAAAAGCATGAATAACCGCTGCACCGTCATAGCCGACGGCGAGACGCTCAATCCCGACGGAAAGCTTTTGCTGTGCACGTTGGCAAATGGCCAGTATGTCGGCGGCTCGTTCAAATGTGCGCCCAGATCCAGATCCGATGACGGACTGATCGATGTTTGCATGATAAAGCCGATATCACGCCTGCGCTTTGTGAAAGTGCTCACACCTTATACAAACGGCGAGCATCTTGACGATCAGAGTATGAAGGACATAGTCATTTACCGTCAGGCAAAAGAGGTGGAAGTGATCGGCGGCGAGGGCTTTGCCTTTTCGCTCGACGGCGAGATAATATATTCAGACCGCTTTACCGTTAAGATCGCACCGTCTGTTCTCGACTTTGCCGTGCCGGAGGCATAAACACTCACAAAAGCTCTGCCTTTAGGCAGAGCTTTTGTGCATTTTAGCGTAAAACAAAGACTGAGTGCGGCACGTTGTTGTTGACATTATCATACACCGGGTATAGAATATAAATGTTAATTCAGTAACAAAAAAGAAGGAAGTGATCAGCATATGAAGCTTACACCCGAACAGCAGGCAATGCTAAACGGTGAAAAGGGGGAGACTATGGCGAAGGTCGTTAAGACCCTTGTCATGTACGGCGACACGTTCGGAGCCGAGCGTATGGTACCGATCAGCTCGAAATACGGCCACACGGTCATCAGCTTCGGCCTGAAGGTAATGAAGCCCGTGTACGATCTGTATCAGGAAATCATCGACGCCGGGCTTGTTTCCGGCCAGAAATTCACGGCCGACCCGAAGCCGCTGGACAAGCACGTCCCCAGCAGCCTGATAGAAGACCTTGTGTTCAAAAAATTCATGTACACATATCAGGACAGCTACGAGCAGCAGCTGCGTGAGCTTGGCATAACAAGCGACGATGACTACACCTGCACCTGCTATCTCGACCAGGTCGGCAATAAGCCCGGCAAGGGCGAGGTGCTCTCGTGGGCGGAGTCGTCTGCCGTCGTGTACGCAAACTCCGTGCTCGGAGCACGCTGCAACCGCAACTCCGGCATGATAGAGCTTATGGGCTCGATAGCCGGCTTTGTTCCCGAGTTCGGTCTGCTGCTGGACGAAAACCGCAAGGCGACGTGGATAGTTGAGCTAAAGTGCTCGAAAAAGCCGGACGCGCAGCTTCTCGGCTCTGCCATCGGCATGAAGGTCATGGAGGAGGTCCCGTATGTCAAGGGGCTTGACAAGTGGCTGGGAACGACGCTCGACGAGGAAGCGTGCACATACCTCAAGGACTTCGGCGCGGCGACCGCGTCAAACGGCGCTGTCGGCCTGTATCACATCGAAAACCTCACACCCGAGGCCGTCGAGCAGGGCGAGAGCATCATTGCCGAGGGCGCCAAAACCTACGTCATCGACGATGCCGAGCTTGAGCGCGTCAAGGCAAACTACCCGGTGATCTGGAAAAATCCCGACGCAGAGCCACAGCTGTGCTTTGTCGGCTGCCCGCACATGACGCTCAGACAGCTTATCGACTGGACAACGGCCGTCGGCACGGAGCTTAACAAAAACGGCCTTAAAAAGGTCACCGTTCCCACGGTATTCACGGCTTCCACGCCCGTCATCAAGGAATTTGAGAAAACGCCGTACTATAAGCAGCTCAAGCGTCAGGGCATTATCCTCAGCTATATCTGCCCGCTTATGTATATGAACAATCCTCTGTGCAAGAAGAAGGCGGTCATCACCTCGTCGAATAAGCTGCGCACCTACACCAGCGCGAGATATTACACCGAGGCCGAGATCCTGCATACCATCACAACGAAGAGGGAGGGCAAAAAATGAAGACTTTCAAAGGAAGAGTAGTCGTCCCCGGAACATGCACGGCCGAGGCGCTCGTGTCCCACGGCGGCTTCAATACGCTCGCCTCGTATCAGATGGGAATGATGTTCGGCGATAAGCAGATGAAATGCGGCGATCAGAACAACGCCGATATATACAAAAAGCCCATGATCGGCAAGGCGCTGTGCCTTCCGATGACCATCGGCTCGACCACAGGCGGCATGGTGCTGTTCACGGTCTGCGCCCTCGGCAAGCAGGCGGCCTGCATGCTGTTTTCAAAGCCCATCGATCCGCTTGCGGCCTCCGGCGCCATCCTCGGTGACGTGTGGACGGACGCAAAGATGCCCGTTGTTGACAGTTTGGGCGACGAGTTTCTTGAATACGTCAAGACCGGCGCAAAGGTGACCGTCAAGGCCGACGGCGTCGTGGAAGTCGAGTAAAATTGAATGCATAACAAAAGGTCTGCCGCTCTGCGGCAGACCTTTGCCCGTTATATGGAGTTGTCATTCGTACACGTCATAGCTGACGCTGTCGGAATAGTGCCACCATTCGCCGGAATATGGAACAAAGCCGTTTTCGACCATGACGTTTTCAAGAAGACGCGCGTTTTCCGCCGCCTCCGCGGATACGTCGCTGTAATCGCGGTCGGCAAGCGAGGTGAAATCGTCAAAGCCCGACGGCATGGGGATGCTCTCGCCGGTAGAGGTGACAAGCGTAATGTCAACGGTGTTTGCGCGGCTGTGTTTGGAGTAGCCATTGTTTGGATCGGAGACATACACAGGATTAGGACATATCTCCCAAAGCTTAAACTGCGCGCTCACCGGACGGTAAGCGTCCCATATCTTCAGACTCAGACCGCGGCCCGAAAGCTCGTTCTGAGCGGCAAGCAGCTTTTTTACCGTGCCGTAGCGAAGATACGCTTCGTCCGAGTCGTAAATGACCTGGCCGGTGAAGTTGTCGGTCGTTGCGTACTTGAGATCTATAAAAATGCCGGGGATATAGTCGCGGACAAGCACAAGCTCGTCATCCGAAGGCTCGGGCGCAGGCGTCGGCGTCACAATCGGCGTCGGACTCGGCGAAGGCGTTTCGGCAGGCGGCGCGGACACTGCCGGCCGGGAAGATAAAGAGCAGCCGGATAACAAAAGCGCGGCGGCGATGATCACGGCCAAGAGCTTTTTCATGTCAATTCTCCGTAGTCGCCGAGCGGCGCTCCTGAGCCTTTATCTTGCTCACCCAGCACTTGTGGCACATGGCAACGTAGCTGTCGTTTCCGCCGAGGAAAACCTGATCGCCGTGGGTGATGATGCGCCCGGTGGCATCGATGCGCGCATTGACGGTCGCCTTGCGGCCGCATGCGCAGACGGTTTTTATCTCGGTTATGGAGTCGGCAAGCTCCATGAGCCTGCGCGCACCGGGGAAGAAGTGCGTCAGAAAATCGGTGCGCAGCCCGAAGCAGAGCACCGGCAGATCCTCGTCGTCAACGAGCTGCCGCAGCTGGTCGATCTGCTCGGGCGTGAAAAACTGCGCCTCGTCGGCGATTATAACATCGTGCCGCCCGGCCTTGGCGTAGGCCTCGATGATGTTCTGCTCGGGGGTTATGACCTCTGCCGAGCGCTTTAGGCCTATGCGGCTCTGCACGATATCCGCGCCGTCGCGCGTGTCGATGCTCGGCTTTATCAGCCAAACGCTCATGCCCAGCTCCTCGTAGTTGAACTGCGTTATCAGCGCCTGAGCCGATTTGGATGAGCCCATCGCGCCGTATTTAAAATAAAGCTTTGCCATTTTGAAACCTCAATTCTTTGCAAGATGCGCGCGCACACGCTCGAGAACCATATCCATCGCGACCTGATTGTGTCCGCCCTCTGGGATGATGATGTCCGCCTTGCGCTTGCTTGGCTCGACAAACTGCTCGTGCATGGGCTTGACCGTCGTCAGATACTGGTTGACGACGCTCTCGAGGCTCCTGCCGCGGTCACGCACGTCGCGCACGATGCGGCGCAGAATGCGAACGTCCGCGTCTGTGTCGACGTAGATCTTGATATCCATAAGGTCGCACAGTTCCCGGCTCTGGAATATCAGAATCCCTTCGACGATTATGACACGCGCGGGCCTCACTGTCACGGTCTTTTCCGCGCGGTCGTGGATGGTGTAGTCATAGGTCGGGCAATGTACAGTCTCGCCGCGGCGCAGCCTCTTGATATCCTCGATGAGAAGGTCGGTGTCGAATGCGTCGGGATGGTCGTAGTTGAGCTTTGCTCGCTCCTCGTAGCTCATGCCGTGGTGCGCCTTATAGTAGTTGTCGTGATATATAACGCTGACATTTCCGCCGAAATGCTGCATGATCTTGCGCGTTATGGTGGTTTTGCCGCTGCCGGTGCCGCCGGCAATGCCGATCACCATTATGCTGCCGTCTTTCATACCCGTTCTCCCAAAATCCGTTTTTTATTTTAATATACCACATCGGCGCAGGCGGCGCAACGAATTAATTAAGCCGACGAGGGCCTAAAGCGATAGGGGTTCTTTATCGCCGCGCGGCTGCAAAACTTGACTAAGCCGCGCATAACCGATATAATCTGAGCAAAGCCAAATTTATTATTTGAGGAGGAAACAAAATGCCTATTCCCACTCCGCACATATCGGCAAAAAAAGAGGATATCGCAAAAACGGTGCTCATGCCCGGCGATCCGCTCAGAGCCAAATTCATAGCAGAAACCTTCCTTGAGAATCCCGTACTCGTCAACAACGTCCGCGGCGTTCAGGGTCACACCGGCACATGGAAGGGCGTTCCCGTGACCGTTATGGCAAGCGGCATGGGCATTCCGGCCATCGGTATCTACAGCTGGGAGCTGTACAATTTCTATGATGTTGATAATATCATCCGCATCGGCTCTGCCGGTGCGCTGCGCGACGATCTTAAGCTCATGGACATCGTTGCCGGTCAGGGCGCATGCACCGACTCCAACTTCGTGCATCAGTTTGAGCTTAACGGCACCTTCGCACCAATCGCCGACTACACGCTTCTGAGCACCGCCGTAGAAACGGCAAAGGAGCACGGCGTTGACATGAAGGTCGGCAACATCCTCTCGGGCGATAACTTCTATTCTCCTGCCGGCTGCGACAGTAATGATAAGTGGCGCGATATGGGTGTTATGGCGGTTGAAATGGAGGCCGCAGGCCTTTACATGAACGCTGCCAGGGCAGGAAAGCGCGCGCTGTGCATCTGCACGATCTCCGATCATATTTACCGCGATGAGGCACTGTCCTCTGAGGAAAGACAGTTGTCGTTCACTCAGATGATGGAAATAGCACTGGATACGGCAGTAAAGATGAATAACCTATAAATTTTGTGCCGAAAGGTGTTGCTTTTGGACAAATTGCTAAATTATACTTGCCTTTGATATCCACGCAGTGGTATACTGTGTATAGTACACGGCAAGTGTACAAAATCAATTTCGTTGGCAAAAAACAAATTTTATACGGAGGAAAAAACATGAAAAGAATTCTCGCACTGGTTCTTGCTCTGTGCATGGTCTTTGCTCTTTGCGCCTGCGGCGACGGCGACAAGGATCCCAAAACCACCGACAATGGCAACGAAACCGCAATGAAGGTCGCAATGATCACCGACTACGGCGATATCACCGACCAGTCCTTCAACCAGACCACCTATGAAGCATGCAAGGCATACTGCTCCGAAAAAAGCATCGACTTCAACTACTTCAAGCCCGCTTCCGACTCCGACGCTGACCGCGTTGCAATGATCGAGAAGGCAGTTGCCGACGGCTACAATGTCATCGTAATGCCCGGCTACGCTTTCGCAAATGCAATCAAGCAGACAGTTAACACCTACACCGATGTTAAGTTCGTCGCACTGGACGTCGGCGCAGGCGACCTGAACACCTTTAACGACGACGGTTCCATCAAGGAAGAGTTCAAGGTTCCCTCCAACCTCTACTGCGCAGTTTACCAGGAAGAGCTGTGCGGCTACATGGCCGGTTACGCAGCAGTTAAGCTCGGCTACAAGCAGCTCGGCTTCCTCGGCGGCATGGCAGTTCCCGCAGTTGTTCGTTACGGCTATGGCTTCGTTCAGGGCGTTAACGCAGCAGCTACCGAGCTGAACATCGCAGATCAGGTCTCCGTTAAGTACGTTTACGGCAACAAGTTTGCTCCCGCACCCGAAATCACTGCTGTTATGGATACATGGTACAAGGGCGGCACCGAGGTCGTCTTTGCCTGCGGCGGCGGTATCTATGCATCCGCAGCTGAAGCAGCAGCAAAGGTCGAAGGCGCAAAGGTCATCGGCGTTGACGTTGACCAGGCCGGCATCATCGACGGCGCATACGGCGACGGCATGACCGTTACTTCCGCAATGAAGGGCCTTGCTCCCACCGTTAAGACCGTTCTGGCTGCAATCTCTGCCGACAAGTGGGCAGACTTCGGCGGCAAGATCGAGACTCTGGGCCTCGTTTCCGATAACCCGGATGACAACTACGTACAGCTTGCCGGCTCCACTCAGTTCGCCGACGGCTTCACTCAGGACGACTACAAGACCCTCGTTGCTTCCATGTTCAAGGGCGATATCAAGGTTGATAACTCCACCGAGAAGATGCCCGAGGTTTCTGTCAAGGTCGAGACCTTCGACAACATCCTGTAATTTAAGCATCAAAAGTTCAAGGACAGACGGAATTTTCCGTCTGTCCTTATTTTATTTGTATTTCCGACATTTTTATTTGCAATGCCACCCTTACTATTGTATAATTAATTATTAATAGTTTCAGATATAAAGATCTTTATAAACGAAAGGGGAGATTTGGGTTTTGGAACAGGCATATGCGATAGAAATGCTGCATATAACAAAGCGCTTTCCGGGCATAGTCGCCAATGATGATATTACCCTTCAGCTCAAAAAGGGCGAGATACACGCCCTGCTCGGCGAAAACGGAGCAGGCAAGAGCACCCTGATGAGCGTTTTGTTCGGCCTTTATCAGGCGGAAGAGGGCGTTATCAAAAAAGACGGCAAAGAGGTCAACATCAAAGACCCCAACGATGCAAACCGCCTCGGCATAGGCATGGTGCACCAGCACTTCAAGCTCGTTGAGTGCTTCTCGGTCCTCGATAACATCATCCTCGGCGACGAGCCGACGGATAAGGCAGGCTTCCTTAAAAAGGACGAGGCTCGCAAAAAGATCATTGAGCTGAGCGATAAGTACGGCCTGAGCGTCGATCCCGATGCGATCATCGAGGATATAACCGTCGGCATGCAGCAGCGCACCGAAATACTCAAAATGCTCTACCGCGAAAACGAGATACTCATTTTCGACGAGCCGACCGCGGTGCTCACTCCGCAGGAGATCGAAGAGCTTATACAGATCATGAAAAACCTCGCAAAAGAGGGCAAGAGCATCCTGTTTATCTCGCATAAGCTCAACGAGATCATGGAAGCTGCCGACCGCTGCACGGTCCTGCGCAAGGGCAAGTATATCGGCACAGTCGATATAAAAGACACCAACAAGGAAGAGCTTTCGCGAATGATGGTCGGCCGCGACGTTGACTTTGTCGTGCATAAGGAAGAGGCAAAGCCCGGCGACGTTATCCTCGATGTTGAGGGCATGACTGTTGCGTCGAAGGTGCATCATAACAATGCCGTTAAGAACGTGTCCTTCAAGGTGCGCGCCGGCGAGATCGTCTGCATTGCCGGCATCGACGGCAACGGCCAGACGGAGCTTGTTTACGGCATCACCGGGCTTGAGCCGCTCAAGGAAGGCAAAATTACGCTCGGCGGCAGAGACATAACCCATGCCTCGATCCGCGACCGCAACACCCACGGCATGAGCCATATCCCCGAGGACAGACACAAGCACGGTCTTGTGCTCGACTATTCGCTTGAGTATAACATGATCCTCCAGCGCTATTTCGAGCCGCAGTTTATCTCCGGCGCAGGATTTTTGAAACGCAAGAATATACGCGAGTATTCCGATAAGCTCATCGAGCAGTACGATGTCCGCTCCGGTCAGGGCTCGATCACAACGGCGCGCAGCATGTCCGGCGGCAACCAGCAGAAAGCGATCGTTGCCCGTGAGATCGACAAGGATCCAGAGCTGCTCGTTGCGGTACAGCCGACGCGCGGCCTTGATGTAGGCGCTATCGAGTATATCCACAAGCAGCTTGTTGCCGTGCGTGATGCAGGCCATGCGGTGCTCCTGGTGTCGCTTGAGCTTGACGAGGTAATGAGTGTTTCCGACCGTATCCTTGTTATGTATGAGGGCGAGATAGTCGGTGAGCTTGACCCGAAGAAAACAACCGTTGAAGAGCTCGGCCTGTACATGGCCGGTGCGAAGAAAGGAGCAGGCGGCAATGAATAAGGAAAAGCGCTCGCTTCTGAAAAACGACGGAGTGCAGTCGTTTATCGCATCAATAATCTGCATTCTGCTCGGTCTGCTTCTGGGCTATGTGGTCCTGCTGTTTATAAACCCGGCAGGCGCAGGCGAAGCGATAACGAGCCTTGTAAAGAACTTTTTCAACTACCCGAACACGACGATAGCGCTCAAATACTTCGGCAGCACGCTTGTAAAGACCGCGCCGCTGCTGATGTGCTCGCTGTCGATCCTGTTTGCGTATAAGGTCGGCCTGTTCAATATAGGCGCTGCCGGCCAGTACGCATTCGGCGCAGGCATTGCGATCTACGCGGCTCTTGCGTGGCAGCTGCCCTGGTGGGTGTGCCTGCTTCTGGCCATGGCGGCCGGCGCAGTCCTCGGCACGGTAAGCGGTATCCTCAAAAGCTACTGCAACGTAAACGAGGTCATCTCCGGCATCATGCTCAACTGGATAACCCTTTACGCCATGAACGATCTGCTGACAAACGTGAAGGAAGCTGCCAGCCCCTACACGATGCATATCGAAAGCGTAAGTCCGCAGTCGATCATGCCGACCCTCGGACTCGACACGCTGTTTTCAAACAACCAGTATGTTACGATAGCCATACCCATCTCGATAATTATAGCGATACTTGTATACATCGTTATGGAAAAAACCAAATTCGGCTATGAGCTTAAGGCGACCGGCTTCAATAAAAACGCCGCAAAATACTGCGGCATGGCCGAAAAGCGCAACACCATCCTGACCCTGCTCATCGGCGGCGGCCTTGCCGGACTCGGTGCAGGCCTTTTCTACCTGACGGGTTTTGAGCAGTGGTCATGCGGACAGTCGTCCGTTCCCGGAATGGGCTTTAACGGCATAGCCGCGGCATTCCTCGGCGGCCTGAACCCGATCGGCTCGATATTCTCGTCCTACTTTATTCAGCATATAACGGTCGGCGGTGCGTATCTTGATAAGAGCATGTACTGCACGCAGATATCCGACCTTATATCCTCGATTATCATCTACCTGTGCGGCTTTGTTCTGTTCATGAAATTCGTTATGAACAACATCGCCGCAAGGCGTGAGGAAAAGGCAAAGGCGGCAGCCAAGGCTGTCGAACAGGAAGGAGGCAACGAATAATGTCATTACTTATCCAGTACACTATTCTTTATGCTTCCGTGCTTATCCTCGTCGCTCTCGGCGGCTGCTTTTCCGAGCACTCGGGCGTAATAAACCTCGGCCTTGAGGGCATAATGGTCATGGGCGCTCTCGGCGGCGCGCTTACTATGAAATACATGATCGGGTATCCTCCGGCGGTCATCGTCATCCTCACGATCCTTGCCGCAGCTGTAACCGGCCTTGTGTTCTCGGCTCTGCTTGCGGTCGCGTGTATAAACTTCAAAGCCGATCAGACGATCGTCGGCACGGCGCTCAACATGCTCGGCCTTGCGGCGGCAACGGTCATCGTAAAGGCGATAAACATCGCCGAAAACCCCGACAACGTTTCGGCCACCGTGCAGTACATCGCGCAGAAGAAGTCCTTCCTCGTCAATATCGGCGGCTTTGAGTTCAACTGGATGATGCTCGTTGCGCTCGTTATCCTCATCGCGGCATACATCGTCCTGTACAAGACCAAATTCGGCCTGCGCCTGATGGCCTGCGGCGAGCACCCCCAGGCGGCGGACTCGGTCGGTATAAACGTTTACAAGATGCGCTGGTCGGGCGTTCTGATATCCGGCGTTCTGGGCGGACTCGGCGGCATTATGTACATCATTGCCGGCGCGAGCGAGTGGCAGTTTGAAGCAGGCGTTGCCGGCTTCGGCTTCCTTGCTCTTGCGGTCATGATCTTCGGCCAGTGGAAGCCGCACCGCATAGCGCTTGCCGCGCTGCTGTTCGGCCTGTTCCGCGCCCTTGCGAGCGTGTATTCCGGCTTCGACTTCCTGCTGAGCCTGCAAATTTCCGGCTCGGTATACAAGATGCTGCCGTATATAATCTCGCTGATAGTCCTTGCCCTGACCTCCAAGCGTTCGCGCGCTCCGAAGGCGGAGGGCATCCCCTACGAAAAGGGACAAAGATAATTGTATATTCAATAAAAATGCACCGTCGACCGACGGTGCATTTTGCTATTCTTCAAATTCGTTTTCCGGCGGATATTTCTGCACTCCCCATATGCCGATGAGCACAACGACCATCGCCCCGAGCGAGACCGCGGTGAGCTTCTCGCCGAGGATGAATATTCCGGCGGCCACCGAGACGATCGTTGCAAGATTGTGAAAGACCGCGACGTTTGCCATAGGCGCGTGCGACACGGCGTAGTTAAACAGCGAATATCCTGCCACCGATGCGCCGAGGGCGAGAAACAGCGCCGCGAGGATAAACCGGGGATCTGCCGCCGGCGCGATCAGCGCTGCCGCGCTGCCGCCGTTTTCGATGAGCGCAAGCGTTGTAAAGAACACGGCACCCATGGCCTGCATGAAATACGTCCTCTCGAAAACCGAGAATCTGCCGGATACACCGCAGGATATGACGCTGAACGCAGAGCCGGTTACAACGGCAAGGCATAAAAGCGCAAAACCTTTGAAGGTGATCGAGCCGCCGCTGTTTTCGGCAAGGGTTATGACGATTATCCCGGCTATCGACAGCGCGCTGAACAGCCACTGCTTTTTGCTCGGCCGCTCCTTCAGAAAAATTGCGGCAAAGATAATGGTCACTATCGGGATGACGGCGATCATGATGCCGGAGAATGCCGAGCTTGAGTATTTAAGCCCGTATTGCTCGCCGACAAAGTAAATGCACGGCTCCATTGCACCGAGAAGCAGCAGCGGCTTTACGCTTTTTCCGCGAAGATCGAGCTTCTGCTTGCCCAAAAGCACGGGAACGGTGAGCGCGAGCAGAGCGATATCAAAGCGATAGCTCATCAAAACAAAGGGCGAGGCGCTCTCCTGCCCGATGGAGGACGCAAGGAAGCTCAGACCCCAGAAAATCTGCGTGACGATCGCGGCGGCGATCGCCTTTGAATAGCTTTTGTCCTTCACGCTGCCCTCCTTTCGACCTTCATGCCGTCGCTGAATATGACGATGCTGCCCTCGAGGTCTGTTCTGTAAACGGTAACGCCGGCGTCGTTTAAGCGGCTGAGCGTTTCCTCGTGCGGATGGCCGTAGTCATTGTCCCTGCCGCAGGATATAACGCCTATTTTCGGCTCGGCCTCGTACAAGAACTGATAGCAGCTCGAGCCGGACGAGCCGTGGTGCCCGACCTTGAGCACGTCGCACTTTATATCCGCTCCGTCCTCGATAAGCTCCTTTTCGGCCTTCGCGGTCATGTCGCCTGTGAAGAGAAAGCTTGTGTCGCCGTAATCAAGGCGCAGAACCAGACTGTCATCATTTACGTTTTTGTGATCCGAAAGCGGGCCGAGAAACTCAAATTTCGCGTCGCCGAGGCTGTACTTTACGCCCTGATCGGGAACCTCGAGCGTAAGCTGCGCGCTCTCGACGGTATCGACAAAGTGCAGATACGCCGCCGCGTCGCCCGCGTAGGGCGAGGTGAACACGGTGTCAACATCGAAGCTTTCAACGACCGCGTCAAGACCGCCACAGTGGTCTGCGTGACCGTGGGTGCAGACAACATAGTCGAGCTTTTTTATGCCGAGATCGCGGATGTACTCAACGACCGTGTCTCCGGCCGAGGGAACGCCTGCGTCGATGAGCATGTACTGCCCGTTGCAGCACAAAAGCTCCGAGTCGCCCTGACCGACGTCGATGTAGTGGACATACAGGCCGTCCATCGGCACGGTGACGGTCGGATTGTTATCCGACATGCGCTGAAAAAGCAGTACCGCGACTGCGATAACTACGAGAGCTATCGCGGCAAGGGGATATTTTTTCGCAAACCGGGCGAATTTATTAACATCACTTTTTCTGACTTTTCTGCTCATGAGCGGCCCTCCCAATGCGCGGCTGTGCGCCGCAATGTCAGATATTTTCTCACAAAGGCGCGAAAAAAGCAATATTGTGCTTTTCAAAACGGCCATGATATTTTATAATATTTCATATTCCAAAGCAAGGAGCGATACAAAATGAAATACATTCTTATAATTGGAGACGGCATGGCTGATAACCCCGTTCCCGAGCTTGGCGGCCTGACGCCGCTTGAATATGCAAAAAAGCCTTTTATCGACGAGCTTGCCGCACGCGGCGAGGTCGGCAGCGTGCTGAACGTTCCGCGCGGGCTGCCTGCCGGCAGCGATACGGCGATAATGTCCATTTTCGGCTGCGACCCGAACCTTTACTACACGGGACGCGCGCCGCTTGAAGCCGCGGCGACCGGCATAAAGCTCAACGCAGGCAACGTTGCCTATCGCTGCAACATGGTCACCTATGAGGAGGGCGACATGCCCTTTGAGGAAAAGCGCATCCTCTCTCACTCGGCAGGCTCCATTGACGGCGAGGTGTCCGACGCGATAGTCACCGCACTGTTTAACGATCCCGAGTTTGCGCCTCTTGCCGAGAAAGCCGGCATGAAGGTGAATCTCGGCCACTCCTTCCGCCATATCGCCGTGCAGTCGCAGGCCGATATAAAAGGTATCCGCCTTGCTCCGCCGCACGATCACCTCGGTGAGAAGATCGGCGCGATACTGCCCACCGGCTGCGAGAATGCAACGGTGCTGCGCGAGCTTATGGAGGCGGCAAACCGCATTCTTGAGCACCATCCGCTCAACGAAAAGCTGCGCGCCGAGGGTAAAATGCCGGCAAACGGCGTGTGGTTCTGGGCCGAGGGGACGGCTGTCAAGCTGCCCGACTTCAAGCAGGAGACCGGCCACGACGGTGTCGTTGTGTCTGCTGTTCCTCTGTGCCACGGTATTGCCGCGCTTACGGGACTGAGCTTTGTCTGCCCCGAGGGCGCAACCGGCGAAAAGGACACAAACTATGAAAACAAGCTTGCCGCCGCGCTGAAAATACTTGAGGATCACGATTTTGCCGCCGTTCACGTTGAAGCTCCCGACGAGTGCACGCACAACGGCGACCTTGAGGGCAAGCTCGAGGCCATCGGCTGGCTCGATACGCGCCTTATCCGTCCGCTGGACGCGGCCATGCGCGAGCGCGGCTGGGATTATCGCCTGCTGTTTTTGTCCGACCACAAAACGCTGACCTCCACGCGCGGCCACGACGGCGATCCCGTTCCGTACATGCTCTATGACAGCCGCGTCGATACCAAGGCCGGCCTGCCGTACACCGAAAAAAGCGGCGAGAAAGGCCCGTATGTCAATTCCGGCGTCGCGCTGATGTCAATTCTTTTTGAAAAATGACGAGTGTAAACGAAAAAGCCTATGCAAAAATAAATATTTCGCTCGACGTGACCGGAAAGCGCCCCGACGGATACCATGACATGCTCATGGTCATGCAGACCATCACCCTGTGCGATGATATCACCGTTGCGCTCACTCCCGGTGAGGCCAGCCGCGCCGAGTGCAATCTGCGCTTTGTTCCGTGCGATGAGCGCAACCTCGCCGTGCGCGCGGCAAACGCGTTCTTTGCCCACTGCGGCATTGAAAACATGGGTGCGCACATAAAAATGCAAAAGCGCATACCCGTCGGAGCCGGTATGGCCGGCGGCTCGAGCGACGCGGCCGCTGTTCTGCGTGCGCTGAATGTGCTGTGCAAAACCGGGCTTAACGGGGCAGCGCTTGAAAAAATAGCGGCGGAGATCGGCTCGGATGTTGCGTTCTGCGTGAGCGGCGGAACTCAGCTTGCCTCGGGGCGCGGCGAGATACTTTCCGTCCTGCCGCCGATGCCCGACTGCGAGGTCGTCGTCTGCAAGCCCGATTTTTCCGTGTCAACGCCGGAGCTGTTCAGGCGGCTTGACGCTGTTAAGCTGCGCTGCCACCCCGACACGCAGGGGATCATTGAGCTTCTCAAAGACGGTGATCTGCCGAAGATAGCGCGGAGAATGTACAACGTGTTTGAGGATGTGCCCGACCGGCGGCATAACGAGATCGCCGGTATAAAAAGCGCAATGCTCGATGGCGGCGCGCTCGGAGCCGTCATGACCGGCACCGGCTCTGCGGTATTCGGTCTGTACGACGATGCCGACGCCGCGCGCAAAACCTTTGACGCTCTGCGACGCGAATGGCGCAGCACGGCTATGGCTAAAATTATGCCGCGCATAGAGGTTTAAAACAAAATATTACCGCCGATACTATGAGTGCAATACATAGTAAAGGCGGTTTTTTCATGAAGGAATATAAACATCGGTGTACAAGGGGTACAAACAAGATAAAATAGAAATGAGGGGCGATAGAGCGGAAATGTCAGATTTTCCACTCTATCTGAACATGGTCGCTG
>MNSZ01000063.1 GCA_001916715.1 Firmicutes bacterium CAG:24053_14
AAATTTTCTCGTTGCCATCTTTCCATGTAACTGAAAAGCCAGTAACTACACGGGTTTGCAGGGTGCAGGTTTCCACGAGTACAACTACTTTTCGAGTGCAGCTCGTTACAACCACTTCGATACGCTTCCATGTATAAATATTCACTTTTGGGGGCTAATCACATGATTTCGAGTGCTGCACCTTCGACCACTCGGACAACTCTCCGTATTACTCAAGTGTGATCCTTGCTCCGGAGGAATGCAAGAAAAACACGCAAGAACGATATGAAATTGTGAAATCCGAACCCGCGCAAAGCCCTGTGCGGCGGACATTTTCAGCGGACGAAACGGCCGAAGCCTCCAAAAATTTTGAGTCAGGGCCGGTATGACCACTTCGATACCTATCCATATATAACAAGCGGCGCATGGCCGATTGCGTTTAATTAATATCCTCGAGATCTATCGAATCGTCGTCCATGTCCATGCTCATCTCGCCGATGCGCATGCGGCGCTCGATCTTCATTTTCTCAACGTGCTCATGGATGAGCTCCTTGACCTCGTTCGGCTGGCGGATGTTCTTTAGCGTCAGCTCCGGGATGCTCTTATCCGTCGAGACCACCGTCACCGAGCCGACGCCGAAAATGCGCTGCCACAGCGACACCGAAACGCGCAGATCGCGCACACGGTACAGCACGATCTCGTCATGCCTGACGTTCAGTAAGCCGCGGCGCAGGAACAGTCTGTCCTCGCTCAGTGCATAGCGCGTGAAGCTTATCGGCATGCCGAGTATGCGTTTGCGGTCATGCCATATCTCGACTATCTTTGAAACGAGCTTTGCCATCGCGGTCACTCCTTACATTGTGCTATGATATTCTACCTAATCCAACGCAAAAAATCAAGTGTTTTTTTAGAGGCGCTTTAATGCACCTACGGACACGTTTTTTGCGGTGGCCCGGTGTCGAAGTTACCGGCAAAACCGTGCGGCTTTGCCGCAGCCGAGAGCCAATGGAGTGCGGCGAAAAATTTCAGCGCCGCATCGGTTTGATGCGGAGCTGAATTTCATTAAGATTCCCGCAAATGAAAAAGTGCAGCCGAATAGCTGCACCTTTTGCGGATCACTTAATCGTTGCCCTTGCGTTGTCGAGGGTGATGACGATGCCGTTCTTTGCGGCGACCTCATTTACCTGAGCGACGAGCTTGGATGCGTAGACGTTCAAAAACTTGACCGTGAGCGCTTCCTTCTGCTTGGGGCTCATCGCGGCGAGGATGCCCTTGACGATCTTCTTGGAAAACTCGGGCGACGCGCCGACGCACTTGCGGATCAGCGGATTCACGCCTTCGCTTTCGGACAGAATTTTTATCAAGTCGGGCAGGAAGGTGTCAAGCGTTTCGGTGTAGTCAAATTCGCTTACCTGCATTGTTAATTCGATCATTGCAAACCTCCGGTGAAATTGCATACATTATATATAACAGATGCATTATACAGAAAAGCGCCGAAAATAGCAACACTAAATATTTTTTTGACTTTCAAAAGTTTTTGCCGCAAAAATATTGACAATTCGCAAAAATGTTGTTATTATCTTTAAGCTGAATATCAATGGGGACGGCCATGCGGGCGTAGTTCAATGGTAGAACACCAGCCTTCCAAGCTGGATACGTGGGTTCGATTCCCATCGCCCGCTCCAAAAAAGCGGAAACATGCGCCAATAGCTCAGCAGGATAGAGCAACTGCCTTCTAAGCAGTAGGTCGGGGGTTCGAATCCCTCTTGGCGTGCCAAATAAAAATATGGTGGGGGTAGCTCAGTTGGTTAGAGCACCGGATTGTGGTTCCGGGTGTCGAGGGTTCGAGTCCCTTTACCCACCCCACAAGTCACAGAGGCCGGACAAAAGCCCGGTCTCTGTGTACAATAGAATAGATATAGATGGTGGGATGTAGTGTAATGGTAACACCTCAGACTTTGACTCTGATATAGTGGGTTCGAGTCCCGCCATCCCAGCCAGACATGCCCCAGTAGCTCAGTAGGCAGAGCACCTGCCTTTTAAGCAGGGTGTCCGGGGTTCGAATCCCCGCTGGAGCACCATAAAAGACTGCACTTTTGTCTACCACGACAAGAGTGCAGTCTTTTCATGTTTCCGGACCAAATCGACTCAAAATGGGAAAAAACAAGCAAAACGGGGCTTCGGAGCGGTCAACACGGCTGCAGCGAGGCCTTTTTTTCATTTACACGGGCGATAATTCCCCAAAATAGCCCGTACATTTTTGTAAGTCTTTGATCCGTAAAGACTTATTCATTACGAGTAAGTGAGCGGATTTGAACCGCAGTAAATCTGATACGTTCTTTACTATTTTAACAATGCATTTTACATTTCTCTACTCAGCAAAGAACTCGATAAAGCTGTACCTGTGGGACTCGAATGTACCAAAAATATCTCAAATACAGCCGATTTGACAAAATCCGGAACCTATGCTATTCTATATATACGATCAGTGCACAGATCAAGAAAAACCAAATAGCCTATAAGAGATGCGCGAGGGACAAGCCCGATGACCGCACGGCAACCTCCCGGAGAGAAAGGTGCCAAAGCTTGTACGATAGGTTTATACCGGCCCTGCTAAGGCTGGTATTTTTGCACCTATTTTCTGGGAGAAACAGGAAATGAGGTGCTTTTTTGATACACAATGATACTTGGTACGAGGTAAAAACCCATTGGGGCTGGTTCAGATTGGATGAGGGTGCTTACAGGGATTATCTGCAGGGAAAGCTCTGGATCACATGGAAACCCGGCAGGCCGCAGGAGCAGCAGAAGATTGATGGCGCAGTTGAGCTGATGCCCACCAACATTAGCGAAGAAGCAGTGCAGCTTCGAGACAAAGCAGGCAGATATGGCGTATACAGCACACTACAGCAGCTAATTCCCGGGGAGCAGGTCATCATTCCTTACAAACAAAGAATGAGCAGCCTCTCAATTGAAGAAATGAATTTGTCGGTCAGAGCCTCGAACGGCTTGATGAGAGCTGGAGCGAGCACATTCGGTAAACTCAGGGAATTGATGCACAGAGAAACGGGATTGCGTGGTGTCCGCAATCTTGGAGCAAAGAGCGAAAAGGAAATAACCATTGCATTTATTTCAGCCTGCTACCAGCAGCTTAATTCAACGGAGAAGGCTGTGTTCTGGCAGAAAGTGCTTGATCAGCACTGCTAATTGGACAGCAAGAGTTTTAAAATGGGGTCAAAGACCAGAAAAACAAGGTGGAAATGTTATGGATTGGTTTGATATCGATCACAATGGCATAGTGGATGGCAGAGACTTCTTCATACTCAATGAGATTTTTGGCTTTGACGAAGAGGATAAGCAGGAGGAAGATGTTTTCTCCGACGATAGCGACGATGATTCCGATGATGATCTTTGGTGATTGGAGGGTATGTTAGCGTGACCTACGACAAGGTCGCATCGCAGGAGGATTTTGACCGGTTTTGATGGTAGAAGTGTTCACACTCTTATGCTATAATTATTTTGATAAATCGGAATTTGTGGAGGGAATCATGGCAAGAGAAATAAACCCGAAAGATACATCTAGAGCCATGGCGTTTGAGCTTTGGATGCAGGCGCCGAACCCAATGGTGACTTTCTTTAAAACGATAGATGTAACAAACCTAATCAGAATCAGTAAAAAGAAGCATTTGAAATTCAATATGCTGCTTGATTATTGTATTGGAAAAGCTGCTGTGGATGTGAAGGAATTTTATTTTCTTCCGGTTGGCGATAAGCTGATACAATATGACACGATTGCAGTGAACACAATTGTCAAGAATAGAAACGGAGAAGTAAGTTCCTGCGATATTCTTTATTCGAATGATTTGAATACATTCAACCAGGACTACTTAAAATATACCGCTCAGGTTGCCAATAGCTGTCAGGATTGGGATCTGTCCGCTGACAGTATGGTAATCGGCACATCAGCAATCGTTGATACTGAAATAGATGGTGCTGTCGGCATGAACAGTGGAATTTTCAACAATCCGTTTATAATCTGGGGCAGATATAAAAAGAAGTGTTTCAGGTATTATTTGCCAATCTCCTTCCAGTTTCATCATACACAGATGGATGGCGCTCACGCAGGCAGATTCCTTGCAAATCTGCAGAATGAAATAAATGAATTGGGATAGGTAACTTCCAGTTTGTAGGTTAAAACATTGATTAAGGAGCATCGGCTGACACCCGGTGCTCTTTTCATGCTCGGAGCAATCCGGGCTATTTTTATGCCCATTTTTAGGAGGTGACGCAATTTGGCAAGCAGAATCAAGGGCATTACCGTTGAGATCGGGATAAGGTATAATAAATTGCGCAAATTTAGAAAGCAAAAAAGAGAGACATAGTTTGCAGACTCTGGTAGAATGAAGTCACCACACACCATTCTGAAAGGAGAAAGCAAACTATGTCCAAGAAGATTGTACAGCTAAACGAGGAAGTAATCAAGGGGCAACTGAAAGAATTGGTTCGCGGCAGCGTGGAAGAAACGCTGAATGAACTGCTGGAGCAGGAGGCCGAGCAGCTGACCCAGGCTGCCCGCTATGAGCGAAACGAGGCCCGTCGGGGCTACCGCAGCGGCCATTATGACCGGAACCTCACCACCACACCCGGAAACGTCACGCTCCATGTACCACGCCTTAAAGGTGTACCATTTGAGACAGCCATCATTGAGCGGTATCGCCGCCGGGAGAGCAGCGTAGAGGAAGCTCTCATTGAAATGTACCTTGCCGGTGTTTCTGTGCGCCGCGTGGAGGACATCACCGAAGCTCTTTGGGGCACCAAGGTGTCTCCCTCCACCATCAGTGAGCTGAACAAAAAGGCCTATGTTCACATAGAGGATTGGCGCAACCGTCCCTTACAGGGCGGCAAATATCCGTATGTTTATGTGGATGGTATTTATCTGCGCCGAAACTGGGGTGGAGAGTATGAAAATGTGGCCATTCTGGTAGCAATTGCAGTAAATGAGGACGGCTACCGGGAGGTCCTGGGGGCCGCCGAGGGCATGAAAGAGGACAAGGCCAGTTGGGTCAGCTTCTTTCAATGGCTCAAGAGCCGCGGCCTGAACGGCGTGAAACTCATTGTTGGAGATAAGTGCCTGGGTATGCTGGAAGCTGTGGGAGAGGTATTCCCTGATGCCAAATACCAGCGCTGCACCGTTCATTTCTACCGGAATGTGTTTTCTGTTGTTCCTCGCTCCAAGGTAAAGCTGGTAGCCAAGATGCTCAAGGCGATCCACGCCCAGGAGAGCAAGAAGGCTGCCCGGGAAAAGGCTAAAGCTGTTGTCGCTGAATTGAAAGACATGAAGCTGAAAGAGGCTGCCAAAAAGGTGGAGGATGGTATTGAGGAAACGCTGACCTACTGCGACTTCCCCTCTGAGCATTGGACACGGATCCGTACCAACAATGTGATCGAGCGACTGAACCGGGAGATCCGCCGCAGGACAAGGGTGGTCGGCTGCTTCCCGGACGGCAATTCAGCTTTGATGCTGGTCTGCGCACGGCTGCGCCATGTAGCTAGCACCCAATGGGGCAACAAAAAATACATGAATATGAAGCACTTAGAGACGGCTCTGGAAGACGCCTCTATTGCCGGCTGACCTCATTCGGCCGGAGTCTGCAAATTAAATTTGCGCATAACTCTTGACACTACCAAAAAACAGACCCAAGGTCGAACCTTGGGTCTGTTTTTTAAAATCAGCTTTCCTGCCGTTCCTCCTCGGGGAAGGTGGAGATCAGTCTGGTGTAGCTGTTTTGAATATGCTTGTGCATGGCATCGTAGACTGCCTCGGGATCCCGAGAAAGGAAGGCGAGAATGATCTCTTTATGCTCCTGAATGGCATCATGTGTAAGGTTGATGCTATCGGGCTGGAGCTCGTTAAACCATCTCAGACGCGCCGAATGAATGTTCAGCTTATTGAGAAACGACTGCATGTAGGTGTTCTTAAGATGTCTGCAATACAGATCGTGGACCTCAAGGTCGGATGCAACATACTTGTTGTAATCATAAGGCTCGCTCTCGAGCTTGTTGAGATCTATGAGGCAGTTCGTCAGCTCCTCCTTGGGGATATAGGGAGTGGCTTCTCTTGCGGCGAAGGGTTCGAGCGCAAGACGGCATTTCCATACATCCATAAGGTCATTTTTCGAGATGTTCGTGACGATAGTGCCGCAGCGGGGTATGATCTTGGTAAAGCCGTCTCTCTCAAGCATATTGAGAGCTTCCCTTATCGGGGCACGGCTTATGTTGAGCATCTTCGACAGACCTTCCTCGGTAAGACGCATGCCGGGCTTGAGCTCACCGGAGGTTATCATATCCAGCAATATATCATAAGCCTGCTGCTTGAGTGATGGAGTTTTACTTAAATCATGTTCTAAACGCAAAGGAAATTCTCCTTAATGGGCATTTTTTTGACAGCACTTTATAGTATATCACGAGATTTTCCTTCGTCAATGTGATTTATGGGAAAAAATCGATGAAATTGTGCGCACATTCACACATTTTCTGCAAAAAACCGTATATGAAGCCGTCAGAGTTCGATTTCGGACAAAAGAGCTTCAAGCCTGTCGAGACCGAGCTTTATGTCCTCCATAGACGCGGCATATGACCAGCGCACGAAGTTTTTTATTCCGAAGCCCGAGCAGGGAACAACGGCAACAAGTGACTTCTGAAGCAGGACTGTTGCAAAGTCATCATCGTTTTCAATGATCCGGCCGCCGACGGTTTTGCCCAGCAGCTTTTCAATATTCATCATCACATAGAATGCACCGTCCGGTTCAATGCAGCTGACACCGGCAATGGAATTAATCCTGCTGACTATATAATTGCGGCGCTCCTCAAAGGCACGGCGCATATGCTCAATGCCCTCCTGCGGGCCGTTAAGTGCTTCGACGGCAGCCCACTGGCTGATGGTTGACGGGCCGCCGGTGGAATGGCTGAGGAAGTTTGACATGATGCGTGCTATCTGCTTATTGGCCGCGCAGTAGCCTATACGCCAGCCTGTCATTGCGTAGGATTTTGAAACACCGTTTATGAGCAGCGTGCGCTCCTTGATGTCCTCGCTCAATCCGGCTATGCTCACAAATTCCGTAGAGCCGTAAATGAGCTTGTAATAGATCTCATCTGCCAAAATATACAGATCGTGTCTGACGCAGACCTCGGCTATTTCGAGCAGCTCGGCTTTGGTGTAGACCATGCCGGTAGGGTTGGAGGGGTTGTTTAACATAAAGCACTTGGTCTTGTCCGTGATGGCGGCTTCGAGCTGCGCGGGGCTTATCTTGAAGCTCTGATCCTCGCCTGCAAACACGGTAACGGGGGTCGCACCGACCATCTTGACCATCTCATAGTAGCTCAGCCAGTAGGGTGCGGCGATAATTATCTCGTCACCGGGGTTGACAATGGCGGAGAGCGCGGCAAACAGGCAGTGCTTTGCACCGCTTGCAACTACTATCTGTGTGTAGCCGTAGTCGAGTCCGCAGTCTCTTTTGAGCTGAGCCGCGATTGCCTTGCGCAGGGGCACAATGCCGGCGGCGGGGGTATATTTTGTTTTGCCCTCGCAAATAGCGGATATGCCCGCAATACTGATGTTATCGGGAGTCTTGAAGTCGGGTTCACCCGTTCCGAAGCCTATAACATCAAGCCCGTCGGCCTTCATCTGCTTTGCAAGACTGTCTATTGCAAGTGTTGACGAGGCTTTTACAGCCTCGGCTATTTTGGAAACGGATTTCATTAAGCATCCTCCTTCGTTTCGGAAACCGACTGTTCGCCCTTGACCTTGCCGCCGGCGGCAATTATCGCTGCACGGGCAAGCTCAAGCGTGGGGTCAACGGTCGGATAATGCAGGGCATACATGTCAAAGGCAAGCGGAAGCTCGGTGCAGCCGAGAATAAGCACCTGCACACCTGTATTCAGCAGCCTGTCTGCGGCGGCACGGACCTCGGTCGTATCAAAGTCGGTGCATCCGGCCTTGACGCCCTTGTAGATCATATCCATGACCGCAGCCTGCCCCTCGTTATCCGGCGTTATCAGCTCTATACCGCTGTTTTCAAAGCAGCGCTGATAAATACGGGTCTGCACCGTGCCGTCTGTCGCAAGCAGACCTGCGCGGCTCACACCCTGACGCTCAAGTGCCTGCACTGTAAGCTTTATCATGTGCAGGACCGGTATCGACACAGCGTCCTGCACCTCGGAGTGAAAGTTGTGAGCCGTGTTGCAGGGCATGATGAGCAGTCCGGCACCGGCTTTTTCAAGCAGCCTTGCACTCTTTACCATCTCCTCCACCGGACTTTCCGCGCCGCAAAGCAGAGCGGCAGTGCGGTCGGGGATGTTGGTGTTGGAGTCGATGAGGGTGTGGATGTGCTCCTGGTCGCAAGCGGCATCGGTGCTCATGACGATCTTGCGATATAGGTCCGCAGTTGCGAGCGGACCCATACCGCCGATTATTCCTATGGTTTTATTTTCGGTCTTGGTTTTCATTTTTCAATATGTATCGCAAAGTCCGGGCAGCCGTTTTCGCACTGCTTGCAGGCTATGCAATTTTTCTCGTGTTTTGCACTCATATAGTTGTAGCCCTTTTTGTTTACAAAGCCGGTCATCTCAAAAACGCCCTTGGGGCACAGATGCGCGCACAGCTTACAGCTCTTGCAAAGCTCAATGTCTATAAATACTTTTGCCATATAAGCCTCCTGAATTAATTATAACAGCTCGGCGACCTTTGCCGCCAGCTCTCTCGGCGAGTAGACAACATGAACGCCTGCACTTTTAAGAGCCTCGAGCTTTGTCTTTGCGGTTCCGACATTGCCGCTTACTATCGCACCGGCGTGTCCGAGACTTTTTCCCGCCGGCGCATTTCTGCCGACTATAAGCGAAACGACGGGCTTGGTGCAGTTTGCCTTTATCCACGCTGCCGCATCCTCCTCGCTGCTGCCGCCGATCTCGCCGAGCAGGACGATGACCTTCGTTTCGGGATCTGCGTCAAACAGCTTAACCGCATCTGCCTGCGTGAAGCCCCAGAGCGGGCCTCCGCCGATGGCAACGATGGTGGATTGTCCGATACCGGCGTCGCTTAGCGTTTTGCCTATCTCGTAGGAAAGTGCGCCGCTCTTGGACACCACGCCGACATGACCCTTTTTGAAGAATCTTATCGGGTGTGCGCCCACCTTGCACTCCTCGGGTGCGAGAACGCCCGCACAGCCCGGGCCCACGAGGGTAGCACCGTGGGCATGGGCATATTCGATGATCTCGACCGAGTCGTTGAGCTCCATTTCCTCGGTAGTGAGAACAACGAGCCCAACGCCTGCGTCTATTGCCTCATAGCAGGAGTCCTTTGCCGCGAAGGGCGGAACGAAGCAGATGGCTGTGTCAAACTCGTGTTCGGCAGCTGCCTCGCTCACGAAGTTGTAAACAGGCACTCCGTACACTTCCTGACCGCCCTTGCCGGGGGTGACACCGGCGACAATATCAGTGCCTGCGTCAAGCATTGCCTTTGTTTGCAGCGCTCCGGATTTTCCGGTGATGCCCAAAACTATAACTTTTGAATCTTTGTTTATCAGAATGGCCATGTCACATCTCCTTTACAAGCTGCACGAGTTGTGTTGCGGCGTCGGTCAGGTCGTAGTAGGTCTTCAGACCGGCCTCGGCCATAAGCCTGAGGCCCTCCTCCTCCATCGTACCGCACATACGGGTATAAATGGGGATGTTCACCTCATGCTCCGACAGGTAGCGGATGATGCCTCTTGCCATGTTGTCCATTCTGTTGAAGCCGCCGATCAAAACGATAAGCAGACCCTTGATCTCACTGTGACCGTCGAGGGTGAGCTGCATGGCTCTGTACATAACCTCCTCCGAGGTCATGCCGCCGAGCTCGGTAAAGCAGGCAACCTCCGCACCGAGATCTGTGAGCAGGTCAAGCGTAAGCATACCCGTTCCGGCACCGTCTGAGATCATCGCCACATCGCCCTTGAGAGGGACATAGGTGACGGTGGTCGTTTCTTTTTCGGGGGTTATGTATTTGTGCAGCTTCCCGCGGTTTGCCTCAATGGCATCACGCACGGAAGCAGCGGCTCCGGCATGGTCGTCGATGACGAACTTGCAGTCAAGAGCAGTGAGCTTTCCGTCTATAACGCCGAGGGGATTTATCTCGGTCAAAACGGCGTGCTCTTCAAAATAGGCCTCCTGAAGCTTGAGAAGGAAGCTTCGTGCCTCTGCACGCTCAACATCCATTTTGGCGGCAAGACAGCTTATTTGGTAGTCCTTAAGACGGGTAAAGGGGTCTATTTCAATACGCACTATCTCCTCCGGATGCTCAGAAGCGACGGACTCGATATCCATACCGCCCATGCGGCTGAATATGAGAGTCGGACGCTTAACACCCTGCTGGGTGATAGACAGATAGTATTCATGCTCGGGCTTCATCATTTCCTCGGCAAGAAGACCGTGAACGGTAAAGCCTTTGATGGTCATGTTCAGAATTTCGCCGAGATTTTTACGATACTCACCGTCATCCGCGCATACACGCACACCGCCTGCCTTACCTCTGCCGCCGGTCATTACCTGAGCCTTGAGCACGAAGGGAAGGGGCATAGGAGCAGCGGCATCCTCGGAGCATATAAGAGCGCTCTCCGGCAACGAAATGCCGTGCTTGCGCAGAAGGGCTTTTCCCTCAAATTCAAATAAATTCATGGTCTACCTCATTATACCCTGTAATACAGGTCATGGTCAACCGCATAGGCGATGCCCGCGTCAACTGCCTTGATGTTCAGCTCGAGAAAACGGGGATTGACGGTGCTTTCGAGCACGCTGATGAGGTCATCTCTGGACATGAGGTCAAGCGCCTCGCTCAAAAAGCCGAGCACGACCATGTTTGCGGCCATCCTGTTTCCGAGGTCAACGGCTATCTGCGTGGCGGGGATCTCCAGCGTGTGCTTAATGGGCCTGACGATCTTGGTAACAAGCTGGGGGTCAATAACGAGAACGCCGTCCTCGTCAAGGGTGTCGATATACTTTTCGTATGCGGTCTGGAACATTGCAACCAACAGATTTTTCGTCTCGGCAATGGGGGAATTGATGGGCTTGTCCTGAATGATGAGCTCAGCCTGACACTGGCCGCCTCTTGCCTCCGAGCCGTAGGACTGCGTCTGGACCGCGTAAAGATCTGCCTTCGTGACCGCGGTGGTGCCGAGGATCACGGCGGAGAGGATAATGCCTTGTCCGCCGAATCCGCAAAGGGATATCCTGTGTGGGTAATTAAGCATGATCGATCCTCCTTATTTTTTTACCGATGTGCCGCCGTATACGGGTCTGTCTTCCATGATGTACTGACCGAGCCTGAGCTTTGAGGCCTTTTCTTCGTCTGTCATGCTCTGAGCCTGTGCCTCGGTGTAGGTGTAGGACTTGATCCATTCAAGCACCTTTACAGGGTCGCCGGTCTTGAGCGCGTATCTGCCGAAGTTGGTGGGGCACTGGGAAACTATCTCTATGAAGGAGAAGCCCTTGTGGGTGAGCGCACGCTTGATTGCTGCCTTGCACTGCACGGGAGTTGCGGTGCTCCAGCGCTCAACATGGCTTGCACCCGCTGCCTCGACGAGTCTGCACACATCAAACTGCGGCTCGGGACTGCCGAAGGGGGTGGTCATGGTCCTTGACTCCTCGGGAGTTGTGGGAGCTACCTGACCGCCGGTCATTGCAAAGTTAAGGTTATTTGCCATTATGACGGTGACATCGAGGTTTCTTCTCGCGGCGTGAATAAGATGGTTGCCGCCTATGGAGGCAATGTCGCCGTCACCGGCAAATACAACGACAGGAGTGTCTGGCATCATCATTTTAACGCCGGTCGCCCATGCGAGGGTGCGGCCGTGAACGCCGTGGAACATATCGGTCTTGAGATATACGGGAATTCTTGCCGTACAGCCGACACCGGCGATGTGCACCATGTGCTGAGGATCCATATCAAGATCGTTGAGCACCTGAGTGTAGTAGTTGAGTATCTGACCGCAGCCGCAGCCGCCGCAGAAGAAATGAGGGAGCTTTTCGGGTCTTAAAAATCTGCGGTTAGGATTAATGATAAGCTTTTCATTTTCGCTCATTTACTTAACTCCTTTCATTATCTCTGCAAGAACTTCACTGCCTGTGTGAACAAGACCGAGGTTCTTTGTAACGGGAATGACCTCGCAGCGACCGTGAGCGCAGCGGGATATCTCGTTGACATACTTGCCGTTATTCATCTCGACGGCAAAGATCTTCTTAACATTACCGGCAAGCTCGGTAAGAGCCTTTTCCGGAACGGGCCATACATTGCAAAGCTTCATAACGCCGACCTTGACGCCGTTTTCCCTTGCAAGCTCGGCGGCCTCAATGGAGGGGCGAACCTCGCTGCCGTATGCGACTATGGCGTAATCCGCGTTGTCCATCATGAAATTCTCGATACGGCAAATGTCATCGCTGTTTTCGCGAATCTTGCCGCATATACGCTTGTAAAGGTGCTCAAATTCTTCCGGCACCCAGTCGATGCTGCCTTGCTCGTTGTGCGGGTTGAGGGAATAAATGGTGTTGTAGCCTGCCGCGAGGGGCGCCATATCCGGACAGCCGGTGGGAGCGGCGGCAAAGGGAAGATACTCCGAGGGGGGCAAAGCGGTGTATTTGCGGTTAAATATCTCAATGTCCTCGGCTTTGGGAATGTCGAGCCTTTCGCGCATGAGGGCGATCGTAGTTTCGGACATGATTATTACGGGGTTGCGGTACTTTTCGGCGAGATTGAATGCCCAGATGGTGTAGTCGTAAAGCTCCTGAACGGAGGAGGGGCAGACGACTATCGCCTCATAGTCTCCGCTTGCGCCGTAGCGCATTTGGTAGACATCGGCCTGCGATGCGTAATTCTCGCCTCTGCAGCGCTGAACATCGGCAACAACAATGGGAGCTTCAACAGCGTAGCAGTAGCCTAGGCCCTCCTGCATATAGTTGTATCCGGCACTGGCCGTTGCGGTCATAACCTTGCCGCCTGCAATGGATGCACCTGCAAGAGCGTAGATCGAGCACAGCTCGTCCTCGCCCTGAACGAACTTGCCGCCGACCTCCACAAGTCGGGACGACATTCTTTCGGATATCTCGTTTGCCGGAGTGATCGGGTAGCCTGCAAAGAAGTTGCAACCTGCGCTCAGCGCACCTTCGACCAAGGCATAGTTGCCGAGCATGAAGTGCACGCCGCTGTCAACGCGCTTTTCCCAGTTTTCGAGTTGATTTGCTCGTATTATTGGCATAGTATTGTTCCTTTCCTGTGATGAAATCAAGTTTTGCCTTGTGCTCAGACGATACCCTGAGCCATCATTGCATCGGCAACCTTGAGGAAGCCTGCAACATTAGCACCGACCATCATGTCGCCGGGCTTGCCGCACTCGATGGAAGCCTTGAGGCATGCCTGGAAGATGCTCTGCATGATGCCCTTGAGCTTTGCATCGACTTCTTCAAAGCTCCAGTTGTAACGGATGGAGTTCTGGCTCATCTCAAGACCGGAGGTAGCAACGCCGCCTGCGTTGGAAGCCTTGCCCGGAGTGTAGAGCAGGCCTGCTGCGTTGACAGCCTCGACTGCCTCGAGGGTCAGAGGCATGTTTGCACCTTCAAATACTGCGAATGCACCGTTTGCGATAACAGCCTTTGCACCTTCAAGGTCCATCTCGTTCTGAGATGCGCAAGGCATGGCGATGTCGCACTTTACATTCCAGATGTTCTTGCAGCCTTCGACATACTGAGAACCGGGAACCTCGTCAGCGTAGACGGAGATGCGAGCTCTTCTCTTCTGCTTGATGTCAAACAGGACATCGAGGTTGATGCCGTTGGGGTCGTAGATGTAGCCCTTGGAGTCGCTCATTGCAACGACCTTGCCGCCAAGCTCAGTGCACTTCTCAGCGCAGTACTGAGCAACATTGCCGGAACCGGAAACGATAACGGTCTGGCCCTCGAAGGACTTGCCGTGGTAATGAAGAACCTCGTCGGAGAAGTAGCAGATACCGTAGCCGGTAGCCTGGGTACGAGCCAGAGAGCCGCCGTAGGTCAGGCCCTTGCCTGTGATGACGCCGCCCTCAAAATTACCGACAATGCGTTTGTACTGACCGAAAATATAACCGACTTCGCGAGCACCGACGCCGATGTCGCCTGCGGGGGTATCGGTGAACTGACCGATGTGACGGTAAAGCTCGGTGGTAAAGCTTTGGCAGAAACGCATGACCTCGGCGTCGGACTTGCCGTGGGGGTCAAAGTCGGAGCCGCCCTTTGCACCGCCCATGGGGAGAGTGGTCAGGGAATTTTTGAGTATCTGCTCGAAGCCGAGGAACTTAACGACGGAAAGGTTGACAGAAGGGTGGAAACGAACGCCGCCCTTGTAAGGCCCGATAGCGGAGTTGAACTGTACACGGTAGCCGCGGTTGACATGGGGAACACCCCTGTCGTCAACCCAGGGAACACGGAACATGACAACACGCTCGGGCTCTACGAAACGCTCGATGAGGCTTGCCTTCTCCCACTCGGGGTGCTTGTCAACGACGAGCTGGAGGCTCTCAAATACTTCACGAACTGCCTGAAGGAATTCGGGCTGGTCGGGGTCACGCTTTTCTACGGATGCGTAGACTCTTTTAAGATACTCATTTGTGATCATGGAACATCTCTCCTTGCTAATATTTATCATGGTGTATATTTGTGGGTTTGCTGTGGGGAACGGCGGATGCGCAGAAACAGCTTTTGCTGTCTATACCGAATACTATTTTAAATGTATTCGTCTGCCCTCGGCAGGGGAGTAGACAACGGGACTTCAACACGCATCGCCCAATTGTATACAATATACATCGCAAATGCCAAAAAAACAAGAGATATAGCAAAATAAAATATAAATGACGATAATTTGTTAATAATAGCTAGTTTATTTATACAAAATTCATCGAATATCCCAATAGCTTTTTTAAACAATCTTGTGTATGATAAAATAAATTGTATACAGTATACGTAATCAGGGCTACCGACACACGAAAAAGTCCAACGGAGTCCGACAGAAGGAAAGCATCCTTCACCATTTCCCACAAAATGAGAGATAAAATGCAGAAACGATTTTCGACCGAAAAACTGTTGACTGTAATATGTATAGCGTGGGGCTTATTCCACCTATATACGGCATTCTTCGGTGTTTTGACCGCAATGTGGCAAAGGAGTATACACCTGGGCTTTGCGATGGTAGTCTGCTTCCTTATGATGTTCCAGAAAACCGACAAAAAGCTGTTAAAGGCGCTGTATATTGCAATGTGTCTTGCGGCAATCGGATTTGTGCTATATTTTCTCCTCGATTTTAAGGGCATCGTCTCACGGTACGGCAGACCGAATGACATAGACCTGCTGTTCGGCGGAGCAATAATCATCCTGACGCTGATATTCACGGCGGAAAAAACGGGCAAGATACTCCCGGGTATAGCCATAGTGTTTATCCTATATGCGATATTCGGACAATCCCTTCCCGGTATACTCGGCCACAGGGGTTACAGCGTTACAAGAATAATCAACCAGATGTCCCTGAGCACGGAGGGCATCTTCGGTACATCTTTGGGTGTATCCGCGACATACATCTATATATTCATGCTGTTCGGGGCGCTCCTGACGAAAACAAACATCGGACAGTTTTATATCGATTTTGCGCTTAAGGCGCTCGGTAAAAGCCCCGGCGGACCTGCAAAAGCGGCTATCGTATCCAGCTGCTTGTTCGGCTCGGTATCCGGCAGTGCGGTTGCAAATGTTGCCGGCACAGGCGTTGTTACCATTCCTCTGATGAAGGAAACCGGTTACAAGCCGGAGTTTGCCGGTGCGGTAGAAGCGGTTGCATCGACCGGCGGACAGATAGTGCCGCCCATGATGGGTGCTGCGGCGTTCATAATGGCGGAGATACTTGGTATACCATACTATGAGATAGCCATAGGTGCAATAATTCCTGCGCTTATCTATTACGCATCCGTGTTTGCAATGGTTCACTTCAGAGCAAAGGCGAGGGATCTCTCCGGCATGGATACAAACGGCCTTCCTCCAATCAAGCAAATGCTGAGGGAAAAGGGCATTATGGTACTTCCGCTGCTGGTTCTCATAGTGCTCCTGATGGTGGTTCAGCTTACCGCAATGCGTGCATCCGTATACTCCGTAGTAGTAACAGTGATTATAGGCTTTGCTTTCGGCGGTGCAAGACTCAAGGAGTTTATTGCCGCATTCGTTGACGCTGCAAAATCCGCGCTTGTCGTCGTTGCATCGACGGCCTGCGCAGGCATAATCGTTTCTGTCATAAATCTCACCGGTCTTGGTCTTAAGTTCTCAAGCATGATGCTCGGCGTAGCGAACAACAGTATGTTCCTTGTCCTGGTTATGCTTATGCTGGCAAGTATGCTTCTCGGCATGGGTCTGCCTACCACTCCGGCATACCTTATTCTTGCGGTACTCGGCGCACCTACACTCATTACACTCGGCGTAGATCCCCTTGCGGCACATATGTTCGTGTTCTATTTCGGCGCGATCTCCATGATAACGCCTCCCGTTGCAATGGCGGTGTATGCCGCTTGCAGCATAGCCAAATCGAAATTCTGGCCAACAGCGGGCTTTGCCGTGCTGCTCGGACTGCCGGCTTTCATCGTGCCGTATATGTTCGTGTATGAACCGGCGATGCTCTTCCACGGCTCGAACTTGCTTGCGATTATCGCACTTGTGACAGGTGTTCTCGGCGCAATATTCTATTCTGCCGGTATCAACGGCTACTTTGTTAAGAGGACCAAGCTCATACCCAGCATTATTCTTGTTGCCGCAGGCATAATGATGATAACACCGCAGATATGGCTGAGTGTAGCAGGCGTTGTCATTGCGGGCATAGTTTTCATCATTCAGAAAATCGAGACCAAAAAAGACACCGTTAGATTAAGCTGAATCCTTGTGCTTTACTCCAATCGTCCTATTGGAGAATAAAATAAAAAACTAAAAAGGAGAAAACCCTGAAGAAATTCAAAAAATTGTGCTGCATACTTCTGGCTGTTGCCCTTCTGTGCGTAGGCCTTGTAGGTTGCGGCGGACAGGACGACCAGAAGATCACCAACCTCTCGATAGGCGGCGCCGGCACCTCCGGTACCTTCTACATCCTCGGTGCGGCATATGCTGACCTTCTCACCAAGCAGCTCGGCATCAACACTGTCTGCGAAGTCACGGCAGGCTCTGTCGAGAATGTTACCCTCATGGCTGACGGCCAGGTTGAAATGGGCGTTGTTCAGCTCGATGTTACCCTCGACGCTCTCAACGGCACCGGCGCATTCACCTCTCCTGTTCCCCTTAAGGTGCTTGCACCTATGTACCCCAATGTTATTCAGATCGTAACCCTCAAGGATTCCGATATCAACACCTTTGAAGACCTCAGAGGCAAGAAGGTCTCCGTCGGCTCTCCCGGCAGCGGCATTCTCTCCACCAATGAGATCATCTTCGAGACCCTCGGCATGGACATCGAGAAGGATATCCAGCCCCAGTACCTCTCCTTTGCAGAGACCACCGAAGCATTCCGCAACGGCGCAGTTGACGCTGTCATCGTAAATACCGCCGCACCTGCAGGCTTCCTCACCGACCTTGAAACCACCAACGAGATCAAGTTCGTCAACCTCAGCGACGAAGAGATAGCAAAGTTTACCGAAGGCTTCCCGTTCTATGTTGACGCTGTCATTCCCGGCGGCACCTACAACAGCATTAAGGAGGACTACAAGACCTTCGCAGTTTGGGTCGCACTCATGACCACCGAGGATCTGCCCGAGGATACGGCATACGATATCTGCAAGACACTGTTTGAGGGCTACGACTCTCTGCAGAATGTACACGCAGTTGCTTCCTACATGACTCCCGATAATGCAAATGCTATTCAGGGCGTTGATTATCACCCCGGTGCACTGAAATATCTTCAGGAGCAGAATGTTAAAATCGGATGACTTTAGTCACCGTACAATAATCACTTAAAAGAGGTAAATCAAATGAAAAAAATCAGAGTTGGTATGCTCGGCTGCGGATCCATGGGCAAGTATGTCATAGATGCATTCGAGGCAGGAAAGGTCCCCAATGCAGAGATTGCAGTCGTCTGCGTCCGCACGATGCAGTCCAAGGGCGTTGACAGAGTTCACGAGGCAGGCATCCCCCTCATCACAGACCCCGCTCAGCTTCTCGACTATGACCTCGATGTCGTTGCCGAGTGCGCATCTCAGGATTCCGTCATTGCCAACGGCGAGCGTCTGCTCAGAGCGGGCATATCCTTCATCCCCATGAGCCTCGGCGCACTTGTTGACGCTGAGCTTCTGGAGAGCTTTAAGAAGGCGGCAGAGGAAAGCGGCAGCAAGCTCATCGTTCCCTCCGGCGGCATCGGCGCACTGGACGCATTCCAGGGCGCGATGATACCCGGCATTGAGTCTGTTCATATGACCACGAGAAAGCCCCCCAGAGCATGGAAGAAGATCCCCTATGTCGAAAAGATGAATCTTGATCTGGATAACATGACCGAGCCTGTTCTGATATTCGACGGCCCTGCAAGGGATTGCGTCAAAGAGCTTCCGCAGAATATCAATATAGCAGCAGCTCTGAGTCTTGCTACACTCGGCTTTGACAAGACCCACATCACGATCTATGCAGATCCGAACATGATCTACAACACACATACCATCGAGACCAAGGGTCAGACAGGCAAGATCACCATTACATTTGAGAACGAACCCGTTCCCGAGAATCCCAAGACCGCATATCAGGCCTGTGCAAGTCTGGTTGCGACTATCAAGCGCTTCTCCGAGTCCTTCAGAGTAGGCACATAATAAACGGGTACTAAAACACAAGGGCAGGAGCATTGTGTGCTCCTGCCCGTATCACAGCAGAATATTTAGGAGATAAATATGAGTTTACCAGTAAAGCTATCCGATATAGAGGCGGCAAGCGAAAGACTGCACCCCTATGTTAAGCACACGCCCTTACTCAGAAGCGAGGCACTTGACGAGGTCCTCGGCTGCGAGGTGTATTTCAAGCCCGAGTGCCTTCAGCTCACCGGCTCGTTTAAAATCAGGGGAGCGTCGAATAAGATCCTCACCATGACCGATGAGGAAAAGGAAAAGGGCATAATTGCCTCATCCTCCGGCAACCACGCTCTCGGTGTGGCATATGCGGCGAAGATACTCGGCATAAAGGCGACGCTCGTGCTGCCCACCAACGCACCACAGGTCAAGGTCGATAACGCTAAAAAACTCGGTGCAGAGGTCATTCAGCACGGCTTCGGCTCGATAGAGCGCTATAAGAAGCTGTATGAGATAGTCGATGAAAAGCACTACTCGGTAGTCCATTCCTTTAACGACCCCATGCTCATTGCCGGTCAGGGTACTGTCGGCTACGAGATAATGCAGGATCTTAAGGATGTCGATACCGTTGTTGTGCCTCTCGGCGGCGGCGGCGTTCTTGCCGGCGTTGCAACGGCTGTCAAGTCCATAAATCCAAAGTGCCGTGTTATCGGCGCAGAACCCGAGCGTATCCCTCGCTATTCCGAAAGCCGGAAGCAGGGCAAGCCCGTAACCGTCGAGCTTAAGGACACTCTGGCCGACGGCCTCATGATAACCACTACCGGCACCAACACCTATCCTCTCATCGAAGAATATGTTGACGAGATAGTTCCCGTGCCCGAATACGCAATTGCCAAGGCACTTAATTACATCGTCTACAAGGCAAAGGTCGTTGTCGAGCCGTCTGCGGCGATCGGCGTTGCGGCTCTCATCAGCGGCGGCTTCAAGGTCAAGCCCGGCGAAAAGGTCTGCTTCGTGCTCACCGGCGGCAACATCGATCCCAAAAAACTTATTGATTTGACAGAGTGCTGAAAATCTTTCGTTCAACACCCCCTTGAAAAAGCGAGCTCCTGCACCTTATGATGCAGGAGCTCGTTTTTAATTAAGAATCATGCCTCCTCGGGCTTTTCGGTCAGGCAAACCCCGACGGCGGTGAACACTGCGGCGGCAAATGCAAGCGAATGCACCGAGCCGAACACGATCGAGGCGATGAGGCTGACCGCACCGAATGCGGTTGCCGCTATTGCGAGCTTTGTTGCGGGCTTCAGCTTGTTCTTTCTTAGCTTCAAAAGAGCGATTACGGCGGAGACTATCGCAAGCAGACGAGTAATATTGGTGACAGAATATGAGATGCTGGCTTTCAGGTATTCGCCGTGCAGCTTATCCTCGTGCTTCTGTGCCGCGGAAAGTATGGCTGCGTTGTCATCCTCTTCCGTGCCGTAGCCCTCGTCGATGAGATTGTCGCGGCTTCTTTGTGCTTTTTCGGATGTGTCCTCATATGCCTCGAGTTTCTCGCTTCTGGCGTCAAGATCGGCCTTGGTCTTTTCAAGCTCGGTGCGCTTATCGCTTATCGCCTTCTGCTGCTCATTGAGTTTGCCCTGACCGCCGCTTATCTCCTTTTCAAGCTCGCTTATCTGCTTTTCGCCGGCGGCAAGCTGAGACTTTGCGTCCTTGAGCTGCTCCTTTGCCTTTGCTGCCTGATCGAGCTGCTTTTTGGCGGTGTCAAGCTGCTTCTTTGCACTGTCAAGCTGGGATTTCATCTCGGCAAGCGAATCATCGGTGATTCGCTGACCGGCCGATACACTTACCATTGCAAGAGCAACGCGGTGCGGCACACCCTTAGCCTCGAGATCGGAGATAGCCTTTGTGAGCTTATTGTATGCGGCAAGGCTTTCGTCGTATTGAGCCTTAGCCTTGTCATAATTCTTTAGCTGCTCCGAGCCCTCGTTGTAAGCGTCCCAGCCTGCGTCAAGCTGCGCTTTGCCCTCGTTGTAGGCGGTTTTGCCGGAGCTTACGGCGTCCTTGCCGACATTGTACTGCGCAAGCTTCTGGTTATAGTTCATGACATCCTCGTCGAACTTTGCCTCCGTCTTTTCGAGCTCGGCGACGGCTTTGTCATATCTGTCCAGAACTGTACGGCCTTCGAGCTGGCGGCCTTCATCATATACCGGTACGGAGCAGGGACGGCAAAAAAGCTGTTGGATAAGAATTTCTTTTATTCCTGCAAAACAAGAGCAGACGGAATAGCGAGGGAAAGACATGACAGATATCAGTAAGATCGTAGAAGCAGCGCGGATCCTCAACTTACAGAACATTGCGCATGGTTATATAGAGCTGGAAGACAAACCGGAGCTCAGCAATTTGGATTACTTGTACTGGGTACTTTCACAGGAAATAGAAATGCGGCAGGAAGCAGCTATGGCAAAACGAGAAAAGGAAAGCAAACTGCCGTACAAGGAATTTCTTAAGAGCAGAGTAAACGAAGGGATTGCATGGCAGATTGATCGTTTGGAATCGCTTCAATGGATCGATGAATTTCAGAACCTGATCATCATCGGGGAATGTGACAAGGGCAAAACATCCTTGGCGTCGCATCTTGGCCGCAGAGCATTGGAAGCGGGAGAAAAGGTCTCGTACATGACGATCAGTCGCTTATTAGAAATCATCGAGCGCAAAGACCGGTCAGACAGACACCAGCGGCAATTCCGATATATAACGCAGCCGTCCGTCGTGATCATTGATGACATGATGTACGCAAGGATCCCGGACGAGCACCTTCCAAAGCTATACCACGCACTGACATTTTTGAATGAGACACGGAGCCTGATCGTAATAACGAACAGAGAGCTCTCCACATGGTCGAATGGCGCTGAGGACACGCACATGGTAGAAACCCTTGTGTCGCGCCTGACGGCAGGAAGCTAAATTATTCGCTTAACCTAAAATAAAAAAACCACTTTTGTCTGGTAGGCAAATTAAGAGTTGAAATTAACATCGGGAAACCGATTTAATATAAAGTCTAAGACGACAAAATTACAGTGTAATATAGGAAAACCGCAAGCAGATGAGAAAGAATTCATTCCCGTCAAACTTGCGACAAGCGGAAACCCGAAGGTGAAAAATCGACATGTTTTTTTCAGGGGACGCCGGTATACTTTTCGTAAGTCTACCTATATTATACGTACCTTTTCGTAAGTTTTAGACAAGGAAAACAGACGGTCATTTGACCGTCTGTTTTTTGCCGATTTTTGACGAGAACCCCGGACACGATCGCGGCGCTCGGCGGTTGCCGCTTCCGGCGGCGAGCCGATAGCCGATTCAAATCAAAGCTTTTCGCGCGCAGCGCGCGAAAAGCCGGGGTTCGAATCCCCGCTGGAGCACCAAATAGGTTGCCTGATTTGTCTACCAGATAAATCAGGCAATTTTCTTGTTTTTGGGGCTGAAACAGCCCGAAATACTGTAAAATCAGAGAAAACCGGCTTCAGAATGGCGTTCACAGCCAGACTGAGGCCGGTTTTTGCGTTTTCGTGCCTAAAATCCCGCGCACCTTTTGGGGCAAATACACGGAGCAAAGTAGACGGATAAAGTTAGCGGAGGGTGGATTTGAACCTGAAACGTGGTTCGACTCTGATCACCTTCACCAACAAAAAACGACATGTTTCGACATGTCGTTTTTTCAGTTTGCTTCGCCTTGCTGCAAGTGACATTGGTTACACCAGTAGTATTGGCTACGGCAGTTAAGAAGCGAATCAAATATTGCTGCGAATGCAACGGGCAATTTTAAACAGCCCTCATCCAGTTCAGCAGGAAGTTTTTGAAGGTACGGCCAGCCTTAGTAGGCAGAGTATTGCAGCGCTCCACCAGGTAAATCGTCTGCCCATAGCCGGGATCATCCAAATAGCGTATGACCGTGTTGGGGCCACAGTGATTAAGCGCAGAAAACGCATAGGTTACTGCAATGGCCAGTTTCCGCTCTACCAGCTCCTTGGTTAACTCCTCGTCAGAGGTCTCAATGGGAATATTGATATTGACACCCTCCGCAAGCACCAGCTTGTCGATGTTTTTACGGAAGCAGTTATACTCCCGTCCTTTGCCTATCAGTCTCTGCCCATCAAAGTCTTCCACAGTTAGGCGCTCCTTCTTCGCAAGAGGGTTGTCCTTATGGATACGGTAGCAGTAACGGGAATAGAAAAGCTCCTCGCAATTAAACCGGGTGTTGTCGATGGGACCGTTCACGATGGCGAAATCAGCATGGCAGCTGGATAGGCTGTTAAGAGCGAGTTCGTCGGTGGTGTCCACTACACTCAGCGTGATGTCTGGATGTTCTTCGTGGAAACGCAGTATAAACTCTGCCCCCAAATAGCCCAAAACATGATCCAGGGCGTAGACCGTGACAACAGACTTTTCCTGCCCTGCCAGGGTCTGTACGCCCTCAATCCGGGCATAGGTATCCAGGAGGCTCTGAATATGTGGGAGCAGCGTGGTGGCAAAATCAGTGGGCTCCAAGCCGCGGTTGGAGCGGACAAACAAGGCCTGCCCCAACTCGTCCTCCAATGAGCGAATGACCCGGCTCAGCCCTTGATGACTGATATACAGGTTGTCTGCCGCTACCTGGATGTTGCGGTAATGATACGTCTCCATGAAGTATTCAAGCTGTTTCTTGTTCATATCCTCACCTCTGCTGTCATTTTACTACATCATTTTCGTTGCAGCAAGGGAGGTTTTTGTTTCTTTCGCATTTTGCCGGAAACCAGTATAATTAAAGCAGAAAAAGGCAAGGAGGAGAAGAAGAATGAAGTTTCAGCAGATCCGCAATGCAACCGTTAAAATCACTTACGACAGTAAAACATTTCTCATTGATCCCTGGCTGGCGCCCCAATATATGACAGGTTGCTTTGGGCTGCTTCCTATGATCATTGCCATGAATCGGAGAGGGGACCCGCGCAAGAAATATGTGATCGACCACTGCGCTACCTGGAAACCTGTCGATCCCAAGCAAAAATGGATTATGTGCCCCATGCAGCCTCTGCCCATGTCTGTTGCGGCTATTAATAGGGATGTAGATGCCTATTTGTGCAGCCATGTTCATCTGGACCACATTGGCCTGGGTCTCAATGGCAAAGGCTGCGAAAAACTGGATAAGAACATTCCTATTTACGCTATCAACCGGCAAGACTCCAATTATCTGGAGTTCTCTGGCATGAAAGATGTGCGTGTGTTGGAGGATCGGATCACCTATGGTGAGGCTGAGGTCATCAAGGTCAAGGCCATCCATGGGACAAAGGTGCCGTGCGGTGACGCCTGTGGCTATGTTTTCCGCAGCCCAAATGAAAAGACTCTCTATGTGGCCGGTGACACGGTATGGTGCGATGAGGTGGCGGAGACGATTGCCATGTACCACCCGGATGTGATCGTCACGAACAATTGTGCGGCTATGCTGGTGGATAACGGCCGTCTCATCATGGATGACAACGACTTGGAGAAAGTCTGCGCCGCTGCGCCGGAGGCTGTGATTATTGCCAGTCACATGGACAATGTTCCTCACGCAACGCTTACGCGCAAGACCTTAGATGAGAAGCTGAAGGAAAAGGGGATCCGGGAGCGGGTGCGCATTCCCGAGGACGGCGAGAGCTACTGGATTTAAGTGGGCTTATATCGTGACTTGGCATCTAAAGCGTAAAGATTAGACAGCTCTAAACAGGCCCTTATTGCACGAATCCCCGCCTTGCGGCGAGGGGTCTTAGCCGGACGGGCTTGTTTTCCGCTTCCAAACCGCACCCACTGCGTTGGGCTGCGGTTTGGTTTTAGTTGGTTGCATCTTTAGTGTAAGGCATACACAAATGAATTGCCTGATTTGTCTATCGGATAAATCAGGCAATTTTCTTGTTTTTGGGGCTGAAACAGCCCGAAATACTGTAATATCAGAGAAAACCGGCTTTGGAATGGCCATCAAGACCGTTCCGGATCCGGTTTTTTGCGTTTTCGGGACAAAATTACCACTCACTTTTTGGGACAAATACACGGAGCAAAGCATGCGGAAAAAAAGATAGCGGAGGGTGGATTTGAACCACGTTACGCCTGAATAGTGGGAGGAAAACCGACAAGCGGCGCAGAATTGGCGAGGTAAACTCTTGTGATTTGACAAAGACAGTGGTATGCTTTTAATTGTATAATTATAGTAAGTAGAGGCCAGCCATGCCGGAGGAGAACTACCAGAAAATCAAGCTCCTGAAGATTATGGAGATTTTGCGCCAAGAGACGGACGAAGAGCACCCGATGACCAAGGTGGAGCTGGCTGCCCGGCTGGTGGCCATGAATGTATCCTGTAGCCCCCGGTCGCTGATCCGAGACATCAAGCTACTGAACGAACAGGGCTATAAGATTATGGAACGATTGATCAGCCACGAAAAAGGATACTTCGTATGTGACCGGAGCTTCAGTGTCCCGGAGCTCAAGATCCTGATCGATGCCGTGCAGGCGGCCAGCTTCGTGACTGAGAAGAAGACCGCAGAGCTGGTCGACAAGATCGCGGCGCTCGGCGGTAGCCGCTTCCGGCGGCGAGCCGATAGCCGATTCAAATCAAAGCTTTTCGCGCGCAGCGCGCTAAAAGCCGGGGTTCGAATCCCCGCTGGAGCACCAAAGAAAACAGACGGTCAAAAAGACCGTCTGTTTTTTTGCGCATCGGCAGACGAGAGTCGAACCGATGACGGTTCGGTTCTCGTTACCTAACTCAGTCTATGCCTTTTTGCTCACCCTGCTTGAAGCAGGATTCGTCGTTTTCCCAGCCCTTATCGACGAGCCAGTAGTGATACTCCTCGTCGGCAGCCTTGAGTTCTTCTTCGGTGAGGGCAACGTCGCGGCTGCGCTCGCGCTTGAGCTGGCGCTCGTAATTATACAGATCCATGAGCGTGAAGCCCAGTCCCATCTCCTCGGCGATGGGGATCAGCACATCCTCGACGACCGATTCGCGTATCTCAAGCGAGCCGGGATACATCATCTCGGCCTGCTCGACCTTTGCGCGCAGCTCGGGGTCGCTGTCGTACTGCTGCAAAAACTTTATGACGTTAAGATTGAGATTCAATGCGTTTCTCCTTTCAGCACAGGCGGAAGCCGGCAGGGATGTTGTCGTCGAGCATCAGCATATGCAGCTGTTCCTTGCCGTCGTGCTCGTGCACGGCGGAGATGAGCATGCCGCAGGAGTCCTCGCCCATCATCTTGCGGTTGGGCAGGTTGAGGATCGCAACGACGGTCTTGCCGACGAGCTGCTCCGGCTCGTAGAACTCGTGGATGCCGGAGAGTATCTGGCGCGGAGTGCCGGTGCCGTCATCGAGCTTGAACTTCAGAAGCTTCTTGCTCTTTTTCACGGCCTCACAGGAGAGGACTTTGCACACGCGCATGTCGCACTTTGAAAAGTCGTCGATGGTGACTTCCGGCTCGATGGGGTCAAACTTCGGCGCTGCCGGAGCGTTCATCTTCTCAAGCTCGGCAAGAGCCTTTTCCATATCGAGTCGGGGGAAGAGCGTTTCGCCCTTGTGGACGGTGACGTCTGCCGGCAGGGCGCCGAAAACGGCGGCGCTGTCCCAGCTTGAGCACTTCTCGCATGCGCCGATCTGCGCAAACGCCTTGTCGCAGCTTTCGGGGATGAAGGGCTTGAGCATGATGAGGCTTATGCGCAGGCACTCGAGCAGATTATACAGAACGCTTGCAAGGCGAGCTTTTTTGCTCTCATCCTTGGCAAGCTGCCAGGGAGCTGTTTCGTCGATATATTTGTTTGCGCGCTGGATGAGCTTGAAGACCTCCTCGAGCGCAAGGTGGAGCTGGAGCTTGTCCATCTGCTGCTCGTACTTATCGCGGCTCGTGCGCGCAAGTTCTTTAAGCTCATCGTCAAGGGAGTCGGCCTCGCGCTCAGTGGGCAGCGTGCCTCCGAAATACTTTTCGACCATTGCGGTCGTGCGCGAAACGAGGTTGCCCAGGTCGTTTGCAAGGTCGGTGTTTATCGTGGATATAAGCAGCTCGTTTGAGAAGTTGCCGTCCGAGCCGAAGGGGAAGGTTCGCAGCAGGAAGAACCTGAGCGCATCGACGCCGAACATGTCGGCAAGCTTGTACGGGTCAACGACGTTGCCCTTTGACTTGCTCATCTTGCCGCCGTCGATGACCAGCCAGCCGTGGCCGTAGACCTTCTTGGGCAGGGGCATTCCCATGCTCATGAGCATTGCAGGCCATATGATCGAGTGGAAGCGGACGATCTCCTTGCCGACGATATGAACGTCTGCCGGCCAGAACTTGTCGTAGTCGTCGTACTTATCGTTTAAGAAGCCGAGCGCGGAGGTGTAGTTAAACAGGGCATCGACCCAGACGTACACGACGTGGCCGGGGTCAAAATCAACGGGGATGCCCCAGGTGAAGCTCGTGCGCGAAACGCACAGATCCTCGAGGCCGGGCTTGATGAAGTTGTTTATCATTTCGTTCACGCGCGATGCAGGCTCAAGGAAGGTGCCGCTCTCAAGCAGCTCCTGCACGGGCTTTGCGTACTTGCTCAGACGGAAGAAGTAGGCCTCCTCCTCTGCGTAGTGGACCTCGCGGCCGCAGTCGGGACACTTGCCGTCCTTGAGCTGACTCTCGGTCCAGAAGCTTTCGCAGGGCGTGCAGTACATGCCCTTATATGCGCCCTTATATATGTCGCCCTTGTCGTACATCTTTTTGAAGATGCGCTGGACGGCCTGAACGTGATAGTCGTCGGTCGTGCGGATGAAGCGGTCGTTGGATATGTTCATGAGCTTCCACAGATCGGTGATGCCGCCGGGGCCTTCGACGATCTTATCGACAAATTCCTTGGGCGTAAGGCCGGCGGCCTTTGCCTTTTCCTCTATCTTCTGGCCGTGCTCGTCGGTGCCGGTCAGAAACATGACGTCGTAGCCGCACATCCTCTTATAGCGCGCGATGGCGTCGGTCGCCACGGTGCAGTAGGTGTGGCCTATGTGCAGCTTATCCGAGGGGTAGTAGATCGGTGTTGTGATATAAAACTTTCCCTTTTCCATTGTGTGTTTCTCCATTCGTTTAAGGATCAGCGCTTGCTGTTTCTGACGGTGCCGGGCTTTCTGCCGGGGCCGGGGTTTCTGACGGCGTCGGCCACTGTATATTCTCGGGGTGATAGTGGTAGTAGCTGTTTGCCTCTTTGTTTCGGCTTATCAGGTTGCCGTCTTTATCGTAAACGCAGCGGTAGGTCACGGCCTTTGTGCCTATCGCAACGCTCGGATACGTTGTATCATACACCGTCCACGCCGAATAGTCCATCTTAACATAGCTTCCGTCGGTGTCGGTGCCCCAAATTTCTATCGTGAGCCGGCGGTTTTCGCATTTGGTCACGATCTTTATCGGGAATTCGCGGTTGTTTTTGAATTTGAACTCCGGGCCGCCCCAGCTGACCGTTGCGTCCATGCCCCAGGGGACATAGGAAACGGCAAAGCCGTGCTCGTCGCGCGCGACGATCTCAAGATTTGCGTACAGCGCCGCGCAGTAGAGCGTCGATGAGGTCTGGCATATGCCGCCGCCTATCTCCTGCACCACCTTGCCGCCGGCGTATGCTCCGGCGGATTTGAAGCCGGCCTCGGCAGTGCGCTTGCCGACAACGGTGTTGTACGAAAACGTTTCGCCCGGAGCGAGGATATATCCGTTTATCTTTTTGGCCGAAAGCTCAACGTTCGTTGCGCGGTTTGCGTTGCTCGAGGCATAGCCCGTCGTCTGCGAGCCGAGCTTGTCGGCAAAGAGTATCTTATCAAGCTGCTCCTGCGTATATTTCGGCTGAGTCACGGCCAGCGGTATCTTCACCGTTGCGCCGTTTTCGGCCTTATCCCAAAGCTCCCGAGCCTTTTTCGCGTCAAACTCAATGCCGACGCGGCTCTCGGTAGCCTTCTGCGTTTCGGGGTCGTATTTTGCGTCGAGCGCCTCGGCGCATATCTCCTCGTGCAGCTTGTCAAAGTCCGGCGCTTCGGCATTTTCGCCGCCGGCCTCGTATTTAACGGCGCCGCTTCCGTCGGAAAACGCCTTTACGATGCTCTCGCAGAGCTTATCGGCGTCGATATCCTTCGTTGACAGGCCCTTTATCATTTTCAGGGTCTCGTTTTCCTCATCGACCTCGTAGCCCTTGCCCATGTGCTCGTTATAGTCATTAAGCGCCTTATCCACCGCCGCGCGAACGCCGTCGGCACTCGCCGACGCGAGGATCTCGGCATCTGTCACGCCGCCGGTGATGCTCTTAAAATAGCACACAAGGTCGCCGAAAGCATTTCCCGAGTGGCCGTAGTCAAACGCCGCCTGCGCGGCCTGCGCGCAGCTCATCGCCATCCCGGCCTGCTCGGCCGACACGGCAAACTCAAAATCGCCCGGGAGCGTTACTTTGACGCTGCCGCCGGCAAAGTCGCAGCCGGCTTTTTCAAGCGCGGCGGCGGCGTCACTGACCGTCATGTCGCCTATGCTCACTCCGCCGAGGGTCATGCCGGGGTGGATCTTATCCGAATGCCCGGCGAGGTATCCTCCGCCGAGGGCGGCCGCTGCGAGCAAAACGCAGACTACAGCGATTATCAGGACGGCCTTTTTCGCGCCGCCCGAGCGTTTCGGCTTTTTCTCGGGTTTGGTCTTTTCAGACTTTTTTGAAGCTTCATGCTTGCCTCTTGCCATGCCGTCCCTCCTTTTATCAGTTCAGCTTATCCTTATACACCGAGGTGAAGCGCTCGTACTCGCCCTGCGGAAGCTCCTGCTTCTTTTCCTGGCGGAACGCGTCGCGCATCCACGGATTGTTCTCGACCTTTGCGCCGGTCTGCGCCTCCAGAACGGCGTTTATGAGCACGTTCGAGATCAAAAAGCCTGCCGGGGTGAGGTGCCAGCGCTCGCCGTCGCGCTCTGCCCAGCCCTTGCGCTCGAACAGCTCGAAGGTCTCCTCTATCGGCTCCCAGTCGCTGCGGTATATCCTATGGTATTCCTTTTCGGATATACCGTGGGTCGTGCGCATGCCGAGCATGAGATATTCCGTGGCCTTCTGGATGGGAACTATCTGCTCGTACTCGTCGATTATCATGCTGTCGCCCACAACGGCGGAAACATACCTGTCAAGATCGCGCACATAGCTGTATCTCACGCCGCCTGCGCACGAGTGCGCGCCCGGGCCGAAGCCCATGTAGTCGCCCAGCTGCCAATACTTCAAATTATGCCGCGATTCGTAGCCGGGTATGGCGAAGTTCGATATCTCGTACTGCTTCAGGCCGTAGTGCGCCAGCGTATCGACCGTGTACAGGTACATGTCGGCCTGCTCGTCCTCGTCCGGGATGAGCGGCGAGCCGAGGTAGCTGCGATACATCGGCGTTCCCTCCTCAAGCTTCAGGCCGTAGCACGAAAGGTGCTCCGGGTGCAGCTCAAGCGCTCGCGAGAGCGTGTCGGCCCAGTCGCCGCGCGTCTGGCTCGGCAGGCCGTATATCAGGTCAAGGCTCACGTTCTCGAACCCGGCCTCGCGCGCCGTGTCAACGGCTATCTCCGCCTGACGGAAGTTGTGCCGGCGGCCGATGATCTTCAATATGTCGTTGTTTGCCGACTGCACGCCGATCGACAGGCGGTTCACGCCCTCCGCGCGCAGGAGCTTGAGCTCCTCGAGCTTCGTCGTGTCGGGGTTTACCTCGACCGTTATCTCCGAGTCGAGGCGCACGTTGCCGATGCGCTTTAGCTCGTCGAGGATCTCGACGATGCGCTTTGCGCCGTAGCAGCTCGGCGTTCCGCCGCCGATGTAGATGCTGTCGATCTCGTAGCTCTCTATCGCTTCGGCCGACTCGCTTATGTGCGACAGCAGCGCCGACTGATAGTCGGGCATGCGCTGCTTGCCGCCGGCGATCGAGTAGAAATCGCAGTAGCTGCATTTTGAAACGCAAAACGGTATGTGAATGTAAATTCCAAGTCTATCTCTCATCTTTTTAGAGGCGCTTTGGCGCTTCTCCTATACGTTTTTTCAGAGGCGAATTACTGCTCCTACGGATACGTCTATTGCAGTGTCCCGGTTCGAGGCTGCGGTGGAAACCGTAGTTGCATCGCACTAACGCGGCGCGTGGCAACCACGGTTTCCACCAATGTTCCGAACCGGGCAACCAGAGATAACCGTATCGGTAGGTGCGTCAATTCGCCACTAAAAAAGACTGCAGACGAGGTCGGCGTAGGCGGTGGGGTCTTCGATCTCGACGCCGGCTATCAGCTCGGACTGTGCGTACAGTATCTTCGACAGGGCGGCGGCCTTGTCCTTATCGCCGTCGTCGTAAGCCTTCTTTATGGCAAGGCAGGCGGCGTGCTTGCCGTTAAGCTCAAGCACACGGTCGGCGCGCAGCTTGCGCATCTCCTCGCTCGGGCCGTTGCGGAAGTATTTTTCCATCTCGAGCGTGAAGCCGCCGGTCGAGGTCAGGCAGCATGCCGACGAAACGAGCTTGCTCGAAAGCGTTACCTGCTTGAGCTTCTCATCGCCGATGCTGTCGCGGATGAAGTCGAGCAGCTCCTTGTTCTCGACGACCTTCTCCTCGGCCGCCTTCTTCTCCTCGTCGGTCTGGAAGCCGAGATCCTCGGTGAGAATGTTGACAAAGCCCTTGCCCTCGTACATGCGAAGCTGCTGGAGCACGGTCTCGTCGATTGGGTGGTCGAGATAGAGTATCTCATAGCCGCGCGAGCGGACCTCCTCGCACTGCGGCAGAGCCATTGCGTGCTTTACGGTGTCGGCCGAGGCGTAGTAGATGGCCTTCTGGCTCTCGGGCATTGCGTCAACGTATTCCTTGAGCGAGCGCATCGAGTCCTCGGAGGTGTAGAATATCAGCAGATCCTTGAGAAAATCGGTGAAGCGGCCGTACTCGTCGCAGACGCCGCACTTGATGTGGATGCCGAAGTTTTTCCAGAACGTCTCGTACTTCGGGCGATCGTCGCGCATCATCTTTTCAAGCTCGGCCTTGATCTTCTTTTCAAGGTTCTGGCCGATGACCTTGAGCTGGCGGTTGTGCTGCAATATCTCGCGCGAGATGTTCAGGCTCAGGTCGGGCGAATCGACGACGCCGCGCGCGAACTCGAAATAGTCGTGCAGCAGCTTGTCGCAGTCCTCCATGATAAGCACGCCGTTGCAGTAGAGCTTGACGCCCTTCTTCGCTGCGCCGGAAATGCCGTTGTCGATATCCTTGCCGGGGATGAACAGCAGCGCCTTGTAGGACACAACGCCCTCGGCGTTTATGCGCAGCACCGCTGCCGGGTCGGTCTGGTCGCGGTTTGTTTCCTTGTACCACGCGACGCACTCGTCGTCGGTGACCTCGGTCTTTGCGCGCTGCCAGATAGGCACCATGGAGTTGACCGTTTCGGGAGCGGTGACGTTGACGGTGTGCATGATGGGCTTGCCGTCCTTGTCCTCCTCGCCGGTGGGCTGCTGCTCCTGGTGGGTGATGTCCATGACGATCGGCCAGCGGACATAGTCGGAATACTTTTTGACCAGCGCCTTGAGCTTCCATATCTCAAGGTACGAGCCGTAGACCTCCTCGTCGGTGTCCTCTTTTATGTGCATGATGACGTCCGTGCCGGGCTTGAACTTGTCGCACTCGGTGACGGTGTAGCCGTCGGCGCCCGTGCTTTCCCACTTGACGCCCTTTTCCTCGCCGTACTTCTTCGTGATGACGGTGACCTTGTCGGAAACCATGAACGCGGAATAGAAGCCGACGCCGAACTGGCCGATGATGGATATATCGTCTTTCTCCGCCTCTTCGGCGCTCATGTCGTTTTTGAAATTATAAGATCCGCTCTTTGCGATGACGCCGAGGTTCTTCTCGGCCTCGTCCTGGCTCATGCCGATGCCGTTATCGGACACCGTGATCGTGCGCGCGTCCTTGTCAACGGTGATGCGGATGCGGTAATCGGACCTTTCAAGGCCGACCTTGTCATCCGTCAGCGAGATGTAGCAGAGCTTGTCTATCGCGTCGGATGCGTTGGAGATGATCTCTCTGAGGAATATCTCCTTGTTGGTGTAGATCGAGTTGATCATGAGATCAAGCAGACGCTTGCTCTCAGCTTTGAATTGTTTTTTACCCATGTTCAAAACCTCCGTTTACCTTACGGCTGCCCCCATTTGCCAAGGGCAAATTATAATAGTTTATTATACCACAATATCTCCACAATTCAATATTTTTTAGAGGCGCTTTGACGCACCTACGGATACGTTTATTGCGGTTGCCCGGTTCGGGACATTGGTGGAAACCGTATCTGCTACGCAACCCAGTAGTGCGTTGCTGAGTTTTGCTGTTGCCCGGTTCGGGACATTGGTGGAAACCGGGCGGCTTCGCAGCTGAGAGCTGATAGCTAATAGCAGTTAGCCATTGTGTGTGCTAAAGCGCACGGATTTAATTCAACCCCTCGGCAGCAAAGCTGCCTGCTCCCCTTGACAGGTGAGCCAATGTGGTGCGGCGCAAAATTCAGCAACGCACTAACAGGGCGCGAAACGCTATGGTTTGTTCAGTTGTTTCCGGTCGGGCAACCGCAATCACTGTATCCGTAGGTGCAGTAATGCGCCACTAAATGTCTTCCCCTTGCGGAGCTTGAGGGGAAGATGCCGCTTGCGGCAGATGAGGTGTAATTATATCCGCGCCGTAGGCGCTACTTTGTTACAATATGTATCGGTTTCGTCAGTAAACACCGGTCGGGCTGACGCAATAAATGTATTCGTACAATGTAAATGCGCCTCTAAAAAATGTGGCGGTTAGCACCGCAGATTTAATAACACCTCATCCGTCACCAAGGTGACACCTTCCCCTCAAGCTACGCAGGGGAAGGCATTTTAGAGGCGCATTTTTTAGAGGCGCATTTTTTAGAGGCGCATTTTTTAGAGGCGCATTAACGCTGGTGCCGATACGTTTTTTGCGGTTGCCCGACCGGTAGGTGCCGACGAAACCATAACACGCGGAACGGATAAATCCGTTCCCTACGAGCGGCTGCGGCCGTAGCGGAGAGCTGATAGCTGATAGTGGATAGCTTTTTATTCAACCCCTCGGCAGCGAAGCAGCCTGCTCCCCTTGCAGGGGAGCCAATTGGGTGCGGCAAAAACTTTGCAACGCACTATCGGGTTGCGTAGCAGTCACGGTTTCCACCATTGTTTCGATCCGGGCGACCGCAAAACTCAGCACCGTACTAACGTATGGCGGCAGTTTCCCGGTTTCGTCGGTAACTTCGACACCGGGCCGCCAGAGATAACCGTATCCGTAGCAGCCCCAATTCGCCTCTAAAAAACCTTGACGAATGAGGGGGTATATGGTATATTAATGATTACCTGTCGGACGAGAGGTCTTTTTTCGTGCGCTTATTTGGGCGCGGGGCAGGGATCCGGGTTCCCATACAGGGAGGCAAATGTCCGCACCGTAACGCGGATAAATAAAATAGGAGGTGCCGAAAAGTATGGCTGACAACAGAGTCAAGATCACACTTAGATGTGATGAGTGCAAGCAGAGGAACTACAACACTGTCAAGAACAAGAAGAATACTTCCGAAAAGCTTGAGAGAAGCAAGTATTGCCCTTTCTGCAGAAAGCACACCAAGCACGTCGAAACCAAGTAACTTTCTGAAAGGATGAGTGTAAAAAATGGCTGAAGAGAAGAAAAAAGCTACTCCTGTCAAGAACACCAACGCCGTCAAGAAAGAAGAGAAGAAACTTGGTTTTTTCCAGCGCATCGGAAAATGGTTCCGCGAGCTTAAAAGCGAGCTGAAGAAGGTCGTATGGCCGACCCCGAAGCAGCTTGCGACCAACACCGGTGTCGCACTTTTCGTTATGGCGCTTGCCGCCGTCGTCCTTTGGGGATTTGACGAGCTGGCAGGTCTGGTCGTTAACGTCATCTTCGAGCTGGCGGGTTAGTGGCCATGGCAGAGGACGCAAGATGGTATGTGATCCATACCTATTCCGGTTATGAAAACGCAGTTGCGGCAGCGATCATGAAGGCTGCCGAGAACCGCAGGATGCAGGATCTGATCCAGGAGGTCAACATCCCCATGGAAACCGTGACCGAGATCACCGACGGCGGCGAAAAGACCGTCGAGCGCAAGGTGTTCCCGGGCTATGTTCTGTGCAAGATGGTGCTGACCGATGATAGCTGGCATCTTATCCACAACGTCCGCGGCGCAACCGGCTTCGTCGGCGCAGGCGGCAAGGCCGTCCCCCTCACGGAGCAGGAAATATATGATCTAGGCGTCGAGCGTCACGAGATCGTCACGGGCTATCAGATCGGCGACACCGTCAAGGTCACCGACGGTCCCCTCGCAGGCTTCCTCGGCACGGTTGAGGAGCTTGAGCCCGATAAGGACAGAGTCCGCGTCGTCGTTTCGATGTTCGGCAGAGAGACCCCCGTCGATCTTGAGCTTGATCAGGTCGAGGAAATCAAAGAATAATAAGAAAGAGGTGCTGAATTATGGCACAGAAAATAGTTGGATATGTCAGATTCCAGGTTCCCGCAGGAAAGGCGACTCCGGCTCCCCCTGTAGGCCCTGCACTTGGTCAGTACGGCGTCAACATCGGCCAGTTCACCAAGGATTTTAACGAGCGCACTAAGGGCGACATGGGCATGATGATCCCTGTCGTTATCACCGTTTACTCCGACCGCAGCTTCACCTTTATCACCAAGACTCCCCCGGCAGCACTGCTGATAAAGAAGGCCTGCGGCATCGAGACCGCTTCCGGCGTTCCCCAGAGGGACAAGGTCGCGACCATCAGCAAGGAAGATCTCCGCAAGATCGCAGAGCAGAAGATGCCTGACCTCAACTGCACCGACATTGAGTCTGCAATGAGCATGATCGCAGGCACCTGCCGTTCCATGGGCGTCCTGGTCGGCGACTGAGGAAAGGCAAAAGTGGGAGGATTTATTCCGACTCAACCACATTTTTAGGAGGAAACGAAATTGTTTAGAGGTAAAAATTATAAAGAGAGCGCAAAGCTCATAGATAAGCAGGCCCTCTATGATCCCATGGAGGCATTCGGCCTGGTAATAAAGGCAAGCAAGGCAAAGTTCGACGAGACCGTCGAGCTGCACGTCAAGCTCGGCGTTGACGGCCGTCACGCAGACCAGCAGGTCCGCGGCGCTATCGTCCTTCCCAACGGCACCGGCAAGACCGTCCGCGTCCTCGTTTTCTGCAAGGACGAGCGCAAGGAAGAGGCTCTGGCAGCAGGCGCAGACTACGCAGGCGGCATGGATCTCGTTGAGAAGATCCAGAAGGAGAACTGGTTCGAGTTCGACACCGTTATCGCAAGCCCCGACATGATGGGCACCGTCGGTCGTCTCGGTAAGGTCCTCGGTCCTAAGGGACTGATGCCCTCCCCCAAGGCAGGCACCGTCACCCCCAACATCGCCCAGGCTATCAAAGAGTCCAAGGCCGGTAAGGTCGAGTACCGTCTGGATAAGACCAACATCATCCACTGCCCCATCGGCAAGGTCTCCTTCGGTGCAGATAAGCTCTACGAGAACTACGCAGCTCTCATCGGCGCTATCATCAAGGCAAAGCCCGCAGCGGCAAAGGGCCAGTACATCAAGTCCTGCGTCACCGCTTCCACCATGGGCCCCGGCGTCAAGATCAACGCTCAGAAGCAGCTCTGATAATAAGCATTCAAAAAACCGGAACGGTATCCACCGTCCCGGTTTTATTTTTAGTGGCGAATTGGGGCACCTACGGATACGGTTGTTGCGGTATCCCGGTTCGAGGGTGCGGAGGAAACCGTGGCTGCCTCGCTTTTTCAGAGGCGAACCGACTCCGTCTTTTTGTTTTCATTGCAGTGTCCCGGTATCGAAACAATGGTGGAAACCGTGCGTGCCTCGCGTAACGCAAGTGCGGAGTTGAGTTTTGCACCGCACCATGTAGGGAACGGATTCATCCGTTCCGCTTGTTATGGTTTTGTCGGCAACTCCCGGTCGGGATACCGCAATAACCGTATCGGTATCAGCGTAAAGGCGAAAATAAAAAGTGCGCTTGCGCACACCATGATTATTCATTATTCATTATTCATCATTCATTATTCACTATTCATTATAAAAAGCGGGCGGCCAATGGCCGCCCCTACAATTATATATTTGAGTACTGGCAAAGTCGGTACAAACGGAACGGATAAATCCGTTCCCTACGACCATGAATTTTTGTGCCGACCATACTCCGACATGCGGAACAGGCAAGCCTGTTCCCTACGAGCGACCGGTGGCCGCAGCGGAGAGCTAATAGCTTTTTTATTCAACCCCTCGGCGGCAAAGCAGCCTGCTCCCCTTGCAGGGGAGCCAATGTGGTGCGGCGCAGAATTTAACACCGCACTAATGTGTGGCGGCAGTTTCCCGGTTTCGTCGGCACCCTCGAACCGGGCGACCGCAATATGCGTATCCGTAGCAGCCCCAATGCGCCTCTGAAAAAGCGAGGCAGCCATGGTTTCCTCCGTACTCCCGAACCGGGCTACCAGAGATATATGTATCCGTAGGTGCCCCAATTCGCCACTAAAAATTCAGTCTCTGAGGGAGATTATTTTATTGTACAGCGTGTCGGAGCGCTCGAGGTAAAACAGGACGAGCGTCTGCACGCAGAGCATGATGCCGAACTGCCCGAGGCGCGTCAAAAACAGGGGGCCGAGCGGCGGGCCGAACACGAGCGAGATCATCGTCGTGTTGAGGATGAGCGAAACTACAAGGCCGTTTACAAACGCGGTGAGGATGCAGCCGGAGAGCTTCAGGCGCCTGTTATAAAGCGCAGCGCCGAGGATCGCGCCGCCGATGGCGGCCGTGACGGTGAAGCCGGGGAAATACGCTCCCGTCGGGAACAGAAGCGAGCCGACAAGGTCGCCCAGTCCGGCGCAGAGCGCCGCCCAGCCGGGGCCGTAGAGCATGCCGCAGACCATCACCGCGGCAAAGCCGAGGCCGATCTTCGTCAGCGGCATGTTAAGCGCAAGAACGCGCGTGAATATTACGTCGAAGGCGATGAGCATTGCGCTTATCGCGATTTTTTTCGTGCTTATTTTCATTGGCACCTCTCAGATCAGTGTAGAAGTCCGACAGCGGCGCTGCCGGCGGAGAACACGGCGATCGCGTTGACCGACATGTGGAAGAATATGCTCGTCCAGATCGAGCCGGAGCGCTCGTAGATCCTGCACAGGACTATCGCCGCCGGGATATACTGTATCGCAAGCAGCAGATAGCTTGCGTCCCACAGCAGCACGGCGTACTGCCAGACGTGGTAAAGGCAGAACATCACGATCGACGCGGCGTAGGCCGCGACGCGGCTTTTTTGATGCAGACCGCAGAAAAGTCCGCCGCGGAAGATGCTCTCCTCGACGATGGGCGCGAGGAAAACTGTCATTGCGATGATGATGCCGCGGTCGGCGCTGAGCATGGTGCTTATGGTCTGCTCGTTGAGGTTGTCGGTGTTTATGTTCAGCTCCTTGAGCGCATACGTCGCTATCATGCCGAGCGCGATATACGCGACCCAGCCGAGCGCAAAGCTCGTCAGGCACCTGCCCGGCGCGTCAACAAGCCCGTCGAAGCTGCGGCGCAGGAACTTGCCCAAAAACAGCGCGACGAGCAGCAGGCTGAGCGCATAGTAGATAAAATTCATCTGCGATGCGCTCAAAAGGTCTGGCTTTGCCGCCATCAGCAGGCTCAGCGCGATCGGGAACACCGCCATGTGGAGCACCAAAAGTATCATCGCGCTCCAAAACTCGGATTTTTTCAGACTGTCGCGCATCAGCCCCTCGCTTTCTGCTGAAGCTCGCTGAGCAGATTCAGCGCCTCGAGCGGTGTGAGTGAATTTATGTCCGTGCCGCGCAGAATGCGCCCGACCTCGTCGGTGCCTGCGTCAACAAGGCTTATCTGATCGTCCTTTTCCGGCTTTTTCGCCTTCGGCGACGCGGCATCGGCCTCGAACTGCCGGAGATAGGTCTTGGCCTTGGAAACGACCTTGTCCGGAACTCCGGCGAGCTTTGCGACCTCGATGCCGTAGCTGTCGTCGGCAGCGCCGGGCACGATCTTGCGCAGGAAAACGAGGCTGTCGCCCTGCTTTTTCGCGCTTATCGAATAGTTGTGCACGCCCTCGACGCTGCCCTCGAGCGCGGCCAGCTCGTGATAATGCGTTGCGAACATCGTCTTTGCGCCGAGCTTTTTCTTGTCCGCGCAGTATTCCAGCACCGCGCGCGCTATCGCCATGCCGTCGTAGGTCGAGGTGCCGCGGCCGATCTCGTCGAGGATCAGCAGGCTTTGCCCCGTCGCGTGGCTGAGGATATTCGCGACCTCGCTCATCTCGAGCATGAAGGTCGATTGGCCCGACGCGAGATCGTCCGACGCGCCGATGCGCGTGAACACGCGGTCAACGACGCCGATGACGGCGCTTTTTGCCGGAACAAAGGAGCCTATCTGCGCCATGAGCGTTATGAGCGCGGTCTGGCGCATGTAGGTGCTCTTACCGGCCATGTTCGGCCCGGTGACGATGGCGACGCGGTTGCCCTCGCAGTTTAGCTGCGTGTCGTTCGGAACAAAGGCAATGTCGCTGAGCGTCTGCTCGACGACGGGGTGCCGCCCCTCGCGGATGATAAGCTCGCCCGAGGCGTCCACCTCCGGCATGCAGTAGTCGTTGCGCACGGCGACCTCGGCAAAGGCGCACAGAACGTCAAGCTGCGCTATCGCCTCGGCGGTTGCCTGGACCTTCGCGACCTGCTCGGCTATCGTACTGCACAGGTCCATGAAAAAGTCGTATTCCAGCTGCTTTATCTTGTCCGAAGCGGTCAGGAGCGTCGTTTCAAGCTCCTTCAGCTCCGGGGTGAAGTAGCGCTCGTTTGAAACAAGCGTCTGCTTGCGTATGTAGTTATCGGGGATCTTGACATCGCCTGCGGATTTCGGCACGTCGATGTAGTAGCCGAACACCTTGTTGTAGCCGATCTTGAGCTTTTTGATGCCGGTGCGGATGCGCTCCTTGGCCTCAAGCTCCGCGACTGCCTGCGCGCCGTTATCGCGGATGTTGCGCAGGTGATCGACCTGGTCGGAGTAGCCGGGCTTGAGTATGCCGCCCTCGCGCACGGAAAACGGGGGATCGTCGCAGATCGCCCAGCTTATGCGCATGTGTATCTCCTCAAGCGTGTCAAGCTCGGATATCGAGCGCAGAAGCGCGCTTTTGAAGGGCTTTAAAAGCTCAGCTATCCTCGGCAGCGCCGCCGCGCAGTCACGCAGAACGATAAGGTCGCGGCCGTTTGCCGTTCCGTAAACTATGCGGCCGATAAGCCGCTGCATGTCGCCCATGCCGCGCAGAGTGTCGATAAGCTCGCCGCGCGCGACGTTGTCCTTGAAAAGCTCGTCCACGGCGCTGAGCCTGCGCTTTATGGCGATGGGGCTAAGAAGCGGCCGCTCGATCCACGCGCGCAGCTCGCGTCCGCCCATCGGCGTTTTCGTCTTGTCCAGCACCCACAGGAGCGAGCCGCGCTTTTCGCCCGTGCGCAGCGATTCCGTCAGCTCCAGCGAGCGGCGCGTCGCCCAGTCAAGCTCCATGTATCTTCCGCCGGTGAACAGGTCGATGCGGCGGATGTGCGCCATGTCGGTTTTCTGCGTTTCGCTGATATACCGCAAAAGCGCGCCGGCAGCCGACACTGCCGCCGGTGCGTCGCCAAGCCCGGCCTCGTCGATCGAGGAAAGGCCGAACTGCTCGCACACGCGCGCAGCGCAGGACATGTATTCGTAATCGTCGCCGCCCATTTCGAGCAGGCAGCCGAGCTTTTTCTGCGCAAAGTCGGGAATGGTCTTTGTCTCGGCCGCGCCCTTGTTCATGATAAGCTCGCGCGGCGCGAAGCGGCCAAGCTCGTTGAGAACGTGGCTCAGGTTATCGCCCTCGAACGCCGCGACGCAGAACTCGCCCGTCGAGATATCGCAGAACGCCGCCGCGCACTTGCCCGATTCGTAGTACACCGCGCCCAGGTAGTTGCTCTTGCCCTCCTCGAGCATCGAAGCGTCCGTCACCGTGCCGGGTGTGATTATCCTTATAACGTCGCGCTTGACAAGGCCCTTGGCCGTCGCCGGGTCCTCTATCTGCTCGCAGATGGCGACCTTGTAGCCCTTGGCGATCAGCCGCGCTATATACGTCTGACAGCTGTGATACGGCACGCCGCACATCGGCGTGCGCTGCTCGGGGTCGGCGACCGACCTGTCGCGCGTGGTCAGCGCAAGGTCAAGCTCACGCGAGGCAACACGTGCGTCCTCGTCGAACATCTCGTAAAAATCCCCGAGGCGGAAAAACAGCAGACAGTCGCTGTATTGCGACTTGATCTGCTGATATTGCATTTTCATCGGTGTAAGCTCTGCCATTTTTTCAGTAGCGCTTTAGCGCTTCTCCTATACATTTTTTGCGTGAACCCGGTGTCGAAGCTGCGGTGGAAACCGTGCTTTCTCGCACCCCGGAAGATTGTGCTATATTGGTGCAAAATATCGTCTGCACCCTTTTGCCTTCCCCTGCGTAGCTTGAGGGGAAGACATTTAGAGGCGCCTTACTGCTCCTACGGATACGTCTATTGCGGTAGCCCGGTTCGGAACATTGGCATAAACCATATTGTTTCGCACACCATAAGGCAACGCAACCGTAGGGGCGATCATTGATCGCCCGTTTGCCACGGTTTTGCCAGCACCCACCGGTCGTGCTGACGCAGTATGTGTATCGGCAATTATTCACTATTAATTATTCATCATTCATTATTCATTGGGGCGGTCATGGACCGTCCCTTTTGCCTTCCCCTGCGTAGCTTGAGGGGAAGGTGTCACCTTGGTGACGGATGAGGTGTTATTAAATCTGCGGCGTTAGCCGCAACATTTTTGAATCGGGCGATCAATGATCGCCCCTACGGGTGCGGCAGAAAATTCAGCAACGCACTTGCGTTACGCGAAACGTCACGGTTTTGCACGCACCCTCGACACCGGGCAACCGCAATATGCGTATCCGTAGCTGCGTCAAAGCGCCTCCGAAAACTGGGGAGGGAGGAATTTTTTCAGCTCTTCGACGGTGTTATCGGCGTCGGAGAAATAGAAAACTCCCTTTTCGACAAACTCGGGGAACTCCTTTTTCTCCTTCTCGCTCAGCTCGTGGTCGGAGACATAGCACCACCACGACCAGCGCGTTTTGATCCTGCCGCAGCAGACCGCATCGTCCCAGTTAAGGCGATACTCGACGCTGTCCGCGCCGCCGGTGCGGAAGATGATGCCCTGCTCGGTGAACGAGACGTTTGCAAGGCCGAAGTTAGTCTCGGAAATGAACTTTGCGGCAAACAGCCAGATCACCGAAAGCGCGGCGGCGATGACGGCAATGCCGCGCACGCCCTCAAGCGCCGGAACGAAAAAGCTAAGCACCGTGACGATAAGGCCAAGCGGCAGCAGCACAAGCCCGGCATAGAAAAAGCCTTTCATTATGTTCGAGGGGAAGCGCAGCGTCTGCGTGACGCGGAATCTTTTGAGCTTTTCGCTTTTCATTTTATTCTCCGTCCTTTCCGTACAGCGCCCAGGTGTTGCCCGAGGTGATCTTTACGTCAATAAACTGCCCTATCAGCGACTTATCGCCTGCAAGATGCACAAGGCGGCCGCCGTTTGTTCGCGATGAGAGGTTGTACTCGTCCTTGCCGGTCTCGCCGTCAACGAGGACGCGCACGGTTTTGCCGATATACTCGGCGTGCTTTTCGGCGGAAACTCGGTTTGCCGCCTCCAGCAGCCTGTCAAACCTGCGCTGCTTATCCTCGCGCGTGGCCGCGTCCGGCATGCTCGCCGCCGGGGTGCCGACGCGCTTTGAGTAGATAAAGGTGAACATCGCGTCGTATCTCACCTCGTCGCAGAGCTTTATCGTGTCCTCAAACTCCTCGTCCGTCTCGCCGGGGAAGCCGACGATGATATCGGTGGTTATGACGAGGTCGGGCATATAGCTGCGCGCAAGCTTCACCTGCGCAAGATATTTCTCGGCGGTGTAGTTTCGGTTCATGGCCTTGAGCACGCGGTCGTTGCCCGACTGCACGGGCAGGTGCAGCTGATGCGCGCACTTTTCGCACTCGGCCATCGTTTTGAACAGCTTCTCCGTTGCGTCCTTGGGGTGGCTTGTCATGAAGCGGATGAGAAACTCGCCGGGGATGTCGTTTATCATGCGGATGAGGTCTGCAAAATCAACGCCCAGCCCGAGATCCTTGCCGTAGGAGTTGACGTTCTGCCCGAGCAGTGTAATGTCCTTGCAGCCGGACTCGACAAGCTCGCGTGCCTCGGCGACGATATCCTCCGGGCGGCGTGATCTTTCACGGCCGCGGACGTAGGGAACGACGCAGTAGGTGCAGAAATTGTTGCAGCCGTACATGATCGAAAGCCAGGCCTTAACGCTGCTGTCGCGCTTTAGGGGCATGCCCTCGGCGACATAGCCGTCGCTTTTCTCGGCGGCGAAAACGCGCTTGTGGCTCGTCATGGTTTTCAGCAGCAGCTCCGGGAAGCGCCACAGCTCGTGCGGCCCGAAAACGAGATCGACCACGGGGTAGGACTTCTTTATCTTCTCGACCATGTGCTCCTGCTGCACCATGCAGCCGCACACGGCGATTATCTGGCCGGGGCGCTGCTTTTTGCTGTGGTTAAGCTGCCCGACATTGCCGAGAACGCGCATCTCCGCGTGCTCGCGCACGGCGCAGGTGTTCACGACGATGACGTCGGCCTCGAACTCGTCCTGCGTGAAGCCGTAGCCCATCTCGGCGAGGTAGCCGCGCAGCTTCTCGCTGTCGGCCTCGTTCTGCTGGCAGCCGTAGGTATCGACCATTGCGAGCGGCCGGTTTTTCTGCGAAACGAAGCTATCGTATATCTCGCGGCAGATATCCTCCTGCCGGCGGATGGCTTCAATGCTTATCTCTTTTCTTTCGTATGCCATTTTTCTTTTCCCTTGCAAACAATAAAAGTACACAGCGTGTCAAAAAAGTCTTTGACTTTTTTGCACGCTTCAAAAACGCCACATTTTTTGTGAAAACAGGTTTTCACGAAAAATCTCGCTACGCTCGTCATGGCTATTAATCCAATTTCGAGTGGGGCCTTTTTCTCGCTGCGGCTCGGTCACGTCGCGGCTCTGACATGCCCCCGGCATGTCATTCACTACCGCGCCGCCGCTTCGCTACCCCTCGAGCTCCCCTGCTGCTCTATTATCTTTCTTTTGCAGCATAGTTTTTCGACAAACTGAGTACATTATATATTAACATAAATTCAGTGGAATTTTCAACACAATTAATGTATAATGAGTTAATTAACAAAGATGAGCAAAGACGAGGTTAGCCCATGACACGCATTAACATTCTTCCGCCGCTGGTGGCCGATATGATCGCCGCCGGCGAGGTTGTCGAGCGTCCGGCGTCGGTGATAAAGGAGCTTATGGAAAACTCCTTCGACGCGGGCGCATCCAAGGTGACGGTCGAGTTCAAAAGCGGCGGCGCGACATACATAAAAATAAGCGACGACGGCTGCGGCATGAGCCCCGAGGACGCGGGCATCGCCTTCACCCGGCACGCAACGAGCAAGCTGCATGACGAAAAGGGTCTTGAAGCCATCGGAACGATGGGCTTTCGCGGCGAGGCGCTTGCGGCGATCGCGGCGGTCAGCCGCATTGAGCTTATAACGCGCGAAAAGGGCGCGGCCGAGGGCGTGCGCGTCGTCGTTCAGGCAGGCGATATCATCGACATGTCGCCCATCGGCTGCCCGGAGGGCACGAGCATCACCGTGCGCGATATCTTCCACAACACCCCGGCGCGGCTGAAGTTTCTCAAATCCGACCGCTCGGAGGCCTCGGCCTGCATTTCGGCCGCGCTGCACTGCGCCCTCGGCAGACCCGAGGTATCGGTGCGCCTAAAGCGCGACGGCGAGGAGGTTTTCTTCACCCCCGGCGACGGGCGCGAGGAATCGGCGGTGTACGCGCTTCTCGGGCGCGAGACCGCGCGCGGCATGCTGCCGGTTTCCGGCAAGGGCGAGAGCATGGCCGTCACGGGCTTCACCTCGTCCCCGGCCTTCGGCCGCGGCAACCGCGCAAACCAGCACTTTTACTGCAACGGCAGGTATATAAAGTCCGTGCTGCTGCAATCGGCGGTCGAGCAGGCGTACAAAAACACGCTCCTGACCGGAAAATTTCCCTCCTGCGTTTTGTATCTGGAACTTTCGCGCGGCGCGGTGGACGTGAACGTCCACCCGGCAAAGACCGAGGTCAAATTCTCCGAAGAAAAGAAGGTTTTCGACCTTGTTTACCAGACCGTGCGCGCCTGTCTCGAGGCCGGGGAAAAGCCGATCGAGATCACGCTCTCAGAGGGCACGCGGCGCACCGTTTCCGCTCCGAAGCCGGAGTTTTTCCGCAGCATGAGCGCCGAGGAATACCGCGCCAAGGCCGCGGCGAGCGCGCCTGCAAAGCCCGTTTCTTCCGCACCGGTGTCTGCGCCGAGGCGCGAGGAAAGACCCGTTTTCCGCGCTCCGGCGGCGTACCCGGCTCCCGAGCCGCCGCAAAAAGACCCGGTCTTGCCGAAAATCGACAAAAACCCCCTTTTTTCTCCCGCTCCCGAGCGAAAAAATGTTGAAAAATCAGTTGAAAATGTTGAAAAAATCAGCGCTCCGGCCTGCCGCGTGATCGGCGAGGCGCTGGATACCTATATCCTTGCGGAGATCGGCGACGAGCTTATGCTCATCGACAAGCACGCGGCGCACGAGCGCATGATATTCGACCGCCTCAAGGCGCAGAGCAGGCAGATAATGAGCCAGACGCTGCTTGCGCCGGTCATCATCCGGCCGACGGCCGAGGACGCGGAGATCATCGAGAAAAACGCCGCGCTTTTGGACGAGATGGGCTTTGAGGTCGAGCCGTTCGGCGAGGAGAGCTTTGCCGTGCGCTCGGTACCGGACGACGTTGACGTTTCCGAGGCCGCATCCGCGCTTGAGGAGATATGCCAAAGGCTGCGCGAGGGCGGCGAGGTCTCGGCCGAGAGCGCGCGCGACGAGATACTGCACACCGTCGCCTGCAAGGCGGCGATAAAGGCCGGACGGCGGCACGATATCGCCGAGCTTGAGCGCATCGCCTGCGCCGTCGCCTCGGGCGAGGTCAAATACTGCCCCCACGGCAGACCCGTTTCCGCGCGCCTGAGCAAAAAGCAGCTCGATAAATTCTTCAGCAGGATCGTTTGATATGGCAGATAAGATCGTTGTTATAACAGGCCCGACGGCAACGGGCAAAACGCGCCTTTCCGTTGAGCTTGCAAAAAAGTTCGGCGGCGAGATAGTCTCGGCCGACTCCATGCAGATATACCGTGGTATGGACATTGGTACGGCCAAGGTAACGCATACCGAGATGCAGGGTGTTACGCATCACATGATAGACATTGTTGACCCTACCGAGGTCTATTCCGTATCGCGCTATGTTGAGGATGCCAATAAAGCAGTGCAGGATATATTGGCACGCGGCAAGCTGCCGATAATTGCAGGCGGCACGAATCTGTACATTGATTCGCTCATCTCGGGGCTTGACTTTGCCGAAAGGGCGGAGGATAATGCTCTGCGCGAAAGGCTCAATGCGCAGTATGACGAGCTTGGCGGCGAGGCGATGATAGAGACTCTGCGCGGCTTTGACCCGGAGCGCGCGGCAAAGCTCCATCCGGCCGACAAGCGCCGCATCGTGCGCGCGATCGAGATATACACTCTCACCGGCGAGACGATCACCGAGCACGACGAGAAAACCGGAAAGCGCCCGAAAAAGTACGACGCGGTGAAGATAGCCCTGAGCTTTGCCGACCGCGGTATGCTGTACGACAGGATAAACGGACGCGTCGATAAAATGGTAGCCGACGGGCTTTTCGATGAGGTAAAAGGGCTTCTTGATTCCGGCCTTTCGCCCGATTGTACTGCCATGCAGGCGATAGGCTACAAGGAACCGGCGGCGTACTTTGCCGGCGAAATTACAAAGGACGAGGCGACGGAGCTTATAAAGCTCTCCTCGCGCCGATACGCAAAGCGGCAGCTCACGTGGCTGCGGCGCGACGAAACGGTCAAATGGTACGAATGGCCGTCCTCGCCCGATTTTAATGAAGCGCGACGGTTTTCGACCGAATATTTGCACTCGTGTGGTTTATGATGCTCTTGTCCCGGCACGGGATAATCTACATAAACAGGAGCACGAAAGATGCAAAAGACACAGAATCTTCAGGACGCATTCCTCAATCAGCTTCGCCGCGAGAAGGTAAGTCTCACGGTGTTTCTCGTAAACGGATTTCAGATGCACGGCGTTATCCGCGCCTACGACGGCTTCACGGTCGTGCTCGATTCCGACGGCAGGCAGCAGCTTATTTATAAGCACGCGATATCGACGATAATTCCGCCCAAGCCCGTCGAGCTGAGCCGCGAGGAGTGAAAACGGGCGCATCGTACCTGCGATACGCGGCGGCTGCGGTATTCCTCGCCGCTGCCGCGTGGACGCTGGCATTCTTCATCGGCCGCGAGCAGTCGCCGGAAACGGTGAGGGCAGAACGGGCCGAGGTCAGGATAAGCATCGTTGCCGAAGGTACAGTCTGGCGGAGAGAAACCGTTCTCGTCTGTGACGATGCCGGCGCGTATCTTGCGCACAAGCCGGGCGACAGAGTCTCCGGCGGAAGCGTCATAGCCGTCGAGAATAGCGTGCTCGACGATTACCTGACGCACCTTGAATTATCCGGCGGCGCGCAGCCCGACAAGGGCGAAATGCGCGGCCTTACATATGCGCCCGAGGCCGGGATATTCAGCACCTTTGTTGACGGTCTGGAGGCATGCTCACTTGAGGAGGTAAGCTCGGCCGAGCCGTTTATTCCGCAGGGCGCGGTGGGCAAAATAGTCTCGGGCGGCTGGTATTTCATCGCCGAAACGCCGGAGACCGATAAGCTTCGCCGGGGCATGAGCGTAACGGTCTCGCTCCCGGACGAGGTGAGCGCGACAGTCATTTCCGCAGAAAACGGAAAGGCGGTGCTCCGCTGCCGCGACGGGCTTGAGGACGTTGTCAACACGCGCCGCGCCGCATTCCGCATAACGGTTTCCGAGGCGCAGGGGATAAAGATCCCCGACAAGGCTCTGCACCGCGACGGAGACGGAGCGTTTGTGTATGTTCTGCGCGCCGGCATCGCCGAGCGCTGCAAGGCCGATATCCTGCACACCGGCGACGGATACGTTCTTGTCCGCGAGGGCGAGATACGCGAAGGCATGCAGATAATTATAGACAGTTATTAGACAGTTAAAAATTAAGATAAAGCTGGGATGAAAATGAGCAGTATTGCAGAAAACGTAAAAAGCATAAAGCAGCGCGTTGCCGAGGCCGCCGTCAGAAGCGGCAGAGCGCCGGAGGATGTGCGCCTTTGCGCGGCAACGAAGATGAACGACGCTTCCCGCGTGCGCGAGGCGATAGCCGCCGGGGTAGATATCTGCGGCGAGAACCGCGTGCAGGAGCTGAGCGAGAAATTCGAGCAGGGCGCGTACGAGGGCTGTCCGCTGCATTTCATCGGACATTTGCAGAAAAATAAGGTAAAATACCTTGTGGGCAAGGTACAGCTTATCGAGTCGGTCGATTGCCTCGAGCTTCTCGAGACGATTGATAAGCGCGCAAAGTCGATGGGACTTGTGCAGGATGTGCTGCTGGAGGTGAACATCGGCGGCGAGGTAGCAAAAAGCGGCTTTGCGCCCGGTGAGCTTGCCGGGTGCCTGCCTCAGATGGGGCAATTTTCCTCGATTCGGGTGCGCGGATTGATGGCGATACCCCCGATTTGCGAAAAAACGGAAGAAATTCGCCCATATTTTCGCGCAATGAAGCAGCTTTTTGTTGACAATGGAGCAAAAAAATACGATAATGTCTCTATGGACTTTTTGTCCATGGGCATGAGCGCGGATTTTGAGACCGCGATAGAGGAAGGCGCGAACATAGTCCGCGTAGGCACCGGCATCTTCGGGGCCAGACATTACTAAGCGCAAAGGAGGATGTGCAATGGCATGGTTAGATAACATTCGCAACGCTATGCACCCTTACGACGATGATTATATAGAAAACGAAGAGCGCGCCGCCGAGGATGAGTTTTCCCGGCAGGAGGACGATATCCCGGCAGACGAAAGCTTTGAGGATAAGCAGCCGCGCCCCGTGTTTTCGCGGCGCGAGCCGAAGCAGCAGCCGAGCTACAGTGCTCCGGCGCAGGAAAAGCAGAAGATGAAGCTCAAGTTCGTGCATCCCGAGCAGTTCGATGAGGCCGCCGAAATTGCCGACAGTCTCCGCGCACATCAGGCGGTGCTCATGAATCTTGAGGCGACCGAGACGGACACGGCGCGCAGATTGCTCGACTTTTTGTCCGGCGCAGCCTATGCTCTGGGCGGCAGGGTCATGCGCGTTTCCGCGCAGGCGTATATAATCGCGCCGACCAATGTCGATCTCGTCGGCGATGCGGTCGCCGATTTTGAAAGCGCAGGGCTTTACTTTTAAACAAGTACTGAAAGGTGGATTTTAAGATATGACTACTCCTCAGGAGATCCGTGAAAAAAGCTTTGACAAGGCCAGAAGTATGTTCGGCGGTTACGATATGGCGACCATCGACGAATATCTCGAGGAACTTGCAAACGACTTTGAAGCACTGCAGAAGGAGAATGTTGTCCTCAAGAGCAAGATGAAGGTCCTTGTTGACAAGATCGAAGAATACCGCACCAACGAAAGTGCCCTCAATCAGGCAATTCTCTCGGCGCAGAAGCTCAGCGTTCAGATCGAAAACGACGCAAGAACGCGCAGCGCGAACATCGTCGCGGAGGCCGAGGCCAAGGCCGCGGCACTGCTGGGCAATATCGACGACAGGATCGCCCAGGAGGAATCCCGTCTTCAGGCTGCCAAGCTCAGCTCGGCAAAATTCTTCGACAGCGCCCGTGAGCTGTGCCAGAAGCAGCTTCAGACGCTCGATACCATCATGAAGGCCGCAAACCCCGAAGCGCTCAAGACCGAGGCCATACGAATACCGAAGGAGCAGCCCGCTCCCGTTTCCGAACCCACTCCCGCGGATTCCGGCAACACTCAGGTATTCAACTTTATAAAAGACGAGATCTGAGTTTTTGCCGAAGCAGACGCTTCGGCTATCGGTATTTGGTGAGTTAAAGGCGTGCGGAAACAACTGCGCGCCTTTTTTTGTTTTTCCGCAGGAAAAACAAAAAAATTAATAGTGAATAATGAACGATGAATAATTTAGGTATTCGCCCGGAGGGCGAATGAAATTTAAATCCGTGCGCTTGCGCACATTGGCTATCAGCTAACTGCTATCAGCTGTCAGCTTGCGGCGAAGCCGCCCGGTTTCCACCGTTGTTTCGACACCGGGATACCGCAAATTAAGTATAGGTAGGTGCAGTAATGCGCCAAAGAAACACCAAAAACTCGGTTTAGTCGGAATATCCGACACCGGGATACCAATATAAACGTATAGGTACAGACTAAATTCGTAACTAAAAATGGAGGATAAATTTATGGCACAGAAGTATGACGCAACACTCAATCTCCCCAAGACCGAGTTCCCGATGCGTGCGGGTCTGCCCAAGCGCGAGCCGGAGATGCTCAAGCACTGGGAGGAGATGGACATCTACAACGAGATGCTTAAAAAGAACGAGGGCAAGCCCCTGTTCAACCTTCACGACGGCCCTCCGTTCTCCAACGGTGCTCTGCACATGGGTCACGCGCTGAACAAATCCATCAAAGACTTCATCACGCGCACCTACGCAATGCGCGGCTACTATACGCCGTACATCCCCGGCTGGGATAACCACGGCATGCCCATCGAGTCTGCCATCATCAAGGAGCAGAAGCTCAACCACAAGGCAATGAGCATCGCCGACTTCCGCTCGGCCTGCCACGCCTACGCCGACCACTACATCGACGTGCAGCGCGAGGGCTTCAAGCGCATGGGCGTCATCGGCGACTGGGAGCACCCGTACAAGACCATGGATCCCGGCTTCGAGGCCATGGAAACGCGCGTGTTCGGCAAGATGTATAAAAACGGCCACATCTACAAGGGTCTCAAGCCCGTTTACTGGTGCGCCCACGACGAGACCGCACTGGCCGAGGCCGAGATCGAATACAAGGACGATCCCTGCACGACCGTGTATGTCAAGTTCCCCATGCACGACGATCTTGGCAAGCTCGGCAATATCGACAAATCCAAGCTCTTCTTCGTCATCTGGACGACGACTATCTGGACTCTGCCCGGCAACCTTGCGATCGCACTGCACCCGTCGGAGAGCTACGTCATCGTAAAGGCTCCCAACGGCGAGATGTACATCATGGCCGAGGCTCTGACCAAGAAGGTCATGGGTCTGGGCGGCTTCGAGGACTATGAGATCATCGACCGCCACGAGGGCGCGTTCTTCGAGAACATGCTCGCAGACCACCCCTTCCTGCCCAAGACCAGCCGCCTTGTTCTGGCCGACTACGTCACCATGGACTCCGGCACCGGCTGCGTCCACACCGCTCCCGGCTTCGGCGCGGATGACTACGTCACCTGCAAGCGCTACGGCATGGACATGGTCGTTCCCGTTGACGATCAGGGCAAGCACACCGAATATGCCGGCAAGTACGCCGGAATGGGCACCGACGAAAGTAACCCCGTCATCCTCAAAGACATGAAGGAAAGCGGCATGCTCTTCGCGTCCGAGGAAATCATCCACAGCTATCCGCACTGCTGGAGATGCAAGCACCCGATCATCTTCCGCGCAACTCCGCAGTGGTTCTGCTCGGTCGATTCTTTCAAGGACGAAGCCACCGGCGCATGCGAGGACGTGCGCTGGGTCCCGGCATGGGGCAAGGACAGAATGAGAAGCATGATCCTTGAGCGCACCGACTGGTGCATCTCGCGCCAGCGCCGCTGGGGTCTGCCCATCCCCGTTTTCTACTGCGACGACTGCTCAAAGCCCGTCTGCACCGACGAGAGCATCGAGTCCGTCGCCAAGATCTATGAAACCGAAGGCTCGAACGCATGGTTCGAGCGCGAAGCGGCCGAGCTTCTGCCCGAGGGCTTCACCTGCCCCCACTGCGGCGGCAAGCACTTCACCAAAGAGACCGACACCCTCGACGGCTGGTTCGACTCCGGCTCGACCCATTACGCCGCTATGGAGCGCGATCAGGGCTTCTGGCCTGCAACGATGTACATCGAGGGTCTTGACCAGTATCGCGGCTGGTTCCAGTCCTCGCTGCTGGTAGCAGTCGGCGCACTCGGCCGCGGCGCACCGTTCAAAGAATGCGTCACCCACGGCTGGACGGTCGACGGCGAAGGCAGAGCAATGCACAAGTCCCTCGGCAACGGCATGGATCCGGCCGAGATCTTCAACAAATACGGCGCCGACCTCCTGCGCCTGTGGGCAGGCTCGTCGGATTACCACGTTGATGTCCGCTGCTCGGACGAGATCTTCAAGCAGCTCAGCCAGAATTACCTCAAGTTCCGCAACACTGCGCGCTACTGCCTCGGCAACCTCGACGGCTTCGACGCAAACGACCTTGTTAAGCCCGAGGATATGCTCGAGCTGGATAAGTGGGCGCTGACCCGCCTCAACAAGCTCATCGAGAAGGCCTTCGCCGCATACGACGAGTACGAGTTCCACGTCGTTTCCCACCTCATCAACGACTTCTGCGTCGTCGAGCTTTCAAACTTCTACCTCGATATCATCAAGGACAGACTCTATTGCTCCGGCAAGAACAGCCTCGAGCGCCGCAGCGCCCAGACCGCGCTGTTCCTGATCCTCGACACCCTGACCAAGATGTTCGCGCCCATCCTCGCATTCACCTGCGATGAGATCTGGCTGTCAATGCCCCACCGCAGCTCAGACGATGCGCGCAACGTCGTGCTCAACGAGATGAACAAGCCCTTTGCCGAGTACGCGCTCGACGATGCCGAGATGGCAAAGTGGGATGCGCTGATCTCCGTCAGAAACGACGTCAACGGCGTCCTCGAAAAGGCGCGCGCGGATAAGCGCATCGGCAAGCCCCTCGAGGCTTCCGTCACCCTGCGCGCTTCAGGCGAGAGCAAGGCAGTGCTCGATAAGATCTCCGATATGGATCTTAAGGAGCTGCTGATCGTCTCCGAGTGCCTGATCGCAGAGGACGATGCCGCCGACGCAGACGCCGTCACCGCCGCCGGCTCGTACAATCCGGGTCTGACCGTCTCCGTCAAGGAGGCCGAAGGCACCAAGTGCCCGCGCTGCTGGATGCACTCCAAGGACGCCGACCCCGAAACCGGACTCTGCCCCCGCTGCAAAGGAGTTTTAGAGGCGAATTGAGGCTGCTACGGATACGCATATTGCGGTATCCCGGTGTCGAGGTTGCGGTGGAAACCGTGGTTGCCTCGCGTAACGCAAGTGCGGCGCTGAACTTTCCGGTCGCCCGGTGTCGAGGTTGCGGAGGAAATCGTGGCTGCCTCGCGTAACGCAAGTGCGGTAATAAATTCCGCGCGCCCGATTCAAAACCTCAGCAAAAACAATAACTGCATCGTACTACAACAAAGTACGATGCAGTTTTTTTAGTGGCGCATTGGGGCACCTACCAATACATATATCTCTGGTGTCCCGGTTCGGGACAATGGTGGAAACCGTAGCTGCTACGCAACCCGGTAGTGCGGTGCTAAGTTTTGCACAGCCCCCCATTGGCTCCCCTGTCAAGGGGAGCAGGCAGCTTTGCTGCCGAGGGGTTGACAGCTATTAACTAACAGCTATTAGCTCTCCGCTGCGGCCAACAGCCGCTCGTAGGGAACAGGCTTGCCTGTTCCGCTGTGATGGTTTTGCCTGAACTCTCCGGTCGGGATGCTGCAACTACCGTATCGGTAGCAGCGTCAATTCGCCACTACAAAAACGCGGAGGGGGATCTTTTTGCCGGTGGCGGCGATGGCGCGCTGAAGGGCGTGCTCAAGTCCGCCGCAGCAGGGCACCTGCATGCGCGTGAGGGTGACGGACTTGATATCGTTTGCGGCAAGGATCTCGCCGAGCTTCTCGGCATAATCGACGGGGTCGAGCTTCGGGCAGCCGATGAGCGTAACGCGGCCCTTCATGAAATCGGCGTGGAAGCTGCCGCAGGCATAGGCGCTGCAATCGGCAGCAACGAGCAGATCCGCGCCGTCAAAATACGCGGCCTTGACCGGCGCGAGACGGAGCTGCACGGGCCAGTTGCGAAGCTGCGACGCATCTCCGGACTCAACGCCGTGCGGCGCAGAGCCGGGGCAGCCGGAAGCAGCCTGCTTTTTCGCGCTCTGCGCGGCCTTGACCGCCGCCTCGTCATATGCCGCGGCCTCGCGCTCGATGAAGCTTATCGCGCCTGTCGGGCAATTGGGCAGGCAGTCGCCCAGACCATCGCAGTAATCATCGCGCATGAGCCGGGCCTTGCCGTCAACAAGCCCTATCGCGCCCTCGTGGCATGCGTGGACGCACTTTCCGCAGCCGTTGCACTTTTCCTCGTCTATCTGAATAACTCTTCGTATCATTTGCATTGCCTCCAATTAATTTTCACTTTGCAGCACTATGATATACCCGGCGTAAAATTAGCCGTGTAGCACCTGCTACACGGCTAAAATTTACTTATTATAATCCTCGAGCCTGCGGATGCTGCCCTTCCGGGGAACATAGCCGGCCAGATATTCCATCGCCTGCTCGGGCGTGCCGGCCACGAAATACAGCTCCAGGCAGTTTTTCGACATAAATCGACGCTCGGCAAGCTCTTCGAGCATGCGCAGCATCGCGTCGAACGCGCCGAGGGTGTTTAGCAGGACAATGGCGCGGTCGTCCCGGCCAAGCTGCTTGAGCGTGAGGATCTCGAAAAATTCCTCGAGCGTACCGATGCCGCCGGGCAGGACGATGCATGCGTCGGACTCCTCCTGCATGCGCTGCTTGCGCTCGCGCATGGTTTCGGTGAATATCATGCGGCTGCACTTGTCGTACAGTATGCCCGGCTCATCGAAAAATCGCGGCGCTATGCCGACGACGTCTCCGCCCGCCGCGCTCACTCCGCGCGCGCACGCGCCCATGAGTCCCTCCGCGCCGCCGCCGAAAACGATGCTGTCGCCGTTTTCGCCGATCAGCCGGCCTACGGCCTCGGCCTCGGCGTAGTAACGTGCGTCCAGCTCACGGCCGGACGCGCCGAAAATGCAGATCCTCATCAGTCGTCCAGATCCTCAAAAGCGTCAAGGCCGCGCTTGGCCTCGGGCTTGTTGTCGCCGTGCTTTACGAAGATCATCGTCACAAAGCTGAGCGCGACGAACAGCGCGGCATAGGGGAACAGCACCGTGTAGCTTATATGGCGCATCAGCGAGCCTGCGACGATCGGGGTCACGACCTGCGCGACCATCGAGAAGGTGTAGTAATAGCCGGTGAATTTGCCGATATCCGAGCCGCGGCACATCTCAACGACCATGGGCAGGGAGTTTACGTTTATCGCCGCCCATGCAAGGCCGACGAGCGCGAACACGATGAACATCACGACGTTTATCTCGCTGTAGGCCGTCGTCAGGAAGTAGCCCAGGCCGAAGCAGACCGCCAGCAGGATGATGCCGGCCATGATCGTGCGCTTTCTGCCGACCTTGGACGCGATAACGCCGATGGGGATATAGCTGATAACGGCGCCGCCGGTCGCGATCAGCAGGCAGGTCGATGCGCCGCCCAGCGCCTGACCCATGACCTGGCTGACGTAGGTCGTGAACCACGTTTCGACCGCGTTATAGCCGAGAAACCACAGGCTGATCGACGAAAGGAGGAATATGAGGCTCTTCTTTACGGGCTTGGGCAGGGTCTCGCTGCCGCTGCCGTCGTCCTCGGCGAGGTTCCACTCGGGATGCTGCGCCTCGAGCTTCTGCTGCTCGGCGACGAGCTTCGGCTCCTTGATCGTGAGAAACAGCACGGCGATGGCGACGAACATGATCGCGGAAACGACCATGAAAAGCGGCTGATAGTTGACGTGCGCAAGGCCTTCGACCTTGCTGTTGGGGTACATGACCGCGGCCACGCCGAGGTAGATAACGCCGCCGAGCGCGCCCATGAGGTTTATGATCGCGTTGCCCTTGCTGCGCAGGGGCTTGGGCGTAATATCCGGCATAAGCGCGACCGCCGGGGAGCGGTAGGTCCCCATTGCGACGAGCAGCAGGCCGAGAACGACCACGAACGAGACGGTCTTGAAGGTGGTCGGCGCGGCGGCATAGCTGTTGTCGATAAGCGGCAGCAGGTTCATTAGTATGATCGCAAGGCCCGTGCCGAAAAGGATAAACGGCATGCGCTTGCCGATCTTGGTGTGCGTTTTGTCCGAGATCGCGCCGAACAGCGGCAGCAGAAACAGCGCAAGCACGTTGTCGGCCGCCATTATCGCGCCGGAATACGTCTCGTTGAGGTGGAATGTGTTGGTCAGTATAAGTGGAACGATGCTGTTGTACATCTGCCAGAACGCGCAGATGGACAGGAACGCAAAGCCCGTCAATATGGTGCGTTTGTTGTCAAGCTTCATTTTCTCCGCTCACCCTCCGGGTTGGTTTTGCCACGATTATACCACACGCCTCCATATTTTGCACCTGTTTTTTAGAGGCGATTTGACGCAGTCACGGATACGTATATCTCTGGTTGCCCGGTGTCGAGGGTGCGGAGGAAACCGTAACTGCCGCGCGCTACGTTAGTGCGATGCTGAATTTTGCACCACACCTTGTAGGGGTGAGCATCGATCGCCCACATGCCACGGTTTTGCCGGAACCCACCGGTCGGGCTACCGCAATCACCGTATCCGTAGGTGCGTCAATCCGCATCTGAACAAATGGAGCGGATGTTTTTTTCAAATTTACTGCGCGGACCCATGACCTCGTGGCCGCAGCCGAGGCAGCGGAGCTTGAAGTCTGCGCCGACGCGCAGCACCTGCCAGCGCTTCTCGCCGCAGGGGTGCGCTTTTTTCATTGTCAGCACGTCGCCGACATGGATATCCATTGGCATGGTCAAAACCTCACTTTTTGATCTCGTCCCAGTATTTTTTCGCGGTCTGCTCGATCTTGTTGTCACCGAAGTCGTAGTAGTGCGCGCCCTTGAGCGCATCGGGCAGATACTGCTGCCGCACCCAGTGGTTGGGGTAGCTGTGCGGATATTTATAGCCCTGCTCGCGCTCAAAGCCCGTGCCGTCGGCGTGGACATTTTGCAGCTCGCGCGGCGGCGGACCGCTTTTGCCGGCGCGGACATCGGCGATGGCAGCGTCGATCGCCATAAGGCCGCTGTTGGACTTCGGCGCGGTGGCGAGGAAGATGACCGCCTCGGCCAGCGGCAGGCGCGCCTCCGGCAGTCCGAGCTGAAGCGCCGAATCCACGCAGGCCTTGACTATCGGCACCGCCTGCGGATACGCAAGGCCGATATCCTCGCTCGCCGAGCACAGGATCCGGCGGCACGCGCCGACGAGGTCGCCTGCCTCGAGCAGCCGCGCAAGATAGTGCAGCGCCGCGTCCGCGTCCGAGCCGCGCAGCGACTTCATCAGCGCCGACAGCGCGTCATAGTGCTCGTCGCCGTCGCGGTCATAGCGCATCGCGCTGCGCTGGGTGACGGTTTTCGCATCGTCGAGGCTTATGACAAGCTTATCGCCGTCCGTTCGGGCTGCCGAAAACAGCAGCTCGACCGCGTTGAGCGCCTTGCGCACATCGCCGCCGCAGGACCGGCTTATCCGCTGCACGACGCCCGGCTCAAGCTCCGGCGTTTTGCCCTCGCGCTCGGCGAGGATGGAAAACGCGCGCATAACGGCAGGCTCGGCCTCTTTCGGCGTGACGGGCTTGAACTCGAACACCGTCGATCGGCTGAGGATAGCGCCGAACACGCAGAAATAGGGGTTTTCCGTCGTCGAGGCGATGAGCGTGATGCGCCCGTCCTCGATAAACTCCAGCAGCGATTGCTGCTGCTTTTTGTTGAAATACTGGATCTCGTCAAGATACAGCAGCACGCCGCCGGGAGTCAGCAGCGTGTCAAGCTCGGCGATGATCTCTTTTATGTCGGCAAGCCCGGCGGTCGTTGCGTTCAGCTTGCGCAGGGTGCGGTTGGTTTTTTCCGCGATGATGCGCGCAACGGTGGTCTTGCCCGTGCCCGAGGGGCCGTAGAAGATCATGTTCGGGATGCTGCCGCTTTCGACGATGCGGCGCAGCAGGCCACGCTCGCCGAGGATGTGCTTTTGGCCGACAACATCGTCAAGGCTGTGGGGGCGTATTTCGTCTGCAAGGGGTTTGTACATGTGCTGTACCTCCGAAAAAACCGTCCGCACCGCAAATGCGATAGCGCCGCGGACAGGGTTGTGGTAAAATAGGTGCGAGGTGATATGTATGCGCACAAAAGCTCAGGTTCTGGAGATAGTCCGCCGATTGGAGGAGGCCTATCCCTTGGCCGAATGTACGCTTGATTATAAAAAGGATTATGAGCTGCTGTTTTCCGTGCGGCTTGCCGCGCAGTGCACCGATGCGCGCGTAAACGAGATTACGCCGGCGCTGTTTGCGCGCTTTTCTACGCTGCAAAGCTTTGCCGAGGCTGACGTTGCGGAGGTCGAGGAGTATGTCCGATCCTGCGGCTTTTACCGCGCCAAGGCTCGCGACATCGTCGGCGCGGCGCAGATGATCCTGCGCGATTTCGGCGGCCGCGTGCCGGATAACATGGACGATCTGCTCAAGCTGCCCGGAGTCGGGCGCAAGACGGCAAATCTCATTCTCGGCGACGTTTATCACGTTCCCGGCTCGACCGTTGTGGACACGCACTGCATCCGCATTTCAAACCGCCTGGGTCTGGTCGATGGCCTCAAGGACCCGGTGAAGATCGAGGCCGAGCTGCGCAGGTGCCTGCCGCCGGAGAAAAGCTCCGACTTCTGCCACCGCATCGTGCTGCACGGCCGCGCCGTCTGCACCGCGCGCAGGCCCGACTGCGCAGGCTGCACCCTGCGCTCGGTGTGCCAATTTGCCGAACAGCAGGTGTAATACATAATTATACCCGATATCCCACCCCAACGCAACTTTTTCAGAGGCGATTTGACGCAGTCACGGATACGGTGATTTCCGGTAGCCCGGTTCGGGACATTGGTGGAAACCGTGCGGTTTCACCGCAGCTGATAGCCGTGAGCTGATAGCAGAGAGCCGATGGTGTGCCTACGGCGCGGATTTATTTACCCCTCATCTGCCGCAAGCGGTTTTTCAGTAGCGCTTTAACGCTGATACCGATACGTTTTTTGCGTCAGCCCGACCGGTGGGTGCCGACGAAACCGCTACACGCGGAACGGATGAATCCGTTCCCTACGACGCTATTTTTGTGCCGGCAAAACATTACAACGGAACAGGCAAGCCCGTTCCCTACAAGGTGCGGTGCAAAACGCAGCAGCGCACTTGTGTTACGCGAGGCAACCATGGTTTCCACCATTGTCCCGAACCGGGCTGCCGCAAAACGCAGCAGCGCACCTGTGTTACGCGAGGCAACCATGGTTTCTGCCAATGTCCCGAACCGGGCTGCCGCAAAACTCAGCAACGCACCTGTGTTACGCGAAACGTTATGGTTTCTGCCAATGCCTCGAACCGGGCTGCCAGAGATAACCGTATCCGTAGGTGCGTCAATTCGCCTCTAAAAATTCGCCACTAAAAATGTGACGGGAATGTAAGGATCGGATGGGTAAATGTAAGCAAAATCGATGGTTTCCGGGCAAAAAGCGCGGTAGAATAAGCGTGTAAATCCGATGGAGGTAAAAACGATGAGCATTTTAACTGTTGAAAATCTCAGAAAGGTATACAGCACGCGCTTTGGGGGAAACCAGGTCGAGGCGCTTAAAAACGTAAACTTCAGCGTCGATGAGGGCGAGTACGTCGCCATAATGGGCGAGTCCGGCTCGGGCAAAACGACGCTTTTGAATCTTCTTGCGGCGCTGGACAAGCCGACCGGCGGCACGATCGTGCTCGACGGCAAGGAGCTTGGCAGGATAAAGGAGAGCGACGTTGCGACGTTCCGGCGCGACAATCTCGGCTTTGTGTTCCAGGAGTTTAACCTGCTGGACACGTTCACGATCCAGGACAACATCCTGCTGCCGCTGGTGCTTGCCGGGAAAAGCTACGACGAGATGACCTCGCGCCTGCTGCCGATAGCGAAGGACCTGGGCCTGACTCCGCTGCTGAAGAAGTATCCCTATGAGGTCTCCGGCGGCCAGAAGCAGCGCGCGGCGGTCGCGAGGGCGCTCATAGCCAATCCGCGCATCATCCTCGCCGACGAGCCGACGGGCGCGCTCGACTCGAAGAGCACCGACGAGCTGCTCGGCCTGTTCGAGCAGATAAACAAAAAGGGTCAGACCATCCTCATGGTCACGCACTCCGTCAAGGCCGCGTCGCGCGCGCAGCGCATATTGTTCATAAAAGACGGCGAGGTGTTCCACCAGATCTATCGCGGCGAATGCTCCGATCAGCAGCTTTACCAGAAGATCTCGGACACGCTGACCATTCTTGCATCGGGCGGTGAAGTGAAATGAAGCTCGGTTTCTATCCCCGTCTCGCGTGGAGCGGCATCAGGAAAAACAAGCGCCTGTTCGTTCCGTATATCCTCGCCGCGGCCGGAACGGCGGCCGTGTTCTACATCATGTTCTATCTCGCGTCGGGCGACCTTTTGGACGGTATGCGCGGAGGTATGACGGCACAGTCGACGCTGTCGCTCGGCGTATTCGTCATCGTCGCGTTCGCGCTGCTGTTCCTGTTTTACTGCAACAGCTTCCTCGTGCGCCGCAGATACAAGGAATTCGGCCTTTACAGCATCCTCGGCATGAACAGGAAAAACATCTCACGCGTTCTTGCATGGGAAACCCTGCTGACTGCGCTGCTGTCGCTTATCGGCGGCATACTTATCGGAGCGCTGCTTTCAAAGCTCGCGGAAATGATATTTCTGCACATGCTCGGCGGCACGGCGGATTATTCGCTGCACATATCGCTTCCCGCCATCAAATACATGCTCCTGTACTTCGGCGGCATTTTCGCGCTGATCTACATCAGCAGCCTCATTAAGCTGCACCGCAGCACGGCGGTCGAGCTCGTGCACAGCGAAAGCTACGGCGAAAAGCCCGTCAAGGCAAATCCCGTGCTTGGCATAGCAGGCGTTATCCTGCTCTCCGCGGCCTACATTCTTGCCGTCAGCATAAAGGAGCCCCTGCAGGCGCTCACGATCTTCTTCATCGCCGTCATTATGGTCATCGTCGGCACTTATCTCGTTTTCATATCGGGCAGCGTCCTGCTGTGCAAAATTCTTCAGAAAAACAAGCGCTATTACTACACGCCCCGGCACTTCGTCTCCGTTTCCTCGATGACCTACCGCATGAAGCGCAACGGCGCGGGGCTTGCGTCGATCTGCATCCTCGCAACGATGGTGCTGGTCACGATATCCTCCACCTGCTGCCTGTACTTCGGCATGGTCGACTCCGTCAACGCACGCTATCCGCGTGATATCAACGTCACCTTCGGCTATGACGCAAGCACATCCCTGACAGAGGAAAAGGCTGATGCTCTGAGCGATAAGCTCGTCGCCGCTCTCGGAGATACAGAGCGGAAAAACATCCTCGATTTCCGGCAGCTTAGCATGTCCGGAGTCTTTGAAAACGGCGTTTTCGACATTTCCGAGCGCTTTTCCGGCAGCAGCGACATAATCGATTACGGCAAGATCACAAACCTGCGCATAGTTTCGCTGTCCGACTACAACAGGATAAGCGGAAAAAGCGAAACGCTTGCCGAGAACGAGGTGCTCCTGCACGCACTGCGGACGGATTACGGTCTCAAAACCATATCCCTCGGGAGCGTCGAGACCTTCACCGTGAAAAAGACTCTTGACGCCATGCCCCTTGCCGACGGCAGCGGCGCTGAAATAAGCCCCACGATAACGCTTGTCGTTTCCGATTTTGACAAGACCGCCGAGCGGCTTGTTGACGGCGCGGGAGAATACGTTGTCCGCTCAAAATGGATCTGCGACTTTGACTGCTCGGATGAGCTTGAGGATCAGGACAAGGTCTGCAATATGATTGCCGCGGCCTCGGAAAACGGCGAATTTTCCGACAAGGACGGCAGCAGCGGCTGGCAGTACCTGTCCTACGAATCCCGGGCTGCCGAGTACGCCGACTTTGCCGCAGTCTATGGCGGTCTGTTCTTCCTCGGCGTTACACTCAGCCTCGTGTTCATCTGCGCGGCGGTGCTCATCATCTACTACAAGCAGCTTTCCGAGGGCTATGAGGATGCGCAGAGGTTCGAGATCATGCAGAAGGTCGGTATGACAAAGCCCGAGATCCGCCGCAGCATAAATTCGCAGCTTCTGACGGTGTTCTTCCTGCCGCTTATCTTCGCCGGACTGCACCTGGCGTTTGCCTTCCCGTTTATACGCAAGATACTGTACATGTTCTCGTTCTACAACACGAGCTTCCTCGTCTGGACGACGGTGATAAGCTTCTTCGTTTTCGCCGTGCTGTACGCGCTTGTGTATAAGAAAACCTCGAACACGTATTATAAGATAGTAAGCTGACAGGCGATATTAAGCAAATATACCGAACGCCGGTGGGGAATATCCCACCGGCATTTTGCGTTTAAGCGCCAAATTCGCTTGCTTTTTGGGCGCCAATAGGCTATTATTTAAAATGTAATTCCAAATTCGAGACGGAAATTTGGGGTTACGGCTCGAAAAATGCAGTAATTTGTCGAATTTTGAGGATAAGTTTTGCTTATGGAATACAAAACGCTTGAAAAAATATATTATTCTTCCCCAAATGACTATGAAAAGATATATCTTGAGCGCTATAACGGCGACTATACGCACAGGCTGCACTTTGACATAGGCGGCAACAAGGCTTTTTTCATAGTCACGCCGGATATCCAGAAGAAAATGCTCGGCATCCAGCGCATGGATAAGACAGTCTCGCGACTGTGCGCACAGCTTCCGGGAAAGGCCATCGAGCAGTTTACAAAGCGCTGCCTTATCGACGAGCTTGTTCTGACGAACAGCATCGAGGGAGTCAGCAGTACTCGGCGCGAGATGTATGACGTGCTTGAGGGCATGGGCAGGGGCGAGGCGAAAAAGCGCTTCACCGGCCTTACGCAGAAATACATCATGCTCCAGCGCGGCGAGGGCATACGGCTTGAGACCTGCGAGGATATCAGAAAGATATACGATGAGCTGGTTCTGCCGGAGGTCACGGAAGAGGATCCGAAAAACGCGCCCGACGGCGTGCTTTTCAGGAAAGACTCGGTCAGCGTATGCTCCGGCACGCAAAAGGAGATCCACCGCGGCCTGTACCCCGAGCGCAAGATCATCTCGTCGATGGAGTCTGCGCTGGAATACTTAAACGACGAGAGCGAGGAGCTTCTGCTGCGCACGGCAGTGTTTCACTATTTGCTCGGCTATATCCACCCGTTTTACGACGGAAACGGCAGGCTCAACCGCTTTATCAGCAGCTGCATGATGGCCAAGGAGCTTGAGCCGGTGTCGGGCTATCGCCTGTCGTACACGATAAAGGAAAATCTCGGAGACTACAACAATGCATTTAAGGTCTGCAACCGGCCGCAGAACAAGGGCGATCTTACGCCGTTTGTCGAGATGTTCATATCGGTCATAGAAAAATCGATGTCCGCGCTGCGTGACGCGCTCGAAAAGCGCTCGGCGCTTTTGACGCATTATTCGCTGAATATCGGGTCGCTGCCCGATGCCGACAGCGAGATCATATACGAGCTTTACAGCGTGCTTATTCAGGCGCGGCTGTTTTCCGAAAACGGTGTTTCAATGGGCGAGCTGTGCGCACACTTGAACAGGAGCGGCGAGACCGTGCGCAAAAAGCTTGCCGTTGTGAAAAACTCCGGGCTATTGATAACCAAAACCGTCAAGCGCGAAAAATTCTACGGCATCGACCTTGAGCTTATAGATAATTTCATTGCGTACAACGCGCGGCAAGCGCAAGAGTGATGCAAAAGCAATGCCCCGGCTTCGGATGAAGCCGGGGCGTTTTGCGTATTCAGTTCAGTTTTGCGCGTCTTTTTCGCTTTTGGGCATAAGCCTGCCGAGCCAAAGCACGAGCGCGCCGATGACAACGGCGAGGATGCACTGGACAGGGCTGAACGCGGCCTTTATCGCCGCAATGCCGAGAAGCCAGAGTATTAAAAGCACAGCGCCTGCCGCAAGGCACACGGCGCCGATGATGAACACTATTTTTCCCTTGTTTTCCTTTATCTTTTCCGGCATGATGCTGCCTCCTTGTCGATTGTACAGCAGAGTATACCACATTTTTCGCGGCGCTTCAACATCCGCTTGCGCCGCTGCCTGTGCGCGGCTATAATATATCCGACATATCTGACAAAAGGAGACGTTTAAATGTATAATTTCGACGAGATAATAGACAGACGCGGCACGAACGCCCTGTTCGTCGGAAACGCCGAGGGCTGTATCCGCCTGAATCTCGCCATGCCGCGCTCGATCATAAAGACCGGGCTTGAGCGCATGCGCGACTCGATAAGGGCGCACAGGGGGTAAAATGCAGGCAGCTTCATGGTGCAGGGCGAATGCGATGCTGCTGATCTCGCTGTTGCTTGCCGCGGTCACGGCGTTTTTCGTGCCGCCGGATGCGCAGTATCTGGGGTACTACGATCTGAAAACGCTCGCGTGCCTGTTCAGCGTGCTGGCCGTCGTCGCCGCCCTGCGTGACCTCAATATTTTCGCTGCGCTGTCGCAGCGGCTCGTGCGCACCTTCGGCACGGTGCGCAGCGTTGCGGCGATGCTTATAATAATCACCATGCTCGGCTCGATGCTGCTCACAAACGACACGGCACTGCTTACCTTCCTGCCGCTGAGCTGGTTCGTCATGCACTCGACAGGGCAGGATAAGCACATTCCGCTGCTGTTTGTTCTGCAAAACTGCGCGGCGAACCTCTGCGGCATGCTCACGCCCTTCGGAAATCCGCAGAATCTCTATCTCTTCAGCTATTACAATATCCCGACGAGCGAGTTTCTGTCGATCATGCTGCCGCCCTTTGCGATGTCAACGGTGCTTATACTGCTCTGCTGCTTTGCGTTTCCTCGCACGCGGCTTAGCGTGCCGGACGCCGCCGTCAGCGTAAACGGACGCCGCGCCGCAGTCTATGGGCTGCTGTTTGCCCTCGCCGTTGCGATGGTGCTGCGCGCCGTGCCCTACGCCGTGGGGCTTGTCGTCATTGCGGCGGCGCTGCTCGCGCTCGATCGCCATGCGCTTAAAACGGTGGACTGGGGGCTGCTTGCGACCTTTGCCGCGTTCTTCACCTTTTCCGGCAATCTTTCGCGCATGGAGGCTGTCCACGCGCTGTTTGCACGGCTGCTTTCGCACGGAGCGATGCTCGTATCCGCGCTGACCAGCCAGGTGATAAGCAATGTTCCGGCGGCGATACTCCTCAGCCGCTTCACCGACGACTATCGAGGCCTGCTCGTCGGCGTGAACATCGGCGGAGCGGGCACGCTCGTCGCGTCCCTCGCAAGCCTCATCACATTCCGCGAATACACTCGCCATGCGCCCGGGAACTCCGGCCGCTTCCTCGCCCTGTTCTCCGCCGTCAGCTTCGCCTTCCTCGCCGTTCTTTTAATAGCGAATTGAGGCAGCTACGGATACATATATTGCAGTGGCCCGGTTCGAGACATTTGAATAAACCGCGACTGCTACGCAACCCGGTAGTGCGCTGCTGAATTTTAGGATGCACCCCATTGGCTCACCTTTCAAGGGGAGCAGGCGGCTTTGCCGCCGAGGGGTTGAATTAAAGCCTATTAACTATCAGCCATTAGCTCTCGGCTGCGGCGAAGCCGCACGGTTTCCTCCGTACTCTCGAACCGGGCTACCAGAGATAACCGTATCCGTAGGTGCAGTAAAGCGCCTCTAAAATAATTTGAATTAATTAACGTGCTGTTCATATATTGTTCACAATTTAACCGGTGAGTTGTGTATAATATGTAAACAGGAGAGTGTAACATATTCGGCGGTTTGGCCAAGTTTTTTAAATATCATTTGGCCAGACCGCTTTTTTTAGGCAAATTTACTAAGAAAAAAGTTAATTATTTTTCAAAAACTTTGTCATTTCTTCTTTACTATTTTGACATTGTGTGTTACACTGACAAAAGTCCAACAAAATTGGGAGATTTGTATTGGCTTTTAACTTTTTCAGCGTGTCAAAAAAGTCTGTGACTTTTTTGCACGCTTCAAAAAACGCCACATTTTTTGTGAAAACAAGTTTTCACGAAAAATCTCGCTGCGCTCGTCAAAAAGCCTGATAAATCAGGCGTTTTTGATGGCTATTAATCTAATTGCGAGTGGGGCCTTTGCCCCCTCGTGCTCCCCTGCTGCTCTATTACTTTTCATTTGCAGCATAGTTTTTCGACAGTCTGTAACTTTTTATTTAAGTCATTAAGTAATATTTTATACATAATTAGGGAGGAATAAAATGAAACGAGTATTACTTATGGTCTTCAGCATCATCCTTATCCTCGCGTGCATATTCGGACTGTTCGCCTGCGTCGCCGGCGTTCGTGACGTGCTGAATATCAACGACTATAAGCATGCTGACGCCGCCTTCGCAAGAGAGAATCTTGAAACGGCGCGGGCAGGCATTGCCCAGCTCAAAGAGAACGAAGAGACCTACCTGACCGGTGTCGGAACCTACACCGACGGTCTCAGCCAGTACACAAAGGGTCTGAGCGACTATGCCGCAGGCAAGGCTACCCTCGCAGCAGGCGAGAAAACTCTTGCAGAGGGCTATGCAGCCTATGAAGCAGGCAAGAAGAAGCTCGCAGAGGGCCAGGCTATTATCGACGCCAACACTCAAGCTTATAACGAAGGCAAGGAAAAGCTCGCGAAGATCGAGCCGCTGCTGCCCTATCTCAACCAGTACGTCCAGTTCCGCGACGGCACCATCGCAAAGCTGCCCGGCTTTGACAGCGCGCAGGTGTGGTTTGTTTCCGTTGTCCGTCCCATCGCGTCCAAGATGGGTCTGAACATTCCCTCAGATGTAACAGACTTCCCGGCATACATCAACCAGATGGTCGCCGACGGCAAGGCTCAGCTCAAAGCCTATGAAGACGGCCTTGCGGAGCTCGAAGCCGGCAAGAAGCAGCTTGCAGAGGCCGAGAAGCAGCTCGCAGAAGGCGAGGCAAAGCTCGCGGCAGGCCGTCAGGACCTCGCAGCAGGCGCAAACAAGCTTGCTACGGCAAAGGGTCAGCTTGAAGACGGCAAGGCTCAGCTTTCCGTTTTCGAGCAGGGCGAGATCACCCTGGCAGAGGGCGCAAGATCACTTTTTGAAGGCATGCAGCCCTGCTTCAGCTTCTACGGCGGCGAGCAGACCGTTAAGTCCCTGCCCGAGTATCTGGCAATCGAGTTCGGCCTCGATATCCCCGACAACCTCATCGTCAAGGAAGACGGCCGCGCACATGTAAACGAAGAGGCTTACGAGGCGTTCGGCGAGTACGTCATCTCCAACATGTATAAAGTAGACGAGAACGGCGCAGTCGTTGAGAAGAACGGCTACCCGATGCTCGACCTTAAAAAGTGCGAGATTCTCTGCGACAAGGCAGAGCAGTACCTGCAGGATCAGGAAGCCGACATCAAGAGCGAGGTTTATGTCCGTATCGGCATGTACGTTGCTCTGGCAGTTGCAGCCGTCCTCGGCATCATCGCCGGTATCTTCGGCATCGTTGCGGCAGTCAACGGCAGCAAGCGCACCGGCAAGACCCTGAGCCTGATCGCAGCCATCATGGCAGTTGCAGTCCTCGTCACCGGACTTGTCACCAAGTTCCACGATTATGTTTACACCATCCGTGTTGACTCGGCAGGCAACTATGTCGGCGAGACCGCGGCAAAGCTCGATTTTGTTCCCGTTCAGGAATACACCGGCTCGCTCCATCTGACCGCTATCTGCGTCCTGGCAGGAGCCGCGATCCTCGGCGTGATCTTCGCGTTCATCGCAAGCAAGGCAGCCAAGGATAAGGAAGCAGCCCTCGCAGCCGCAGCTGCAGAGGATAACGACGAAGACGTCGGCTACACTCCGGAAGCCTACGCCGCAGCTTACGCAGCAGCAGAAGCAGCCATAGCCGCAGCAGCAGCCGAAAAAGCAGCCGCAGCCTCCGCTCAGGCAGCAGACGAAACCGTCATCGAGGCAGAGCAGCCTGCTCCCGAAGCATCCGACGAGGAGACCGTCAAGGAGTAATTTTTAGAGGCGAATTGACGCAGCTACCAATACGGTTATCTCTGGTGGCCCGGTTCGGAACAATGGAATAAACCGTGACTGCTACGCAACCCGGTAGTGCAAGCTGAGTTTTGCGGTAGCCCGGTTCGGGACATTGGTGAAAACCATGACGTTTCGCGTTTTTTAGAGGCGCTTTGGGCAACTACGGATACGCATATTGCGGTTGCCCGGTTCTAGAGTGCTGACGAAACCGTAGCGCTTCGCGTAACGCAGGTGCGGTAATAAATTCCGCGCGCCCGATTCAAAACCTCAGCAAAAACAATAACTGCATCGTACTTTGTTGTAGTACGATGCAGTTTTTTTAGTGGCGAATTGACGCTGATACGGATACGCTTATTGCGTGAACCCGGTATCGAGGGTACTGAGGAAACCATAGTTGCCTCGCAACCCAGTAGTGCGTTGCTGAATTTTGCACCGCACACCATCGGCTCTCAGCTAACAGCTCTCAGCTCTCTTCTCTCGCCTCCGGAGAATCCGCCTCCGCAGAATCTTCCTTGACTGTGTGTGCAATGGAGATCACCTTCGCGTCGCCGGTCAGGCGCATGACGCGCACACCCTGGGTGCTGCGCGAAAGCAGGCTTATGCTGCCGACGTCCATGCGGATTATCGTGCCGTCGTCGGAGATGACAAGCAGATCCTCGTCGCCGGTGACAATAACGACGTCTGCGACGGGGCCTGTTTTATCGGTGACGTTGTAGTTTTTAAGTCCCATGCCGCCGCGGTTCTGCACGCTGTATTCGCCGACATCGGTGCGTTTGCCGCAGCCGTTTTCGGTTATGCTCAGTATCGCCGCGCCCTCGGCCGCGATGCCCGCGCCGACGACATAGTCGCCCTCGCGCAGGCGGATGCCGCGCACGCCGACCGCATCGCGTCCCATTGCGCGCGCGTCGGTCTCGGCAAAGCAGATGGCCATGCCGTCGTGCGTTGCAAGCAGGATCTTATCCTCGCCGGTGGTCTGCAAAACGCTTATCAGCTCGTCGCCCTCGTCCAGCGACAGGGCGCGGATGCCGTTTGAGCGTATGTTCTTGAACGCCGACTGCGCGGTGCGCTTGACAGTGCCGTTGCGCGTGACGAACACGAGGTAGTTATCCTCGGTCACGCCGCGGCCGGCGATCATGGCGCTGACCTTCTCGCCGGGGTCGGTGGGGATGATATTGACAATATTCTGGCCGCGCGCCGAGCGTCCGGCCTCGGGGATGCGGTAGCCCTTGCGGACATACACCTTGCCGAGGTTCGTGAAGAACAGGATACTGTCGTGCGTGGAGGCGGTGAACACCGTTTCGACATAGTCCTCCTCGCGCGTGGCCATGGCCTTGACGCCCTTGCCGCCGCGGCCCTGTGCGCGGTACTCGGCGGTCGGCAGGCGCTTGATATAGCCGTTGTGCGTGAGGGTGTAGACGCAGTCCTCCTCCTCGATCAGGTCCTCGATGTCGATCTCGTCCTCGACGTCCTGGATCTCGGTCTTGCGCTCGTCGCCGTACTTTTCGCGGATCTCGATCAGCTCGTCCTTGAGCACGCCCTTGATCTTTTCGGGGTCGGCGAGCAGCTCCTTGAAGTAGGCAATGCGCTCCTCAAGCTCGCGGTACTCGTTCTCCAGCTTCTCGCGGTCGAGGCCCTGGAGCGATTTCAGGCGCATGTCCAGTATCGCCTGCGCCTGTACGTCGGACAGGCCGAAGCGCTCCATCAGGTTCTGCTTTGCGTTATCGTAGCTGTTGCGGATGATGTGGATGACCTCGTCGATGTTATCCTGCGCGATGAGCAGACCCTCCAGCAGGTGGGCGCGCTCCTCGGCCTTTTTGAGGTCGTATTTCGTTCTGCGCACGATCAGCTCTTCCTGGAAGGTGAGGTACTCGTCGATGATATGGCGCAGGTTTAGTATCTTCGGCTGGGTCTGGTTGTTTACCAGCGCCAGCATGTTTATCGAAAAGCTCGTCTGCATCTGGGTCTGCGTCAGCAGGCGATTGAGCACGACCTGCGGATTTGCGTCGCGCTTTAGCTCAATGACGATGCGCATGCCGTTGCGGTCGGTTTCGTCGCGCAGGTCGGATATGCCCTCGATGCGCTTATCGCGCACGTTCTCCGCGATCGTTGCGATGAGCTGGCGCTTGTTGACCTGATACGGAAGCTCGGTGACGATGATTCTCGTTCTGTCCTTGCCGAACTCCTCAAACTCGGTGCGCGCGCGCATGATGACCTTGCCGCGGCCGGTCATGTACGCCTGGCGGATGCCAGAGCGGCCGAGAATGATGCCCCTTGTCGGGAAATCGGGGCCGGTGACGTGCTGCAAAAGCTCGTTCATCGTCGCCTCGGGATTGTCCAGCACGCAGATGCACGCGTTGATGACCTCGGTGAGGTTATGCGGCGGAATATTCGTCGCCATGCCGACCGCGATCCCCGACGAGCCGTTCACCAGCAGGTTCGGGAATCTTGACGGCAGCACACGCGGCTCCTTGCGCGTTTCGTCGAAGTTCGGGTCCCAATCGACCGTGTCCTTCTCGATATCGCGCAGCATCTCGTCGGACATGCGCGCCATGCGCGCCTCGGTGTAACGATATGCGGCCGGGGGGTCGCCATCGACCGAGCCGAAGTTGCCGTGGCCGTCGATCAGCGGATATCGCATCGAGAAGTCCTGCGCCAGTCGCACCAGTGCATCATACACCGATGCGTCGCCGTGCGGATGGTATCTGCCCAGCACGTCGCCGACCGCCGTCGCGCATTTGCGGAACGGCTTGTCATGCGTCAGGTTATCCTCGTACATTGCATACAAAATTCTGCGGTGCACGGGCTTGAGGCCGTCGCGCACGTCGGGCAGCGCACGGCCGATGATGACGCTCATCGCGTATTCGATATAGCTCGTCGTCATTTCGCCGACCAGCTCCGACTGGACTATGTGCTGATCTGGAAAAGCAATGTCTTCAGGTTTATAATCCTTATTCTTACTTGCCATTTTTTTAGTGGCGCTTTAGCGCTCCTCCTATACGTTTATTGCGTGAACCCGGTGTCGTAACAATGGTAGAAACCATATTGTTTCGCTTTTTCAGAGGCGAACCGACTCCGGTTTTTTGTTTTTATTACAGTATCCCGGTTCTTAACAATGGCGGAAACCATATTGTTTCGCTCCCCGGGAGATTGTTCTATATTAGTGCAAAATCTTGTTTGCACCTAATTGCCTTCCCCTGCGTAGCTTGAGGGGAAGGTGTCGCTTGCGACGGATGAGGTGTGATTATATCTGCGGCGTTAGCCGCCACATTTTTTAGTGGCGCTTTTTTAGAGGCGCTTTTACATTGTGCCGATACATTTGTTGCGTCAGCCCGACCGGAAACTGCCGGCAAAACCGTTACAAGCGGAACGGATAAATCCGTTCCCTACGAGCGACCTGTGGCCGCAGCGGAGAGCTAACAGCTGATAGTTAATAGCTGTCAACCCCTCGGCAGCAAGCTGCCTGCTCCCCTTGACAGGTGAGCCAATGGAGTGCGGTGCAAAAATCAGCATCGCACTAACGCAGCGCGTGGCAACCACGGTTTCCGCCAATGTCCCGAACCGGGACACCGGAAATCACCGTATCCGTGACTGCGGAAAATCGCCTCTAAAAAATCGCTATTAAAAATCAAGGTTGACGGCGTATTTGGCGTTTTCTTCGATGAAGGCCTTGCGCGGCTCGACCTGCTCGCCCATGAGGATGGTGAAAATCTCGTCGGCCTTGACCGCGTCCTCGAGACAGATGCGGCGCAGGGTGCGCGTTTCGGGGTTCATGGTCGTCTCCCACAGCTCGTGCGGATCCATCTCGCCGAGGCCCTTGAAGCGCGAAATATCGACCTTTGCGTTCGGGTTATCGCCGCGCAGCTCGGCGGAGACGCGGTCGCGCTCCTCGTCGGAGAAAGCCACGCGCGTGGTCTTGCCGCGCGAGAGCTTATACAGCGGCGGCACTGCGGAATACACATAGCCCTGCTCGATGAGCGGACGCATGAAGCGGAAGAAGAAGGTCAGCATAAGGGTGCGGATGTGCGCACCGTCAACGTCGGCATCAGCCATGATGACTATCTTGTGGTATCTTAGCTTGTTTACGTCGAACTCGTCGCCGATGCCTGCGCCCAGCGCGGTTATGACCGGTGCGAGCTTATCGTTGCCATAGACCTTGTCCGCGCGCGCCTTTTCGACGTTGAGCATCTTGCCCCAAAGCGGCAGGATCGCCTGATAACGCGAGTCGCGGCCCTGGGTGGCCGAGCCGCCTGCCGAGTCGCCCTCGACGATGTACAGCTCTGTCAGCGACGCGTCGCGCTCGTTGCAGTCGCGCAGCTTGTCCGGCATCTGGCCGGACTCAAGCCCCGTCTTTCTGCGCACCGATTCGCGCGCCTTGCGCGCAGCCTCGCGCGCACGGGAGGCGGTCATCGCCTTGTCGAGTATTGCCTTGCCGACGGCGGGGTTTTCCTCCAAAAACTGCTCGAGCTTATCGGATACCACACTGTCTACCAATGTTCGCATCTCGCTGTTGCCGAGCTTTGCCTTGGTCTGTCCCTCAAACTGCGGCTCGGTGAGCTTGACGGAGATGATCGCGGTCATGCCCTCGCGGCAGTCCTCGCCGGAGAGCTTATCGTCGTTTTTCAGAATGCCGACCTTGGTTCCGTAGGCGTTCAATACTCGCGTGAGCGCCGTGCGGAAGCCGGTTTCGTGCATGCCGCCCTCGGGCGTGTGGATGTTATTCGCAAACGAGACTATGACCTCGTTATAGCTGTCGTTGTATTGCAGGGCGATCTCGGCCTCGGAGTCGGATCTTTCGCCCTTCATGTAGATGACCTCGTTGTGCAGCGGCGTTTTGTTCTGGTTTATAAACGAAACAAATTCGCGGATGCCGCCGGCGTAGCACATCTCGTCCTTCTGCTCCTTGCCCTCGCGCTTGTCCTCGGTGGAGATGTAAAGGCCGCCGTTGAGGAAGGCCTGCTCGCGCATGCGCGTGTGCAGCGTGTCGTAGTCGTAGATCGTGTCGTCGAACATCTCGGGGTCGGGCTTGAAGCGGACGGTCGTGCCGGTGCGGTCGGTGTCGCCGACGATGCGCATTTCCTGCGTGATGTTGCCGCGCGAGAACTTCATCTCGTAGATCTTGCCGTTTTTGTGGACGTGGACGACGAGCCACTCGCTCATTGCGTTGACGACCGATGCGCCGACGCCGTGCAGGCCGCCGGATACCTTGTAGCCTCCGCCGCCGAACTTGCCGCCGGCGTGCAGCACGGTGAACACTACCTCGAGTGCGCTCTTGCCGGTCTGCTCCTGGATATCCACGGGGATGCCGCGGCCGTTGTCGCGCACGCAGATAACGTCGCCCGGCTCGATGATGACCTCGATGCGGTCGCAGTATCCGGCCAGCGCCTCGTCGATGGAGTTATCGACGATCTCGTACACAAGGTGGTGCAGACCCGACGACGACGTCGAGCCGATGTACATGCCCGGGCGCTTTCTGACCGCCTCAAGCCCTTCGAGCACCTGGATCTTCGATGCGTCATATTCCTGCGTTATCTTCTCGTTAATATCCGACATTTTCTATCGCCTTTCATTGTAATTTGCTCTGCTTTTGAAAAAGCCTCTTCATATATACCCTTGTTTCCGGGCAAAACTTGTACGTTTCCGTACAAGTTTTTTTTAGAGGCGCATTTTTAGTGGCGCATTTACATTGTGCCGATACATTTATTGCGTCAGCCCGGTTCGAAGGTGCGGTGGAAACCGTGTGTGCCTCGCTTTTTTAGAGGCGAACCGACTCCGGTTTTTTGTTTTTATTGCGTGGGCCCGGTATCGAGACATTGGTGGAAACCATGTGTGCCTCGCATCCCGAGAGATTGTGCTATTTTAGTGCAAAATCTCGTCTGCACCCCATTGCCTTCCCCTGCACCCTTGTAGGGAACGGATTTATCCGTTCCGTTTGTTGCGGTTTGGTCGGCAGTTTCCGGTCGTGCTGACGCAACAACTGTATCAGCAATTATTCACTATTAATTATTCATCATTCATTATTCATTGGGGCGGTCACAGACCGTCCCTTTTGCCTTCCCCTGCGTAGCTTGAGGGGAAGACATTTAGAGGCGCATTACTGCTCCTACGGATACGTTTATTGCGGTGTCCCGGTTCGGAACAATGGCATAAACCATATTTGCCTCAAATCGCTTCCAAAAATCTCTTGAAGAGGGTTTGGGGCGACATCTGGCTCAGATACACGGTCATGCCGTCGGCGCCTTGGCAGACGACGAAGCTTTTAGGAATATCCTCGGCGACGTTCACGACGTAGCCGCTTTTTTCGGCTGCGGCGAGGTACTTTCTCGTAAGGTGCGACTGGCTGGTGTTATCGAGGTCGAACACGCCGACGATGCTGTCCTTGCGGACGACCGCGCCCGCGCCCAGATGCAGATACATCAGCCGATCCTCCCGTTTCCGACGTGCAGCACCTTGCCGCCGGTGCGGCGCGAGATGCCCTCATCCTCGCAGCAGGTTATAAGCGTTTGCCCGCCGCCGATGCGGTTGAGCACGAACTCCTGCCGCTTCGTGTCAAGCTCGGACAGCACATCGTCGAGCAGCAGTATCGGATATTCGCCGGTCTCGTCGAGATAGATCTCGCGCTCGGCAAGCTTTATGGAAAGCGCGGCGGTGCGCGTCTGGCCCTGGCTTGCGAAGCTGCGCGCATTTTTGCCGTTTATGCTGATTATCAGGTCGTCCTTGTGCGCGCCGGAAAGGCACTGGCCGCTGTCAAGCTCGGCGCGGCGGTGCGCCTCCATGTGGTCGCACAGGTCGTAGAAGATCTCCTTTGCCGAGGCGGTCGGGTCCTTGACCGCGGACACGGTGGAGTATTCAATGCCGAGCTTCTCGTCCGCGCCGGAAAACTCGCTGTGTATGGGCGCGGCCTCATCGGCAAGGCGCGCGGCGAACGAGGCGCGGTATCGGATAAGCTGCGCCGAGGTGCGGCACATGCCGTCGGAAAACTCGTCGAGCGTATCCAGAAGCGAGGGCTTCTCGCGCCAGTCCTTGAGTATGCGCGTTTTGCTCTCGTAGAATTTGTTAAATTGCGAAAGGTACTCGGCGTAGCGCGGCCGGATCTGGCTTATCGCGTTGTCCATAAGCCGCCTGCGCGCCGCCGCGCCCTCCTTTATCAGGTTCAGATCGTCCGGGCAGAACAGCACGACGTTCAGCGTTTCGCCCAGCTCCGACGCGGTTTTTTTCACCGAGTTTACGGTTATCTGCTTTCTCACGCCGCTGCGCAGCAGTATCCTTACGGTCTGCTCGCGCTCGTGGCTCACGACGTCGGCGAGTATCTCCGCGCTGTCGCAGCCGAAGCCTATAAGCTCCCTGTCAAACCGGGTGCGGAAGCTTCTGCCCATCGCGAGCATGTACACCGACTCCAGCAGATTGGTCTTGCCCTGCGCGTTTTCGCCGTAAATGACGTTCGTGCCGGGCGAGAAGTCAGCCGTTTCAAAGTCGTAATTGCGAAAGCCGTTGAGGGCGATGCGGTTTATTCTCATCTTGTTATCTTGACGGTCTCGCCGGCAAAGGTTACCGTGTCGCCCGCGTGCAGCTTTTTGCCGCGCATGGTGCACACCTCGCCGTTTACCTCTACAAGACCCTCGGCGATGACGTATTTCGCCTCGCCGCCCGTGCCCACCAGCGCCGCAAACTTCAGCAGCGCATCAAGCTTTATAAACTCTGTACTTATCTCTACATCCATTTTTTCAGAGGCGAATTAACGCCGCTCCTTTACGTTTATGTTAGTGCCCGGTTCGGAACATTGGTGGAAACCGTAGCTGCCACGCACTACGTTAATGCGGTATTTAGTTTTTTGCCGCACTCCATTGGCTCACCTGTCAAGGGGAGCAGGCAGCTTTGCTGCCGAGGGGTTTAATTATAACCTATTAACTATCAGCTATTAGCTCTCCGCTGCGGCCAAAGGTCGCTCGAATTTAAATTTCATTCGCCCTCCGGGCGAATACAGCAATTATTCATTATTCATTATTCATCATTCACTATTCATTGAAGTTAAAAATTCATTGCATGAATTTTTAACTTCTTAATCTTATCGGGAGGATCATGTATTTAAACTTATCGCTGCCGTCGCAGGGGACTATGATGCAGGGCGAGGTATTGCTGTTCAGGCACAGATCCAGCTCGTCGGCCGGGGCGGCCTTCAAGGCGTCCATGAGATACTTGCCGTTGAAGCCGATCTCGAGACCATCGCCGTTGCCCTCGGCAAAGCACACGTCCTCGGCCTTGCCTATCGGTGTGTTGCACAGGCAGTCGATGAAGTTATCGTTAAAGGTCATGCGCACGGGGTTTTTGGTCTTTTCGTCGATGATCAGCGCGACGCGGTCAACGACCTTCAAAAGCTCGCCTCTGCCGACCTTGATATGGATCTTGAAGGTATCGGGCATCGCCTTGCGGTAGTTTAGGAAGTCGCCCTCGAGCCGGCGGCTTATGACTACGGTGCTGCCGACGGTGAACGAGACGTGGTTTGCGCCGACGAATATGTTCGTATCCTCCTCCGAGTCGCTTGCGCTGATGCGCTCGATATCCGAAAGCGCCGTGCCGGGCACGATAAACTCGTTGTGCTCCTCGGGGCCTTCGATGTGCTCGCGGCGTATCGCGAGGCGGTAGCCGTCAACCGAGACCATGGCCAGCGTTCCGGCCTCGACCTCGAACAGCGAGCCTGTGTACACCGGGCGGCTGTCGTTATCGCTGATCGCGAACATTGTCTGGTTTATCATGCTCTTGAGCACGCCCTGATTTATTTTGTAGCTTCTTATTCCGTCAACGCTGGGCAGCTCGGGGTACTCGCCGCTGTCCATGCCCATGAACGAGAACTCGGTCTTGCCGCACTTGACGGTGGTCTTGTTATCCTCGTCGGAGAATATCGTCACCATGCCGTCGGGCATGCGGCGCACCATCTCGCCGAATAGCTTCGCGTCGAGGACTATGCTGCCGGGCGCGGAAACGTCGGCCTCGACGGTCGTATATATGCCTTTTTTAAGGTCGTACCCCGTTACTCTAAGCCTTTCGCCGGCTTCGAGCAGAACGCCCTCGAGCGTCGGGATGGGGCTTTTCGCGGCGGCCGCTCTTGCGCAGACTGCAACGGCTGCCTGAAGAATGTGCTTTTCACATGAAAATTTCATAACGTTCCTCCCGTTAAAAACGAAAAAAATAGAATGATATATAAATAAATCTTTTTAAGTTCAGTAGTATTAGCAGTAGTTGAAATTATTGTGGAAAAGTCGAAAACTCGCTTGATACGCCTCGATTTTTTGTGTTGACAAAAATGTTCACAAATTTAAGTCTTTCAACACACAAAATTTTGACCCCAAGTTTTCAACACAAAAAAACAAACAATCAACATTCCTTTGTTGTTTTTTTTAGTGGCGAATTGACGCAGTTACGGATACGCTTATCTCTGGTTGCCCGGTATCGAGGGTGCGGAGGAAACCGTGGTTGCCACGCGCTGCGTTAGTGCAAGCTACGTTTTATGGTAGCAAGGTAATGAAACAATGGTTGAAACCGCGACGTTTCGCGCTTTTTTAGAGGCGCTTTGACGCAGCTACGGATACGGTGATTGCGGTGTCCCGGTGTCGAAGTTACCGACAAAACCGTGAAACTCTCGCGCTACGCAAGGTCGTGCTATATTAGTGCAAAATTAGGCTGCACCCCATTGTCTTCCCCTTGCGGAGCTTGAGGGGAAGGTGTCACCTTGGTGACGGATGAGGTGTTATCAAATCTGCGGTGCTAACCGCCACATTTTTAGATGCGAATTCACATTATACCGATACATTCATTGCGTCAGCCCGACCGGAAACTGCCGACGAAACCGGTATATGCGGAACGGATAAATCCGTTCCCTACAGCTATGGATTTTGGTGCCGGCAAAACCGATACATATTGAAACAAAGTAGCGCCTACGGCGCGGATATAATTACACCTCATCTGCCGCAAGCGGCATCTTCCCCTCAAGCTCCGCAAGGGGAAGACAATGGGGTGCAGCCTAATTTTGCACTAATATAGCACGACCTTGCGTAGCGCGAGAGTTTCACGGTTTGGTCAGTAACTTCGACACCGGGACACCGCAATCACCGTATCCGTAGCTGCGTCAAAGCGCCTCTAAAATTATTGCGAATTTATATTTGAGGTTATATCGCGGACGGCGGCGGAATACATGGGGTCTTCCTTTATCATCTCCTCGACCTTGCGGATGGACGAAAGCACCGTCGAGTGGTTTCTGTCGCCGTACTCTGCGCCGATCTCCTTGAGCGGAAGATTGGTGAGCGTGCGGATAAGATACATGGATATCTGACGCGCGGTGGCCGTTGCCTTGCTGCGGTTCTGTCCGCGCAGATCCTCCTCGGAGAGCTGGAAATAACGCGCGCTTTCGCGGATGATGAGCTGCGGCGAGGGGATGAATGTCCCGATGCGCACAACGTCCTTTATAGCGCGCTTGACGGCGGCGGTGTCGATGGTGCTGTCGAGTATTTCCCTGTACGCCGTAAGGCGCTTTATGACACCCTCGATCTGGCGCACATTCGAGGTTATCGTCTCTGCAATGTATGCTACCGCATCGTCCTCCAGAACGAGGCCGAGCTGCGCTGCCTTGGCACGGGTTATCACCATGCGCGTTTCAATGTCCGGCGGCTGGATATCCGCCATCAGTCCGCCCTGGAAGCGGCTCATAAGACGGTCGTCGAGCAGGCTCATCTCAATTGGCGGACGGTCGGAGGTGATTACTATCTGGTGACCGGCCTCGTAAATGTTGTTGAAGGTGTGGAAAAACTCCTCCTGCGTGGCCTGCTTGCCGGCGATGAACTGGATATCGTCAACGAGGAAGAGATCAACGTTGCGGTATTTCATGCGAAATTCCTCGCCCGTGCCCTCTTTGATGGACTTCAGCAGCTGATTTGTGAACTCATCGCCCTTTATGTAGGCAATTTTCGCACGTGGATTATTCTCGCGTATATACTGGCCGATGGCCAGCAGCAGATGCGTCTTGCCCAGGCCGGAGTTACCGTAGATAAACAGAGGATTGTACGCGCTGCCGGGCTTGTGCGCGACGGCAACGGCGGCATTGTGCGCAAACTTGTTGGAGTTTCCGACGATGAAGCGATCGAAGGTGTAGCCTGCCATCTCGGGCAGGGGATCGTTGTCGGCCTTGCGCTCTTCATAGTCGCCAAGCTCGTCCTCGGTGAGCACTTTGATGGTGAACTCGGTCGAAAAAATGTCGCTCATCGCGTTTTTTATAGTCTCGGCAAAGCGCTTAACTATAATGTCGCGCTTAAAATCCGAGCTTGTCTTGAGAACAAGGGTGCTGCCGTCGATCTCGACCGGCTCGCAATCCTCAAACCAGGTGGAAATGGCCGTGTCCGTCAGGTTCTGACCCAGCACGCCCAGCACCGCCTGCCATATATCGTTCAGTGAATTAACGCTCATATACAGATCCTCGTTTATTCGCAAATTACCCCATTTTTGAAACTAATATATTATATCAAATCCCCACCCCCTTTGCAATATAAATATATTGTGGAAGCATCAAATCCAGTCCCCACGCCACTTTTAGGCCATAGGTGTAGGAGTAGTCAAGAAATAACCGGCTCTCCTACACCTTTTTCGACCTCTAATCAC